>JBIMKP010000030.1:0-57029 GCA_051861545.1 Bacteroidia bacterium | reverse complement strand
GAGTTTGCACAACAAAGTAACCTTTATGTAGATGAAATTAAAGTGGATGAATGGCACATGTATGGCTGTAGCGACGCCTTACATGGCGTCGACAGTAAACGAGTTGCAAGAGACCTCAACTTAGACAACCAAATTACCTCAAACGAATATGTTATAGAAACACCAGAAGAAGTAACTTATTTGTTTAGTTCTTACCAATTAGAACGCGGAGCCAAAAGATATGAATTGTCCAATCATTTAGGGAATGTATTAACAGTCATTTCAGATAAGAAAACCGCAGTCTTCACAGGTACTAGCTTCAATTACTTTGCCGCAGAAATAATAAGCGCAACAGATTATTCTCCTTTTGGTGCACCGTTGGCAGGTAGGAGTTGGAATGGGGGAGAGTATAGGTTTGGGTTTAATGGGAAGGAGAATGATAATGAGGTGAAAGGCAATGGCAACCAACAAGATTATGGAATGCGTATTCATGATACTAGGTTGGGTAGGTTTTTAAGCATGGATCCATTGGCAATTTCGTTTCCTTGGAATAGCGTTTATTGTTTTGCCGAAAATGCAGTTATCTCCTGTATAGATTTAGATGGTAAAGAAAGATATTTAGGTACAATGTCAGAAACCTCTAATGGTCTTGATGTGTCAATTTCATTAATTAATAATGAATCTGTTGAATTTCAATCTGCAGCTGGAATGGCAATGATATCATGGGATAATGGTTTAACTTTTTCAAATGACTTTAGAATTCAAGAATTACAAACTGTTTTTTGCAATAGTCAATTTGGAAGATTCGGAGAGGCAAGATTATTGTCTAGCAATCGTGAGCCATTAATACCATATAATGGGAATCAAACAATAAATAATCAATCAGATAATAAAATTTTAGATTTAGGAAGAATTGCTCCGCCGGTTTATAGTATAGGCTTAACTTTACCTTTAGATGCGCCCAAAACGACCATTTCTTGGTCAAATACAACAGGTGGTTATAATGGTGTAGATTTTGGAGCACCAACAGGAAATTCAGAAAGTATTCCATATTCAGCAGGAATTTCGGCTTCAGCTTCAATTGTTTTTAATATGGGTTCTAACTCTGGTGCACAAGATGAACTTTGGAATGTTAGTATTACTGACAAATCTGGTAATTTACTTTGGAATGCTTCAAATTTTAGCACTGGCGGATTAAATCAAACTTTAACTTTAAATTTACCAATTGGAGCTAATTCACTAAATGTAAATGTTCAAGCAGCAAATGAACAGACAAGCAACAATTTTACAGGCAATTATTCTTATAATGTTTCAATTTCAACATCATCTGCATCATGTCCTTAAAAAAATATTATATATTATTTTTATCATTGTTAAAAATTCATCTTTTGTTTGGTCAAGATTTAAATCCAAATGAAAAGGTTGTACTAGAAAATCAAATTAACAACTATGAATTAAGAATTATAGACCTAATTAATACAAAAAATGTTGGTTTCTTAAAAAAGGACAAAAACGTTAAAATTGTATTTCAAAAGGATAATTTAATAGAGGTTTATAATCTAATTGAATTTAATGGAAGAAGTTTTATAAAGAAAGGTACTTATTTATATTCAAACGGAAAAATTATTAGGAATGGTTATTTTGTATTTTGTGATATAAAAAATAAAAATGATACAATTGAAATTTCCAATTTTAAAGCTGGTTTAAAATCAGGTCCTATTGTCACTTTTTATAGCAATAATAGAGTTAAGTTGGTGGGTAATTTTTTAAATGGAAAAGTAGTTGGAAAGATTAAGGCCTTTGATTCATTAGGTTATTTGTTTAAAATAGATGAATATAAAAGGACAATGACAAAAGTTTATTACTTTTATACAAATGGCAGATTAAAATTCTCAGGTCAATTTAGTAAAGATAATCTTTTGGATTCTACATCAAGTAATGAAGGTACTTCAGCCCTATTCCCGACTGCTAAAGTAAGATACCTTATTTTTGAAGTTCCTGTAAAAATTGGCAAATGGAAGTTTTATGATATTAATGGAGAATTGAAGTATATTAAGAAGTATAATTTAAAAGGAAAGTTGAAGAAAATAAAGCTAAAAAAACATATGCAAGTTTTTGAGGAATTTGAATAATATAACTTCGATATACTAAGCCTTCCATATTTATTCAGTTTACTAAATTCCCAAAATACTACTAACTTGCGTAGTACCATGATAGATCAGGTTCAGGGCAGCGGCATTACAACAGAACAGCAGAAGAAAACCTGGCTGATTAACTGGTATTTTGCGAATGATTTTATTTTTGACAATTCTGATACTAAACATGATTTAATTGCTGATAAGCAGATTGGCTCTTCTTTAAATATTATAAATTTTGAAAAGTTTAATCGTTTAAAAATTTACTATGATAAAAACTGATAAACACATAGAGGACAAAAAAAAGATTTTGAAAGGTCTTGAACTGGTTCATGAAAAATTGATGGAATTTAAGAAACTTAAAAAAAGTGATTTGGTTGTCATTCGTGACAATAAAATCATAAGAATAAAACCTGAATAAGTTATTGATAAGAAAGTGAAATTTTCATAGTTAACTCATTAGTTTTTTGCTGGTTTTCAATCCCTCAAATACAAAACCTTGTGTAGTAACGTGATTTATCACGTTTCCGATTGTGGCATCAAAACAGAACAGCAGAAGAAAACCTGGCTGATTAAAGGTATTTTGCGAATGACCCAATGGGTTCTATTTATTTGGCAACATTAAGAAATTCGGCATTGGTGGCAAAATATCATCCCCATTGTTATCGGGGTCCTGGTATGCTGTATGGTGCAAACAATAAATAATATGGGAGGATAGAATTTGATAAAGGATTAACTAAGAATCTTTTATCAATTCAAAACCAATGTTTTAAATATGTTCCGTAATTTTTTTACGGTATTTTTATTTTATTATCTTTGTGAAGAAAATTACAAGAAAAATTCAAAATGCTTAGAAAATTTAAAGTCTCGAATTTCAAAAGTTTTGAAAAAGACTTTGAACTTGATCTGACAGATGTAAATGATTATCAGTTCAAAAAAGATTCAATTGTTAATGGAACTGTCAACAACGCCATAATTTATGGGAATAATGGAGTTGGCAAATCGAATCTGGCATTTGCAATTTTTGATATTATAGTGCATTTGACAGATAAAGAAAGAAATGAACATTCGTATCAAAATTACCTAAATGCTTATTCAGCATCGAATGTTGCTTCATTTTCCTATGAGTTTTTAATTAATTCGAAAATTGTAAGCTATGAGTACAAAAAGTTTGATTATAAAACAATTGTTTATGAGCGTTTTTGTATTGATGGAAAGGAGTTGGCAGTTTTTGACAGAATTAATGATACCAATGCTAAATTTAATTTTATAGGAGCTGAAATGTTGAAAACATCAATTGATAATTCAGAACTTTCAATTCTAAAATATGTGAAAAATAATACGGAATTGGAACAAAATGAAATCAATAAAGTGTTTACAGAGTTTTTTATATTTATAGAAAGAATGCTGTATTTCCGTTCTTTAAAAGAAAATATGTATCAAGGATTGGATGTTGGTAATTCTGATTTCCTTGAAAACATAATTAAAAGAAATAATGTTTCCGATTTTGAGGCTTTCTTGAATACTTCTGGAATTGAGTGTAAACTCACAATTGCTGAGGTTATGGGTAAAAGTACAATAGCGTTTGATTTTAACAATGGAAAACTAATCTCTTTTCAAGAAATTGCTTCTACAGGAACAATGGCACTTGCATTATTCTATTTTTGGTTTCAAAGTGTTAAAGAAGGAGCTAAAGTTTCATTTCTTTTTGTCGACGAATTTGATGCATTTTATCATCATTCATTGTCTACTTTGGTTGTAGAAAAGCTAAAAGAAACTGGTGTGCAATTTATTCTTACTACTCATAACACATCAATTATGACAAACGATTTGCTGCGACCTGATTGTTATTTCACAATGACAAATAAACAAATTTGTTCATTTTCTAACAGCACTCATAAAGAATTGCGTGAAGGTCACAATTTAGAAAAAATGTATAAAGCAGGTTCATTTAATGTCGAATAATATTCTATTTATTTTTGAAGGAGCCAAAAAGGAAAAATCAATTACAGATAATTTGACTAAATTCTTTGTAAATGAAAATTCTCATGTTACATGTGCATATTGCACAACAATTTACAAAATGTATGCAGATATTTCAGAAGATGAATATTTAGATACCTTCAATTTAGTAAAAGATATTGAAGCAAATAAAATCACTTTAAACAAATTTAAAAGGTCTGACTTTGCTCAAATTTTTATGTTTTTTGACTATGATGGTCATGCATCAAATGCCAGCGATCAAAAGTTGATTGATTTATTAAATTTTTTCAATGAGGAAACTGAAAAAGGGAAATTATATATTAGTTATCCAATGGTTGAAGCTTTGAAGCATATTGTAAACTTTGATTCATTTAAAAACTTAAAGATTGCTAACGAAGATTTTGCTAACTATAAAAAAATAGTTAATGCTAATTGCATTAATGATTTGATAGATTTTAATAGTTACGATTTTGAAGTTTGGAGAGGACTTATTCATGCTCATTTAAATAAAATGAATGAATTAGTTAATGATTCATACGAATTTCCAAATGAAATAATTGACCAATCGACGATTTTTAATAAACAAATAGAGAAACACATAAGTGTAGATAAAACTGTTGCTGTACTTAGTGCTTATCCAATTTTTCTTCATGATTATTATGGAAATGAAGAATTAAAAAGACGATTGGAGTAACTGACTCAAAAAAATACCTAACACGGTTATTTGACTTTTAAATTTGGTTGTCCCACTGCAGAAGTCAATAAAGAAATAGTGTATTCTATTAGTTATAATTATTAATCAACAAATAAAGGGAATTTAGCCATTAAGCAATGCCATATCACCAGAATTGTTTAATGGTAATATATCGAGAATGATTACCAGTATAGCGCAATTTACTAGCAATGGAGTACCATTGGTATCTGCCTACAAATATGACCAATTAAACCGTTTGGCATCTGCAGAATACTACCACATGAATGCCAGTACAGCAGTTTTAACCAGCACACAAGCTTGGAAGAATACCTTTACTTACGATGCCAATGGGAATATTTTAAGTCAGAAACGAAATGGAGCAGCCACTCAGGTAAACATGGACGACTTAAAATACTATTACAAGGCCTATGATTTAAGTAATGCCAATGCCCAAGTCGTTTATACCGTGAATAACCAAACAGGTGATATTGAAAATGCTTCGGGATTGGCTTATGCCAGTGGACAATTGGAGTTAACAAACCAATTGAGTTATGTAACAGATAACAATACCTATACCAATAATTATACCGACGATATAGACAACCAAAACAATGTGTTGAATTACCAATATGATGAAATAGGTAATTTAACAAAAGACATGAGTGAAGAAATAGACAAGATAGAATGGACGGTATATGGAAAAATAAAACGGATTACTCGCACAACAACAAGTAACAAACCCGATTTAGAATTTGAGTATACACCAGATGGACACCGAGCTGTAAAAATTGTGATACCAAAAGGCAGTAATATGCGCACCTATACCTATTATGTGAGGGATGCGCAAGGTAATATCATGGTAACTTATTCAAGAAACTTCCAAAAAACCATTGATTATGTTAACCTAACGTATGCACAAGTAAATACCTCATTAACCAATAAAACCAGTGCTGAGAGTTTTGCTTGGTTTATGGCCAATGCACATTCTGCCGGCGCACCGGGTTTTGTAGCAGCATTAAAAGCTGATATCTTATCGTCGAGTGCAAATACCGATTGGTTTTTAAACCATAGCAGTTTTAACCCTGAATTGGTTTTAAATGCTGATGGCGATTTGGGAGATAGGGTATGGTTTAATTATGATAGAGTTGAATTGGTGGAAATATTAAAAAACACAGCTAATCTTAATTTTGAACACATATGCAATTGCATGAAGAATAGAAAGCTGGAGAATGAAGCACCGAATTATAAATCCTTTATAGAGCATGTGTTTTTAAACCATAATTTGTTGATGGCATATATGGAATTTATTTATTATGCTGATCCAACTTATTATTCAAGTTTGCTAACAAATATGAACATAACACAATCAGATTTTTCGACTGATATGACCAGTTTAACAGATTACATAGCTACTTTGGAATTAAACGAATTAAACGCATTAATAGTTTCAACACCCGGATATGAAGAATGTCCTAGACACATGGCAGGCTTTCAAGACTATTTATATACTGTTTGGAGTAATGAAATTAAGGAAGAACTCGCGCTAATAGAAGACTTCAACGAAATTTTCCAAAACACCAGCTTAGACAATTTTGAATTTAACTGTGAAGAAATAGGACGTTCGTATTTATTCAGCCTCCTAAATTCCCAAAATACTACTACCTTGCGTAGTACCATGATAGATCAGGTTCAGGGCAGCGGAATTACAACAGAACAGCAGAATAAAACCTGGCTGATTAAAGGTATTTTGCGAATGATCCAATGGGTTCTATTTATTTGGCAACATTAAGAAATCCGGCATTGATTGCTATTTAATTTTGGCATTTATTGGGCATCCTGCATTTTAAAAAAAATCAATCTAAGAAATACTCCTTCATGTTATACTCAGGTCCTTGTTGTCCCATTTGTCCTTTGTACCACAAGATTATTTAAGCTTAGAAATAAGTCTTTTGAAATATTGAGTAAAAACAAGCAAATTAATCCAACGAATACGTCATAGAAAAACCCGAAGATTCACTTATTTGTTTTGTTCATACCAATTAGAAAGAGGCGCCAAAAGGTATGAATTGGCCAATCACTTAGGGAATGTGTTTTGTTTTAGGTTTTTTGAATACAAAAGTAAAATACTTAACTTTGTTAAATGGCTGTATTATCAATGTTTTACGGAATTATAGTTTCAATCTATTATTTTGATAACAAACAACACCGTTTGCCACATATACATGTTACCTATGGAGAGCAGGAGGTTGTAGTAGCAATCCCAGATGGAAGCGTAATTGAGGGTGAAATTCAAGGAAATAAAATGAAACTTTTGCAGGCTTGGATTGAAATCCATAAAGATGAACTAATGGCAAACTGGAATCTTGCAGTAAGCGGAAATAGAGTTTTTAAAATTGAACCATTAAAATAAAAAATACAGATGTCACCAAAATTAATTCAAGTTGAAGGAAATGATGATTTTACATTAAATTGTGTTTTTAATGATGGCTCTCATCGATTGTTTGATGTAAAACCTTATTTAGAAATGGGCGATTTTAATGAATTAAAAGATATCCAACTTTTTAAAACAGCTCACGTTTTTATGGGCACTGTACAATGGTCAAATGAATTAGATATAGCTCCTGAAACCTTATTTTTAGAATCAAAAGTACTCGTAATTTAGATTCATATTTGTGGATATTTTCAGTTTTAAATTTAACTTCTATTTAACAAAAAATTCCTAAACACCAGCTTAGACAATTTTGAATTTGCTTGCTCAGAAATGGGTCTTTGAACATTATTCAGCTTACTAAATTTCCAAAATACTAAACCTTGAGTTGTACCATGATTAATCAATGTAGTAACGTGATTTATCACGTTTCGGGTAGTGGCATCACAACAGAACAGCAGAAGAAAACCTAGCTGATAAACTGGTATTTTGCTAATGACCCAATGGGTTCTATTTATTTGGCAACATTAAGAAATCCGGCATTGGTGGCTAGTTAATTTTGGCATTTATTGGGCATCCTACATTTTAAAAAAAATCAATCTAAGAAATACTCCTTCATGTTATACTCAGGTCAATGTTGTCCCATTTGTCCTTTGTCCCACAAGATTATTTAAGCTAAGAAATAAGTCTTTTGAAATAATGAGTAAAAACAATCAAATTAATACACCGAATACGTCATTGAAAAACCAAAAGATTCACCTATTTGTTTGGTTCTTACCAATTAGAACGAGGAGCAAAACATTATGAATTGTCCAATCATTAAGGAATAAAACGTGGTTGAAAATATTTTGCTATTTATGATTAAACTCGTGTAAGCAAAATTTAAGTTTATGATAATCGAAAGAACAAAAACAGAGGTGATATTCAGACTTCCTATCAATGTGAATGTGGATGTTCTGCAGGATATGGCTGATTTATTAGAATTTAGAGAAATTGGTCAAAAATCAAAAGCATCTCAAAATCAAGTGGGTCTTCTTGTTAAATCTATAAAAAAGGGAAGGTGGAAAAAAACTAAAGAAAAGCTTGGATTATGAGAATTGTAGTTGAAGTTAATATTGCTTTTTGCGATTTTAAATGGTAATACAAAAATTTCTCAAATTTTATTACAACCTATTCGCTTTTAATATAATTCTCGAGTCCTAATTTTATTAACAGTTACTGTGGTGAACCTATTTAACAATTCAGATTGATGTATTAAAAAAAGCTGGGTAACTTTTTCAAAGATTAAATCTGTTTCCTTAAAATGATATCTCAAAAAAACTACACTCAAGTTTTTAATATGATGGGCAAAAACCCATTCCCCAAAGTCCTTATCTTCTGTAAGAATGATTGCGTTATTATAACTTTGAGCCAACTCAATAATTTTAAAATCAGTAATTCCTCTAAAATCATTAAATATTGAAACTACATTAAACTCTTTTGCAATCAATTTCTCTTGCAATAAAATGGGAATGTTTTCATCGGCAATTATTATCATCAATCAGGCAAGACTAATTCTTGAGACACGACCAAAGAAGCATATTCTAAACATGCCCTAATCTGAACTTCTGTTAAATTGGGATAAACCGCAATAAGTTCATTTACACTTGCACCTTCAGATAATTTCTTTAAAATCAGCTCAACTGTTATCCTTGTTCCTTTAACAATTGGTTTGCCAAGCATCACTTGATGGTCTGATTCAATGTATTGTGCAAAATTCATAACCCAAAAATATGAAAAATTTACCACATTTACCAAATAAGCATACTGCAGTTTTACAAACTTTTGTAATTACAAATTATTGGATGTTGAAATCAAATAAATGAAAGAATTTTTGTTGTGCTATTTGTCCTTTACCCCGCAAGAATAATAAAGTAGATTAAATTTAGAAATAAGTCTGTTGAAATAAATACTAAATAAAAGTAAATTAATCCAACGAATACCTAAAAAAACACCCGAAGATTAATTTATTTATTTAGTTCTTACCAATTAGAAAGAGCAGCCAAACGCAGTGAATTATCCAATCACTTAAGCAATGTGTAAACAGTCATCTCAGATAAGAAAACAGCAGTCTTCACCGGCACCACTTTCAATTACTTTGCGGCAGAAAGAATAAGTGCTACAGATTATTCTCCGTTTGGTGCGCCGCTGGCAAGTAAAATTAATTATATTTACTAGAACAATGCGGAGTAAATCCTCAATGATTAAACATCAACAATTAAAAAGAGTTGGAATCCATTTTAAATTTAAAAAGTGTATTTTTGTTAATCAAAATATTATAATAATGGTAACTGTTTTTAAGCAAGGAAGTAGTAAAGCCTCCATTAAAAAATCGCTTGAAAAACTCAAGAGTAAGAGAGGATTGGACGCTGTAAAATATTGTGGGGTAATAAAATTGAAGGAACATCCATTAACTATTCAAAAAAGATTGAGAGATGAGTGGTCCTAACTTTCTAATTGATACCAATATTGCACTCTATCTGTTATCTGGCAATACAACCATTGCAGAAATTATTAATGGTTCGCAAGTTTAAGTCTCATTTATTACACAACTAGAATTACTTGGATACAAAGGCATTTCAACAAAGGAACAGGTGGCGGTGAAATTTTTTTTTTGGACGATTGTATCATAGTTGATATCAATGAAGAAATAAAAAAGCATACAATCTAAATTAAACAAAAGCATCAAGTTAAATTGCCAGATAGCATCATTGCTGCCACTTCAATAGTATTAGAAATTCCTTTACTTACAGCACATAAAGGATTTAGAAAAATAAACAAATTAAATCTTGCCTTGTATGAAGAGTAGTTTTAAAGAATGTAAGATTTATAAAATTACCTAGCTAAAATCTATAAAAGTTCGCTTGAGAAGGCATTTCCACTTCAGATTATTCTCAGTTTAGAGCGCCGTAAGCAAGCCGCACTTGGAATGGAGGAGAGTATAGGTTTGGGTTTATTTGACTAAAAATGGCATATTTCAGGAAAATGATTATTCATAATTTCATTTAAATTTGATGAAATATCGAGAAGGAAAATAGAGTAATATGATAAGTGTCGATGAAATTATTGCAATTATATCAAGTGGAGAAGGATATAATGTTGAATTTAAATTATCTGTTCCATCTAAAGTTAGGGAATTGAGTGAAGAGGTTTGTGCCTTTGCAAATGCTGCTGGTGGAGTTTTATTATTAGGAGTAGATGATAACAATCAAATTCAAGGAGTAATTATAGATAATGCGAAACGCTCAGCTATTCAAAATAGTTTAAGAGAAATAACACCGGCATTAAATTGTAGTTTATCATTTGTTGAAGTAGATGGTAAAACTATTGGCGTAATTGAAGTTCCATCAGGTTCAAATAAGCCTTATATTCTCTCTGGTGCAATATATGTTCGCCTTGGGCCAAATTCTCAAAAGCTTACCACCGCAGAGCAAATGCGTGATTTTTTTCAACAGTCAGATAAAATCTATTTCGATGAAGGTATATGTAAAGAATTTTCTGTTTTAAATGAGGTCGATGAAATCCTATTAAATGATTTTAAAGCGATAGGCCCTATAAGTTCAAATATTTCTAACAGCCAGATTTATGAGAATTTAAAGTTGGTTGACCCCAATGGAAACTTCAAAAATGGAGCTGTATTGTTTTTTGGAATTGAACCTGAAAAGTATTTTGAACAAGCCATCATTCGTTGTGTAGAATTTGATGGGATTGATAAAAGATTTATTAATGATGATAAGCTTTTTGGAGGGCCTTTATATAAACAATATACGCAAACCATTCATTGGCTTAAGAAAAAGATTAGTGTTAGGTATGATATAGAAGGACAAGGTTCCGGACCCCGAAAAGAGAATTGGGAAATACCTGAAACAGTTTTTAAGGAGGCAATTATCAATAGTTTGTCGCACCGGGATTATTATGAAAAAGGTGCAGTTACCATGGTTGAATTATTTGATGATCGCGTTGAAATTAGTAATCCGGGCGGCTTGGTAAGTGCAATTAATCTTGCTGATTTTGGAAAGAGGAGTCATTCCAGAAATCCTCTCATTTTTGGCCTTTTTGCAAGAATGCACTTGGTAGAAAAAATAGGTTCAGGTATAGTTAGAATGAAAGATTTAATGCAAGAAGCAGGACTACCAGAACCAGAATATAACACTGAAGGTATGTTTAGTATTTGCCTGAAACGCTCTGCAAAAACTTCTGCAAAAACTTCGGAGAAAACTTCGGAGAAAACTTCGGAGAAAACTTCAGAGAGAATTTTGAAATTAATTGAACAAGATTCTAAAATAACCATTGAGGAGTTGTCAATAAAAATTGGCAAATCAACAAGAGCAATTGAACTTCAACTTAAAAAATTAAAGGAAAGTAAAATAATTACCAGAATAGGCCCTGATAAAGGAGGCGAATGGATGATTTCATGATCAAAATAATCCCAAATCTAAAATCCCAAATCTAAAATCCTCAATCCAAAATCGTACATCCCAAAAATGAAAAATTTACCAAACAAGCATACCGCTGTTTTACAAACTTTTGCAATTACAAATTATTGGATGTTTAAATCAAATAAATGAAAGGGTCCTTGTTGTCCTCGGGCCTGCTGAAAATCTTAACTAGCACTAATTATAAATCAATTGAATTAGTTTTTTATAAATCACATGCAAGGTTTTAAGAACAATTACTTAAAAATCCTTTCATCAAGTTCCATTAGTTTTCAATTTACTTAAAGACAGAAACAAGGCCATCTTTGTCGTTGCTGCCAATATATACATCTATTTTGGCAGCGTCCAAAATCTGACCTGTTTCTGTCTTTTTCAGCAGGCCCTAAATATCTTCTAATTCGAAAATTGAACTAAATGGCTTATTTTTGTTAAAATGTTGTCGAAAAATGAATTACAAAATGTCATTTCAGGAAATGCAGAAGTTAGGCATGGAAAAAATATCCAATCAATCTCCAACTACCTTACAAGAAAAAAGGTTACAAGTCAAAAAGTTGAAGAATCAGAATTCCTCAAAATTGAGGAAGCAAAGATCCTAATTGAATTCATACATGAAAATAAACTTTGGATAGACTCTATTGATGAATCAAAGTATATAAGCGAAGGAGCAGAGCAAAAGGTATATGAATGCGAAGATTATAACTATATTCTAAAACTTAACGATTCAATATTTTATGAATTTTGGCTTGATTATTTTCATAGTTTATTACTTCATAATTTTTTCTTCCCACATCTCGCTTATGAATTAATTGGGTTTTATAAAAAAGAATCCTTGTTTGCTGTTGTTAAATAACCTTATGTTATTTCAACAGAACCAACAAATTTAGAAAATGTAAAGGTGTTTTTGGCTGAAAATGGCTTTATTAATAAAAAGAATAATGATTATTTTAATCCTGAATTGGGCATAATACTTGAGGATTTGCATGATGAAAATGTGTTAACGGAACATGGAGCACTTCAATTTATTGATACTGTATTTTATTTAACTCCAAGTTTTTTTAATTAATCATAAGATACTAATTGTTTTAAAGTCGGATTCTACCTTTCATAAAACATTACCTAAATAATTTTAATTTCATCGGCAAATTTTTAGGTTTTTTGATTTATTCAGCCTCCCCAATTGCCAGAATACAAAACCTTTCGTAGTACCATAATTAATCAATGTAGTAACGTGATTTATCACGTTTCCGATTTTGGCATCACAACAGAGCAGCAGAAGAAAACCTGGCTGATTAAAGGTATTATGCAATTAATCCTTTTAGTTCTATTTATTTGGCAACATTAAGAAATCCGGCTTTAGTAGCAAGTTATTGTTTACCTAAAGAGCTTTCTGAATTTGCAAAACACTTCAAATCAAGATAAAGGTTTTTCATTTAGTAAGCTTATTTTTTCTTGTGGGGCAAAGGACAAATGGGACAACAAGGACTTGGGTAAAACATGAAAGTGTTTGGCAAGTAGAACTTAGAATAGAGAAGTATCACAAAAAAGAGGCTGCCTCAAATGATGAAACAGCCTCTTTTTTAATTGACAGAAAATCTTTTATTCGATTCTTAGAAACTTTATTAACAAGCTCTTTTTATTACATCTTACTCAATGCTTCTACCATATTTATTTCAACACGGTTGATTACATTTTCATAATCTTGTTTGATGAAGGTTTTACCCGTTACTTTTTCAAATAGTTCTATATATCTTGAAGTAACCAAATTGATAAATTCTTCTGGCATGTGTGGAGCTGTTTGTCCTTCTTTACCTTGGAATCCGTTTTCAATCAACCATTGCCTTACAAATTCTTTTGATAATTGTCTTTGTTGTTGGTCTTTTGCCTGAATTTCAACATAAGTATCCGCATAAAAATAACGACTTGAATCGGGTGTATGAATTTCATCCATTAACATCACTTCGCCATCTTTTATTCCGAATTCATATTTGGTATCAACCAAAATTAAACCTTGTTTGGCCGCATAATCTGTTCCAAAAGCAAATAGTTTTCTGGTATAATTTTCTAATTGTACATATTCAGCTTCCGATGCCAATCCTTGTTTCAAAATATCTTCGCGTGAAATGTCTTCATCATGTCCTTCTGTTGCTTTAATGGTAGGAGTGATGATGGGTTCTGGAAAACGGTCATTCTCTTTCATTCCATCGGGCATGTTCACACCACAAATAGTTCTTTTACCACTTTTGTATTCTCTCCAAGCATGACCTGCTAAATAACCACGAATCACCATTTCAATAGGAAGTGGTTTGCATAAATGACCAATACTTACATTGGGGTCGGGACTATTGATAAGCCAATTAGGAACGATATCTTTTGTTAAACCAAGAAAATGTTCAGCAATTTGGTTTAATACTTGACCTTTAAAAGGAATGGGTTCAGGTAAAACCACATCAAAAGCTGAGATTCTATCGCAGGCCACCATTGCAAGGTATTTATCTGCAATACCATATACATCTCTTACTTTGCCTCTATAAAACGAAACCTGATTGGGTAATTGATATTGGGTTTGAACAAGTGCTTTCATTTCCGATTATTTTGAGTCTTTGTTGTTGGATTCTGTTTTAGGTGCTTTTTTATGGTCGTATGCCTTGATGATGTCTTTCACCAATTTATGTCGAACCACGTCTTCAAAACTAAGGTATGCAAATTCAATTCCTTTAATTCCATCTAAAATTTTCACTGCTTTTAATAAACCTGAATGTTCTTGTTTAGGTAAATCAATTTGGGTTAAATCGCCAGTGATAATAAATTTAGCATTGGGTCCCATTCTTGTTAAAAACATTTTCAATTGTAGGTCGGTAGCATTTTGCGCTTCATCCAGAATTACATAAGCATTATCTAAAGTTCTTCCACGCATAAATGCCATTGGTGCAATTTCAATCACACGAGTTTCGATGTATGATTTTAGCTTATCAGCAGGAATCATATCATCTAAAGCATCATATAATGGACGTAAATAAGGGTCGATTTTTTCTTTTAAATCACCCGGTAAGAAACCTAGATTTTCACCAGCTTCAACAGCAGGTCGGGCTAGAATAATTCTTCTGATTTCCTTTTCTTTTAAAGCCTTCACAGCTAAAGCAACAGCAGTATAAGTTTTTCCGGTACCAGCAGGACCAATAGCAAAAAGGATATCATTTTTATTAAGTAATGAAACCATTTTTCTTTGGTTTGGAGTTTTTGCACGAATTACTTTTCCATTATTGCCATAAAGGATTATATCACCAGTTTCTGTTGGCTTTTCTTCAGTTTTCGAACTTGATTTTTTGGGATTTGTTCCACTTAAAATTGCTTCTAATTGAACTTCCGAAATCGAGCCAAATTGATCGATAATTTGTATGAGTTCTTGAAATTTTTCTTCAAAAAGTTCAATAGTAAATTCATCTCCACTTAAAATTATTTGGTTTCCTCTTGAAACAATTTTAAGCTTAGGGAAATGATTTTGAAGTATTTTCAAGTTTTTATTGTGCGGACCAAATACCAAAGTTGGTTCAAAATGGTCGATGCTAATTTCTTTAGTGTTCAAATTGTCGTTTGCTAGTTGTTAATTTGCAACGAATTTAAGAAAAATCATCTGCTTTGAACATTATCACATTAACTTCTGACTATGGTGCTGGAAGTCACTATATTGGAGCACTAAAAGGAGCTATTTACAGCAAAGTGCCTAATGCAGTGATAGTGGATATTTCGCATGAAACCGAACAATTTAATGTGATGCAGGCTGCTTTTGTATTATCTGGGGTTTACAAAAACTTTCCAGATGGCACTTGGCATATAATAGCTGTCGATACCTCCATTTTTTTACATAAGCAAATATTGGTAGTTGAGTTTGATTCTCATTTTTTTATTGGAGCTGATAATTCTATTTTTTCATTGTTATTCAAAGAGTTACCTAAGAAGGTTTATAAAATTACTGGACTTGAAAATAGGGTAAATGAGATTTTTCCAGAGAAAAATATTTTTCCAGAGGTGATTGCTCATTTTTTTAAAAGAGGTGATTTAAAGGGAATTGCAGAACCTGGAACAATTCAAAGAATTTTACAAAGTATTGATGTTTTTGTTGAGCATAACATATTAAAAGGCAGGGTTATGATGGTTGATAGTTACCAAAATGCCATCACCAATATCAGTAAAATGGAATTTGATTCATTTGTAGGAAATTCTCCTTTTAAAATTTTGTATTGGAGGAGAAATTTCATCAATAAAATTGCTCCGAATTATTATTTAGGTAAAGAAGGAGATGAAATAGCGGTTTTTAATGAAAATGAATTATTAGAAATTTGCATGAATAGAGCAAAAGGAGCGCAATTATTAGGATTGAAGCCCGGCTCGATGATTATGGTTGAAAAATTAGAAGAAAATGATAAATAGAATTGTAAGAATGAGTTTCAGGCCAGAAGAAGTTGAAAATTTTCTTAAAGTTTTTGAAGCTTCTAAACATAAAATTGCTGGATTTGAAGGATGTGAAGGATTGAATTTATTAAGAGATTCTAAACAAACCAATGTGCTTTTTACCTACAGTTATTGGCGCGATGAAACCTGCTTAAACCATTATAGATACTCAGAATTGTTTAAAGATACTTGGGCAAAAACGAAGATTTTATTTAATGATAAACCTCAGGCTTGGAGTTTAGACTTGTTGGATAATGTGAAGTAAATTTTGTGGTTTATATTTATGACATCCTTTAAAAGAGTGTACAAAAAATAGGTTTCCCCACAATATCAGGCTAAAACAAGCTACAAGCTTCATCTCAAATTCTTTATTTTTGAAAGAATATTAATTGCACTAATTGTAATTAAAGAAAAATTATTGTCCATGAAGTTTTTGAATATTTTAATCATATTTATGTTGTTTTCATTAGCAACATTCGCCAAACCTCTCGATTCTTTGAGATTAGAATTAAGAGATGGTAAAAAAATGATTGTGCACCGCGCAGTTGCGGGCGAAAAAATAGCGGACATTGCCGACAAATATGGGATGGATGCAAACATTATTATGTCGTCAAATCCACTTATTCAAGGAGAAGTGAAACCTGGACAATTGGTAAGAATTCCGATTAATTCAGAGAAATATGGTGATGTTCAAGTTCAAAATGTACTTCCAGTAAGTAATACCAGATTGCCACTGGCTACAAGTTTGCCTCCTCCTGCAGAAAAAACTTCAGCTGGAAAAACAGTTTTTCAAGTATCAAAAGACCCTGAGTTAGCAGCAACTGAAAAGGTAGTAGAGCCTGTAATTCCTGATTCTAGAAAAGAAAACGAGAGAAAAGAAAATGATAGAAAGGAGACAACAAATACAGAACCTGTCATCGCTCCTCCACCAATTATTGTTGAAAAACCATTAACACCTATAGAAGACCAAAAACCATCGAAAAAAGCTACGAATAAAGTTAAAGAATTTCAGGTTTATGTAGTTGGTTCGTCTCAAACTGTTCAGCAACTAGCAGCAAGTATTCAGCAAGATCCAGAATATTTAATGGAAGTAAATGAATTGAGTTCTCCAAATTTATGGAAAGGACAAAAATTATTGATTCCTAAAGGTAGTGCTCCATTACAAACTGCAGAGCCAAAACTTTCTGCGGCTCAAAGGTCAGAAAAACGTGATAGTTCAGCTGCTTCTATAAGAAGTATGTGGCGTGATGTAAAGGCTGCTGCCCCAATGTCAAATACAGAAAAGTCGGATTCAATTGCTATGGTAGAAAGTTTAAATCAAACAAATGCCATTGAAACTCCGCAAAAAGAAGATCCTAAATTAGTTAGTAAAAATGATACAGAAGTTGAACAGGAAGAATTTAAAGAGGTAAAAAAAGAAAAACCTAAGTATAAAGTAGCAAGTTCTGTACAATCATCACATCATGAAGTTGAAGACAGGGAAATTGATACAACTATTGTAAAACATTATGGCAGAATAGATGAAGCTGGGGTTAAGATTGAAAACGACTTTTCTTTATATGAGAATAATATTGTTACATATTCAGTTGTAGATTTTCGTGACCAAAGAATTGTTGTTGATGAATGGGCTGAAAATGCTGCTGATAGCAATGCACTCTACATTACTCCAACTTCTAATAAGCAAGGCTCTGGCGACAAATACTTTTCTCATGTTGTAAAAAAGGGTGAAACACTTTATACTATTGCAAAAAAATATGGTGTTACTCAAAGTGATTTAGTTAATTGGAATGGCTTACTTCAATATAGATTAAGAGAAGGACAAGACTTAGTTGTTAATGATACCAGAGGTAATTTATCATATTATGAAAGGTCATTACCCTCTAAGGTAAATAAGAAAGATTTTGAAGTTGACCAAATATACAAATCAGGAATTGCTTATTATAATCCAAAAGCAAAACTAAAAGGTGTTTTATTGAATAATGTTCCAAAAGGCACATGGGTTCAAATTAAAAACGATGATTTTTTCGATTATGCCTACGTTAGAGTTTATGGTCCTCTTCCTAAAAATGCTCCAAAAGATTGCGTAGTGATGTTAGATGATAATACCGCATTTAAACTGAATGTTTCTAGTCCAAAATCAAACGTAAGAGTAATTTTTGGTGAAATTACAAAGTAATGAACGGGTTTCAGATTCCATCGATACAAACCTTATTTCATTCAGAAACAAATAAGGCTCATGTTTTTTCAATCTTAATTCCTACTTGGAATAACCTCGATTTGCTGCAATTATGCATCGAAAGTATTAGAAAGAATAGTGCTTTTAGTCATCAAATTATTGTTCATGTTAATGAAGGAATTGATGGTACTTTAGATTGGGTTAATGAGAACAAAATAGATTCAACTTTTTCAAAAGAAAATGCCGGTGTTTGCGCTTCATTAAATGCATCGGCTAAATTAGCTACTTGTAAATACATCGTTTACATGAACGATGATATGTATGTTTGTCCAAATTGGGATAAATATTTACTTGATGTTATTCAGAAAAGAAATGATGATTTGTTTTATTATTCATCAACCATGATTGAATTCGAAAAAAGTAGCAGCAAAGCAGTCTATTCTCCGTTTGATTTTGGAAGAGATAAAAAAAGTTTTCGTGAAAGTGAATTGTTAGATTTTTTATCAAACGAATCGAATTTACCAGGAGACTGGTATGGCTCATGTTGGCCACCAAGTATTGTTTCAAAACGAGTTTGGGATTTAGTTGGTGGATATGATGAACAATTTAGCCCAGGGTTTTATTCTGACCCCGATTTTGGCATGAAATGTTGGCAATTGGGAATCCGTGATTTTAAAGGCATTGGCAAAAGCTTGGTTTATCATTTTAAATCAAAATCAACAGGTAGAGTTATAAGAAATGATGGTAGAAAGACTTTTGCTCAAAAGTGGGGAATACCTTCATCTTTTTTATATGAAAAGATGTTGAGAATGGGACAAAAAGTAAATGGAACTGAACTAAAAAATCCTGGGGGAATCAGCTATTTCTTTGCAAAAATAAAGGCAAAGTGGATTGCGGTTAAATAATGAAACAAATATCCGCATGATTGCCTATACTTTATATTAGTAAAACGCTAGTCATTTTAAAATTGATTTATAACTTGAATTCAGGCAATATGAATTAAAAATAGAATCCTGTTTATTCCGAAATTTCCTAAAATCCCATAGGGATGACATTATAGTAGTAAACAAAAATGAATGAATTACCCTCAGCCCCAAACGGACGCGAACCTTCGGTTCGCGTCCGTTTGGGGCTGAGGATGATGTAATAAAATTGCTGGTAAAGGAACGGATATTCGTTATAAAGATTTAATTATAAGATGAACTTACTACTTAAATTAAATTCAGTAGATTGTTTGTTCCAATGGTTCTTTTTACTGTAAAGCCTTCACCATATTTTACGCCAATTATTCTTCCAAAATGTAAAGCTCTTCCTTCAACATGTTTTATGAAATCCTCTCCTGAAATTGGTGTTTGTGGTTCTGTTGAATTTGGGTCGTAAAACTGACTTGAAAATGCCATAATACTCTCCATTTTGGTTTGAAAATAGGGTGTAATATCAAAGATTAAATCGGGTTCAATTAACCTATCTTGTATATAATGATAAACAGCTTTTGGTCTCCATTCTGTTTGATTTTCGTTGTTATCAGAAGTTTCTATTTTTCTTAAACCCGATAAAAAACAAGCTTCTTCAATTAAATCACCAGCTCTTCCATGGTCAACATGTCTGTCTTCTTCAGCATTACACAAAACTATTTCTGGTTGATATTTTCTAATTTTACTAATAATTGTTAGAAGGGTTTCTTTGTCTTTTCTAAAAAATCCATCGGCTAAACCCAAATTTTCTCTGATTGAAATTCCTAATATTTCACTTGATTTTGCTGCTTCAATATCTCTTAAATCCGCACTACCTCTGGTACCTAATTCGCCTCTGGTTAAATCAACAATTCCTACTTTGTGGCCAAGCTTTAAATGATGTGAAATTGTTCCACTACAACTTAATTCTGCATCATCAGGGTGAGCCGCAAATACTAAAATATCTAATTTCATAGAGCGAAAATAGGAGAAAGCATTGTATTGAAAAGTTTTTTTTGGTTTTAATTGACTTCCTCAGATAAATCAAGCCACAATTAAAAGTATAGTAATGTATGATTTTGGCTGTATCCTAATTTAGTTACAATCATATAAAAATGAAAACCCCTTCGTAATTTCAACTACGAAGGGGTTTTCTCTAAATCGATTCTCTCATGTCTCAAACTCAATACTCAAACTCAATACTCACACCCACACTCACACTCACACTCACACTCACACTCAATACTCACACTCCCAACTCACACTCATCACTCACTTCTATCATTTACAAACGTTACTGTATCTAATTTTTCCAGCTTCGTAATCTGTTATAAAATCTTTCAATTGAGTTACATCAATTCTTTTGGCTATAATCTTTTTATTTTCATCTAACAAGTATAAAACAGGAGTTGAATAAATATCATACAAACGTCTGAAATTGGTTTCGTTTTGAGGGTCATAAACATTTAACCATTTTAATTTCTTTTCACGAAGATACTTCAACCAATCGTTTGCATCTGGGGTTAAACTAACAGAATATACATCAAAGAATTTTTCTTTTTTGCCCTTGTTTATCGATTCATATAAATCAACTAGTTTCGGCATTTCTTCTTTACATTTTCCGCAATTAGCATCCCAAAAAATTAGTAAAGTGTATTTACTTTTAACATTGTACATACTATGGTAAACATTGTTAGTATCAATCATAGTTAAGTTTGGAGCCTTGTTACCAATGAGGTTATTTCTCAATTGATCAGCTCTATCTTTCATTTTAAAAAGTAAAGTTTCATCTACCCAAAAAGCTTTGCCTTTTGCATAATAAGTATCCACCATATGAACAAAAACTTTATCCATTCCCATAAAAGTTGAAGTTTCATAATGATTGGTAATCCAATACAAAATGTACTTGAAGTTTTCTTTTCCTTTTTCAGCTTGCTTTAAAAGCATATCAGCCGATTCGATAATACATTCAGGTGTTTGAGGAGTTAGCTTTGTCATGTAAGTTTCCATTTTCGAATGAAAAACCGGAGTTCTTACAATTCTTTCATCAGCAAAATCAAAATTATCAAAATAATGAGCTCTATAATAATTGTATTGAAAAGCAGAGTCAATTATTTCGCCTTTTTCGTTTTTAGGAGCAGGAGGAACTTCAACATCTGTCATGATTTTGAAGATTTTTGCTAATAAACTAGTAGGATTATTGGTAATGATACTTTTTCTATAATCATATAAATCGGTAGTGATTTTTCTGTACTCATCATTATATTTTCTGATGGCTGCAGTATCGTTTTTATCTTTAGCATCCTTCATTAAACCATCAATTTTTTGGGCTTCGCGACCTTTACTCGTTGTATATTTTGTATAAGTAAAGAAAAGTTCATTTTCTGCTGAGCCTTTTACTTTCATGTTAGTTACAAAATCAACCGTATCAGTTTCTAAGGTGAAAATTTGTTCAGTAACAACAAAATCAAACATCAAGTTTTTATCATGAGTAGCCATCATATAAATTCCGCCTTCAAGGGCTTTCGGACCTTTAAACACAACTTTTCCTGTTTTATCAGCAAAAGCCGAATCTCTCAGGTATTGTTTGTCGCCGAAATAATATCCCAAATAGAATTTTTTTCCTGCGTTTCCTTTTAGGTTTACAGTAATTAAGTAACCTTCATCTTTAGCAAATGAAGAGAAACAAAGACTAAAAAAAAGTAGTAAAATGCTGATTTTCTTCATATTATTATCAATTTCGCAAATTTATTAATGTATTTTGGATTAGAATCAGCCGTGAAAATAGCCAAATTGATACCTTACTTCAAAATACTCATGTAATTAAACAAAAAATTAAGATACAAATTGAAGTCCAATTAATTCAATTTCGAGAAAACAGACAATAATTTTACTGCAAGAAATCAGCTTTCTCCCTGATAAAACTCATTTTAATAACCCCATTTTAAGGTAACATTTGTGTACACTATTTATTACTCCAATGGAACAGAAAAAACACGTAGACGATTTACACCAGTTATACACTGGATGGTTAAAAGATTTAGCATTTTACAAAGATGAGTTGGGAACATTTGGCAAAAGATTAGAAGAAGTTGTAACACAGAACAATAAAAAAGAGGTATTAGCTCATGTAGAACATTTTCAAAATCAATTTATTCGTCAGAATGAAATAATTGATGTGATGAAGCATAACTTTAATGAAAAAGAAAAGGAACTTGTTTCAAATGTATTAGCAAATCCAGTTGCTAGTCATAGAGTTATCTATCAAGAGCCTGTTGATTTAAAAGAAGAATTTGAAACATTTGAAAGAATTTATAAAGAAATGAAAGTTGAATTTGAATCATTTCTTTCTAAAATCCTTTAGATTCAAATTAATTTGAAAACAAGACTATTAGTTATTTTTAGCATTTTTTAAATGAAAGATTTGGATATAACTTAGCGGCTTGCAAAACCTAAATCCAGATTTTATTCAACAGATTCGTTTGCTTTATCCAAAGGCAAGCGAATCTTTTTTTGCAGCTATGTCAGAGCCTGCACTCACAAGTATTCGTCTCAATCCTTTTAAACATAGCGATATTTTTGAAAATGAAATTATAATTCCTTGGTGTAAGGAAGGTAGAATTCTACAAAATCGACCCTCTTTTATTGCCGACCCGCTTTTTCATGCAGGTGCTTATTATGTGCAGGAAAGTTCAAGTATGTTTTTAAAACATGCCTTAGAAATTGTTTTTTCTCATTTACGTGAACCTAAAAATCAAAGTCTAAAAGTACTAGATTTATGCGCTGCTCCTGGTGGAAAAAGCACTTTAATAACTTCAGTTTTAAAGAAAGATGATTTTTTATTAGCCAATGAAATCATCAAAACAAGATTTCCAGTATTAAAAGAAAATTTGATTAAATGGGGAACTATTAATTACGCTTGTAGTTCATTAGACCCAAAAGCTTTTAAACCTCTCACATCATTTTTTGATGTTATAGTTGCTGATGCTCCATGCAGTGGAGAAGGTCTTTTTAGAAAAGATCCTTCTGCAATGAAAGAGTGGAGTTTGCAAGCTGTTGATATGTGTGCAGCCCGCCAGAAAAGAATTATAGAGGACATACTTCCTTCTTTAAAACCTGGTGGTGTATTGATTTATTCAACATGTACCTTCAATAAAAAAGAAGACGAAGAGCAAGTACAATATTTAATCAATCAAGGATTTGAACCTATTCCATTAAACATTCCAGCTGAATGGAATATTGAAGAATGTGAGAATCATACTTATAAATTCCCATTTCATTTACAAAAAGGAGAAGGTTTTTTTATTACTTGTTTAAGAAAACCTGAACAAGCTGAAGGTAGAGTTACCTATAAGCATAAGTCATTAAGTTTTTGTAATAAAAATACTGCTGCTCCCATTAAAGAATGGTTTATACCAGAAAGTGATTTTGCAATAACAAATTATGGCGATACCTATTATGCCATGGAAGAAGCGCATACTAGAATTTATGAAGTTTTAATTGGTAGTGGAATCATACCTACAGCAGGAATGCCTATTGGCGAATTAGATAAAAAGAAACAATTAATACCAGAACATGAATTAGCTTTATCTATTCACAAAAATGAGTCGATTCAAAAAGCGGAATTAAATTTGGAACAAGCACATTTGTTTTTAAGAAAGCAAAATTTAATTCTACAAGATTTAGAACCCGGATGGTATTTAGCATCTTATAAATCTATGGCAATGGGTTGGATAAAAGTTCTTGGAAATCGAGTAAACAACTACCTTCCATCGAATTATCGTGTATTAAAGGAATTATAGTTTATTGGCGATTTAGTTTTTTTACGGATTTAATCATAAAAAGCTATGATTCTTAGTAATAGGGATTATTAGACTTTCAAAGCTTACCTTTGCAACAAATTATAAGTTTTGAAATTTCATTTAAATCTAATTAATGCAGTTAATACTGCAATCTATACCATTTTTGAAGAAGGTAAATATGCTGATAAAGCATTGGAAAGATTATTAAAATCGGATAAGCGTTGGGGTGCTCGCGATCGTGCATTTATTGCCGAAAATACCTATGAAATGGTTCGATATTGGCGTTTAATCAGACATGTTGCAGGTTTAGAAAATCATGAATTAAACGACCCAAATTTGTTTACACTATTTGGTACTTGGCAAGTCTTAAAAGGAGTTAAGATTCCTGAATGGCAGGAGTTTAGAAATGTTGAGCCCAAAAAGGTTGAGCATACCTATAATCAAATTAAAACCCAAAGAAAATTAGTTTATTCTTATCCTGATTGGTTAGATGAATTAGGTGTAAAAGAATTAGGTAAACAATGGAATATTGAAGCAGAAGCATTAAATGAACAAGCTCCAGTTGTGATTCGTGTAAATCTGCTTAAAACAAGCAAGGAAGAATTAATGAAATCTCTTGCAACTAAAGATATCAAAACCCATGTGATTGAAGGTTGTAAAGATGGATTGCGTTTAGATGAAAGACAAAATTTATTTATAACCTCTGAATTTAAAGAAGGATTATTTGAAGTACAAGATGCAAGTTCTCAATTGGTAGTTCCTTTTTTACAAATAGAACCAGGTATGCGTGTAATTGATGCATGTGCTGGTGCTGGAGGAAAGACTTTACACTTAGCTTCTGCAATGGCTAATAAAGGCAGAATCATTAGCATGGATACCGAACAGTGGAAGTTGGATGAGATGAAAAAAAGAGGCAGAAGGGCAGGGGTGAGTACTGTTGAACCAAGACTAATTGAAGGAAGTAAAACCATCAAAAAATTAGAGAAACAAGCGGATAGATTGTTGTTAGATGTACCTTGTTCTGGATTAGGTGTTTTAAAAAGAAATCCTGATGCCAAATGGAAATTGGATAAAAGTTTTATTGATAGGTTACAAGTTACACAACAGGAAATTATTAGTAGCTATTCAAACATGGTGAAACCTGGAGGTAAAATGGTTTATGCAACATGTAGCATTTTGCCAAGTGAAAACCAGAAACAAGTTGAGACTTTTTTAGCTTCTCATCCCGAATTTGAATTAGAAGAAATGAAAACTATTTTGCCATCAGAAAGTGGTTTTGATGGTTTCTTCATGGCCAGAATTCTTCGTAAATCATAAAATGGCTAAAGCTTTGATTGAATTTACACCCAAAGGAATGTATGTTCCTTTGGCTGATGTTTATATTGATCCTTCGGCGGCTGTTGAAAAAGCTTTTCTTACTCATGCGCATAGCGACCATGCTAGACCAGGTTCATCAGTATATTTTGCACATCAGCAAAGTGTACCTATTTTAAAACATCGTTTAGGAAATCCTCAAATATCAGCTTATCAATATGGTGAAAGTTTATTGGTAAATGGAGTGAAATTTTCGTTTCATCCATCTGGACATGTTCCAGGTTCGGCTCAAATTAGGGTTGAATACAATGGTGAAATTTGGGTTGCAGGTGGAGATTATAAAGTAGAAAATGATGGTTTAAGTATTCCATTTGAGCCTGTAAAATGTCATACATTTATTACAGAATCAACATTTGGATTACCTATTTATCAATGGCAAAAACAAGAGCTGGTATTCAATGAGATTAATGATTGGTGGAAAGCCAATCAAGAAAGAAAAATGGCTTCAGTTATTTTTGCTTACTCATTGGGAAAAGCGCAAAGAATTTTGCAAAATATCAACCATGAAATTGGTGAAGTTTATGTACATGGTTCAATTGCCAACATGAATGAAGCTTGCGAAGCAGCAGGATTTAAACTAAAGCCATGGAAAATTCTCAATTCAGGTGTAAACAAAGAAGTGTTGAGAAAAGCATTCATAATAGCACCACCATCAGCCGCTGGAACCACTTGGTTAAACAAACTTGAACCTTATTCTGATGCAGTGGCAAGCGGTTGGATGGCAGTTAGAGGCAGTAGAAGAAGACTTTCAACAGATAAAGGATTTGTGCTAAGCGACCATGCCGATTGGGATGGTTTAAACTTTGCCGTTGAAGCTAGTGGAGCAAAGAAAATAATTGTATCGCATGGATTTACAGCTGCTTATGCCCGTTGGTTAACAGAACAAGGATATGATGCTATTGAGGAAGGTTTGTCTTTTTCTGAAGAATAAAACTTAGAGAATATTTTTCTTCTTTATTTCTGATTTAGAAATATTTAGTTCATAAAATATTCCTAAATTAGTCGAAATTTTTCTAATTGGGAATAAACAAATACATACTTACAATTTGTGTTAATTGCTTTTTATTTTTCGGATTGAACGCTCAATCTGTTTATAATCTGCGTTTTAATTCCTCCCAGCCTGGTTTATGTGCAGGTGCAACTTATTCTATTTTGTTTGATACCATTGGTCCAATTGGAAATCCAAACTTCCAAGTTCAACTTTCAAATTCAAATGGAAATTTCTCTTCCCCTACAATTTTAGCAAATTCAAGCTCTTTAAATGTAAATTTTACAATTCCGAGTTCAGTTATTTCTTCTTTTAATTATGCCATTAGAATTGTAAGAACTTCACCTACAATTATTGTTTCAGATACCTTAAAAAGTGTAAAGATTTCGAAAGTCCAAGCCAATTACAGTTTTAGTCCTAATAATGCTTGCCCAGGTACCAATGTTAGTTTCACAAATGCTTCAACAGGAACTGGAAAATTAAATTATAATTGGGTATTCAATCGAACTTATGTTTTTGGTTCTCCTGCAGCTAGAGTAGATACAAATCCAGTTGTTACATTTAATCCATTTTTTGGAGGTGGAACTCAAACTTATGGAGTTCGCTTAATTGTTACAGATTCATTGGGATGCATAGATAGTTTAAATGCAAATGTTGGAGTTAAACAAAGACCATTGGCCCTAATTTCCGATTCAAATATTTTTGCTTATCCTGAATTTAGTAATTGTCAAGGTAATCCAAGTGTTTCAAATCCCAATTATAGATTAACAGTTTATAATAATTGTCAGGTATTAGCAACCATGACAAATGTGATTATAAATTGGGGTGATAGTTTGCCATTAACATTATCTCCAACGTTTACAAAAGCAAGTCATGTTTACCAATCAATGGGGGCTTTTAATCTAACTGTTACTGCTAATAATAATAATGGATGTTCAACAACCGATACATTTAATGTAAGTAATCAATTGGCTCCAGCTTTGGCTTTAAATGGACCATTCGTAAAACAAGGCTGTGCTCCATTTAGGTATCCAATTGTTTTAAGTAATTACCAAAACAATTCAGCAGGTACTTTTTATACATTTGATTTTGATGATGGGAGTCCAATTTTACGTATAAATAATCTTACTAGTGATACCGTTTGGCATACCTTTAATGCCAATTCTTGCTCAAAACCTGGAGGTGCTTTTGTTATAAAAGCTAAGGCACATAATTTGTGTGATAGCACTCCCGCTACTTTAGGTAATTTTCGTATTTGGACAAAACCTACTTCAAGGTTTTCGCCAAATCCAGATACAACAGTTTGTGCCAATACTCCAATTAATATTACAAATACTTCTTCTGCTGGTTTGTATGGATTGTCGTGTTCGAATACAACTTTATATTTATGGAATTTTGGCACTGCTTTCCCATCAATATCAACCCAGTCAACTCCACCACCTGTAACTTTTCCTAATGCAGGTTTGTTTCCTGTTCGATTAATTGCAACAAATCCTTGTGGAAGTGATACTATCATAAAACAGATTTGTGCTCAAGTTCCACCACAAGCCAATTTTTCTTATAGTCACAATCCTTTAAACAGATGTAAAAACAATACCATAAACTTTAATAATACATCAAATACCGTTGGTTCTTGTGGAATAATCAGGAATAAATGGAGTGTTTTAGATTCAAATGGAAATACTTTTGCCGATACTTCTAATTTATTTTTGCTTGTTTCTGGGCATCCAGATTCAACCAATATTGCTATTAGTTTTATCAAATCTGGAAAATATAAAATAAGATTAAACATTAGTAATATTTGTGGCACTTCAATTAAAGATACTTTTATCATCATTAAAGATGTTCCTAAAGTATCATTAATCGATTCAACAGTTTATTGTGGATTACAAAACATTTCATTTAATGGAAATAATGTAGCCCATCAGGTTTTATATGATAGTTCATTTGGTGTATTAAGTGGATTTCAGTGGGATATTAGCCCAAATACTTTTGGATATGTTTCAGGTAATGCCAATAGTAAAAGTCCACAAGTTTTTTTCCCAAATAATACTACTTCACCTATCAATTATTTGGTGGTTCATTATGCACTAAATGAATGTGGAATTTCTATAGCTGATTCACAGGTGGTAACAATATTGCCAAGCCCTACTTTAATTGCTACTGCAAATTCAAATCCAGTTTGTTCTGGAGCTCCAGTTAATATTTCATTGAGTTCAAACATTAGTAATGGTGTAACTTATACTTGGAGAGCTTATGGAAATTCTGGTTTAAGTGGCTTTTCAAATCAATTCTCTAATGCTAATGGTCCAATCACTCAAACCATTTTAAACAATAGTTCAATTGTAGATACTGTAACTTATAGAATTTTACCACTTCATGCTGCAAGTAATTGCACTGGCGATTCAAATACATTTAAATTAGCAGTTTTTCCAGCAGTTCAAAATAATTCTATTCAAACAAATGCTGCTATTTGTGAGGGATTGGTTTCTCCAACTATTACTGGAAATATTGCTGCTGGTGGATTGGGAACATTGAGTTATATATGGCAAAAGTGGGACGGTGCTAATTGGGTTAATGCAGGTGGCGAAGACTCTTTACAAAATTATTCTCCTGGAGTTTTAACTCAAACAACTGTTTTTAGAAGATTAGTTAATACTTTGAATTGTGTAGGTGTACCGGCTTCTATTAGCAATACCGATACTGTTATTGTATTTCCTAAACCCAATTTAAATGCTGGAAATGATTTATTCAAATGTAAATCTGATGCTTTGTTTAATTTAGGTGGAAGTCCAATTGGTGGAATTTGGTCTGGTTCTGGGGTAGTTTCTAATACTAGTTTTAATCCTTCAAATAATCCAATTGGAAATTATTCTTTGAGCTATTTTTATACTGATTTAAACTCTTGTTCAAATGCTGATACACTTGTTTTAAGCATTAGAGATAATCCAATTGTTTTCGCTGGAACTGATTTAAGTATTTGTCAAAATGCTGATTCAATACTATTAAGTGGTTTTAATCCAATTGGTGGAACTTGGTCTGGTGTATCAACTACTTCAATTGGGAAATTTGGTCCAACTGGTGCAGGAGTTGGTTTCAAGAATTTGTTTTATCAGTTTACAGATACCAATAATTGCAGCAATACCGATACCATTCAAATTCAAGTATTGGCTAAACCTAATGCTAATTTTTCAATTTCTAGTATCGATACTGGATGTAGTCCATTAGCTGTAAATCTTGTTAATACATCTTTAACAAATACATCAGATGTTTTTTCAAGTTTGAAGTTTAAATGGAGTTTTGATGGAATGACAAATGATAGTTTAGTCAATCAATCAAATACCTTTTATAATTCAGGAATTGTTGATAGTATCTATTCCATACAATTAATCAGTATAGCAACAAATACTTGTAGAGATACCATTCTTAAAAACGCTAAGGTTAAACCTGATGCAAAAGCTTTTTTTAATTATTCAAGTACAGTTTCTTGTGCTCCATTTGTTATTCCAGCTAATGCTTTTTCAGCTGATGTTTATCCTGATGCAAATTTAAATTATGTCTGGAAAGTAAATCAAACACAAATTGGTACAGGAATTAATTTTCCTGGTTATGTATTCACTAATGCTAACGATAGTTTCAAAATAAGTTTAATTGCGCTTTCTTTAAACGGATGTAAGAATGATACATTCGAAAAGTGGTTTTATACAATTAGTAATCCAAGACCTGATTTTATTGCTATTGATTCAGTTTCATGCGGTGGAAATTCAGTGCAGTTTCAAAACAATTCATTTCCATTAAATGGTTTGAATTATTTGTGGGAATTTGGTTCAAGCAACATTACTTCTAGTTTGGCTAATCCAACACAAACGTTTTATAACTACAGTAATGTTGATACACTTGTTCAAATAAAATTACACGCTATTGCCATTAGTGGATGTAGGGATTCATTAACAAAAAATATTACTATCAAACCATTACCAAAACCTTATTTTACTTTTATAGATTCTGTTTTGTGTTTCCCTGAAAAGGCTGTTGTGGTTAACCAAAGTTCAAACCAGCCTGCATTGGATATTAATGGATTTATTTGGACAAGAAGCAGTAGTAATTTAACGATTGAAAATGATACGGCTTCAATTCAAACTTTTATTGGTATTAGTGATTTACAATCTTCAAGCAGTAATTTATATTCAGTTCAACTAAAAGCAAAAACATTGTTTGGCTGTACAGATAGCATTAGCCAAAGCTTCCGACAAGCAGGAAGACCATTCTCGGGCTTCTCATTGTCTATAGATAGCGCTTGTGTTCCAATGCAGATTACTACAAATAATATCAGTTTGTATGGAACTCAATTCAATTGGACAAGTAGCAATGCTTCAGTTGGTTTTAATGATATCAGTGTATTCAATCCAACTATTACATTTCCTGTACATAGAGGAATTGTTGATTCAGTTTATCAAATTAAATTAATTAGCAGCAGTATTGATGGATGTAAGGATACTACTATAAAAAGTTTTAAAGCATTTCCAAAACCTATCACTGATTTTATTAGTTCAAAAGATAGTGGTTGTGCCGATTTCCTTTTGAGTTTGAAATCAATTTCGCAGGTTAAATCACCATTTAATTTATCGTGGAATTTAGGCGATGGCACCTTAATAAATTCGAATTTAGATTCAGTGACGCATACCTATAAAGGTGCATTTTTAAAAGATACTTTATACCATGTTCAACTTATTGCTAAATCAGAACAAGCCTGTTACGATACTCTATATAAACTTAATACTGTCAAAGTAAAAACCATACCCAAAGCAAATTTCGACTTGAGTTTAGATACCTCTTGTTCACCATTGAAACTCTTTATTACAAACACAAGTATTGGTCATCCTCAGTTTTTTGAATGGGATCTAGATAGCAGTAAAAGTTCGAATTTGTTTGAACCAGCAGGACAACCACTTTCTTATTTTGCCTTTGATTCTATTAGTACCTATAAAATTCAATTGAAGGTTTCGAACATGTGTGGTATTGATAGTATATCACAAGAAGTGCAGGTTTTACCGGATAATTTAGTATCTTCTTTTGGTGTTTCTGCTAAAATAGGATGTGAATCCTTACGTGTTCAATTTGGCGATAATAGCAAAGGAAGTACTTTTGTTTCTTGGGATTTTGGTGATGGATTTACTTCTTCAGCTAAGAATCCTGTTCATACTTATACAAGTCCAGGTGTATACCAAGCTTATCAATATGCTGCTAATAATTGTTTTTTTGATACCAGTATGGTTACTATTACTGTTTTAAGAAAACCGCTTTTTAATATTAGTTTTAATAGAGGCATTAATTGCGCAGAACAAGGCATTCCATTCAATTCAAATTTAATTGATACGGGCAGCATTAAATGGTATTTTGGTGATGGAGATTCAAGCAATCAATATGATCCAATTCATTCTTATAAAAATGCTGGTAGGTTTCCAATAAAGGTGATTTTACAATCTTTTATCAATTCGTGCAGTAACGAATTATTTGATACCATTGAAATTAAAGCTTTGCCAAAAGCCGACATCAATGTTGACACCAATGCAGCTTGTTTCGGACATCGTTTTAAGTTTAATGCCATATCGGCACCAGGATTGTTTTATACTTGGTATTTGGGTGATGGAAATACCATAAGTGATGCAGTTATTCCTGAATATATTTATACCAATCCAGGCCAATATTTGGTTTCTTTAAAAGGAGTAAGTATAGATGGATGTTCTGATTCTTCTACTAAATACATTCAGGTTTGGCCTAAACCTATTGCCAATTTTTATCATACACCTAAAGATACTTGTTTTGGTCCCGCCAATGTTACTTTTACCAATTTAAGTTCTGGTGAAAATTCCTATAACTGGAGTTTTGGAAACGGTAATACTGCCATAACAAAAGATGCAATTCAGTTTTACAGCGGTTTGGGTGTCTATCCAATTAAGTTGATTGTAAGTAATACATATCAGTGTAAAGATAGTGTTGAAAGTACATTTGAAATATTGAATCAACCAGTATCTTCATTCGACTTTAATGATTCATCAGGCTGTTTACCTTATTCAGTACCTTTTAAAAATTCGAGTAAAGGAGGAAGTGAGTATACTTGGTATTTTGGCGATGGAGATACTTCCTCAGAAGTTAATCCAACGCATATTTATACCAGTCCTGGAATTTTTAATGTGAGTTTGGTTGTTAAATCCGGGGTAGTTTGTAGAGATAGTTTCACTTTTTATAAGCCAATTCGTGTTGATTCTAAATCAGGAATCAAGTTTACCTCTCAATTAATAGAAGATAAGAAGCCTTACAGGGAAGTAGAATTCACCACAACAGCATTCAATAAATTTACTTTTGAATGGAAATTTGGTGATGGAAATACAGGTTTTGGGGAGCAAGTATTTCACCGTTATGCAGAAAGAGATAGTGGTTGTTTTAATGTAGAATTAAAAGTTGTTACCACCAATAATTGCGATACTTTTTATACTGATTCAGTTTGTCTTCCAGCTTATTGGGAAGGACTTTCAGTACCCAATGCTTTTAGTCCGGATTATGGAACAGAACAAGTACGTGTTTTTAAACCAGCTGGTGTAGAGTTGATTAAATACGAAATTAAAATCTATAATAAATGGGGAGAATTGGTTTGGCAAAATAATACATTGGTGAATGGCTCTCCTGCCGAAGGTTGGAATGGCATTGACTTGAATGGAAATCCTTGTATGCAGGGGAATTATATTTGGATGATTGAAGCTGAATTTACTAGCGGAAAAACATGGCAAGGTCATGATTCTGGTTCGAAACATTTTAATAGGAGAGGGACACTTACACTTATCAGGTAATGAAGAAGTTTTTACTCCATATCATTTTGTTTTTTTTGCCAGTAATTTTGCTGGCACAAGATCCGATTTATACTTTGAGTTATGAACACAAAACCTTTTTGAATCCATCATTGATTGGAAGAGATGGTGCTGGTAAACTTAGAACTGCTTTGGTTCATAGAAACCTATTTAGACCATTATACGGTCCCATTCACAATACATCTGCGGCATTTGATTATAGTTTTTGTAATTCGATTTTTGCATTGGGATTCAATGCATCAAATGAAACTCAAGGCAATAATTTCTATATGACCAATTTGGTTTCAGGCATATTGGGTGTTAGAAGAAACTTAAGTAATCATTGGACAGCAAATGCAGGTTTATCTTTAGGTTTGATTCAGCAAAATGTAGATATGAATGAGTTTGTTTTTTCAGACCAATTACATCCAATTTTTGGAGCGATTTATCAAAGTAGTAACGATCAAATGACCATCAACTCAAAATTGAGTCCTGATATAGGATTTGGCTTCGATTTTACAAACTATAACCAAGGAAAAAGCGGATCAAGAAATGCTTTAAATATTGGCTTTGCCTTTCAACATATTACCAATAATACTAGTATTGGATTGTTTAATGATTATGTTTTACCACGCAGGTATACTGGTCATTTTAGTTGGATACACAGAAAGAATCCGAATACAATTGCACAATCCTTTCAAGTTTCGGGCAGGTACGACAGACAATTGTTTTCGAACCATGTTTTAGTGAGAGGTGATTACGCATTTAAAGATGAATTGTCATTGGGATTAGGAATGAGAAGTTCTGTAGCTGGAAATACCAATTTAATAGCACCCTTGTTTCATTGTGCATTGAGTTTAAATGAACAAATCAATTTTCATATAAGTTATGAAGCCTCAATAGGAGGAAGTAAATTCAGCAATGCAGGCAATACCTTTGAAATAGGCATCATCATGCGTACAAAAGATACTTATTGTTTAATGAATGGCGGCATCATGAAAGGCAATGGAAGAGGCAGAATGATTTGCCCAGTGTTTAATAAAACTAAAGCTGCACCGAGTTTTTAGTATAAGAGAGTTGGTCTAATCTGATTATCAATTCATAGCCCTGAAAGGGCGTAATTCGTTTGTAGATAGCCCAAGCAATAAATGGACATGAAATGCGTTTTACTTTTTTTATACAATTCTATCCATTACATGAAAACTATTAAAACGTTTACAGCCATTCTTTTTTTATCTGGTTTGATTTTAATTTCTTGCAAAAAGACATCAACTACTTCTGAAACTCCATCGGATTCTGTTCTTGATTATTATCCACTTAAAACAGGTAATTATTGGGTATATGAAACCAGTTTTTATGATAGTGGATTTAATTTTATTAGTAAAGCTTCAATAAATGATTCTATTCTAATTGGACCTAAAATTTTGAAAAATGGAATTGAGTATTTCCAACTTCAACATTTTAATTATATGGGACAATCTTCTCAGCAGCCATATATAACTAATGTAAGAGATTCAGCTAATTGTATTGTGAATGATTTCGGATCGGTTTTATTTAGTTTAAATAGTAATGAAGTAAAAGAGTATTTAACTTTTGATCAGGATACAATATATATAATGAAGTCAAAATTCATCGCTGATTTAAATAGGATTAGCTTAAAAGCAGGTGAGTTTAATGCGGTTAATTATTCTAGTGAAGTTGAAATTAGAGGGAATGAAAGAAAGCGTATTCATATATTAAATAATTTGTATGCAAAAGGTGTAGGACAATTAACAAAAAGGAATGTTTTTGTTGGAGAAAACAGTTGGATTTACCAGGATTTGGTGAGTTATAAAGTAACAAAATAGAGGTTATGATGAGTGAATGCGGGCCCGAAGGGCCCGTAATAGCTCGCGATGGGAGGAATGTTGATTGATTAATAGATTTTACTTCTTTACGAAATACCGCGTTAAGGATAGGAACGGAAATCCTTTTTGTGAGGCACGAGCAAAAAGATTGGAGTGTATAGCCTGACCCGGAGGGGAACGCCCAAATAAAATTTATCTGCTATTTGAAATTTGTATTGTTGGCAGGATTTTGGTTCTAAAGAATTTTACTTCAGAAAGCAATGTTGATTGAATAAGATTTTTAGATTTATTTATGCAGGATCTACATCTACAGCAATGTAAACGTTCTTGAAGCTGGGGTGCTCCAAAACCTTCTGAATTTTTTGTTTAATGAACATTTTCATTTGTTCTAGTTGCCTGTTGTTTCTATCTATTTTAATCAGGATTTCTCTGATATAATAATTTCGGATTTTAGAAACATATGGACTTTCTGGTCCTAAAATATGTTCACCAAATGCACTTTGAAGCATTGATTTTAATGCCCAAGCCGCTTCTTGAGAAACATGGTGGTCTTTGTGGCGTGTGCTGATTTTAATGATTCGTTGTAAAGGCGGATACGCAAACTTGGTTCTTTCATTCAAATCAGATTCATACAAGCCTTTGTAATCTTGCTTCAATACAGCTTGAATAACGTGGTGGTCGGGACTATGAGTTTGTATAATTACCTTACCTTGTTTATGTTTCCTGCCACTTCTTCCTGCAACTTGGGTAATGAGTTGATAAGCCCTCTCGTGTGCCCTAAAATCGGGGAAATACAGCAGTTGGTCGGCGTTGATGATACCTACTAAACTTACTTTTTCGAAATCAAGTCCTTTGCCAATCATTTGAGTTCCTACAAGAATATCTGCTGCTTGGTCCTCAAAATCTTTGATAATTTTTTCATGTCCGTGTTTCGATTTTGCAGTATCATGATCGAGTCGTGCAATACGGGCTTCAGGAAAAATTATCTTGATTTCATCTTCGATTTTTTCAGTACCAAATCCTTTTAAATTCAAAAATGTAGAGCCACATGCATGACAGTTTTCAGGTACTTTTTGAGTATAACCACAATAATGGCATTTCAATGAATCATTGTATTTGTGATAAGTTAAACTGATATCACAATTGATACATTTAGGAACCCATCTGCAAGATTCACATTCCATTACTGGCGCATATCCACGGCGGTTTTGAAACAAAATTACTTGCTCGTTATTGGCCAAACATTCTGCAATAGCTGCATGTAAAACAGAAGAGAAATAATTACCAACCATGGTTTTGGTTCTGCTTTCTTCACTCAAATTTGCAATGAGTAATTCAGGTTCAGGAATATCACCAAAACGTTTGTTCATTTCTACTAAGCCATATTTCTGTTGCTGAGCATTGTAGTAACTTTCGAAAGATGGAGTTGCTGAACCCAATAGCGTTTTACAACCCATAATTCTTGAAAGGTAAATGGATGCTTCACGTGCATGGTATCTGGGAGCAGGGTCTTGTTGTTTATAAGAAGCTTCCTGCTCTTCATCAACAATAATTAATCCCAAATCTTTGAATGGAAGAAACAAAGATGAACGGGCTCCAATGATGATTTGTACTTCATTTTTTAAAACCTTATTCCAAATCTCAACACGTTCTGCATCGCTGAATTTACTATGAAAGGCAAGACATTTACTTCCAAAATATTTTCTAATTCTTTGAATGATTTGTGAAGTCAAAGCAATCTCAGGAAGTAACATTAATACTTGTTTTCCAGCAAGTATTTGTTCTTCCATGAGCTTTACATAAACATGGGTTTTTCCGCTTGAAGTAATGCCATGTAATAGCACCACATCTTTTTGTTGGAATAAATTTTGTATAGAATTAAAAGCCTCTTCTTGTTCTTGATTTAAAACAAATTCTTGAAGTGGAATTTCAGATTGTGCGAGCCTATCTACTGCAAATTGATAAGATTCAATATATCCTTTTTTTATCAGTGATTTGATGCTAGAATCTGAAGCTCCTGAATGTTGTAGTACCAGCTTTTTCGGGATGTATTGGTGTTTGTGTTTGAGTTGAATAATAGCCATGATGATGGCCAATTGTTTTTCATTTTTCTCAAGTTTGTCGAATACTTGGTGTAAGCCTTCTTCTGTTTCAAAAGCTTCACTAATTTTTAAACAGGTGATGAATTTCTCTTTGTATTTTTCTTCCAAAGATTCCTCCATCACTATTGCCTCTTTAACTACCAAACTTTTTAAATAGGGGAGGATGTTTTTTAAATTAAGTATCACTGCAACATCACTAATGCTTAATTCTTTTTTTAATTGAAGTGCTTCAATAATGAGGTATTCACGGTCATCGAGCTCGGTTGATTCAATATCAAATTCGGGATTTAGAAAGATTTTGGTTTCACTTTCTAATTTGAGTGCAGCTGGTAAAGCCGCATTCATCACATCACCTAAATTGGCTAAATAATACTTACTTAACCATTCCCAAAATTCTAATTGTTTAGGATATAAAATGGGTGCTTCATCAATAACCGAAAGAATGTATTTGGCTTCGTAACCTGCTGGGGGAGTTGAATGCAGATTTTTAATTAAACCAGCATAAACTTTTTTGGCACCAAATTGCACAGATACTCGCATTCCGGGTTTTACCAAATCTTCCATATCGCGAGGAATGCGGTATGTATAAGCTTTTGGTAAACTTAGAGGAACAATGATATCGGCAAATGTGGCTAAGGCCTCAGACATGGTGAATTAAGGAATTTGCATCCATTTATGTGTTTGTAAACCAATTTTCCATTTTGGATTTTGCTTTACATAATCAATAATCAAAGGAAGCATTTTGGCTTGTTGATCCCATTCAGGTTGAAGAAACAATTGACAATCTTTTCCAACCAAAGCTGCATGTTTTTCGGCCCATTCAAAATCGCTTTTATTGAATATGATAACTTTTAATTCATTCGCTTTAATCAGTATTTCAGGAAGTGGTGCTTTGAATTTTTTAGGTGATACACAAATCCAATCCCAAGAGCCACTCAATTGATGAGAAGCAGAAGTTTCTATATGCGTTCTGATACCTTTTGATTGAATGTATTCAGTGAGCAAATCAAGATTATGCATGAGAGGTTCTCCGCCTGTTATCACAGCTATTGGTGATTTCGCTTCAGTAATAAATGAAACGATGTTTTGAATAGTTATATGTGGATGAGCATTCACATCCCAACTTTCCTTAACATCACACCAAACACACCCAACATCACAACCTCCAAGACGCACAAAATAGGCTGCATGACCAGTAAAAGCTCCTTCACCTTGCAAAGTGTAAAAGTGCTCCATTACAGGCAAACTATTATTTAGGATTAATTCACTCATTAGTTTTTACGATTCACAATTTTTAAGTAATGTTCCATCTGTAAACCCAAATCGAATAGGCTTTTGAATTCTCCTTCAATTAAAATATCGTTATAAGATTCTGATTCAGGGAAATGAGCTCCAATTCTGTTTTTAGCTTTTGAATAAGCTGAAATGGCTAGCATTGGAAGGCTGAAATCTGTATACAAATTGATTAATAAATCGAAAGGTTTATTAATGAAATTAGCTACTTTATCTTTTTGAGGTAGTAAAAAACTACTTAAACTTTCTTTCCAGAAATACTCCTGCGAAATTTGAAATTTATAGTTCTCGGGTAATTGTTTTTGATTTACAAATCCCATCAACAAAACCTTTTTACCTTGTTCTCTTAAATGTAATGCCAACTTGTTTACATCTGCTTCCATTTTATTGTCATCAGCAGGGTACAAAATGGCAATCTCTTTTAATGAATCAAAATTGGGAACAGCACTCCTAGGTTCCCTTTTTTCGAGGGAACTTTTTAAAAGGTATTTTCCAATTTTGATTTTAATATTTTCTAAAAACTGCATCTCTGCGAAAATAGGCAAATAATCAGTTTAGTTTAGCATGCTTATAAACTCAGTTTCAGAAATGATTGGAATATTCAAATCGGTGGCTTTTTTAAGTTTTTCTGGTCCCATTTTATCACCAGCAATCAGGTAATTCAGTGATTTTGAAATACCTGAAACGTTTCTGCCTCCGTTAAGTTCAATCATTTTCTTCAAATCATCACGGCTAATTGTGAAAGTTCCAGATACCAAAAAGCTTTTACCTTTGAGTTTATTTGTGGTTTCTTGTCCGATTTCTTCAACTATTTCGAATTTTAATCCGGCTTCTTTTAGTTGATTGATGATTTGAATATTGGCAGCTTCTGAAAAATGTTTGATACATTGTTCTGCAATTTTTTCTCCAATTTCATGGATACCTAAAATTGTCTCTTTATCAGCGGAAATTAAAGCATCCATGGTTTTGAAATGTTTTGCCAGTTTTTTAGCAACCGTTTCTCCAACCATTCTAATGCCTAAAGCAAAAAGCACTCTTTCAAATGGAATTGCTTTACTGGCTTCGATTCCGGCTAAAATATTATTGACAGATTTTTCTTGAAGCGAGCGGGTTTTGAGTTTATCAGCTTCACCTGTTTCGAAACTAAGTCCGTTTAAATCTTCAAATTTTAAGGAATATAAATCGGCATAATTTTTTATAATTCCTTTTCTGAATAATCCTGCTACAGTTTCCTCTCCAAGGCTATCTATATTCATTGCTTTTCTGCCAATAAAATGTTCTATTTTACCAATCAATTGTGGTGGACAAGCAATATCATTTGGACAATAATGAACAGCTTCTGCCTCTTTACGTATTAATTCAGTGCCGCATTCTGGACAGGTTTTGGTGTATTCAATTGCTTTGGCGAATAAGTCTCTTTTGCTGGTATCAACTGATGTAATTTTAGGAATGATTTCTCCTCCTTTTTCTACAAAAACCCAATCATGTTCGTATAAGTCGAGGCGTTTCATTTCATCGGCATTGTATAAACTGGCTCTTTTAACAGTAGTTCCTGCAAGTTGCACAGGTTTCAAATTGGCAACCGGGGTAATAGCTCCAGTTCTACCTACTTGATAAGTTACTTCATTTAAAATAGTAAGAGCAGAAGCCGCTTTGTATTTATATGAAATAGCCCAACGTGGATTTTTTGCAGTAAAACCAAGTTCATCTTGATATGCATAAGAATCGACCTTGATTACAATTCCATCGATTTCATAACTGAGATTATCTCTTTGTTTTTCAACATCATGAATAAATTGAAGCACTTCATCAATGTTTTTGCATCTGCGATAATGATCGCTAACCTTAAATCCCCATTCAGTTGCTTTTTCAAGACTATTGTGATGCGATTCTGAAACTTTTTCATCAGCATAAAGGAAATATAAAAATGCATCTAAAGGACGTTTTGCTACTTCTTTTGGGTCTTGCATTTTTAATGTTCCAGAAGCAAAGTTTCTTGGGTTTTTATACAGTTGTTCTCTTATTTCTTCTTCATCATAACCTTTTAATTCGAGTTCTTTTGCAAACTCATTGTTCAATTTTTCAAAAGTGGCTTTATGCATAAACACTTCGCCTCTAATTTCGAACAATGAAGGATAATCGCCAGGTTTAAGTTGGTGTGGAATGCTTCTAATTGTTTTTACATTTTCAGTTACATCATCTCCTTGCACTCCATCACCACGTGTAACGGCTCTGATGAGTTTTCCGTTTTCATAAGTAAGGCTAATTGCCAATCCATCAAACTTCAATTCACAAACATATTCTACATCATGTTCCAATAATTTTTTAATGCGGTTGTCGAATTCCTTTAACTCTTCTTCATTGTAAGTATTGCCCAAACTCAACATGGGATAACGATGTTTTACTTGTTTGAAGTTTTTTGTGATATCTCCACCTACCTTTAATGATGGAGAATTTGGATTGATATATTGTGGGAATTCAGCTTCGAGTTTTTCAAGTTCTTTTAGTTTGATATCAAAGTCAAAATCACTGATGCTTGGTTTAGATAAAACATAATATTGGTAATTATGAAAGTTAAGTTCTTCAACCAGGTTGTTTATTTTATCCTGAATTTCTACTGACATGAGTTGATATGTTTTATGGGTCTAATTATACTTGGCAAGATTCCTTTTTTTATGGGAAAATTCAAGTTTAAACTTTAATAAGTCAGATTTATTTAAGTGAATTGAATTTGAGTTTAGGCATTAATTAAATGATTAGTTTCCAAATTATAATCTCATTTTAGGTATTCCTTAAAACTTCGCATTTTACAGTTTTTAATAGACATAGAAGCTATGCGATTAAGTTTCAATATTTTTAAAATATTACTGAAATTCAGCAACTTAATATAATATAGTTTTGAAATTTACTATTAAGGAATTAGGCTATTTGTAGTTTTTCTTTCCTGCTTTAAATTTAAAACATGAAGAATAATAATCTAAATGAATATAAGGAATTTTTGATTGAAATAAAGAATAAAATTCGATTAGCACAATATGAAGCATTAAAGAAAGTAAATCATACTTTACTTGAGCTTTATTGGGATATTGGTAAGAGTATAGTAGAAAAACAAAACAAATTGGGATGGGGTAAATCCGTCGTAGAAAAATTGTCAAAAGATTTGATTTTAGAATTTCCAGATACACAAGGATTTTCTACAGATAATTTATGGCGAATGCGTAAGTTTTATATTCATTATCAATATAATACAAAACTTGCACCACTGGTGCAAGAAATTAGCTGGAGTCATAATATACTTATTCTTGAAAGATGTAAAGACGATTTGGAAAGAGAATATTATATACAAATGATAAGAAAAAATGCTTGGTCTAAAAGTGTATTGAATCATCAAATTTCAGGCAAATCATTTGAGAAGTTTTTGCTTAATAATAATATTGAAAAAGCATTACCTGAAAATGCTAAAAACAGAGGAAAGCTTATGTTGAAAGACGAATTTTGCTTTGAATTTTTGGATTTAGCAGAAACTCATTCTGAAAAAGAGCTTGAATTAGGATTGATGAAAAATATCAAAGCTTTTTTATTTGAGCTTGGAAGTGATTTTACTTTGATTGGAAATCAGTTTCGTTTACAAGTTGGAAATGAAGATTTTTATATTGATATATTATTGTTTCATCGAAGATTGAAATCATTAGTAGCCATTGAATTAAAGACAGGAAACTTTAAACCGGAATATGCAGGAAAAATGAATTTTTACTTGGCTGTATTAGATGATACAATCAAATTGAAAGATGAAAATCCTTCTATTGGGATAATTATCTGTAAAAGTAAAAACAAAACAATTGTTGAATATGCATTAAAAAATAATGATGGTCCAATTGGCGTTGCATCATATCAATTGGCCAATACTTTACCAACAGCATATAAAAATTTCTTGCCTTCACCGGAAGAAATTAAAATTAAGCTTAATGGTTTATTGTTTGATTTGGATTGATAAATTAAATAAAGTAAATGGTTAAAATGATTTATTAATAATCATAATTTCTAATGCCAAAATTATACCTAATTGCAATACTAAAAAACTTGTTATTTTCATTGAACCAGTCGACTACTGAGCTTGCTACTCTATATGTGTATTTTGCATCAATAAACAAATTATGTTTGGGCATCCAAGTGGTGGTTAACTCTGTTAGATAGGTATTAACTTTAACTCCTTGAGTTATATAATTGCCATAAATATTTGTGTTTTCATAATATGATTTTCTAATATTACTGCCCCAATTACTTCCATTGGTATCTAAGCCTTGTGAATAGATAATTACTTTAGCTAAAATTGAAATTCTGTTTAATGGTTGATACCTCACAATTCCAACTACCTCTCTAAAATTCGCTCCTAATGGATGTCCCATACTTTGTCGGAAATTGCTAAAAGAGTTTTGAGGTAAGTAAGAAGTATACATGTATGGTCGACTAATATTGATTTCACCTTGTAAATCGAGGTTATTTATACCCAATAAATCGATGTATTTAAAGCCTCCTTGAACTGCAAATTTGTTTGTATAACTTCCGTTTCTGGCTTTTAAATCATTAAAGACAAATTCTGCAAATACAAACTGGCCATATAAAGAAAGTTTCTTTTTAATATTCCATTTTACATTCATTCCAATAATTGATTTGTCAATACTATTCAAACCATCTTCTACACTTTTATAAAAAATAATTGGGTTTAAATAATTAAGGTCAAAACCTGTTGTTGAATGACCAGAATCTCTTTGGAATAAAATGGTTTCAAAGATTCCAACATTGAAATTCTTGCTTAAGTTTATACTTAAATGATGCGTTGCCATATAATGTTTTGGTTGCGAAAATCTCAACCATTGAGTTGCTCTTCCTATTGGATAATCTCTTAATTCTGCCCAAATATTTGTGTAATTTAGTTTCCAGAATCGAGTGTTAAGTCTTAAATTCAAATATTCTGGCTGGTTATTTCCAAGAATAAACGTTCTATAACCATCACCAATAAAATTACGTGTATGACCAAATTGAAGTTCCATGTGTTTATTTAAGTTAGCAGTGATATATCCACTTGCATTAAAATAACTAATGGAACCATCTCCCTCTGGTTTGTAAAAATTCACATACATAAAGGCCGAATCATAATGAAAACGCTTTCTGGTAAATGAATTTGGAATTAAAATCTCATCACTTACTTGTGAGTAAAATCCAATATTATTACCAATATTTCCCCTTAATTCTAAGCCTCGATTGTTTAAAGATGCAAAATTTTCCTGGTTTCTTTCACTTGATACATCATAATATAAAACAGGATTTAAAACGATTGAATAATCGGGATGTACCACTGAAAAAAATGCAGCTTTTTCCTGATAAAAATTTTTGCCGAATTTTCTTTTCGATTGTGTATTGGGGTTATTTATCCATTCAAAATTATCAGTTTTTACATAGTTAATATTAAATCTATCTTGATTTGATAATTGAAGGTTTGAGTCATTTAAAGTTTCTAAATATTCAGCTATAGATTTTCTTCTGTAAGATTTATTTGAACTATGAAAATAGTTTTGATTCAATTCTCCACTCTTAATTTCTAATCTATCAAGAACCTGCATACTCATTTGACCAAGTGGAATATATGTATGCTGAGCTTTTACTTTAATTTGAAAAAGTAAGATTAATCCCCAAATGATTAAGATTGGTTTTTTTGCCATAAACAAATTTGCATGCTTATGATGGGAAATAAAAGCATTCAATATACTCTTGGGATAATTTTTTGAAATAAACATCAATGAGAAAATATATCACTTTTCATTAAAATGAATTTTAGGTTTATGTTTGATTGATGAATTCACTTATCAAAATAACTCATTATAAATTGCCTATTGGAGAAATAATTATTGGCGATTATGAAGGTAGTTTATGCTTATGCGATTGGAAATTCAGAGCAAAACGCATGGAGGTTGATAATAGAATTCAACAATATTTAAATGCTAATCTTGTTGAAGAATTTACTCCTTTACACGAAAATTGTATCAAACAATTACAGGAATACCTTTCGCGAAAACGTAAAAATTTTGAATTGCCTTTACTGTTATCAGGTTCCGATTTTCAAAAGAAAGTTTGGGATGAGTTATTGAAAATCCCTTATGGTGAAACAAGAACCTACCTTCAATTGAGTAAAATACTTGGAGATGAAAATGCTGTAAGGGCGGTTGCAGGTGCAAATGGTGCAAATGCCATTTCAATAATTGTTCCTTGTCATAGGGTTATTGCTAGTTCTGGAGATTTGCAAGGTTATGCAGGTGGTTTGCCCGCAAAACGTTATTTGTTGGAATTAGAAGGTTTTTCAAAACAAATGAGTTTGCTGCTATAAATTCTTATTTCTTTTTTCTTTTGTTGAATAGGTCATTTGAATTTTAATACATCTTTGGCAGTAAAAAAGTTCTTTATTTTACCCTTTTTAATTCTTTGTATTATGTTCCAAAATGAGGATACAAAAAGCCAAATTGCAACCAGATTTCCCAAACTGTTTGTGTTAAAAACATCAATATACTATAAGCAATTAATATAAAATGGAAAGCTTTCCATTTTATATTATTTTCAGCAAAATCTTTTTTAATTTTTATGATGTACAATGGTATTAAAAGTGCCATACTCAAACCAACAAATATTGAAAAATGTTTATTGGTAAATGCATGAATATAGGCATGTTGACTCATTACAAATCCCCAAGCAATTGATGCAGCAAAAAGGGCTATACTTATTTGGAAAAGTTTATTTTGTTTTAGTTTAATTTCTTTCCAGAACAACAACCATAAAATTAGTAAACTCCAGCCAGGTAAAACATAAAAACGTTCCATTCCATTGAACCAACCAAACATAATTTCTGGAAAGTTTTTCCAGGTATATTCTTTTTCTTTTATGTAGCCAACAGTATCTGCTCCAGTTGCTCTAAAAGTATATGCATGAACTAAATCATCAATTGCAGCTTTAAAACTACCAAAGTAAATGGCATTTTGGTACAAGTGAAGAAATAGTCCGAAAAATAGTGCGATTGCTGCACTAATAGTTTCTTTTGAGAATATTCCTTTTTTATAAATAATAGAAAATCCTAATGTAACTATCCCTAAAAACACGGGTTGTTCAAAGCTGATATTTACTTCTATTGCCATTATTAACAACATAAGGAAAAAGTAAATCTGTTTTTTTCTATCAGATTCATGATAGAGGTAAAGTAGATATACATAAATCCATTTGAGGAATTCACCATATAAGTGTTGGTGTAAATTATCAGCCCAATTTATGAAATAACTACCTAGCCATAAGGAAGCAGATCCAATTAATGCAGCTTTTTCATCGTTCAAAAACTTGAACAAAACTTTATAAATAAAAAAGAAAAAAAGCATGGATAATAAAAAAGGAAAAATACGCAATAAGTCTTCATCGATACTTTGAAAAACAACTGCATAAAATCCTGCTAAAATATTTGGTAGGGCAGGGTAGTGGGTATAAACTTGATGGGCTGCTTCAGTTTTAGGATAGTATTCATGTACAGGCAAAAAAACAGTTTGTGAAAATCCTGAATCAAGAAAAAATTTGGCAGATGAAATTGTGTTTTTATCACTAAACGCATCTCCTAGAATAGCACTTCTAGCCCTACCTTCAGTATAAATAGAGATGTTAAGTAGCCTGAATAATATCAAACTAAAGCAAAAAATAAATAATATATATTTGGTTTGATTTGTTGTTATTTTCATACTTAAATAAGTTTCAAAATTTGTTCTTTAATCTGATTCAATTGCATGTCTTTCATGCAATGATTATTTCCTCCACATGGCACAATATCTGATAAATGTATACAAGGGGAACAATTTTTATGTAAAAAATGGTAAGTGTGTTTATCCTGATTTTCGAATTTAAATCGCTGTTGTGGATTGATTGGTCCCCATAAACTGAATGTTTTTAAACCCAATCTCATGGCCATATGCAATGGTGCACTATCAATACTTATCATTGCTTTACACTCGAATTGAAGAAACTCATAATACTCTTTGAAACTCAGTTTTCCAGCTATATTTTTTACTCTCTCTTGGGTTTCAAATCCATATGATTTTAAAAAGTTCTCGTTTTCAAGATAATCGGATGGGGCTCCAGTTAGTGCAATTTTTAAGTTCGAATTGTTTAATAGTAAATCAATAATTTCTTTCAATAATTGGGATTCAATTTTCCTTAAATTCCCTCCTAAATCACTACAAGTATTGTTAATTGCTATATAATCAATTAATGGTTTTGGATTCTTTTCTTTTAATTGAATGATATAAGGAATTGCTTCTTTCACATTCATTTGTTGAATCAATAATTCGTAATTTTCAGTAACAGTTACAAATTGATTAAAATAAGAATTATGTGTGTTCAGGTAATTTCTAAAATGTACTTTGTTAAGCTGAAAACCAAATCGGTTTTGTGCCATTGTCCATGCACTAAATAATGTTGTTAATACAGAGTAAACCTCTAAATCAACTACCCATAATTTTTTTAATCTCCACGATTTAAATAGCAATTGAAAACCAGATGCAATAAGTTTAAAAATACTTTTATCATTATGAACCCAAATTTCATCAAAGAATTGTAAAGGCTCAATTCCTGGTGCAACACCTTTTCCTGTCATTAAAATTAATTTCGCATGAGGATATTTTATTCTCAATGATTGTAAACTATCCATCGCCATTAAAATACTTCCTAAACCGAGCATTTTTACGACAAGAATGTTTTCTGGAGCTTCTTTTAATGAATGATCTCTTTTAAGAATTAATCCTACACCTCTTACAAGCACTACATTTATAGCAGCTAGTCCACGGCCAATAGTTCCATCAATCCATTGTTTTAATTGAAGATTCATTCTTACAATTATAAGTGAATGGAATCTTAAAACAAGAATCGAAATGTGCTTCTAATGTGAGTCGAATTTTTCAACCAATTTCAAAAATACTGCAAAGTCTTTAGGATATGGAGCCGTAATTTCATAGGGTTTTTCGCCAAGAATAAATTTTAATTGATAAGCATGCAAAGCAACTCGTTTCATCATTGGCTCTTCATTTTCCCATTTACTTTCTTTGAATTTAGCTTTAATATGTGATAAAAATGGCATTTTACCGCCATACAAAGTATCAGCAACCAAAGGGAAATTCTGTGAAGCTAAGTGAATTCTAATTTGATGTAATCTTCCTGTTTCAGGTTTACACTCTAATAAACTAAAATGTTGAAAGGTTTGTAAAGTTGATACAAACGTTTTTGAAGGTTTTCCTTCTTTCATATCAACTTTTGCAACACCTTTAGCTGTTTGACTTAATGGTAATTTAATTTCAGCACCTTGAACTGATAAAACGCCACCAACAAAGGCATGGTAACGTTTTTCTATTTCTCTTTTTTCAAACAAAATAGACATCTCTCTGTAAATATCTTCGTTTTTTGAAAGTACAAGAATACCACTTGTTTCTTTGTCTAAACGGTGACATAGTTGCAAGTTTTCGTTGTATTTTTTAGCTTGTCGTATAATTGAAAATACATCTCCATGTCTATCATCTAACGAAGAATAATGTGCAGGTTTATTGATGAAAATGAGTTGTTCATCTTCATGAATAATCATTGCTTTAAAAGGTATAACTTTTGGTTGTTGAGTGATGCTCATTTTAGTTTAATTTTTCTTTTAGGAACTTAGCTGTATAACTTCCTTTAACTTTAATCAATTCTTCAGGTGTGCCAGCGAAAACTAAATTTCCTCCATCTGTTCCGGCTTCAGGACCTAAATCTATAATATAATCTGCACATTTAATGATGTCCATATTGTGTTCTATAACCAAAATACTATGACCTTGAGATATAAGTGCATCAAATGACTTTAGTAATTTTCTGATATCATTAAAGTGTAAGCCTGTTGTTGGTTCATCAAAAATAAAAAGAACAGGGTCGGGATTTTTACCTTTCCCTAAAAAGCTGGCAAGTTTTACTCTTTGAGCTTCACCACCACTTAATGTGTTAGAACTTTGACCTAATTGCACATAGCCTAATCCTACATCTTGTAAAGGTTTTAGTTTATTGGCAATAGCTATATCTTCTTTAAAAAACTCAATGGCTTCATCAACACTCATGTTTAATAAATCTGAAATGCTTTTTCCATTGTATTTAACATCTAAAATTTCCTCTTTGAATCTCGCTCCATTGCACGATTCACAAAGTAAATGAATATCTGCCATGAACTGCATTTCAATGGTTACTTCGCCTTCTCCTTGGCAGGTTTCGCAACGGCCTCCATCAACATTAAAACTAAAATGTTGCGGTTTATAACCTCTAGATTTACTTATAGCTAGTGAGGCATATAAATCTCTAATTGAATCATAAGCTTTTATGTAGGTTATAGGATTTGAACGGCTAGATTTACCAATAGGATTTTGGTCTACAAATTCAACAGCTTTTATACCATTAATATTTCCTTCTAACATTTCGAATTGGCCAGTTTTTTCGCCACTGTAATTGCCTAAATGTTTTTGAATAGCAGGGTATAAAATACTTTTGATTAAGGTTGTTTTTCCACTACCAGAAACACCTGTTATTACTGTAAAAATGTGTAACGGGAATTTAACATCAATACCTTTTAGATTATTTTGTCTTGCGCCTTTCACGCCGATATAATCAGTCCACTTTCTTCTTTTTTCAGGAATTTGAATTTCTTCAACACCTGATAAAAATTTAGCTGTTAAACTAATACCTTCTTTTTTTATTTCTTTAAGAGTTCCTTGAGCAACAAGGTTTCCACCATGAATACCAGCAAGTGGACCAATATCCAGAATATGATCAGCTTGTTCCATCACATCTTGATCGTGTTCTACTACCACAACAGTATTTCCTAAATCACGCAGGTGTTTTAATACTTCAATGAGTTTTTCTGTGTCTTTACTATGCAAGCCAATACTAGGTTCATCAAGTATATACAAAGAACCAACTAAACTTGAACCCAATGAAGTAGCTAAATTAATTCTTTGTGTTTCACCACCACTTAAAGTATTTGAAAGCCTGTTTAATGACAAATAACCCAAACCAACATTTTGAAGGAATCCTAAACGATTAGTAATCTCGGTTAACATTCTTTTAGCTATGATTTGATGCTGTTCACTTATTTGTAAGTTTTTAAAATAGGTAACTGCATCATCAATACTCATTAAAAGAATATTGCTCAAACTCAAATAATCTTTCCAAGATTTGATGTTTTCGTTTATTTCTGTAATTCTTACATAAGAAGCATCCTTCCTTAAGCGAGTTCCTTTACAATCCGGACAGCTAGTTTTTCCGCGGTAACGAGCTAACATTACTCGGTATTGAATTTTATACGTTTGTTTTTCTAATTCACCAAAAAAGCCATGTAATCCTACCCAAGTATCATCTCCATCCCATAAGTAGTTTTTTTGCGATTGTGATAACTCGTAATAAGGCTTATGAATTGGGAATTTTGATTTAGCAGAAACCTTTAAGAAAATGGTTTTCCAATCACTCATTTTATCGCCTTTCCAAGGCACAATTGCATCGTCAAAAATTGAACGAGATTTGTCTGGAATAACTAGGTCTTCATCTATACCCACAACACTTCCAAAACCTTCACAAGTTTTGCAAGCTCCATAGGGATTATTGAATGAAAAAAAGTTTACGGATGGTTCTTCGAAAACCATTCCATCTAATTCAAAACGATTATTTAAGACTTCACTAATTTTTTCGTTTTGTTGATTAAAATATGCAATGATACACTCTCCATGTCCTTCATAAAATGCAGTTTGAATACTATCTGCAATTCTTCCAGAAAACTCATCATCGTCTTTTAAAACCGAAAATCGATCTACTATTAAATAGAAAATATCTGGTTTTGATTTAGTTTTTTTTGTGGTTGGTAAATTTGAAATTGCATCTTCTAAATCTAAAGTTTCGTCATTCAACATCACTCTAGAAAATCCATTTTGAAGATAAGTTTCAAGTGTTTTTTTTAATCCGTTTTCACCTTCTTTGATTTCTACTAAAATCAAAACTTTTGTTGATTCATCCAGATTCAAGATATAATCAACACCATCTTCAACTGCATGTCTTTTAACTTGGCGACCACTAATAGGGGAATAAGTTGAGCCAATTCTGGCAAAAAGTAGCTTTAGGTAGTCGTAAATTTCTGTGGAAGTTGCTACTGTAGAACGCGGATTTCTAGTATTAACTTTTTGTTCAATTGCTATAGAAGGGGAGATGCCATGAATATAATCCACATCAGGTTTATTCATTTTACCTAAAAATTGACGCGCATAGGCAGAAAGGCTCTCAACATAACGTCTTTGCCCCTCAGCGTATAATGTATCAAAAACTAAACTTGATTTTCCACTACCCGAAACACCTGTGACAACAGTTAATTTATTTCTCGGAATACTTACATCTAAGTTCTTTAAATTGTGCATCCTTGCACCTTTTATAAATATATCTTGTTGGTTTTTACCTGACATTTCTTATTTTTCCCAAAAGTAATTTTTACTCAATGATTGCAAGATTACAAAAAACTACTCGGCTAATTTGTTTTTGTTTTACCATTCTTTTTATACAGAAGGTAAATTCTCAATCTATTACAGTTTATGGTGGACCCAGTTTACCATTTGGAATGTATGGTGCAAAAGATTTTCCTTTAAGTGAAAATGGTATTGCTCAAACTGGTTTTCATGCTGGTTTGGTTTATGATTTCAAAACAAAATCAAATTACTTTAATATGTATAGTTCAATTGCCTACAATAAAAATAAGGTTGATTACGATGCATTTAATAGGTTGATTTTATTCAATAATACAGATGTCAGATCTGTTCAAATATTAAAATCATGGAACCAAGGAGCTTTAATAATAGGAAGTAAATTAAAGTATAGTAACCAACATTATGAATTATTTGGAAAATTAGGTCTAGGAATAGCTTGGTTAGGTAGTCCGGGTTATAATTTAAACTATGATTCAGCAATAATTATAAAATGGAAAAGCTCTACAGTAGTTACAGGATTGGTTCAAGCAGGTATAGGCGCTAATATTCATCTGAATTCAGGTATTTCATTGTTTACAGGAGTTGATATGATGTATGGTCGACCAGATTATGGAACCATTAAATTTACTGATACAAATGGAAATCCTGTTAGTACATCATTGGAGAATTTAAAGGTACCATTGGCAATAATTCAATTTTCAATGGGGATTCGATTTAATATTATTAAACCAGAGATTAATAATTTAAAGGCTATAAGGCCTGTTAAATAAGGATTTTTAAAGTTTTTTCAGAAAAACTTGCATATTAATAATATTTTACTAATTTTGATTTAACAACCAATTAGTACAACACATACATAAAATAACACCGCTTATAGAAATAACTCTACACTAGTTTTTATTGTTCAACCCTTAAACCTTACTGCCATGAACATGCAGAAAATTAGTGACCATGAGTTGGTGAAAATGTATCAATCAGGTCTCGATCAAGCATTAGAAGAATTAATTAAACGCCACAAGCGTAGTATCTTTACTGCGATTTATCTTTTGGTTCGCGACAGAAGTCTTGCCGAAGACATTTTTCAGGAAGCATTCATTAAAATTATCACTACCTTAAGGTCTGGTAATTATAATGAAGAAGGAAAATTCTCAGGTTGGGCTGTTAGAGTTGGGCGAAACCTTACTATTGACTATTTACGTAAAATGAAAAGAGATACTACTATCACTGATAGTGAGGGTAATGATATCTTTTCATACCTTGTAATAGCTGAAGAAGGTACCAAGGAGGATAAAATTATTCAGTATCAAACTGAAGAAAAAATTAAGGATTTAGTAAAATATTTGCCTGAAGAACAACGACAAGTAGTAATTATGCGTCATTGGGGTAATATGAGTTTTAAGGAAATTGGCGATGCAACAGGGGTTAGCGTAAATACTGCTTTAGGTAGAATGCGTTATGCTTTAAATAATTTAAGAAAGTTAATGTTAGAAAAAGGCGTTCAGATATAATTTTTTTTGAACTCATAAAATAATTTTCAATTCAATACGTTAACTTAGCGTAACGAATAAAACGCTTATGAGTGAAAATTACTCTGAAAACCAATTGCTCCTTTACATTTATGACGAAATGGATGCTGAAGAAAAGTCCGCAATGGATGCTGAACTTCAGGTAAATCCACAGCTTCAGAAACGCTTTTTAGAGTTCAAACAAACAATTAAAATGTTGGATGAACTTGAAACTGAACCATCTGAATCTAGTATTGAAATAATTATGGAGCATGCTCGCAAACTCAATAATATTGAGTTAGTTGCAAGAGCTTAATAAAAAAGGGCTGAAATTTCAGCCCTTTTTTATTTTATTACAATTCCACTTGCTACAATTTTAAAATCGTACTTTTCTGCTTGAACGTATTCAAGTTTTCCTTTTATAAATGCGTTAGTTCCATTTATATCCAATGGTAAAACAAATTTTTTGTCTTTGATTTCAACTAAAATCGGTTTACCATTTTCGTTTTTTAAACTTAACCAACATCCTTCACCTTTGCAATAATTTACAATTTCACCAGAAAATAAAGTTTCATCTAAATTCTGGGTATCGCTTGGATTATAAAAGTTGGCATTTAAATCTACTAATTCTCCAAAACTGCCCGTTTTAGGTATTGAACTTCTTGAATTGCTAGTACAAGACACAAAAAGTGTAATAATACTAAAACAGAGAATAGTGATATATATTAAGGATTTATTCATATTAAAATAAATGTACAATATAATAAGTTATTCCTGCAATTACCGCGCTAACTGGAATAGTTAAAATCCATGCCCACAGTAAATTAACTGTAACTCCCCATCTAACAGCAGATAAACGTTTTGTAGCTCCAACTCCAATAATTGAACCCGTAATTGTATGAGTTGTACTTACTGGAATTCCCATTTGTTCGGTCATGAATAAGGTTATTGCTCCAGATGTTTCAGCACTAACTCCTTCTAATGGAGTAACTTTAGTGATTTTTGTACCCATTGTTTTTACAATTTTCCATCCACCACTCATCGTACCTAAACCAATTGCTGCATAACATGCTAAAGGCACCCAATCGGGCATTTGTTTAAAATCTGTGATATCGCCATTTGCAATTAATGCTGCTGCAATAATTCCCATAACTTTTTGTGCATCATTACCACCATGTCCAATACTGAAGGCCGCAGATGACAATAACTGCAACTTTTTGAACATATTGGCCATTTTGTAAGCAGTTGGAGTTTTTACTTTTTCAACATAAATATATGTGAAAATAAAAATCAGAATCGCCAACATTAAACCGTTAACAATGAAGGAATTGTCAGCTTTGTTTAGGTCTTTTGCCATTTTTTTGACATCCACATCCTGTTTCAACTCATCTTTTACTTTTTGAGCAATTCCTTCTCCTTTAATTGAATTATATTCTGCTAATAATGGAGTTGAAGCCTTGCTCAAAGTTTCTAGCGAATCAAGTTTAAATGTCAATGATGGGTCTTTAGAAACTTCCTTTTTAATTTTGTCAATTCCATAAAACTTCTCAAGATTATCATGCAATTTGTTTTGTTCTAGTTTGTCGAATAGAAACCAGGTTCCAACTGCAGCCAATAAAATGATGGCAATTCTTTTCCAAGTATTACTAATGATGGTTACTAATGTGATAATCATTGAAATAGCCATACCCATCAGGGGTGCGATGAAAATAAATAGAACCGTTTTTGTGATTTTTTCCATTTCAACAATGGAACTAAATGCAGTAAATCCTTGAGTAATATAAGCGTGTGAAATTGCCGCTCCTGCAAAACCACCAATTAATGTATGAGATGAAGAAGAAGGAATTCCGTACCACCAAGTGATTAAATTCCAAGCAATTGCAGCAATTAAACCTGCAAAAATTACATCAAGAGTAATAAATTCTTTGTGAACAGTTTTTCCAATTGTGTTTGCAACTGCATGATCTTTAAAAATAAAGAACGCTACAAAGTTAAAAAATGCAGCCCAAACTACAGCTTGAAATGGGGTTAATACTTTTGTAGAAACAATGGTTGCAATTGAATTTGCGGCGTCGTGAAAGCCATTGATATAATCAAATACCAATGCAAGAATGATAATAACAAATAAGTAACTCATAGTAAAGAGTTTATGCGTATTTTACTACGATTGTTTCAATAACATTAGCTGCATCTTCGAATTTATCAGTTACAATTTCCATGATTTGATAAATCTCGCGCTTTTTAATCAATGTTTTAATATCATTTTCAGTATCAAATAATTTCTCAATTGATAAATCAAATAGGTCATCTGCTTGATTTTCATAACTATTTACTTTTACAATCGCATCGGTAATATTACGCATGTTCTTCATGTTTCTTAATTCCAGAACTGCGGTTTTGATAGAATCGGCTCCTAAAACAATAATATCAGCCATTTTTTGCATGCCGGTATCATTGGTATTTATTTTATATAAATTTATTTTTTTTGACGTGGCATAGATATAATCGCAAATATCATCTAACGAGGTTGCTAAGTAATGAATGTCTTCTCTATCAAATGGCGTAATAAAATTTTTGCCTAGCTCTGTGAAAATTTGATGAGTTAAATTGTCATTATGATGTTCTAAATCCTCTACTTTTTTAATTATAACAGCTCTTTTGTCAAAATCTGGTTCAGCTACTACCTCTTTCATTAGCTTTCCCATTTCTGCTACATTGATTGCAACTTCCTCAAACAAGGAATAAAAAACTTTGTCCTTCGGAGTAAAGAACTGAATGATTGTATTAAATATCATAGAATTTTAATTTCGAGACAAACTTAAAATAAATTAGGCGACTTAACATTGGCTTAACAATAACTTAATACTATTGTGGCAATTAATTAACATTAAAAAGGAAAAATTTTGGTGTTAAGTGATTGTCGATCAAAACAATAAATTATTTTAATGAAACTAAGCTATTCTCGATTCTTGTCGAGTTTTAAAAGGAAATCTCTAGGAGGGGTCCATTTCGCGCCAATGTTAACTTTGTGTTACGTTATTAATTATCAAGTAATTAGGTGTTCTGAGATTTTGATAAAATTTCCTTTTATGAAGAGGAGTTTACAAAAAATTAATACAACTATTGGCTCAAATTTTATTGGGAATTCGCTCTGTAATTTTAATTCCCGTTTGTTAATGAATTTCATTTCAACTGTTAATACGCAATTGTAGAAATGAAAAAAGCAGTATTTTTGGGGTTATTGTTAGTACTTTTAACGATAAATTCTTTTGGGCAATCTGATAGTTTAATAATTAAACCTTCGCCAGAAATTGCTCAACTAAAAAAATGGTATGAAAGCATTTCTATAAGAGGTTATATGCAGATTAGATATAATAGACTTTTAGAAACCAATGAAAATTTAGGTTGTGAACAATGCGATAGGTCGTGGGGAAAAGATGGCGGTTTTTTTATGAGACGTATGCGAATTATTTTCTTCGGGCAATTAAGTAAAAATGTTTATCTATATGTTCAACCTGATTTTGCTAGCAGTCCTTCTACTGAAAGATTACATTTTGGTCAACTAAGAGATGCATATTTTGATATTGGTGTTGATGATGATAATGAATTCAGATTTAGAATTGGACAAAGTAAAATACCTTATGGTTTTGAAAATATGCAATCAAGTCAAAATAGATTGGCACTTGATCGAAATGATGCTCTAAATAGCGCAGTTTCTAATGAACGAGATTTGGGCTTGTTTTTTTATTGGGCCCCCCAAAATAAAAGAAAACTATTCTCTAGTTTGGTTAATGATGGTTTAAAAGGTAGTGGCGATTATGGTATTTTCGCTTTCGGGGCATATAATGGTCAAACAGCTAATAACGTAGAATTAAATAATGAACCGCATATTGTAAGCAGAATTACTTATCCTTTTGAATTTAAGAAACAAATTATTGAATTAGGTATCCAAGGATATACCGGTAAATGGGTTATGCCTAAATCAAATCTTAGTACAGGGATTAAAACAAATACAGATTTAAATTACCTCGATCAAAGAGTAGCTGGCACTTTTGTTATTTATCCTAAACCATTTGGTATTCAAGCCGAATATACTGTTGGTAAAGGACCTGAATTTAATAAAGTTACGGATTCTGTTGAAGTTTCATCTTTAAAAGGCGGTTATATAACATTGTCTTATTTAGCTAAATTCAAAAAACAAATTTTAATTCCTTTTGTAAGATACCAGTATTATGATGGTGGAAAAAAGCATGAAAGAGATGCAAGAACATATGAGGTAAAAGAACTAGAAATTGGCGGTGAATGGCAAATAAATAGAAATTTCGAATTGGTTGCCCATTATACTATTTCAAATAGAAGATATGAGGATTACGATTATCCGCATGTTTACCAGCCCGCAAATAGGTTGCGGGCTAATAAATTAATTTTGAGTAAAATTATTCAAAAT
>JBIMKP010000029.1:0-58324 GCA_051861545.1 Bacteroidia bacterium | reverse complement strand
GAAGGTTAATCGTTTCGATAATTTTTTATTCCAAAATTATGTTTTTTCAATTACTCCCCAATTTTTAATTGTGACCCATTTGGGAGTAAGTTCATCTCCGGGATCTTTGGCTATTGGCGATTTAGATGGAGATGGTAGGTCAGATTTAGTAGTTAATAATGAAAGTACAAATCTAGTATCAGTATATAGAAATAACCCACAAACTTCTCCATCTATAAATATAACAAGCAACTTCAATCATTTAAATACGTGCTCTGGAGTTGCTTCTGTGCCCCTGTTTTTTACAATTGGGGGTGTAAGTTTAACTTCAAATATTATAGTAACTGCTTCACCCGGTTTTGAGGTAAGCACAAATGCAAATTCTGTTTTTTTGAATAGTGTTACTCTAACTCAAACATCAGGAAACGTAAATAATACAACAGTATTTGTTCGCTTAAAAAACTCTGCAACTGGCTCGCCAATTGGTAATATTGTTTGTACTTCAACTGGAGCTATTACAAAAAATTTGACAATTACTAGCTTTATAAAACCATCTTCAACTAACATTACAAATGTAAGTATTTGTCCTACTGGGTTACCTTATATTTGGAGCGGAAGAACTTATAATTCTAGTCAAATTGATACAATTTTTTTAACTAACTCAGTGGGTTGTGATAGTTTTAATATATTAAAATTAACCGTTAATTCAAATAATACCTCTACTTCCAATATAAATATTTGTCCAAAACAATTGCCTTATACTTGGAATAGCAGAACCTATAATTCTTCTACAACAGATACTATTCATTTATTAAGTACTTTAGGTTGCGATAGTATTACAATTTTAAAACTACTTGTTAGTCTTGCTGTAACATCAACAAATAGTATAAGTATTTGTCCATCTTCAGTGCCTTATTCCTGGAATGGAAGAACATATAATTCAAATAGTATAGATACTGTTTATTTAACTAATTCTGTAGGTTGCGACAGTATAACTATTTTAAATTTAACAATTAAACCAACTAAAATTTCAACTAGTAATCTTAGCATTTGCCAAAGTTCTTTACCTTATTCATGGAATGGGTTAACATTTAATTCAGCCGGAACTCAAACTAAAACCGGATTAACCAATGTTGAAGGTTGTGATAGTTCTGCAACTTTAAACTTAACAGTCAATCCATCACCAAATACCAGCAATATTGTTGGTTTAACAAATGCGTCTGAATTAGATACAACTTCCTATTCTGTAAATGGTATGGGCAGTTCAGTTTTTAATTGGCTTATATCGGGAGGAGCTATTCAATCAGGAGCTGGTTCAAATCAAATTCAAGTAAAATGGCTTACAAAAGGAATTGATACAATTAAGGTGACAGAAACTTCTAATCTAGGTTGCACTGGTGCACAAAAATCACTTGTAGTAAATGTTTCTTCAAGCACCGGGATGAATGAATTAAAACTAAGTAATCAAGTAATTATTTACCCAAATCCATTTAGTGAAACAATTCATATATCATTCTTAAATAATCTAAAACTAGAGAAAGTTGTTATTTACGATTTACTAGGTAACGAAATAATTAATTCCAATAATAGTGAAATTGATGGTAGAGGTTTAAAGTCTGGTGTTTATTTAATAATGGTAATAGATAGTAATGGAATTAGTTACAGTCAGAAATTGATAAAAAATTAATTTCAGTAAAAAATTACATGAATGACGATTCAAATTGCTTCACCCACCAGATTTGTCTAAAATTTCATCGAGTTTGGCGCTAGATGATAAACTAGATGAAATATTATTTGATTATAGAGTGTTTGAAGGAAATTAGAGACATGAGGGGAGATATTCGGGTGTAAGTTAAAATGCAAGGTTATTAGTTATATTTGAAATACAATGTTCAAATACTTAAAATCATACAAGTGAAACAATTGTTAAGGGCTATTTTTTTAGGCAGTTGCATATTATTTGTAACGTCATTTATTTTAAAAGAAACGCCTTTTACTCCAAACCAAAAATACAAACCACAAAATCTCATTTACTTCAACCCAAGTCCTAAGGATTCATTAAAGCCATTTCTTATTAGTAAGCACCTTACAAGCAATAAAGAATATTTTATCTTTGTTTTATTTCAATACATTAGGTTTCGAGATAGTAAAAGTTATGAGCAATTTCTTCCATCCGATAAATCGAAATGGCTGTTCTTCTTTCATCCCGCATACGAAAATTTTCCAGTACTAGGTCTTTCATCTGAACAGATTTTAGAATACTGCATGTGGAGGTCTGATAGACTGAATGAATATATTTTGTTAAATCAAAAGATTATAAAGCCTGAACCCTTAAAAAGATTAGGTGAAAATTCTTTTAATCTTGAGTCTTTTGCATATGGGCTAACCTATTATGATGATTTAATAATCAATGATAAAAAGAATAAATTTAAACAATGGAAGCATAAAGATTCAAGTTGTTGGAGGGGTGAAATAGTATGGAATAGCAATTACTTATACCCTAATTTCAGGATACCTTTAAAAGAAGAATTAGAATATGTTTTGAATGCCGATACTTTGTTTTTTGAAAATAATGAAGAAATGGATGAATGTAATTTATACTTTCTTAATTGGCTTAAAAATGATTGGTTTAGAAACAACCCACTGCATATTAAAGATGAAGTTGGACTGCTAATAGATATGAATTTAAGACATGATAGGAACTATTGGAATTTCAAGCATGGCACAATACAACAAAGGGGAAGTATTTCAGGTAAGTATTCACAAAATTATTATTACCTTAATGAAAGAATTTTGGATGTCAACAGAAATGAATATCCAAAAGCTAAATGGAAGAACAATTCGTTTTTTGAATTCATAACAAGTAAAGAACAAATATTTCCTGAAGTTAAAGACACAAATGGTCGATTAAACATAATTTACGATATCATAATAGCTGATGAATACAATGGGTTGCCAGTTTTTGTAAAATTCAATGAATTAGCTAAAGAATACAATCAAAATAGTTGTTTTTTACCAATGCGAAAACCATTGGAAAAAGATCCAAAATTCTTTATTGATAGCGCGGAAAACAAGTCTGCATTCAGACTGGCAATGTTTGCCCCAACAGCGTTTACCAAGTCCGTTAATAAACGATAAAAAGGCAAATTGATAATTCCAAACCCCCAAGTTGTTGTTTCAAGATACTTTAGATTATTCCCTGATTTTTTAATTCATCTTCGAAAAACTTCATCCAAAAGATTTATTATTGGTCTCTTTTTGAAGCACTCAGTTTTAGCTTCAATACTAGACCTGAAATTTGTTTGGGATAAACTTTTGCCTTGTGGTTTCATACTAATTTTTCGAAATCATAATTGTTTAAACTTAGTTTCTGTAAGTCAAATTCTTTATACAATTATTCGCAATAATTCGATTTAAAATCTTATACTTTAAATAGGTAATCTTGAAAATTTTATTGTGCTTTTTTGATAAAATAAAAATCATTTAGCTAGAGATTTAGGCAGGGAGTGTGGGTTTGAGTGTGAGTGTGGAGAGAATCAGTGTGAGTTTGAGTGTGAGTTTTGAGGAACAATAACAGTTTGAAGTGTTAGTCTTTCGCACTTGCACAATACTCATGCTCAATACTCACACTCCAAACTGCCTCCCGTTCTTGCTCAACACTCACACTCAATACTCACACTCCAAACTGCCTCCCTTTCATGCTCAATACTCAAACTCAATACTGTTTTTGAGTTTTGAGGAACAAATACAGTTTGAAGTATAAGTCCTTAGTTCTTGCTCAATACTGCCTCCCGTTCTTGCTCAATGCTCACTCTCAAAACTGCTTCCGGTTCATGCTCAATACTCACACTCAATACTGTCTTCGGCTCACACTCAATACTGTTTTCCGTTCTTGCTCAATACTCACACTCCAAACTGTTTCTTGCGATGCAGCTATTTTGTTTTAAGTCTTGACTAATACATAGTTTCTTTTTGTTCCACTTTCTTTATTTTCTACTTATGAAAGGTTCGGCGTTACTTCTTTTTCTAGCTATTTTATTGAGTTCGGCTTTGTTTGCGCAATACGCTTCGTTTTCGCCTAAGCTTCCTTATACTTATGTGTTTAAGCTTGATTCTGCTGATGTTGCTCGGCATTATTTGCTTGATAGTGTTCCCGTTTTTAAGCATAAGCTGGATAGTTTTACTGGCTATCGACCTAAGCTAACTCCGGGTATGTATGCCCTGGTTACTTACCGCGAACCGCGACTGGAATATGAAATTGTTGCTGTGCCATTTGCGCGGCCTATAGTGAATGCCTATAACGGTCGGGTTGAATTAATTTTACTCGATTCTTCTTTTCGTCAATTAAGTGATGTTAGTTTTGATTTGGAAGGGAAAATTATTCCTTTTGATAGTGCTTGCCAATGTTATCCTTTTGAACGTAACAGAAAGAAACGTTACTATTACTTAAAAAGGGGAGAGGCTTTTCTAATGGGTATTGTGAGTGGCGATAAACCTGCTTATCCTCCTGCACCTAGGTCAGTACCTGCTGGAAGGCCTGTAGTTTCGTATGGGTATTTTTTACTGAATCAGCCCAAGTACCAACCAGGTGATAGTGTAAAGATGAAGGCTTATGTATTGAATACAAATGGGAAGGCTTATACCTCTTCACTGAAGTTGTATTTGATTCCGCAATACCAAACTAATAAGCCTATTCTATTAGCAACGTTGAAGCCACAAAGCAGAGGTGCTTATGTGTACCAGTTTAAGCTGGCTGATACCTTAAAGCTGGATCAGAAATATACCCTTGAATTGGAAAATCAATGGGGCGACCGTTTGCAAACTTCCCATTTTTTAATTGAAGCCTATAAGCTTAGAAATAGCAGCTATACTGCGCAACTTGAACGGGATAAGTTGTATAAAAAGGAAGAGATTCGTTTTCAGGTTTCGGCTCGAGATGCCAATGGATTGCCACTCACCGATGCGCGTGTGAAACTACGTTTGAAGCTGGTTTCCTATGCAGATTTTTACGACTCTATTCAATTTATTCCTGCCGAATGGTACCATAGTTTGTTGGAAAAAACTCAGGACCTAGAAATTAGTTCATTAACCGAGATAGTTATTCCTGTTGATAGTTTGCCTGCCATGGATATGCAAATAAAGGCTGAACTCAGTTTTAGCAATGCTGCGGGTGAATTGAAGAAGGAAGAGTTTATGCTGTCAATTATTCAAAAGCCAAGTTATGCCAGTTTAACTTTGGAAGATTACCAATTGAAAGCAGCATTGATTTCTTATGGAAAATCGGTAGCACATAAGGCTATTTTGGTAGGATTGAATAACGGTACAATTTTAGTAAGGGATACAGTCATGCTACCAATTACTTGGCGTATTTACCAAAATTGCGATGCCTATCAGCTATTGGATACTGCTGGGAATTTGTTAGCTAGTCTTAATCTTCCGCGCCTAGAACTGCAATCGCTTATAACAGGTAAACGCACACACGATAGTATTTTTATTCAGAGTAATAATCCTGCTCAACTTGAATTTTATTACCGGATTTACAAAGACGATATGTTGATAAAATGGGGTAATACACGCAATTTAAATTATGTATTGAGTGATACCTCCTCAGCTTCATACAATGTGTTTCATTCGCTGGTTTACCGATGCCACAAATGGATTTATGAATCTGTTTTTTCATTTAAAGAAAGGGAACTGATAGTGAAGACCAATTTGCCTAATCAGATTTATCCTGGACAAAGTATTGCTCTAGATATTCAGGTAAAAGATGCCTTTAGAAAACCAGTGCCATATGCGAATTTAACGGCATTTGGGGTGAATGCACAGTTTGAGGATTTTGATGTTCCTGAATTGAAATCCTTTAGCAGTGAAAAAGATAAATTGTTACTTACAGAAAATACCTGTTTGATTTATTGGCCTGAGTTCACAAAAATTCAAAGTATTTACAATCCTTCGTACACTTATTTGTTAAAAACAGGCTTAATAAAGGAGGGGGATTACCGCCTACGTTATCCCAACGAATTGTTTATTAAGGAACGATTAGCGCTGCAAAAAAATCAAGTTGAAGTGGTTCCCATTCTTACTGGAAATGGCAAGCGCATAACTTTTTATTCGGTAGAATTGGATGGAATTCCCTTAGTGCTTGAAGGCGAAAACAAAGGAACCAATGCTTTGCTAATCCCCAAAGGAAAACATCAATTAAGCTTAAGAACACGTAGTGCAATTTTTACACTTCCTTCAATAGATTTTGAAGATAGTTCTCGCTATGTTTTGGCTTTTGATACCTTGTGTTTACCTGCTGGAATCCAAAAGCAAGCTTGCGCTGTTCAACAAGCTTGGAGCAAGGATGAATTGACGAAAATAAGGAAGCATATGCTAGTTTTGGATGTTACAAGTAGAGCCTCGATATCGGAAGGTTTTTATGTGGTTCAGCGAAACCGAATTGCCAAACTTACAGCGCCTATTTACCGTGAAAGAGAATCTCTTTCCTCTAAAAAATTAATTTATTCGGGTTTGTTTGAAGAAGACAGTATGGAATTGGTTTTGGATGGAAAGCCGATACAAAAACTTCGCTTTGAATCAGGAAATACCTATGTGTTATTTAACAATCGCTTGGTAATTGAAAACCAATTGCCCGATTCATTGGAATATGGGTTTAGGTTCTTTAAAACCAACGATGAAAGTTTTAGTTCCCTTTACGATACCTTCAACCTAGCACCTTATGCGTTACCAGTACCGCTTACCGCAGCACAATTTGGCTTTCAAAAGAAGTTTCCGGCGGCAGATGAAAGATGTTTGCTGAAGTCTCGCTTTGTTCCTAAAGTAAATCCCAATCCGCAATTGGTTCAAGTTGATATTAAGCCTTCAAATCAGACAGAATTGAGCAATGTATTGTTTTTTAACAAAGAGGATAAATTGGAGAGTTTACTCAATCCTGAAATGAGTTCTTCGTATTCTATTCATTCATTTATGCTGAAGCCAGGTATTTATGATATGTATTTTATTTCGTCCTACAATACTGTTTACAAGATAAGTAACATGCGCATACTAGCCAATGGAAAGACATGCATTTCATTGGATTCATTGTATTTCGATAAACCTTGTGGTATTTTGGATGAGGTAAGAGAACTGAGCAGGCAATTGCACACCGAATACCAATTGAGGGAGTCGATGCAAGTGAGTTACAGGAAGGAAGATTATATTGAAGTTCGAGAGAAATTACCTGTTCAAATTTCAGCTTTAGAAGAAAGGAGCCCGGTAGTTTCAGGATTTGTTTTTGATGAAAAGGGAACTACTCTCGAAAATGTAATAATTACACTGGAGCAACAAGGTAAAGTAAAAGGAATTTCCTTTTCGGATAAAACAGGTAGTTTTATAGTTCGCGATATTGATGCAGGGAATTATCAAATGCGATTAACCCGATATGGCTCATGTATTACATTGATTAATTCTATTCATCTTCAGAAAAATAGGTTGCATAGTTTTTCAGTGCGCTTGAATAAATGCGGCTTTGATGGCCAATCTGGACCGGGAGTGTATTTTGGTAAAAGGGTAATATCGGATTTAGACAAAACTAGAACTACCACTCAACAAAGCATGGGTAATACCCAGGAAAATGAAAGTCCTGTTTACCTCAATGGAACAGGCATGTTGAAAGGAAGGGTTGTAGATATGTTAACCAAATCTCCTTTAGATTATGTTTCTATAGCATTGATTCGGAATGGAGTAAGGGTACTATCGGGCTTGTCGGATGACGATGGTGAATTTCTTTTCCGTAATCTTGCTCCGGGAGAATACACACTTCAAGCCAATTATATTGGTTATTCACAAACCATTATTAAAGGGATACTTATAGAAAGCGATTTTGTAAGGCATGTAAACTTTACTATGCAAGGTTCGGATAGGCAATTGCAGGAAGTGGTTATTACTCAAAAAAGAGATCTTGTTGATAGGGGGGGAATGCGAGGTCAAAGCTATACCTCCAAAGAAGTAATGGCTACACCCGTGCGTAATGTAAATAGTATTGCATACACTACTATGGGAGTTGAATCCAGAGTTGGTTATAATACACCTATTATCCGTGGCAGTCGGGTAGAGGGTTCTGCCTATTATATTGATGGCATTCGAGTTTCAGAAAAAGGCAATCTTCCACAAAATGCTATAGATGCAAATGCCAAATTCAAATCGAATTTTTCAGCTAATGAGGAAAGGCAAAGGATGATTCAACTTGCTTCAGATGCAACTGTGAAAAACAGCCGAAGTGTGTTTCGTGATTATGCATTTTGGGTTCCAAATTTAGTTACAGACAAGCTAGGAGAGGCACATGTAAGCATTCATTTCCCAGACAATATTACCCGCTGGGACACTTGGATTTTAGCTATGAACGAGCATTTTCAATCGGGAACGAACAAGTGGCAGTTACGCGCCTATAAGCCATTATCTGCGAGTTTGTATATTCCTAACTTTGCCATAAAGGGCGATCAAATTCATATTAAAGGGAAATTAAGTAATTATACAGGTGAAGAGCTAGAAGTTCATACCCATTTTTCTTTGGGTGATAGCTTGATAAAATCCGATTCTGTTCGAATTCAAAAAGGACATACCGAAAGTGTTCGAGTTGATGTGTCTAGCACTGATACACTTGCTTTGAAATATGGATTAAAGTCAGATGGAAATTATGCCGATGCAGAAACCTTTTTATTGCCAGTATTACCTGCTGGTATTGAAACAAACTTGTTTCAGCAAAAACTGCTAAATCAAGACTCAGTTTGGAAAATCAGCACGGAAGCTTCAGGTACTTATGAACTTCGTGTTGTTCATGGATACAGTCAGTTGCTAAGAGAAGAAATTGGTAGACTTAGAGATTATCAGTATGGATGTGTTGAACAAACTAGCTCCAAAATGAATGCCTTATTAGTTGAAAAAGCACTTTGTAGATTGATGAATGATTCGTTTGGCGACGAGAATTTAATTCGCACCTGCATTCGAAAACTAGAAGCACAACAATCTGGAAACGGTTCATTTGGTTGGTTTTCATCATCGACTCCTGAAATCTGGTTGACTTTTTATGTAGTTAAGAGTTTGCAGGAAGCCGAAAAGCAAGGCTATGAAACACGTGTGCTCAACAAAGGCTTGGATTATTTCAGAAGCAATTTGCACAAGTTTCAAGGCACCGGTAAACTCCGAGCTTTGTATTTGTTGGCTGAGGCTCGTGAACCTTTGAAATACGAGGAATTGCTAGGTAGTTTCGACGAAGAAAATCTAGCATTTTTGGATAGATTGATGTTAACTGCCATCAAACAAAAACTGGGTTTGCCTCATTTCTCAGGCTTTTTATACCAGCATATAGCAAAAAATGTTGAAGGCGGAATCTTTTGGAATTTGCCTTATGAATCCATGTTTCAAAACCGAAATACTTTTGGGCCTATGGCTTATGAAGTCTTGAAAAAAGATGGTGCTGATTCAGCGTTCCTATCCGGATTGAGGATGTATTATTTCAATGAACGGAATTTCTCTGCTTACCTGCAACGTAATACACTCGAATCGGCAATGGTTTTACAAGCAATGGCAAAGGATATTGCCGCGGCTGAAAATTCAAAATTCCTGCCCGTACTATCTCTCAATGGAATGGCATTGGGAAATAGGTTTCCTCTGCGCATAAAGTTGGATACGAATGCCACATACAATTTAACCAATAAAGGTGCCAAAGCACAAGCATTGATAAGCAACAAAGTATTTGTTGAAAAACCTTCATACGATTCTAGTTCATTTGGAATAAAAACCTATTTTATTCAGGATTCAAGGCAAGTAAAACAACTCAAATCGGATATAGAATTGGAATATCATATTGAATTAAGCACTAAGAAAAATCAGGAGTTTTTATTGGTGCAAATTCCAATTCCGGCATCCTGTATTTATTCAGAAAAAGGAAATCCATTTGGAGCAGATGAAGTAGAATACAAAAAGGATAGAGTATTGCTTTATTTCAGACGCATGCGGGCCGGAACGAAGCACTTGGTCATTCGATTAGAGCCAAGGTTTAAAGGCAGTTATACCTTATTGCCAGTTCAAGTAGAAAATATGTACGATGCGCAGATTAAGGGAAATAATGGAGCGATGAAACTGGAGATTAATTAGAGAATTGAGTTTGAGTGAGGAGTTTGAGTGTGAAAGTCAGTGTGAGTTTGAGTGTTAGTGTGGGAGAAGAATTTGAGTCTTCCGCTCTTGCTTAATACTCACACTCTATACTGATTTTGCTCAATACTCACCCTCCAAACTGCCTTCGTGAGTTATCTTTTTATTTGAATATTTCACTTAATAAAGTATATTTTGACCTTAATTGCGCTAGATAAAAACAATTCAAATGGCACTTCCAATTAATATTGAAGAGTTAGTAAACGGCAATACCATTGAGTGGGAACGGCTTGAGTTTAAGCAAGGCTGGAATCCAGAGGATGTAATTCATTCGATTTGCGCATTTGCCAACGACCTGCATAATTGGGGTGGTGGTTACATAATTATTGGTATTGCTGAAAATGACGGACGACCCATTTTCCCTCCAGCTGGTTTACAACATGAGCAAGTAGATGCTATTCAAAAGAAAATTATTGAGCTTGGAAATAAAGTTCAGCCAAATTATTTCCCAATTGCGCAACCATATATTTTGCAAGAGAAACAAATTTTAGTTTTATGGTGCCCTGCTGGAGATAATCGTATTTATACAGCACCATCTTCTTTAGGAGCTACCGGCGGTACAAGGGAAGCCTATGTGCGCGTTGGTTCAAACAGTATAATTGCCAGAGGCGAAATATTAAGGCGCTTACAAGAGCTAACTGCACGTATTCCATTTGATGATCGGATAAATAATAAGGCAAATATTCAAGATTTGGATTTAGGACTGATTCAAGCTCATCTCCAGGAAGTAAAGAGTGGTTTATATGAAGAAAGTAAATCTTTGTCGTTTGAAGATTTATGTAGAACCATGTTTATAGCAAAAGGTTCAAATGAAAATGTGCGACCAGTAAATGTTGGATTACTTTTTTTCTGCAAAGCGCCTGAACGATTTTTCGATAGAGCTTGGATTGAACTGGTTTGGCATAATGACAATTCCAGCACGAACTATAAAGAATATTATTTTAAAGGGCCCTTACAAAAGCAATTGCGTGATACTTTATCTTTTTTTCAAACCAATATAATTGCCGAACAAGTAGTAAAAGTTGCAAACAAAGCGGAAGCCAACAGATTTTATAATTTCCCTTATTCGGCAGTTGAAGAAGCGCTGTCTAATGCTGTGTATCATAAAAGTTATGAATTAGGCAGCCCAATTGAAATACAGGTATGGCCCGATAAAATTGAAATATTAAGTTTTCCAGGCCCAGTTCCTCCAGTAAATACAACAGTTTTAAAAACCCACAGGCGAATTGTAGCTAGAGAGTATAGAAATAGACGTATTGGTGATTTTCTAAAAGAATTACATTTAACGGAAGGTAGAGGTACTGGATTTCCAACAATTTATAAAGCAATGGCTGATAACGGTTCCCCTGCTCCTTCTTTTGATACTGATGAAGCCAGCACCTATGTGCTAGCTACTTTGCCTGCTCATGATAGAATTAGTAACGGAGCTAGTAACGGAGTTAATGCCCCTGTTTTCAATGACTTAAAGGATATTTTGGCTTTTGGTAACGGAGCTAGTAACGGAGCTAGTAACGGAGTTGGAAATTTGGCTATAGATATAATTAATACAGAGGTTCACGATAGAGTTTATGAAATTTTAGAAATTCTAACCGTTCGAATGAAAAGGAGTGAATTGTTTGAAAATTTGGATTTAAGCAACCAATCAAAAAATAGGGCTAAATACCTTGACCCATTAATAGAAAATGGCTGGGTTGAAATGGAATTTCCAGAAGAAAGAACGCATCCTAATCAAACCTACCATGTAACAGTAGCCGGAAATAGAATTTTAAAATTATTAAGTAAAGGAAACTAAAAAATAATATCCAAGTTGGCTAGAAGCTCGCTGCAATTGATCTCGTTCAGAAGCACTCAAATTTAACTGCAAAACCATTTCTGAAATTTGTTTATGGAAGACCAGTGCCTTTTGATACTCTTCCAACTTTTCAAAATCAAACATGTAGGAAAAAACTTAAATGCAAGCAATCGACATGAATAGTTTGGCTTAGTTCTTCAAACCGTTTCAGCCCTAAAATAAAGCAGCATTCTTGCTAGGTAGAGCATGTTCGGATGCAGGTAAGACTTTTCTCTCATTATTCAAAATGTGCTTAATTAGAAACTTCAAGTGTGAGTCTTGAGTTTGAGTCTTGAGTTTGAGTTTTGAGGGACAAAATCAGTATGGAGTGTGAGTGTGAGTGTGAGTGTAGAGGAGGAACTTTCGTCCTAAACAAATTTCTTTCTTGCTCAATACTCACACTCCAAACTACCTTCCTCACACTCAACACTGTCTTCAGTTCTTGCTCAATACTCACACTCCAAAAGGCCTTCCTCACACTCAATACTGCCTCCCGTTCTTGCTCAAAACTCACACTCCAAACTGCCTTCCTCACACTCAACACTGTCTTCAGTTCTTGCTCAATACTCACACTCAAAACTGATTATGCTCAATACTCAAACTCAATACTGATTTGATTTACTTCTCCAAACTCTTAATCATTGCAAATAACATTTTAGATAATTCCTCTGCTTGGTGGTAGAAAGTTTGATTGGTTGATTTTTCTATATAACCTAATTCATAGAATATTTCTAAAATAGCCACGGTCTCAAAAACAGAACCTCGGGCAATTACATAAAAATTTCTTTTATCAGGTTTGGTAAATCTCCCAGAACCCTCAGCTATGTTTAATACAATGCTCAAAGATGCTCGCCTCAATTGATCTCTTTCAGAGGTACTCAATTTTAACTTCAAAACTAGTCCTGAAATTTGTTTATGATAAACTTTTGCTTTGTGGTAAACTTCTAATTTTTCAAAATCAAACATGTTTTATACATTTTCTTCTGAAAAATAATGAATCATAAATGATTGATTTTGGTATGCTGATTAATTATTAGTCTTTTGGGTATTACTTTAAATAATGCAATAAATTATTTGGCTGTATGTTTGAGTATTAAGTGGTAAAAAGAGGTTTTTGAAGTTTTTTAGGACTCATACTTGAAAATGAATAAAATATCTTACTTGGAGAAGAATTTAAGGAAACCCTTAAAGACAGTGTGAGTTTGAATGTGAGTGTGAGAAAGTCAGTGTGAGTTTGAGTGTGAGTATTGAGGGACAAAATCAGAATTGATTTTGTGTCTTGAGCTGTTGCTCTATACTCAAACTCAATTCTGATTTTGTGGAGCTGCAGGGATTCGAACCCTGGTCCGGAAATGGATTGGTCGTGCTTTCTTCATGCTGAGTAAAGCATTAATTTCAGTTGATGCAGGTTGCTTTTCTTACCAACACCAACCTAAGATACCTTTTTACTGTTAAATGCCGGTAACCCACACTTAACAGACCCTGTTAGATGACAGTACTAGTGGTAGCGCAACAAGACAAACACTACCGTACTGAAGGCCGGCTTAATCTTCCTGATTAAGCAGCCATAGCGAAGTTAGACTCGCCAATTAAAGTTTTAGGGATTGATATTAAAGTGCCAACACACCCAATGCACTGCATGCTTACACGCCTTTGCTCATCCCGTCAATACCGGTCAGCCCCATACTATAAAGAACAAAAAGCCTGATTGGTTTCTCTTCCAATCAGGCTCACAAATATACAATATTTTTGTTGATTCCTTTTATTCTAATTCTATCAAAATTGCATTCTTTTCTACTGCTTGTTTTGGCTCAACACAAATTTTCTTCACTTTCCCTTCTCCAGTTGCTTTTATCACATTCTCCATTTTCATGGCTTCTAATACTAATAAAGCATCTCCTTTTTTTATCACATCGCCTTCTTGTACTTGAATCCTCAAAACCAATCCAGGCATAGGTGCTTTTACATTATTAGCCTTCGATACCATCATTTTATCTAATCCCAACTGACTTAACAATGCATCGTATTGGTCCTTAATTTGAACCGCTTGTTTTTTGCCATTGATAAGAATATTCATGGTTTTGCCATTTTCTTCTTTGTCTAATAGTTCAATATTTAATGATTGATTCTCTAAAATCATGTGGTACTTATTGGTATCGAGTTTAACTATATCGGCATTTACAGGTTTTCCGTCTAGTAAAACATGGCCTTTGTGTAGGTCAAATTGCAAATTCTGTGAATTAACTTGGATATTAAGCATACTATTCAATAATTTTATTTTCTTGCGGCTGTAAAGTAAGTTATGAGAAAAGTTATTTGTTATTTCCTCTTGTCTTACCTCATCCTTTCATCGGGATGCAAGGTAAATAAAAGTTTTGATTCGAAATCAGCTAAAAATATGGAAAAAATCATGCTTGATGATGTAGTTATTCGTCCTCAAGCAAAAGTTAAATCCGTTCAATACCAACCTATGCCTAAACGTGAGGTTGATTTACTTCATACCAAATTAGAATTGGCTTTCGATTACAATAAACAATGGGTTCTGGGCAAGGCTTTCCTTTCTATTAAGCCATACTTTTTGCCTATTAAGAGTTTTAATTTAGATGCTAAAGGTTTCGAAATTCAACAAATAAAAGGACTTATAGGTAAAGATACTTTCGCTGTTAATTATCAATATGATACCTTTAAAATTGCCATTCAATTACCTAAAGAATTTACAAGAAACGATACTTTTTTACTCCTCATAAACTATATCGCCAAACCATCAGAATTAAAGAATAAAGGCGGTTCTGCTATTACAGATAATAAGGGTTTGTATTTCATCAACCCAAAAGGTATCGACCCAAATAAACCCACACAAATTTGGACACAAGGTGAAACTGAAAACAGCTCGGCTTGGTTTCCAACTATTGACAATCCTGGAGAAAAACATACACAGGAAATATTTATCACCATTCCTGAAAATGAAACTTCTTTAAGTAATGGTTTATTAATCAGTTCAAAGAAGATTGGAAATGGTTTGAAAATTGAACATTGGTCGCAAAAACTCCCTCATTCTCCTTATTTAGCAATGTTGGCCATTGGGAATTTTACAGTCACTAAAGATAAATGGCGCGACAAAGAAGTGAATTATTACCTAGAGCCAGAATATCAAAAACATGCCAAAATGATTTTTGGTAAAACGCCTAAAATGATAGAGGTTTATTCAAAATTAACTGGCGTCGATTATCCTTGGGAGAAGTTTTCTCAAGTTGTTGCCCGCGATTTTGTGAGTGGAGCTATGGAAAATACAGGTGCCGTTTTACATTATGAAGGTGTTCAACATGATTCAAGACAACATCTTGATAATAACCATGAAGATATTATTGCACATGAATTGTTTCACCAATGGTTTGGCGATTATGTAACCGCTAGAACTTGGAGTCAGCTTGCTTTAAATGAAAGTTTTGCTACTTATGGCGAATATTTATGGAATGAATCTGAATATGGAAAAGACTTTGCAGATTATCAATTTGAAAGAGCTAGAAATTCTTATTTCCGTTCTAAAAATAAACATGTAAGTCCTATTGTTAGGTATTTTTATAATGATCCTGATGAGTTATTTGATGTGCTGAGTTACCAAAAAGGTGGTAGGGTTTTGCACATGTTAAGAAATCAATTGGGTGATGAAGTTTTCTTCAAGGGAATAAATCTTTATCTTACAAAAAATGCTTTTGGAACTGCAGATATTCACGATTTAAGAAAAGCTTTTGAACAAGCTTCTGGTGAAGATTTAAATCTATTTTTTAATCAATGGTTTTTGGGTAGTGGACATCCTTCAGTTCAAGTAAAATATGATTATAATGTAGATAGGAAATCAATCATAGTTAAGGTGATGCAAGTAAAAGATTCTTCTTTATCTGTATTTAATTCTCCGCAAAGCGTTTTCAGTTTCCCCGTAAAAATTGGTATTGGTGATTCAAGCGGATTGTTAAAAACTGAATCAATCATCATTAGTAAAAAATACGAAGAATTTGAGATTCCTTACAATCAAGTTCCTGCTTATTTAAGTTTTGATGAAGATGGAGTTTTACTAGGCCAAATTGTAGAAACAAAATCCAATGAACGCTGGTTGAATCAGTTTTTAACTTCAAAAAAATATGGAACTTACAACAGGGCGAATGTTGAAATAAAGAAATGGAATTTACCAGCTGATATGCCATTATTCGAAAAAGCCATTCGTTCAAGTATCTCAAATGAATTGTGGTTTAAACAAATAGATGCTTTTACTTTATTGAATACTCAACCAGCATTTATTGATAGTTTTAAAAATCAAATTATTCAAACAGCTACACTTCATCCTAATTCACAAAACAGAACCGAAGCTTTGGTAACATTAAGTTCCTTGGGTAAAGAAGTTTTACCATTGTTAATCAAAGCTTTAAATGATTCATCTTATTTGGTGGTTTCAAGCACATTGGGTTTAATTGGACAAATAAATATTGATACTGCTATTTATTTTGCGAATCAACAAGCAATAGTAAAATCGGGTGAAATTCAAGAGGCTGTTTCTGAATTATATGCTAAAAAAGGCAACATAAAAGCTGGACTTTATTTCAAATCACAATTAGGTAAATTTGGATTATACCGTTTTCCTATTCTAAAAAACTTTGGAGATTATTTCACCAAATCGATTTTAAATGAAGGCTTAGAATGTGTTCAAATTTTGGATGAATTTACCAATTTTTCTAGCGATTCAGATTTGCCAAATCGAATCATTAGAATGAATTCAAAAATTAGAAAACAATTGGTTACAGAAATGAAAACTGCAACAGATAGTTCTTTAGAAACTTATAAGAAGATTTTAGAGCAATTAGATCAAATTGATAAAAAAATGAAGTTAAGGTCGAAAAGTTAATTGGTCAACACCATGAATTTTTAATGTTTTTGGATCTTGAACAAAACCAATAATTCTAAAATTATCGAGATTGATTGCAGGACTTACATAAATTTTAGTTTTTCCTTCTGATTTAGTTAGCGGTGCTGTAATTAATTTTCTGCAAATATTGTGGTGATGTAATATCTGATTTGCATTTTCACCACCTTTTACTGCACTGTTAATTTCTCTTTGAACAAAAGCAATATTGATTTCAAACGAATCCATAGGTCCCCAAAATCTGTAAGCAATAATCAAACTATCTTCACCTTCTTCTGCCGATACACCTAATTTTAAGAAATTGGGATTTGGCTTAGATAAGTTCTGAGTAATTTCAACAGAAATGCCTCTTTTATCGGCACCTGCAAGTGCTTTTCCTCCATTTACAAAAGCCATTGGCGTATATAAATTTTTCTCGCCTTTTTTAAGGGCATAGTTCATTTGTTTTTTTGTGTACAATGAATCGCTAAATGGATCAACCCAACCAGATTTATTCCAATAATCAACGTGGTAATCAATTACATAAACTGGAGACATTGTGCTATCACTTAAATGAATTACTTCTTGCATAAAAGCATCGGCAGTTGGACAAGAGCTGCATCCTTCTGAAGAATATAGTTCTATCAAAACATTGTTCTGATACATTTTTTCTTGTCCGTTTGGCGTAAAAATATCGACGTTTTGTTGAGCAGAAAGTGAGTTCCAGATTAAGCCCAAAACCAAGCTTAAAGCGAGTTTAATTTGATTTTTGTTAAGTAGATATTTCATATTTTTAATTCTTATGATTCAGTTTGCAATGATATGGAATGATTGATAAAGAAATCAATCATTCATTTAAGTGGTAAAAAACGCAAAAATTTAGCCAAAATGCTTCTTTCTATCGTTTTTTAAGGAAATAAAATGATTTTAACATACAATTTGATAATAATTGAGAATGCTTACTTTTGCGGCATGACAATAGAACAACTAAAAGAGTTGAAGTATAGGGTTGATGCCCTGAGGAGGTATCTTTGACATCGAGACTAAATTGCTCGATATTCAAGAAGAAGAAGCTTTAAGCAGAACCAGCACATTCTGGGATGATCCAAAAAAAGCAGAATTAGTTTTAAAATCAACCAAACAAAAGAAAATCTGGACTGATGCCTATGCAAATGCAGTGGCTCAAGTTGATGATTTAAGTGTTTTGTTTGAATTTTATCAAGCTGGAGAAGGTACAGAAGAAGATGTTGAAACACAATACAAACATGCTTCACAAGTTGTAGAAGAACTTGAATTCAAAAACATGTTGAGCAGTGAAGAGGACCAAATGAATTGTGTTTTACAAATCAATTCAGGTGCTGGTGGAACTGAAAGTCAGGATTGGGCAGAAATGTTGATGCGTATGTATATTATGTATGCAGATAAACATGGTTTAAAAGCTGCTGTTGTTGATGAGCAAGCGGGTGATGGAGCTGGAATAAAATCGTGTTCAATAGAGGTTGAAGGCAATTTTGCTTACGGTTATTTAAAAGGAGAAAATGGTGTGCATCGTTTGGTGAGAATTTCTCCATTCGATTCTAATGCACGCCGACATACATCATTTGCATCCGTTTATTGTTATCCAATTGTTGATGATTCAATTGAAATTGAAGTTAAAGATGCTGATATTGAAGTACAAACTTCGCGCTCGGGTGGGGCAGGAGGACAGAATGTAAATAAGGTAGAAACCAAGGTGCAAATGACACATAAACCAACTGGAATTGTGATTGTTTGTCAGGTTGAACGTTCACAAAGTGCCAACAGAGAACGTGCCATGAAAATGCTAAAATCTCAATTATATGAGTTGGAATTAAGAAAGAAAAACGAAGCAAGAGATAAGATAGAAGCTGGCAAAAAACGAATTGAATGGGGTTCGCAAATCAGGAACTATGTTTTTCATCCTTACAAATTGGTGAAAGACCTAAGAACTGGCGTTGAAACATCAGATGTACAAGGTGTAATGGATGGAAATCTGGATGATTTTATTAAATCGTACCTAATGGAATACAATTCGTAACACCGCACTGTATCACCGCGATTTATCGCGGTGGTACCGTTATCGTCGGTTGATGATAGTCGCTACTGGCTGCGCAGTTGGCATTACAATCATTTCGTTGATATTCATTCTTTGTGGTCTAGAAATGGCATAATAGGCAGCATCAGCAATGTCTTCTGCTAATAGGTTGTCAAAGCCATCATAAACTTTGTCTGCGCGTTCTTTATCGCCATGAAATCTTACGATTGAAAACTCTGTTTCTACAGCACCCGGATTGATACTGGTTACCTTCACATTGTGAGGAGATAGTTCAATTCGCATTCCTCTGCTTAAAGCATCAACAGCAAATTTGCTGGCACAATAAACGTTTCCATTTGCATAAACTTCTTTTCCTGCAATACTTGAAATGTTAACGACATGACCCATTTTTCTGTCTACCATTCCTGGTAAAATAATTCTGCTGATATAGAGTAATCCTTTTACATTGGTATCAATCATTTTTTCCCAATCTTCCACATCTCCTTCATGTAAATTTCCTAATCCACTTGCCAAACCGGCATTGTTTATTAAATAATAAATATCTTTCCAATCATCTGGAATTGCAGAAATTGCCGTTTCAATTTCACTTTTATGGCGAATATCAAATGGGCAAAGAAGAATTTTTATTTGATTTTCTAATTCTAATTCTAGCTTGAGTTTTTCAAGCCTATCAAGCCTTCTGGCGTTTAAAATGAGATTGATACCTTCACTTGCAAACCTTTTTGCAATGGCCATTCCTATTCCTGAAGAAGCTCCTGTAATAAAAGCGATTTTATTGGGCATATTTTTTTGTATTTTCGAAAACCTGCTAATTAGACAAATATGAATTTTTCATTGGAGAAAACCGAACATTATTCGTTGCTTAAAACAGCACTTACAACTATTGATCAACCTCAAGCGGAAGAACTAACTAAAATGGTTCAGGTGCATGTGGCCGAAAATATTTGTCCTTATTTGATATTGAATTTTGAATCAGTAGAAAGCTGCAATGCTGGTGCTGTGAGAGAAATGATTGCTATGGGGAATTTCCTCGCCGAAAATAATGGAATGTTAATCATCAGCAATCCTCACGATCAGTTTACTCGTCTTTTTGATAAGGCTGAAATTGTTTTTGTACCAAGTGATATTGAAGCCATAGATTATGTTTTCATGGATCAAATTGAAAAACAATTTTTGAGCGAAGAAGGAGACGAAGAATAAAGACTGCCTATGTCATTTGAAGTTACCATTTTAGGGAATAGTTCGGCATCACCCACGCACGACAGGCATCCTTCTGCCCAGTATGTTAATATTTGTGACCACCATATTTTAATAGATTGTGGCGAAGGAACTCAAATGCAATTAGCGAAATACAAGATTAAAAAGTCGAAAATTTCGCAAATTTTTATTAGTCATGTTCATGGTGACCATATTCTAGGTTTACCAGGTTTATTGCTCTCAATGAACTTAATGAAAAGAGAGCTTCCTATTCATATTTATGGTCCCCCAGAATTGTTTAAAATTTTGGATGTATTTTTTAAGTATACTGAAACTCAATTCACTTTTGAGTTACATTATCATATAGTAAATCCAAATGTTACTGGATTAATTTTCGAAAATATTTATTACCGCGTTTATTCATTTCCTCTTTTTCATAGAGTTCCAACAAGTGGATATATGATTGAAGAGCGTACTAAATTACTCAAACTTAATTTAGAGGTTTGTGAACGATTAAAAATCCCTTTTACCTATTATAATGATATAAAGATGGGTAAAGACTTTTGCACGCCTGATGGTAAATGGATATCAAACGACCAACTTACATTTCCGGCGGCTTTACCTATTAGTTATGCCTATTGTTCAGATACCATGTTTGATCATAGAGTAATAGAATCGGTAAGAGATGCAGATATATTATACCATGAGGCAACATTTATGCATGATAAACTCGATAGAGCAATTTATACCATGCATACTACTGCTAAACAAGCAGGTATTGTTGCTAGAACTGCTGATGTTAAAAAATTAATTATTGGGCATTTTTCATCAAGATATGATGATTTAGAACCCATTTTAAAAGAAGCTCAAGCTGAGTTTCCTATTACTGAAATTGCTGAGGAAGGCAAAACATTTATTTTAGAATAAGATGCAAACATTTAGTCCAGAAAACTGGAAGGATTATGAGTTATTGGATTGTGGAGATTTTGAAAAACTCGAAAGATTCGGAAAATTAGTTTTAAGAAGACCAGAGCCTCAGGCTTTGTGGAATAAAATTTATCCAGAAAGCAAATGGCGCCAATTGGCTGATATTACATTTAAACAAAGGGGAAGTCATAATGGCGAATGGATTAATCCTAAAAATAATCCTTCAAAATGGCAAATTGAATATAAACACAAACAAGCCAAAATACTTTTCAATTTATCTTTAACCTCATTTAAACATGTGGGTATTTTTCCCGAACAGGCTGCAAATTGGGATTATATTATCGAAAATTTAAAAAAGGTAAAGGGTGAACAGCCTCGTTTCTTAAATTTATTCGCCTATACTGGAGGTGCTTCATTAGCGGCAAAAGCCGCCGGTGCAGACGTTACCCATGTTGATAGTGTTAAACAAGTTGTGAGTTGGAGCAGACAGAATATGGAAAGTTCTGGTTTAACAGATATAAGATGGGTTGTTGAAGATGCCTTAAAGTTTGTAAAACGTGAAGTTAAAAGAGGTAAAACTTACCATGGAATTATTTTAGATCCTCCTGCCTATGGAATTGGGGCAAATGGAGAACGTTGGCAATTAGAGCAACAGATTAATGAAATGTTGGGAGATGTTGTTCAGATTTTAGATAAAAAACAACATTTTTTAATCCTAAATGTGTATTCACTTGGTTTAAGCGCTTTATTGGTAGAAGGTTTAGTGAAAACCAATTTCCCTCAAAGCAAAGAATTAGAAAATGGAGAATTGTATTTACAAGCGCAATCGGGTATAAAATTACCATTAGGAATTTTAGCTAGGTATACACATGGTCTATAAACAAAAAAGGAGTCGATTGACTCCTTTTTTTATGTTTTAAACTTTGTATTTCTTTTTAATTTGGAAGAAGTAACTTCTACTAATTTCAAATGGTTTTTCAATACCTTTTAAGAATAATCTTCCAGTATCATTGGTCCATTTTTCAATTTTAGTCACATTCAATAAATTCACTATGGTACTTCTGTGAATTTGAATAAAAACATCTTCTGGTAAACGAGCATCCCAACTTTTAATAGAGTTGTAGGTGATACTTAATTTTCCATCATTTAAATATACTTTAGTATAATTACCAAAAGCCTCAATATAATTGATATCTCTGATTTTGATAAAGTTCATTTTATTATCAAAATTCAAAAGAATAATTTGGTCAGGAGTAAAACGGTCATCATCAGCTTCACTGAATCCACTCATTGATTCACCTTCAACACCAGCAGGAACTTCAATATCAGCTGTAATTCTGTCTATTGCTTTTCTAAGTCTTTCTCCGCTAATCGGTTTCATGATATAATCAACCGCATTTAATTCAAAAGCTTTGATAGCAAAATCTGGGTGAGAAGTAATAAAAATGATTTTTGGATTACAGGAAATTTCATTCAATAAATCAATAGATGTAATTCCATTTAAATCAATATCTAGAAATACAAGGTCAGGAGTTGTTTTATTAATAACATCTCTCGCTGACTCATAATCTGATGCTTCTCCAACTATCTCAATGTTTGGAAAGTTATCGAGTACTTTCTTTAGTGTAGCACGCATCATGTCCACATCATCGACAACTACCGACCTAATCTTATCTTTGTTCATATAGCAATTGCTCCAATATTAGGGATTTATCTTCAAAATCCATATTTTCATTTTCAATTATCCGAAATTAATTTACATAAAAATTAAATTTTCTGTTTAAGTGGAAGTTTTTAATGTACAGATAATTGAACTTTTTAAATATCTATCATTTATTTTAGTTTAATAATTGCAAGCGCTAGATAATATTTAAGCAATTGCTTTTATTTTTTAGTTAAAACAGTTAGAAAGGGGAGTTTCGAACATTTTTGATTACAAAGTTTGAAATATTTCCTCTTTTTTTCAAAGGTGCTTATGAATTCGGCCCAGCAACTTCTTCTTCTTTCTCAGAACCATTCTTCTCAGGCCTCATTTATTCGCTTTTGATTTTTTTTTTTCAAAGGTGCTTATGAATTCGGCCCCGCAACTTCTTCTTCTTTCTCAGAACTATTCTTCTCCGGCCTCATTTATGCGCCATTTAATTGATTTTTTTTGGTGCTTATGAATTCGGCTCAGCTTCATTTTCATCCTTAACATCTTTCTTCTCAGGCCTCATTTATGCGCTTTTGATTTTTTTTCAAAGGTGCTTATGAATTCGGCTCAGCAACTTCTTCTTCTTTCTCAGAACCATTCTTCTCAGGCCTCATTTATGCGCTTTTGATCTTTTTTTCAAAGGTGCTTATGAATTCGGCTCAGCTTCATTTTCATCCTTTACATCCTTCTTCTCAGGCCTCATTTGAGGGAAGAAGAGCACGTCTTGGATTGAAACTTCATTGGTCATGAGCATACATAATCTATCAATTCCAATTCCAATACCTGCTGTTGGTGGCATTCCATATTCTAATGCTCTCAAGAAGTCGTTATCGATAAACATGGCTTCATCATCACCTCTTTCCATCAATTTAACTTGCTCCTCGAATCTTTCTCTTTGGTCAATTGGGTCGTTTAACTCTGAATATGCATTAGCAATTTCTTTTCCATTTACCATCAACTCAAATCTTTCAACCAATCCTTCTTTTGAACGGTGTTTTTTAGTTAAAGGACTCATTTCAACAGGATAGTCAATGATAAAAGTAGGTTGAATAAAAGTTCCTTCACATTTTTCGCTGAATAACTCATCAATTAATTTTCCTTTTCCCATTGAAGCCTCTACTTGTATGTGAAGTTTTTTACATACCTCACGTAATTCATCCTCATTCATTTCACTCACATCAATTCCAGTATTTTCTTTAATAGCATCGAAAATACTGATTCTTTTGAATGGAGCTTTGAAGTTCAAGGTTTTATCTCCACAAGGAACTTCTGATGTTCCATGTAAGGCAATGGCAGTGGTCTCCAACATTTTTTCAGTGAAGTCCATCATCCAATAATAATCTTTGTAAGCAACGTAAAATTCTAAGATAGTAAACTCAGGATTATGGGTTCTATCCATTCCTTCATTTCTAAAGTTTCTACTGAATTCATATACCCAATCAAATCCGCCAACAATTAATCTTTTTAGGTATAATTCATTAGCAATCCTTAAATAAAATGGAACATCTAAGGCATTGTGGTGGGTGATAAAAGGTTTTGCAGCAGCACCTCCTGGAATATTTTGTAAAACAGGTGTATCTACTTCTAAAGCACCATGGTTGTTTAAAAAGTCTCTGATGGTTTTAATCATCAAAGTTCTTTTCATAAATGTATCTTTTACTTGCGGATTTACAATTAAATCAGCATATCGCTGTCTGTACCTAAATTCAGGGTCAGTTACGGCATCAAATGTTTCACCTTCTTTTTCTTTTACAATAGGAAGTGGACGAAGTGCTTTGCTTAATATTTGTAATTCTTTTGCGTGAATAGATGTTTCGCCTGTTTTTGTTGTAAAAACATAACCTTTAACACCAATAATATCGCCAATATCTAATAGTTTTTTGAAAACTACATCGTAAAGTGATTTGTCTTCTCCAGTGCAAATATCATCTCTTCTTACATAAAGTTGCGACCTACCTGCATCATCTTGAATAACCACAAATGCAGCTTTCCCCATGTCTCTAACACTCATGATTCTTCCTGCAACACAAACTTCCTTCCACTTTTCATCTTCCTTATTTTCAGGGAAATCTGCTTTAATTTCAGCAGATAAAAAGTTAACTGGATATAGTTCAGCAGGATAGGGATTAATTCCCATTGCCAATAAGTCTGTAAGTTTCTGACGGCGTAATCTTTCCGGTTCGCTTAAGTGAGTGTTTGCTTCCATAATTTAAAAGTTCGCGAAAATACGACCTTAAATTTGATACAAAAAATCTAATTCAATAAAGGTTTCCTAAGAAATCCTCTTACTGATTTGTAAAGTATAGATTTACAATGATCGTTTGGGTCGATAGAGGAACTCAACATTAATACAGGAGTTTTGTTTCCTGTATTTTCTAATTCATTTAGAAACTCCCATCCATTCATACCGGGCATATTTATATCGAGTAGAATTAAATCAATTCTACTCGATTTTAAATGCTCCAAAGCATCAATGGCTTTGGTGAAGTCAACAATATCAATATTTGGATTTATCTTTTGTAAAAGCTTTTTTGTTACCAAATTATTGATTGGGTCATCATCTACAAGTATAACCTTACCGTTTTTATCGCTAATAATCATAATTTGGTTTCTTTTTTAAAGATAGATTATGGTTTTACATAAAACTTAGTAGCATCTCTGTAACCAGATTTATTTTTATACCAATCTGTGAAACTAGAACCTCCACTTTGCGCCCACGAAGCAAATCTTAAATGAGCCAAAACGATTTGTGTTTTTTCCCATGGATAAGCAAATCTTTCAGGAATTGCTATAGCAAAAGGAAGGTTATTTTTGGTTTTATAATAGATTCCTTTTGAAGGTGTTGTTGCATCAGCATTCGTTCCTAATACAGCACTATTAACTAATGAAGTTGGCGTTTGTCCGGTTAAATGTACTTCATAACCTCTTCCTTTTCCTGGTTCATCAACATAAATAAAAGGATTAAAGTTACCCAATGTTATGTTTTTTGCACTGCCTAAAGTAATGGTGCTATTAATGGTATCTGTTTCAATAAACTTAACTCCAAGCATCGTATTATAACCTGAAATTATTGCTTTTGAATTGCTGAATACTTTTAAAATAGCTTTTGTTGCTCCTGCTTCCATTCCCAAAGAATTTCCGGTTACAGATGATACTTCAGAAACATTAAATGGCATTTCAACACTGAATCCGTTTCTAAATACGCCACCAGCAGCTCTTAATTTGTATTTTGCTTTTATATCTTTTGTTCTATTTGAAGCATCTAAAACAGCTTGGTATTGGAAGTCTACAACCACATCATTTAAATCATAATCACCCTTACTTGGCCATAAATCTTCAAATGCAACAGTTGCAAAAGTATTTTGGTTAGGATAATAAACATTATAGGCTCTTAATGGATCTGCTGGATATTCATCAAATTCATCATCAACTGTATCGCCATCGGTATCTTTAGCTTGGGTTGTTGGAACAATATCATCAATAACCACAGCTTTTACAGGATTTGCAGTAGCATAAACAATCACATCGTTAAAGTCATCATCAGAACCTCCGCTACTTCTAACCAAATCTTCAAATCCAATTAAAAATCTTTCGGTAGGATTATCATATAACAAAACAACATGTTCGGCTTTTGCAGGATTTGATTCTGGATTAATTTCTTTGATAGTCGTATAAAGATTCAATCCCATTCCAACTGTTCTGTTTGATCCATTCCAGCCATTAGCCGCAATTGCAAAACCAATGCAAGTATCAGCTCCAAATCGTCCTATATAAACCTTATCTCCAGACACCATTGAACCTCCGCTGCCACTAAATGAGGCATTTGGGAAAATATGATAGAAGGAATCAATTTGCGAGATATTGGTTGGTTTGTTGTTTTTATTGTAAACAAAAAACATCAATGAATTTGTATAACCTGCACCCTCTGCAACAAAAGTTACCCAAACATCACAAACCTCTTTTAGGATTAAATTTCTCTCCTTGTTGTTCGCTAAATATTCAGGATTGAATTGTGGAACAGGTCTTCTTTCAGGCAAAGAAACATTCACATCATTTAAGAATGTTTGAGATATATTATCTCTTGATGGCATTAAATAATTAGGTTTTCCATTAGCATCCCATGAACCCAATTTACGTGAAAATTTACTAGCATTTTTTCCTAATGGAGCAGTCGGATAGTGCTTTCTAGTATCGGCAGTTACCAATCTTTGAGGAGCAGAACCTCCAATATTAACAGTTACTTTTCCAGCTTGAATTGTTCCAATTAAGTTATTAGGTAATCCTAAATAATCTGTATTAATAATAATTTCAGAAACATTTGTTGGAAGTTCTTTTGATACTTCAACAGTACCATTAGCATTACTAATTCCGGTTGCATAAATAATTCCACCATCTTCCGGAGATTTGTCCATAAAATCAACACGAATTCCTTTAAGTGGTTGATCATTATTAGTTAATAGTTGAACTTTGAAATCAACATTCTGGGTAGTTTTGTAATCAAAACCATCAGGTACAATCATGTCGTTGATGTCGGTAACAAACTCTTGTGGAGTTTTATTTCCATTGTCTGCTTGGTTTTCTAAAGTTTTTCTACAAGAAACCAAACTTGCTGCGATTGAAAAGATTAGGATATACTTTTTCATAATTATTTATTTATATCACATTTATTATGCCTAAATTTAAATATTTGGTAGTCAGTAGCTTATTAAATTTGTTGTTTTCTGAAACGGGAAAATTCTCAGATAATTCTCCCATTATAGGATACAAGACATTTTATAATTACTGGTTCTTAAATCTTTGCAATTTCTATGTTTTAATTTTATTTATTGGCGAAAATTTGTATTTAAAGATAAGTAAATTCAATTATTTCACTAATGATTTTAAATTATTATAGAATTAACTTTTATCATATAAACTTTAATCAATTATGGTTTACTATAAAGTTTCGTTGCATCTCTATAGCCAGATTGATTTTTATACCAATCACTGTAACTACTTCCTCCACTTTGTGCCCACGATGCAAACCTTATATGTGCTAAAACTATTTGTGTTTTTTCCCATGGGTAAACAAATCTCTCCGGTATTGCAATAGCAAAAGGAAGATTGTTTTTTGTTTTATAATAGATTCCTTTTGCAGGAGTTGTTGCATCAGAATTTGTTCCCAGAATTGAAGAGTTTACTAAGGAAGTTGGTGCCTGTCCACTCAGATGAATTTCATATCCTCTGCCTTTTCCGGCTTCATCAACAAAAATAAATGGATTGAAATTTCCTAAGGTTATGCTTTTCGAACTCCCTAATGTTAGCGTACATAAAATTGTATCTGTTTCAATATATTTTACACCAGCCAATGTATTGTAACTAGAAAGAATCGATTTAGAATTGTTAAAAACCTTAAGTATTGCTTTAGTTGCGCCTGCTTCTAATCCAAGTGAGTTTCCTGTTACTGATGAAACTTCAGAAACATTAAAAGGCATTTCAACACTAAATCCATTTTTGAAAACCCCACCTGCTGCTCTTAGTTTATATTTTGCTTTGATATCTTTTGTTTTGTTGGATGCATCGGTTACAGCCTGATATTGAAAATCAACGACAACATCATTTAAATCATAATCACCTTTGCTTGGCCATGAATCTTCAAAGGCAACTGTTGCAAAAGTATTTTGATTAGGATAATAAACATTATAAGCTCTAGCTGCATCATTTGGGTATTCATCAAATAAATCATCAACAGAATCTCCATCTGTATCTTTAGCTTGAGTTGTTGGAACAAAATTGTCTATTGTTACAGCTTTAACTGGATTAGCACTTGCATAAATTACACAGTCATTAAAATCATCATCCGAACCATTGCCGCTTCTATATAAATCTTCAAATCCAATTAAGAATCTTTCTGAGGGATTGTCGTAAAGTAATACAACGTGCTCAGCTTTTAAAGGATTGGCTTCAGGATTCAATTCTTTAATTGTTGTATACAAATTCGAACCCATTCCAACTTTTTTGGTTGTTGAATTCCAGCCTCTTGTAGTAATAGCAAATCCAATACAAGTATCAGCTCCAAATCTTCCAATATAAACTTTATCGCCAGATGTCATAGCGCCACCGCTATTAGTAAATGAAGCATTTGGGAAAATATGATAGAATGAATCAATTTGGGAAATGTTAGTTGGTTTATTGTTTTTGTTGTAAATAAAAAACATCAAAGCATTTTGATTACCTGTTCCTTCAGCTACAAATGTTACCCAAACATCACATAATTCTTTTAGAATTAAATTTCTTTCTTTGGTACTCGATAAATATTCAGGATTAAAAGATGGAACCGGCCTTCTTTCTGGTAATGAAACATTCACATTTTTAAGGAATGCAGAGGATACTACATCTCTTGTCGGTAATAAATAATTTGGTTTTCCATTATTATCCCAAGTCCCCAATTTGCTAGAAAATTTGCTTGCATTTTTTCCTAGTGGAAAACTCATTGATTGCGTTTTTGTATCAGCAGTATATAATTTTTGTGGAGCACTTCCTCCAATTACTGCCAGTAATTGGTCTCCTTGAATGTTTCCAACTAAATTGTTAGGTAATCCAATAAAATCCGTATTAATTATTACCTCGTTTATATACGAAGGAAGTTCTTTAGAAATATCTACATAACCATTGGCATCGCTAATTCCTGTTGCTATAATATTCCCATCTTCTTCAGGAGCTTTGTCCATAAAATCAACTCGAATTCCCTTAATAGGTTCGTCGTTATTGGTTAATAATTGTACTTTGAAATTAACAGATTTAGTGGTTTTATAATCAAATCCTTCAGGTACAATCATTTCATTAATATCATTAACAAATTCAGGTATAACAGTGTTCCCATTATCTACTTTATTTTCTAATGATTTTCTGCACGAAACCAAACTCAATGCAAGAACAGAAATGAATATAATATTTTTCATAATTTTATTAATGCTTCTCATTTTTAATGCCAAAATTTAATCAATTTAAAATCAAGGTTTTAAGTTTGTAATATTCTTGTTTTTGGGAATTTTTTCTGATTAATTTTCCCATTTTGAAATTTAAATGAAGATAAACATTATTGTTTAAATTTTAATTAATGCCTGATTAAAATTCAACAGAAATAAGTCGGATTTTAGACTCAATTCCAATTTGTGAATAGCAAAAACATCGACTTAGCTTCAAAAACAAAAAAGCCCGCCTTATTTATTCATCAATTTCAAATTTACCAATCCATTTTTTGCCTCTTGATTTATACTTTGTTTGTACTCGTAATTTTTATAGTTTAAAACTTTGTTGTAGTAGGTTTTAGCTTGAATAAAATCTGAGTTTTTTTCGCAGATATATGCAATTTGAAGACAAGAATTTGGCAACAAATAAGTTGAAGGTGAATTCTGGAAATCTAAACATAGTTTATAATGATACCTTGCCTTAGCATCCATTTCCAATTCATGATAATTACGTGCTTGTCTGTATTCAAATTCAATTTTTTGGTAAGTTGATTTAAGTTCAGAAACTGAAATTGTCTGGCAAACCAATAATGATTTTTTAAACAATCCTGCATCCGAATATAACCTTGCTTTTAATAGGTTTTTATTAGGATAAATCCCATTTTCTAAATCCTTACTTACAATATTTTCTTCTACAGAATTTTGGTTTAGTTTTAAAGATAGATTTCTGTAAACTTTAAACTTATCTAAATTACCCTCCAATAATGAGTACCAGGATAATTTTCGGTAAGCATCTTTTTTTAAGAAGTTAGTGCTAGAAAATGTCACATATTTTTTTAACCAAACATCGCCATCCATTTCCATTAAATTGAGCTTTGCAGAGCCCATCAAATAATCGAAAATACTAATTTGTTCGAATTCTGATCCTTGTGGTTTTTTGCTAATTACTCTTAAACATTCCTCCGATTGAAAACATTTTTCGGCAGTGAATGCTCTTAAATAAGCTTCCGATAGACTTTCATGGTAATTTAAAGTGTGATTTTTAACAAATTCCCAAGTTGCTTTTTTACTTTTCCCGAAATTTAGCATTAAATAGGAGTAGGCGAAAATTGCTTCAGAGTGTTCAACTTTTAGTTCATTTTTTACTTTACTTTTCTGAATAAAATCAACCAATATATTCATGCCTTCTTTAAAATTCCCATCTAAACCAATAGATCTTAAAGCCCATTTGTATTGATCAGGAAATGTTCCAATTGCCGCATAAAGTAAGCCATAGTTTTTTTGGTTTGTGAGGTTGTTTGGTTCTTTATCTCGCACCAATTTGCTATGTTTAAATGCTGCTCTAAAATTTAATGCTGCTCCTAAATACTCGTTAAAAACAATTTTAGTAAATCCAGATTGTAATTCGAATTGTGATAAAGAAATCTGTTTTTGATTACTATTGGTTTCCCAATTATCAAACTCATTCATTCTATCTTCTAATTTGGCTTTATATTTAGCGTACTCATTTTTGTTTTGACTTATCAAAATTCGATAACATTCAATATAGTTTAGGTAATATAAACTAGCTAGGTTATCTGGATTTTGTTTCATTTCTTCCTTAATTAAACTTTCTGCTGGTATAAGTCGTAAGGTTGAAATATGCTCTTGAGCAATTAATAAGCGTTTGGTAAGTTCATAATATTTTGCTGCAACAACATTTATACTGCTGAATAGTAGGAAAATAAGTAGAAGTTTTTTCATAGAGTTGCGCAAAAAAAAAGCCGCAAAATGCGGCTTAAATATAAATTTTATTTATTTAGATTTTAATGTCATCAACGATTTCATCAGAAAGACCAGAATCGATTAAAACTCTACCACAGTTTTCGCAAACGATGATTTTCTTTCTTTGTTTGATATCACTTTGACGTTGAGGAGGAATACCAGCAAAACAACCGCTGCAACTATCTCTTTGGATGTTTGCAACTCCAATGCCATTTTTTACTCCTCTTCTAATTCTTTCATAAGATGAAACTAAACGCTCATCTGCAACAGTAACAGCGGTAGCACGAACTTTTAATAATTCTTGCTCTTCTTTTTCTGTTTCATTGATGATATTGTCTAATTCACCTTTTTTGTTTTTTAAATCTGTTTTTCTTCCTTCTAAATCATTTTGAAGGTTTTCTAATGAAGATTTTTTCTGCTCAATGTCGAACTGAATATTTTTAATTCTTTTTTCAGCAGCCATTTGTTCAAGACCTTGAATTTCAATCTCTTTTGTAAGAGCTTCATACTCACGGTTGTTTTTTACATTCTCTAATTGCTTTTCGTACTTTTTTACAAGTGCCTTAGCATCAACGATTTTGTTTTTGTTGATTGAGATGCTTTCATCCATTTTTTTGATTTCGGCCTGAACATTTCCTAGTCTGGTTTCATAACCCGCTATTTCGTCCTCTAAATCGGAAACCTCCATAGGGAGTTCACCGCGTACCGAACGAAGGGTATCTATTTTAGAATCAATTAATTGTAGCTTATATAAAGCCTTCAATTTCTGTTCAATGCTGATTTCTGTTGCGCCTGCCATGTTTTAAATATAATAGTTTACAGGGTTAGTGTGTGTAAATGATAAAAGGACCGCAAAATTAGGAAATTTTTTGACAATCAAGTCGCTTAGTAAATCTTTCGTGTATTTTTCGCTTTCAAAATGACCAATATCTGCTATTAAAATGCGATTTTCAGCATCAAAAAACTCATGATATTTAAAATCAGCACTTACAAATGCCTGAGCACCAGATGATATTGCTTTTTTTGTCAAAAAACTTCCTGCTCCACCACAAACTGCAATTTTATTAATTTTTTGATTACTTAATTTTGTGAACCTGATAAGTTTAAGCTCCATTTTTACTTTTAAGTATTCTAAAAACTCAGTTTCATCCATTTCTACAGGTAAATTTCCAACAATACCCGATCCTGTTTCTTGATTTTCATTTAGAAGTGGAATGATTTGATAAGCAACTTCTTCATAAGGATGTGCATTTTTAAGCGACTGCACTACTTCCGATTTTAAATAAATGGGAAAAATCAACTCTATTCTTGTTTCTGGCTCAAAATGTGTCGTGCCTTTTTCACCTACAAACGGAGTTGTATTTTCATTTCCTCTAAAACTTCCAATTCCTTCGCTGCTAAAACTGCATTCTTCGTAATTCCCAACTTTTCCAGCTCCAGCATCAAACATAGCTTTTTTTACATTATTTGCATGTGAATGAGGAACATAAGTTGTTAGTTTTACGAGATTCCCAGATTTTTTTTCTAATATTTCTGTATTAATAAGGCCTAATTTTTCAGCAATTTTTGAACTTACTCCTCCTAAAATATTATCTAAATTGGTATGAATTGCATAAATAGCAATATCGTTTTTTATTGCCTTTAGTACAGTTCGTTCTACATAGTTTTTGCCTGTCAGCTTTTTTAAACCTGAAAAAATAATTGGATGGTGACAAACAACTAAGCTGCAATTTCTTTGAATCGCTTCTTCAATAACTTCTTCGGTACAGTCTAAACTTATTAAGATTGAACTTACTTGTTTGCTTGCATCTCCAATCAATAAACCAGAATTGTCATAGGATTCCTGCAAATACGGATTGGCAATTGAATCTAAATATTTACAAACTTCTTGAATGCTTGTCATAATTATTTCTTTTCAGCATATAAAAATTCCGCAAATCCCATTAGGTCCCAAAATACACCTCCAGGAATGAATTTATATTTTATAAACTCGGTAACAATGGTAAAAGGAAGCAAAACAATATATGGCCAATATCTTCTAGTTCCTTTTTTCAGAATAGTGAAATTGTTGTTTTCCAAAACCTTACTAATTTCGGGTACACTATAAATTCTCACATGTGTAGGGTCATCGTAAAAGTTTAAGGTTCTTTTCATACTGGGTAGTTTGGTGCTCTTTTCTCCCGGATACTCAATATAAATTTTGCCACCTTTTTTGAGCTTTTTAACAAGACCTTCAATTACCAAATCACCATTAAATAAATGCTCGATGATATGACTCATGATAATGACATCAAAGAAGGAATCTGGAATTTCATCAAATTGAAGTTTTGTTAAATCCATTTGATAAAAGCCTTTCATTGCCTTAAAATCATTCTCATCGTTTTCATATTCTTTAGTAATATCAATTCCATAATAATTACAGTTAGGAAATATGCTTTGAGTTTTTGTAGCGCTATGACTTCCAGCTCCTACATCCAATAAGTTAAACTCTTGGTTTTTGAAACTACTTGGAAGAAATCTGAATTTATGAGGTATTATAAGTGCCATTTATTTTGAAGCCAATTGTTTGTTGAATTTTATTTTTCGATAAAGTTGAAATATCGTTGAATTGCTAAAGTTGCGAATAATTTTTACTTTTAACCAAAGTAAAGGATAAAATAAGTGGTTTTTTAGCGAAACTAAAAATGGGAAATGCTTTCTACCAAAATCTAAGTACTCTCTATAACCAGCCATTCTTTTATGATATGTTGTTCCTTGAATATCATAAAATGCAAAAACGGTATTTGAAAAAAAGCATTCATTGGATTTTGATTTAAATAATCGTGCAAACCATTCCGTATCAGCTGCTAATTTGTATTTTGTGTTAAATAAACCAATATCTTCAAACAAAACCTTTTTACTAAAAGTTGCTTGGTGGCAAATTGGATATTTTGAATAAAAATCGCTAAATTGGATGGGCTCTCCAGTTATATAATCTACGCCTGTTGGTTCATTTTTTGTTTGAACTTTTCCATAAACAAAACTTGAGTTTTCTAAATTTGTTTGCTTAAACAATGAACTCAAAACCTGGTTATTATAAAAAGAATCTCCTGCATTTAAGAAATAAAGCCATTCGCCTTTTGCAGCTAAAATACCTTTATTCATTGCATCATAAATGCCATTGTCCTTTTCTGAAATAATATAACCAATTTTTGAATCGAATTTGTGCGCTAATTCTAGTGTTTTATCCTTAGAGCCACCATCAATAATAACAAATTCAAAATCTTGAAAATCTTGTGACATTGCCGATTGAAGGCTTTGTTCAAGTACTTTTTCGGCGTTATAACAAACTGTAATTAGACTTAATTTTGGTGAATAACTCATTAAAATTTAGGGCAATTACATTTTTTGTCTCTAAAAATTCCTTTTTTACTGCATGATGCTGTTCCAAGCAAAATGCTTCCTAAACATAACAGTAAAATTAGTTTTGAAAAATTTTTCATGTTTAACAAAGGTAAATAAAACAAAATAAAAACGGCTTTTGATTCAAATAAGTGCTCAAATCTTGCATAAGTCGAGTAATTTAAATTCAAAACATGCTGTATATGAGTTAATTGTTCATTTAATATGGTTAAATCTGATACTTTACGTAAAATTGCCACTTTGTCTAAATTATGGAATTAATCGATTTTATCTTACATTTTGATAAACATCTTCAAGATTTTATCAATGCTTATGGGGTTTTGGTTTATGGATTACTGTTTTTAATTGTGTTTATGGAAACAGGTTTAGTTGTAACTCCATTTTTGCCTGGTGATTCTTTACTTTTTGCAGCAGGTGCCTTGGCTGCTAATCCAGTAAATGGATTAAATATAGTTTTGATAATTGTTTTGTTGATTTTAGCTGCTTTGTGTGGTGATAATTCAAACTACTTTATAGGAAAATTCTTAGCTAAAAAAGGTGAAGGTGCTAAGCTATTTGGGATTTTTACTATTAGAAAAGATTATTTAGATAAAACTCATCAGTTTTACGAAAAACATGGTGCTCGTACCATTATAATCGCTCGTTTTGTACCAATTGTTAGAACATTTGCTCCGTTTGTTGCAGGTGTTGGAAATATGGACTACAAAAAATATATCAGTTATTGCATTGGTGGAGCCATTTTATGGGTAACATCAATTTCATTAGCTGGCTATTTCTTTGGAAGTTTACCATGGATTCAAGCAAATTTTGAGAAAGTGGTTTTTGGCATCATTTTGGTTTCATTAGTTCCTGTTGCCATTGAATTTGTTAAACATAAAAGAGCAAGTAATTAGGCTTATTTTTTTTAAAATAATCCTATTTAGTTTTCCTGTTTGGGTTTTTGCAGAAAAATCAGCAGGAAATTGTTCTATTTATTTTGATGCTGAAGGTGAGCAAGTAGCGGAGTTATACCCAAATACTTTTTTCATTTCACATAGTTTTAATGCTCGAAAAGCACGAATTTTATTGGATTGTTGGGTAAAAAAAAATCAGCAATATGATGGTATTCGCTTAGAAAGAGGCGCTTTTTTATTCAATTCAACTTTTAAGAAAATTGGGAAAGTAGTTCGTCCTTTTAATCCCATGCGCGAATTAGAAGTTAATGATACAATGGCTCATATTCAAATTTCAGCCTATATTGATAATGCTTCTATTGATCCGATATCTGTGCCAGAATTGGAATTAGAGAAATTATTAGGGAATGCGAATCAAAATGAGAAGTTTTCCTATTTTGAGGAGTATATTAAAAAATTTGGCTATTTCGAGCAAGAAAAGTACGAAAATTATGAGAGTTGGCTTATTCCAGAATTTGATTTTGTAACACAAACTTATTCAAACAGAATTCTGATGATTTTTTACAATAGAGAGCTTATTTCTATTTTTCATCACCGACCATTAAAAGCTAAAGTTTACGATTCTATTGAAACTGGAGGCCGTTTTGGAATGATTTATAACTCTAAATTTTCTGAAAATTCTAAAGCAAAACTGATGGAAATTTATAAGAGAAAGATGATTATTTCACATTAAAATCAGCCTTCTTTTTGCTGATAATTTTTCTTAGAAATTCTTAAGTTTTCCCAAAATTGGACATGTTGACGAAAATTTGATACAATTTATATAAAAATCATATATTATAAGTGTCTGAAAATGTATATATTAATAATTAATTGTACAACTAACAACTCGCGTTTGAAATAAATTATGAAATCTTACAATTCTTTGTTCATTTTTGTTTTATAACATGCCGCATGTATGGCGACTCATAAAAATAGTTTTAAAATATTTATAGTAGAAGATGATACCTGGTATAGGAATTTCTTATCGTATTCGGTAGGATTAAATCCTGACTATATGGTAGAGTCATTTGCTGATGGTAAAGAATTTTTGGCGAACATTCATAAAAAGCCAGATTTAGTTACCGTTGATTACAGTTTACCAGGAATGAATGGTGCTGAATTAATCAAAAAAATCAAAGAGATTGATGACCAAATTCAAATTGTTGTAATTTCAGGTCAAGAAGATGTTGGTACTGCCGTTGAATTATTAAAATTAGGCGTATTTGATTACATCATAAAAAATGAAGACACTAAACCTCGCTTACTTAATTCAATTTTTAATGCCTTAACCAATACCGAACTTAGAACAGAAATTGATGAACTAAAGGAAGATTTGGGTAAAAAGTACGATTTCAGTAAAACCATTATTGGTAATAGTGATATCATCAAAAAAACATTTTCATTAATCGAAAAGGCTGCAAGCAGTAAAATCACAGTTTCAATAACCGGCGAAACTGGAACGGGAAAAGAATTAGTAGCAAAAGCAATTCATTACCATAGTGAAAGAAAAAAGGCTGCTTTTGTTCCTGTAAACGTGGCAGCAATTCCAAAAGATTTAATTGAAAGTGAATTGTTTGGTCACGAAAAAGGTTCGTTTACTGGAGCCGATGCAAGACGAATTGGGAAATTTGAACAAGCAAATAAAGGAACCATTTTTTTAGATGAAATTGGTGAATTAGATTTAAGTTTACAATCAAAACTCTTAAGAGTTTTACAAGAAAGAGAAGTTACTAGAGTAGGAGGTAATCAAACATTATCTATCGACGTAAGAGTTATAGTAGCTACCCATAAAAATCTAGCACAAGAAGTTCAAGAAGGAAGATTTAGAGAGGATTTATATTATCGTTTATTGGGTTTGCCTTTAGCTTTGCCAGCTTTAAGAGATAGAGGACATGATATTATCCATATTTCTAAATCATTTATTGATGAATATTGCAAAGAAAATAAAGTAAAAAAACTGACTTTAAGTTCTGAGGCGCAGAAGAAACTATTAGATTACACCTATCCTGGAAACATTAGAGAGCTAAAAGCAATTATTGAATTGGCTTGTGTAATGTGTGATGATGGTATAATTGAAGCAAATGACATCACATATAATTCAGAAAAATCGGTTTCAAATTTTTTAAGTAAGGAAATGACACTTGATGATTACAATAATTTAATCATTAAAAATTACCTTGAAAAATATGATGACAATGTAATTACAGTTGCCAAAAAACTGAATGTGGGTAAATCAACCATATACAGAATTATGAAAACTGAAGAATTCCAAAGCATTTATAAAAGCAAATAATAAAATATAACGTATATGAAAAAGACATTACTCGCTCTTGATGATGAAATCAGCATTCTTAAAATCCTAGATTTCTATTTTGGCAAAACCTACAATGTGGTTGCTAAACAAAATGGAAAAGAAGCTTTGGAATGGATGCAACAAGGCGTAATTCCTGATGTAATTGTGGCCGATATTAATATGCCAGAATTAAATGGAATTGAGTTTATTAAACAAATTCGTTCAAGTGGATTTTTTAAAGATATTCCTTTAATTATGTTATCTGGTAATGAAGGTAGTGCTGAAAAGATTAAGTGTCTTAAATCTGGTGCAGATGACTATTTAATTAAGCCTTTTAATCCAGAAGAGCTTGAGGCAAGAATTGATAATATTTTTCGTAGATTAAAAAAGGTTTAAGCTATGGAGGCTTCCAATACAAAACCAAGAATCGCATTTATTTCAACTGATGCAGATTCAATTGTTGAGTTCTCTCATTTGTTCAAAGAAGAATTCGAAATTTATCATTTCGATAATATTTTTCAATTTATTCAATGGACAAATAAGAATGAACCTGTAAAATTAATTGTTCCTCATTCTGATTTGTTAGGTGTAAATGGTATTACACTTCGAAAAAATTGTAAGAATGTACCAAATACGGCTAATGTTCCTTTTGTGTTAATTGTTGATAGAATCAATGATTCAAGCAGAAGTATAGCATTACACGAACAATTTGCCGATATTTTTGAACGTCCGGTTAATAAAGAAGAATTTCTTACCAGAACAAAATATTTAATCGAAAATCCGCCTAGATTTCATAAGTCAATTTTGGATGCCAGAACGGAATTTCCTAAATACCACATGCCTTTTTCGAAAAGGTTATTTGATATTATTGTAGCATCAATTGCCCTTATTGTTCTTTCTCCGGTTTTGTTAATGGTTATCATTATCATCAGTTTAGAATCTAAGGGGCCTGTTTTTTATGCTGCAAAACGTGTTGGAACTGGATATGTATTATTTGATTTCTACAAATTCAGGTCTATGCGCCAAGGTGCAGATGCTATGTTGAAAAACCTTAAGCATTTGAACCAATATGCTAATGCACCAGAAGAAAAATCAATTGAAGAGTATAAAACTTTTTTATGTGATGAGTGCAAATCAGCCAATACACCTTGCCGAAATAAATTATACATGGATGGTGATATGATTTGTGAAAAAGTATTCGCTGATGTAAAAAGGATTAAAGAAGGTTCTAAATTTATTAAAATTGAAAACGACCCTCGTATCACCAAATTTGGTAAAATTCTTAGAAATACCAGTATGGATGAATTACCTCAGTTAATTAATGTTCTAAAGGGTGATATGAGTATTGTTGGAAATAGACCATTGCCTTTGTATGAAGCTGAAAAATTAACAACAGATCATTTCTCTTTAAGATTTTTAGCTCCAGCAGGAATTACCGGTTTATGGCAAGTAACCAAAAGAGGTAAAGGTGGCCCAATGAGTGAAGAAGAAAGAATGGAATTAGATAATGAATACGCGAAAAATTATTCGTTATGGAATGATATCAAATTAATATTGAGAACAATTCCTGCTTTGTTCCAAAAGGAAAATGTTTAAAACTACAATTTTCAAATTGTTCAATAACAAAAAAGGAGTTTCAACTGAAACTCCTTTTTTGTTTATAAGACCTTTTGCTTAAACTTTTTCCCATTTACCAGTCTCTTTGTTATATTGTTTGATAACTCTAGCTGGATTTCCAACTGCAATTGAAAATGGTGGAATATCTTTAGTAACAACAGCGCCTGCTGCAATAACACAGTGTTTTCCAATTGTTACGCCTGCTGTAACAACTGCATTTGCCCCAATCCAACTATCATCTTCAATAAAAATTGGAGCAGTGCTTACAGGTTGTTTATGAATAGGTAAATTAATGTCTTCATAGCCATGGTTTAATCCACTCATTACAATGTTTTGCGCTAATATAACATTGTTCCCAACTGTAACGGGGCCAATTACTACATTACCAATTCCAATTCTACTGTTATTGCCAATTATTACAGCTCCTACACCATTGTTAATGGTAGAAAAATCTTCAATAGTGCTTCCCTCTCCTAAACTAAATGGGTTAAAAGGGAGTACGTCAATTCGGGTTCTTCTTCTTATCACAGAATTTTTTCCTCTTTTATGATAGAAGGGATTTACAAAATATTTCACCCAAAGTCTGGGACGCGCCTGTCCTCTAGGTATGAGTAAATAATGAACAAATTTTTTGAGAGATTTATTCGATTTGATTGTTTCTGCTATTCCCATTTTTTTATAATGAAGGTTTAACTTTTTCAATAGAATCATAAATAGCTTTTACACTGTTTTCCCAAGTATGAGTTGCTGCAAATGCTATTCTCGATTCAATTTTCTGAGGATTATTTTCTGCCAATGCTTTTTTAATAAGTGGCGCATAGTCATCAGGAGTTTGTGCAAGATAACAATGCTCCGCAAATATTTCCATTGCTTTTGTTGCTGTGGCTACTGTTGGTTTCCCCATAGCTAAATATTCGTCAATTTTTCTAGGATAATTTCCGATAGTAACTTCATTAAGTATTTGAGGATTTATGGCTACATCAAATCCATTTAAATAATCAGCAAGCACATTTCCTGGTTTTGCTCCTAAAAAATGAACATTTGGTAATTGATGTAAATCAGAGTTTTTAAAACCATCATCTTCTGGTCCTATTAAAACAATATTCCAATCAGGTTCTTTTTTTGCTATTTTTCTGATGATTTCTAAATCCAATCTTAATGTATACAAAGCGCCTATATAGCCAATAATTGGTTGTTTTAGATGCCTCATATCTTCAGGAATATCTCTATTTGTTTGAGGATTGAATGCGCTAATATCACAACCTTGCCCAACATAAAATGAATTTTTGTTGTGTTTTTGAGCCAATGAAGCCAGATAAGTTGAATTTGCACAAATTAAATTAACCTTCGACATAAACTCAGCTTCAAGTAAATGACCATGTTTTTGCCAATAAGGAACGCTCATCATATTATCACGTGTATAATAAATCGATAAAGCAGGTTTTAACAATTCCTTTAAATGGTAACTGCGAAACATATCACTATCTGTAAATATGATATAATCTTTAAAATTTAATTCATCAATTGCCTTCTTAATTTCTGCTGCAAAACGTTTATTATTTACTCTATTAAATAGGCGAAAAAGAAAGGTAAATGGAAGCCAATTTATTGATTCTAAAAGTGAAGTAGGAGAGAGGGTCCAAAGGTTCTCTTTTATTGGTTCCAATTTGGGTTTTAAACCATCCTTCATTTCTTGCCGAATTTTTACATATGGCTTATCTTTTTCCCTTTTTGCACTAGACCTGTCAAATGCATAATTAACATAAAGTACTCTATTTTGCTTCGATAGTTCCTCTGCAATGTTAATACAATTGCTACCAATGGGTAGGTAAAACGGTTGCAGGCTTGTAATGATAATGTCGCGATTTCTCATGGGTTCCGAGTCTTTTTCAAGTTGATTCAAATAACCGATTTTTTTTTGAATTTTAGCAGTTTTAAAAAATTAGACACCATAATTATAAGGGTTAATAACTGCTTTCATTCAATATATGCTTCTGAACTTACTTTGTTGTAGCACAAAATAAATAATGTGCAGGAACTATAAGCATGAAAAAACTAAGTCTATATTTACTCATTTTGTTCAGTCTTTTTGCAATGTCATTTCAGGCAAATGCACAAGATGACGAGTCTGTCTTTTTAGACCCAAAAGTTGATATTGAAGTTTTACTACCAAGGTTTGATTCTTTGTATCAAATTGCTTTATCAAAAAATGAGAACTTAAAAGCTGAGGCATCAGTGATGCGTTCAAATATGTGGACTGAAAATTATACTCGCTGGTTATGGGCTAATAACGTAAGTGTATTTTATAATTATTCTTTCGGTAGTTTACCATTTTTCGGTTACGCAGATCCAGTTCAGCCTACTCAGTTGGTTTTGGTAACACAAGGTTATAGAGCAGGTGTTAATATTCAACTTTCAGTATTTGATGTTTTAGGCCACAGGGGAAGAGTTAATGAAATAAAAGAGAAAATTATTGCTTCAAAACATCATAAAGAAGCCGTTGCTCAGGAATTAAGAAGAAGTTTAGGTCAGTTTTATGCTGATATGGTTGGCTATAATAGATTATATAAAGCTAGAAACGAGGATTTATTAACTCAAACTGTGGCATGTGCTGTTGCAGAAAAAGAGTGGAGAGAGGGAACAATTCATATATCTGAATACTCTCGTCAAAAAAATGTATTGGCTGATGCCGAATCAGCTTATCATGAGGCTTTCAGGTTTTACTATAGTTCGCTATTACAATTTGAAGCTTTGTTGGGGGTTCCATTAAAGAGTTTAGTTAAAAAGAAAAAAGGATAATAATGACATTTATACAGTTTTTAAGGATTTTCAGCCGAAACCTAAAGTGGTTAATCTTCTTTCCATTGTTGGTTGCTGTATTGGTATATTTTCTTACCTCGAAAATGCCAAAAGAATACCAATCAGGTACTAGTGTGTATACCGGTTTTGCTTCTGGTTATGGTATTACCAGTGGTGAGGAAGTTCAAAGAGTGGATTATTTTGCAGTAAATAACGCTTTTGATAACTTATTAGCTACAGTTAAAGCTCGTCAAACTCTTGAAGATGTTGCTATTAACCTATTGGCACAGCATTTATTATTGGAAATGCCAGATCCTTTGTATTTAAGTGCTGAAAGTTTTGAACGTTTAAAAAATGAAATTGATGAACCTACAAGAGCTAAGTTAATTGTCCCTGGTAATTTCTCTGCTACTGTTGATCGTATTACTAAAGAAAAAAATAGCTCTACCGACAATGTTGTTGTAAAATTATTATCTGACCCAAAAGGGCATTATAGTTTACAAACTTTATTCAATAATTTAACTGCTGAACGTAAATCAACTTCCGATTTCCTTGATATCTCTTTCAAATCTAGTGATCCTGGTGTTTGTTTAAATACAGTGAAATTTGTTTCATTGGTTTTTATCGAAAAATATAAATTCTTAAAAACTTCTGAAACTGTAAATGTTGTTAAATGGTTCGAGGCTAGATTAAAAGATGCTGCTGCTGAATTGAATAATTCGGAAAATAAGTTGAAAGATTTTGGTATTCGTAATAAAATCATCAACTACTACGAACAAGCAAAAGCAGTTGCTATTGAAAATGAAACCAACGAAACTGAATACTATAAAGAGTTGATGACATTTGAGTCGCATAAAAAAGCAATTGCTCGTTTAGAAGACCAATTAGAATCAAGAGAAATTCTATTAAAAAATAATTCAGAATTAAATCGTCTTAGAAAACAATTAGCAGATGCTCATGAAGAATATGAACGTGCTAAATTATATACAAATAGCGAAGAAAAAATATCCAAACTGGCGGCTAAAGTTGATGCATTAAAGCAAGAATTAAAGGTTTGGGTACTACAGTACTATAGCATTAATAATACAATGGAGTCTGTACCTTCAGCCGTTGTATTGGAGAATTGGTTAAGAGAAGTTATTGGTGCTGATGCTTCTGAAGCTCGTTTGCAAGTTTATGTTGATAGAAGAAAAGAATTCGATAGAAAGTACAATGAATTCTCTCCTTTAAACATGCAAGTTGGACGTCTAGAACGTGAAATTAGTGTTGCTGAAAAACAATACCTTGAAATTCTACATGGTTTACACTTAGCTAAATTACGTCAACAAAATATCGAGATGTCTAATAACTTACAAGTTATGGATAGCCCAATATTCCCTACAAAACCACTTCCTTCTCGTAGGTTATTACTAATCATACTTTCATTCTTGGCATCATTCTTTTTGTTATTGATTTATTTCATTGCTAAAGAATTACTTGATGGTTCAATTAAGAATACAACTCGCGCTGAAGAATTAACAGGTTTAAAAACATTCTCTGCATTGCCTAATAGAGGAGGATTGAGTTCTCATTCAAATATTGGAAAAATTGAAAATACATTGTTAGATTATGGTGTTACCAATTTGAAAATTGAATTAGAAAACAGCCCTGAAAAGACAGCTAATTATTTAATTACTATCATCAGTTCGCGTGAAATGGAAGGCAAAACTTATGCTGCGCAAAAACTAGCCGAAAAATTATATAGCCTTGATTATTCTGTTTTAATGCTTTCTAACGACGATGCATTAGATGATGCTGAAACAGAAGATAGAAGGTTCCGAATGATGCGTTATGATATTACAAGCAAGTTTTTTAATGCTAAAACTGAAGATAATTTGCTTCCTGAATTATCAAGAGTTAGAAAAGATGCATACAATTTTATCATTGTTGAAATTCCAGCTATTAGCGTAAATGCTTTACCAAATCAATTGATTAAAAATAGTCGTTTGTCTTTATTGGTATTAGATGCACGTCGTGGCTGGACAGCTTCTGATGACTATATCTTAAAATTATTCAGTAAAGCGTCTAGTTCTGATAACAAAATTATGACTTGGTTGAACCATGTTGAAGTTGAAAACTTAGAGAATTTAGTCGGTTCAATTCCAAAATCATCAAAGCCAGTTAAAAAGGCTTTGAAACATGAAGTTGTTGAAGAAGCATAATTAGGGGTTATAATATTAAATGCGTGCCATTACTCAAATCATTAAAAGTAAAAGCTTTTCCTCTTTACTCGGGAACGGTATTGGTGCGCTTTTAGGTTTATTAACTTTTGCATTTTTAGCGAGATTTCTTGATAAGTCAACCTTTGGTGCTTGGATTGTTTTTTTAGCAGTTTATGGCATTTTCGATACACTTAGGATTGGAATGGTTTTAAATGCTTTGGTTAAAAATTTGGCCCAAGCACTTAATTCTTCAGAACAAGATCAGGTTATTGGTTCTTCTTTGGTAATTACTTCAATTATTACTGGTATTTATTTGATAGTAAATTTAGTAGGATATATTATTTGTGTAAGTTTTGATTTACTTCCAGAATACCATTCCTTTTTTAAATGGTTTGTTTTAATTGCCTTATTAACTTTACCACATAATTTTTCAACTTGGTTGTTAAACGCAAAACTCGAAATTATTTCGATGAGCATTATCCGTATTTTAAACCAAATTGTATTTATTGTTTATATCTGGTTTTTTATCAAAAACGATCCAAGTATCGATCAGGTTTTTATTGGTTATGCAATATCGAATTTAGTACCAAGTATCCTTTGTGTATTATTAGGTTGGGCTGGTATTCAAAAGATTTTTTCTTATTCAAAAGAAATGATGAGTAAGATTTTTCATTTTGGAAAGTACAGCATGGGCACGCTCATTGGTTCCAATTTATTAAGAAGTTCCGATACATTTATTATTAGTACTATGCTAGGTTCTGGCGGTGTTGCAACATACAACGTTCCAACAAGAATGATTGAAATTATTGAAATGCCATTAAGGAGTTTTGCTGTAACTGCTTTACCTCAATATGCAAGAATGTTTGCCGAAGGTGCTACAACAGAATTAAAGGCAGTATTTGAAAGAAGAACTGGATTAGTTTTCTATTTATTACTTCCAATTTCAGTATTAAGTTTTCTTTTTGCAGATTGGGTTGTGCTCATTCTCGGTGGAAATAATTACGCAGATTCAGCAATCTTGCTTAGATTTTTTGCTACTTATATGGCTATTCTTCCTTTAGATAAATTCTCGGGTGTTTTGTTGGATACCATTAATAAACCACAAATTAATTTTATCAAAGTAATGATTATGTTGGTTGTGAACATTGCTTCTGATTATTTAGGAATTTACCTATTTGGGAACTTAGAATCAGTTGCATTTGCTTCAACTCTTACTTTCTTGTCTGGAATGTTATTTGGTTATTATCAATTAAATAAACATTTGGGTTTAAATTTCAAAAATATCCTGGTATTTGGCTGGGATGAATTTCTTCACTGGTCTTTTAAAGTTTTGAAAATAAATGGCAATAAGTAGACCCAATACCACAACTTTCTTTTCTCCTGAGGTAAATAATGTATTAATTGGAGCAATGATTCTAATGACAGGTATTACTATGTCGATTGTATTATCGATGGGTAATCTTGGAGTTGGTGCATTGGTAGCTTTCTTGCCTGTAATTTTTGGTTTGATAGTTTTGATTATTAATAATCCTCTTTATGGATTGCTTTTCTATATTAATTACTCTTTCTTCTTTACTGGTTTAAATAGATATATCATTGGAGCACCGCTCGGTTTATCAATTGACGGGGTATTGTTTTTAACAACACTATCAATGATTTTTAGGTTGACAAAAGACAATGTTAAACTTCTAAACAATGGTATTTTGTATACAACCTTGCTTTGGTTTTTATATACCTTATTAGAGATTACGAATCCAGATGCAAATAAAATAGGTTCATGGGTTTACGCTGTAAGGGGTATTTCATTGTATGCAGTTCAAACGGTTCCTCTTACACTTCTTTTATTTACTAAAAAGGAGGATTTAAATGCATTCTTCAAAATTATTTTCGGTTGGGGATTGTTCACCGCATTTTGGGGTTGGAAACAAATCAATATTGGTATTGATGCTTTTGAGAAAAATTGGTTAGATGTAGAAGGTAAATCAACCCACATTCTTGGTGACCAGTTAAGGGCGTTTTCATTATACTCAGATGCTGGACAGTTTGGTGTTACAATGGCTTACGTGGCCTTCCTGTTTTTAATTTTGGCTTTAGGTCCTTATACAACCCGTAAAAAGATTCTTTATACCGTAGGTTTTTTTGTTTGTTTAATAGGAATGGGAACTTCTGGTAGTCGTGGACCTGTATTCGTAATTTTTGTAGGTATAATTTCTTACCTTTTATTGGTTAAGAACTATAAGATTTTATTTCCAGGTATTTTGGCTATCCTTTTAGTATTTTCAATCTTAAAGTTCTCATATATTGGTAATGCAAACTATCAGATTTATCGTGTAAGAACAGCTCTTGACCCTAAAGAAGCATCCTTGTTAGTTCGATTAGAAAACCAAGCAAAACTGAGAAAGTATTTGGAAACTCGACCTTTTGGTTCGGGAATTGGTACTACTGACGTTTGGGCGAAAAGGTTTTACCCAGGTTCGTATTTAGCTAATTTACCTACCGATAGCTGGTTCGTTAAAATCTGGGCTGAAAATGGTATAGTTGGATTAAGTATTTATGCGTTTTCACTAGCCTTCGTAATTGTAATGGGTGTTGTAAATATCCGGAAATTAAGAAATCCTGATACTCGCCAAAAAATGATTGCCTTATATGGAGGATTCTTAGGAATTCTTGTTGCAAGTTTTGGTAATCCGGTATTCGGACAAGCTCCTTTGGGAGCTTTGATGTACATCTCTATGACAATTTTGAGTACGGCAACTCTATTTGATTATGATATAGTTAATAAAAAAGGACTATTAAAAAATGCCTAATGGAAAATCAACCCAAAATTACCATTATCACCGTCAATTATAATGGTTTAGTTTATACAGAAGCCTTTTTGAATTCTCTTCGTAATATTACTTACCCAAATATTGAAATAATTGTAGTTGATAATGCTTCTCCTCAAGGTGTTGGTAATTTACAAGCTGATTTTCCTGAAATTAAATTAATAATTAGTCCTGAAAACTTAGGATTTGCCGGAGGTAATAATTTAGGAGTAAAAGTTGGAACTGGTAAGTACTTTTTTCTGTTGAACAATGATACTGAAGTGGAACCTAATTTTATAGAGCCACTTGTTGAGTTAATGGAAGCTAATCCTCAAATTGGTATTTGTTCTTCAAAATTAGTTTATTATTCGCAACCTGATACATTACAATTTGCAGGAAGCACCGGAATCAATCCTTATACCGGAAGAGGTTTTGCAATTGGACATGGTGAAAAGGATGATGTTAAATTTGACCAAAGTTATAAAACCTTATTAGCTCATGGTGCTGCAATGATGATTAGTCGAGCAGCAATTGAAAAGGTTGGAATGATGGCAGAATTGTTCTTTTTGTATTATGAAGAAACAGATTTTTGTGAAAGAATAAAGAGGGGTGGGTTTGAGATTTGGTATTGCGGAAAGTCAAAGGTTTACCATAAAGAGTCGATGTCGGTGGGAAAAGAAAGCCCAATGAAAGTCTATTATTTAACGAGAAATCGAATTATTTATACAAGAAGGAATACAAAAGGCATGCAGAAACTGCTAGCACTCAGCTTTTTTTATTGCTTTTCGTTTCCAAAAGGAATTTTTAAGTATCTTTTGAGAAAAGAGTTTAAATTGCTTGCATCCTTTTGGCGAGGTGCCATTTGGAATTTGTTCCATTTTCAAATCTATTCAAACACTGGTTTGATAATAAAGTAAGAAATTATGCCTATACTCATTGAAATACTACTTTGGATTCTATTTGCTGCACTTGCATTAAATGTAAGTTATTTCTTGTTCTTTAGCATGGGAAGTCTTATTCCTCGAAAACCTAAATATGCTAAAGTAGAGAAATACAATAATTTCCTTGTAATGATTCCAGCCTACAAAGGCGATGAAGTCATTATTCACACAGTTGAAGAGAGCTTCAAACAAAATTATCCGCAAGAACATTATAGAATTTGTGTTATTGCAGATCAGCTTCAACCAGAAACAATCAAAGAACTGAATACACATCCTGTTTCGGTTGTTGAAGTTAAATTCGAAAAAAGTACAAAATCTAAATCTTTAAATGCAGCCCTTGATGCAATGGAGGGTTCTGTTTTTGATTATGTAGTTTTGTTGGATATTGATAATATAATGGATCCTGCATTTTTAGAAAAAATGAATGCTTTACTGCAACACAATGAAGTTGTTGTTCAGGGTCATAGAATGGCTAAGAATTTAGATACTCCATTTGCAATTTTAGATGCCATTAGTGAAGAAATTAATAATAGTATTTTTAGAAAAGGTCATTATAAATTAGGACTTTCATCTGCCTTAATTGGTTCAGGAAAAGCAATGAGATATGATATTTTTAGAGATATCATGAGAAAGATTGATGCTGTTGGTGGATTTGATAAAGAAATGGAGATTTACTTAATTAGTTCTGGAATTAGAATTGGTTACGATCATACCGCCATTGTTTTGGACGAAAAGGTACAATTGCCTGAAGTTTTTCAAAACCAAAGAAGAAGATGGTTATCTGCTCAATTGGCTTATATGAAAAAATTTGCTTTTAAAGGTATTATAAAAGGCATCTTTACTTTTAAACCCGATTTGTTGGATAAAAGCATTCAGTTAACTTTACTCCCAAGGGCCATTACTATTGGTACATTAGGTATTTTTGGTGCTTTGTATTTTGTTGGTTTTGATATGGGAAAATACTTTTTAATGCTGTTAGGCTTAAATATATTAGCCATGTGGATTGCTTTACCAAGAAGGTTTTATCACCCGAAGTATTTAAAAGCAATTCTATATTTTCCTAGTGTTTTTATGTTGATGTTTATGAACTTCTTTAAATTAAAGGGAGCGAATAAAACATTCATTCATACGCCACATCAAGTAAACCAAAACAAAAAGAAATAGACAATTCAATGATTTATCAGGCTTTATATATAATTGAGTTAATCTTACTTTGTTATCTAGGCTTTAATGTCTTGTACGTATCTGTGTTTTCAATTGCAGGTTCATTCTTTAGACGTACAGATTTTAGAGCATTACCTGTAGAAAAACACAATCGTTTTGTTATTCTTATTCCTGCGTTTAAAAGTGATGAAGTAATTTTAAATACTGTAGGTCATGCCTTAAATCAAAATTATCCAACTGAAAAGTTTGATGTTATTGTAATTGCCGATTCCTTAAAACAATTAACTATCGGAGAGTTATTGGTAATGCCAATTAAACTAATTCCAGTTCAATTTGATGTTAGTACAAAAGCAAAATCATTAAATACAGCCTTAGGTTTATTGCCCGATAATGCTTACGATTATTGTGTTGTTTTAGACGTAGATAATATCATGGAGCATGATTTTTTGAAAAAAATAAATGCTCGTTTACAAAATAATGAATTGGTGGTTCAGGGCCATCGTACCGCAAAGAATTTGGATTCCGCTTTTGCTATTTTAGATGGAATTAGTGAAGAAATTAATAACCATATTTTTAGAAGAGGACATGTAGCTTTTGGGTTGTCGAGTGCTCTTTCTGGTTCAGGGCAGGCTATTAACTACAAGTTTTTTAAGGAGGCAATGTTTAATATTCATTCACCAGTTGAAGATAAAGAACTTGAATTTTACCTAGTCAAAAATAATATCAAGGTTTTATTCGAAGAAGATGCATTGGTTTTTGATGAAAAGGTGCAGAACTCTGCTGTGTTTATGAAACAAAGAAGAAGATGGGTTGCTTCTCAGTTTTTCGATTTTAATTCAGTGCTTTTAGAGGGAATTGCAAATTTAGTATTACAAGGTAATTTCGACTTTTTCGATAAAGCATTGCAAAGAATATTAATGCCTCGTGTCTTGTTATTGGGCTTATCGTTTTTCATGGCATTAACAGTAATCACTCCTATTTTTTATTTCGGACCAGTGTTTTTTACGATGTTTGTTTTTGTAGCTTTTAGTTACTTAATAGCAATTCCAAGTCACTTTTTTAATTCAAATACGTTCTTCGCAGCTTTAAGAGTACCTCAGGCATTTTTATTAATGATTTTAGCTATGTTTAGAAGTAAAGGTGCTGCAAAAGTGTTCAATCATACACAACACACAACTGTTGTTGAGGCTAAAATTGTTGGTTCTGCGCAAGATTATCAAGATAACCAAAAGCAAATCCATTTATCAAAACAACAGGGTGAAATTTTAACTCTTAATAGCAATAGCAATGAGAATAGGAATTGAGGCTCAACGAATCTTCAGAACTAAAAAGCATGGCATGGATATGGTTGCACTAGAGTTAGTGAAACATCTTCATGAAGTAGATAAAAAAAATGAATATGTAGTTTTTGTTAAAGACGATGAAGACCATGCATGTTTGCCTACTTTTCCAAATATTGAATTAAAAGTTTTACCATCTTCTCCATATCCTGTTTGGGAACAATGGTTATTGCCTAAAGCTGCAAAAAAAGCAGGAGTAGAACTTTTACATTGTACCAGTAATACCGCTCCTGTATTTCCTGGAATGCCATTGGTTATTACTTTACATGATATTATTTACCTAGAGAAACTTCATGTAAAAGAGGGCACAACATATCAGAAATTTGGGAACCTATACCGTCGTTGGAATGTACCAAGCGTTGTCGATAAAGCCGAAATGATAATTACAGTTTCTGAGTTCGAAAAAAATAGAATTTGTGATCATTTTGGATATGAAAAAAATAGGGTTGAAGCAATTTATAACGGGGTAAGTCGACATTTTAACAGAGTAGATGATCCTCAAAAATTAGCTGAGGCGAAAAAGAAGTTTAACCTGCCTGATAAATTTGTATTCTTTTTAGGTAATACCGATCCCAAAAAAAATGTTCACGGAGTTTTAAAGGCTCTCAGTATTTTAAAACATAATGGAGAATTGCCTTGCAAATTGTTGATGTTAGACATCAATCGTGACTACTTGGCTAGAGTAGCAAATGAGATTAATGACCCTAGTATTTTAGATGAAATTCAATTTACGGGTTATATTCCTAATGCAGATTTGCCTGCAATTTATAGCCAAGCTAGTTTGTTTTTATACCCTTCATTACGCGAAAGTTTTGGTATTCCAATGATTGAAGCAATGAGGTGTGGAGTTCCTGTTATTACCTCAATAACATCTTGTATGCCTGAAGTTGCAGGAGGTGCAGCTTTACTTACAGATCCTTTTCAACCTGAACATTTGGCCGCCTCTATTAGAGACTTAATTCATAATGAATCTAAGAAGAAAGAACTTGTGGCGCTTGGTTATGAGCGAAGTAAGGTGTTTTCTTGGGTTGAGAATGCCAGAAAAACAGTTGATATCTATCACCAAATATTGAATAAATAATTCAAAAAAAATCATCAAATTGCATCTATAAAAGCCCCCTGATAAAATTTAAAAACATGGAAAATTCATACAGATCAGCAACCACCTATTCAGATATTGAAGATATCAAAAGGTTGGATTTCATTGTAAATTCAATTAAAGCAATGAATAATCCTGATGCCAGAGTCCTTGATATTGGCTGTGGTAACGGAAATATTAGCCTTGCCTTAGGTTCATTGGGTTATAATGTTACTGGAGTAGATATCGACCAAGCTTCCATTGATACAGCTAGCAGTAGAAATACATTTTCTAATGTGAAATTTGAAGTTTTAGATGCCAATTCGTTTGCAATGAATGATGCATTTGATGCGGTTGTTTGTTCAGAAGTTTTAGAACATCTGCATAAACCCTATGAATTGCTTGAAAGTATTTACCGTATTTTGAAACCAGGTGGTGTATTTGCAGCAACTGTTCCAAATGGATATGGCCCTCGTGAAATGCTTATTACTAGACCTATGCAATGGTTAGGTAAACACAATTTAGATAAAGGAATTATTGCATTCAAAAAACTTTTAGGATATAGCGCTAAAACTCTACAATCATCTAATGAAGATTTAACCCATGTTCAGTTCTTTAGTGTAGGTGGTTTTAATAGACTTTTAAAAGGAGTTGGATTCAAAGCACTTGAATATCAAAATGCAGATTTCTTGGAAAGAATTTTTCCGTTTTCATTGCTTACAAGAAGAATAAAAGCGCTACAAAGTTTTGATTGTTGGATAGTGGATTTTCTACCTCGTCATTTTACTTGTGGTTTTTATACTTCATGGACAAAACTAGGTAAACAATAGTATGGACATTTTTGAATGTATTTTTTGGATAGGAATTGCAATTGTTTTTTATAGCTATATCGGTTATGGGATTCTCTTGTATTTTCTGGTAAAATTGAAGAATCTATTTTCTTCACCAAAACAATATGATTTGAATTATGAACCTACGGTAAGTTTAGTTGTACCTTGTTTTAATGAAGCTGATTATATAGAAGAAAAAATTAAAAACAGTTTGTTGTTAGAATATCCGAAAGATAAATTACAATTAATTTTTATTAGTGATGGTTCTAATGATGATACTGCTTTAAGAGTTTCAAAATATCCTCAAGTATTGGCATTACATGAAGATGCAAGGAATGGAAAAGCTGCTGCAATGAATCGTGCTATGCAGTATGTAACTGGTGAAATAGTTGTGTTTTGTGATGCTAATACAGATATAAATCCAGAAGCCATCAGAGAAATAGTTAAACATTATGCTGATGCAGAGGTTGGCGCTGTTACTGGTGAAAAAAGGATAATCACAAAAGATAAAGAAAATGCTAGTGGTGCTGGTGAAGGTATTTATTGGAAGTATGAAAGTTTTTTAAAGCAATTAGATTCTGATTTTTACACTATTGTTGGTGCCGCAGGTGAATTAATGAGCTACAGAAAATCACTATACAAAGAATTACCTAAAGATTCTCTATTAGATGATTTAATGCAAAGTATGCAAATAGCTCTTGATGGTTACAGAGTAATTTATGAAAAGAATGCTTATGCTGCAGAAACTGCATCAGCAAATGTTGGTGAAGAGCTAAAAAGAAAAATTAGAATCGCTGCAGGTGCTTGGCAAAGTATGAGTCGTTTACCTAAAGCATTTAATATCTTCTCTAATTTTAAAGTTAGTTTCCTATTTATATCTCATCGTGTTTTAAGATGGACATTAGCTCCTTTGTCATTACTGGTTTTATTGTTGGTAAATTTTATACTTATGATGAATATTGGAGGTATTTATTTGCCAATAATGATAGCGCAAATTTTGTTCTATTCAATGGCTTTACTTGGTTGGTACTTGGCCAACAAACAAATTAAAGTCAAGATTCTTTTCGTTCCTTATTACTTTTTTATCATGAATCTTTGTATGTATCTTGGTTTAGCTAGATTCTTAAAAGGTAAACAAAGTGCAAATTGGGAAAGAGCAAAAAGAGCTTAATTTTATAATTCTTTTTACGATTTAATAATAATTTTACAATAGCCAATTGATTCAGGTCAGTTGGCTATTTTGTTGTTTTTCAATAGTTTAATTTTCGTTGTTGTTCTTTATTCATTGTTTTGATTTGAGATAATGCTTATTTAGTTGTAATAACAATGTTTTGATTTTTGACTTCAATAATATTTAGCTTATTTTTATAGGATTTATATAATTTAAAAAACAATGATTAGCCTTGAGAAAATGAAAAAACTTATATTGACTTTAAGCTTTGTGCTTTTGTTTTTAATTGATTCTGTAACAGGCCAGAATATTTTTTCTGGTGAACCTATTCAGGTAGTTGGCCAAATGAATTCATATTCAACAGCAGCTAGCTCCAATTCAAGTTATAGAAGAATTTCCATTTCAACAGGAACTCCAACAGATGGAAGAGGACAATGGGTGAAAACCTATAATGTTCAGCCAAGTGGTGGTGATTTTACTCCACGTACAATGAGCGGTGGTTCAGGAAATGGATTCTTGTTTATTTCTGGTCCTTCATCAAACAGGTTCCAAAATAAATGGGTTTTTTCTGGTACTTCTGTTGCCGCTTTAAATGCCGTTAACAATAATTCTGCGTTTAATTCAGGAAATGATATGGGTTTAAACATGAGCAATGCAGGAAGGTATACTTTTGTTTTTAACGACTGCGGTTATACTGGCACAAATGCTAAGTTTTATGTTGCTTATACACAAAATGCACCAGTAACTATTACAAGAAATTCCGTTACAGTTAATCCTGATAGAAGTGCAACTATTGCGATTTCAAGTTCAGACTCCTTATCACCAACAGAAAATATTTATGTGAGATATACCACTGGAGCCAATTTTGCTTCTACAGGAACTAGTGCAATTGTTCAAGCTAATCCAACAAATTCTCCTACAAATACAACTTGGACAGCAACTATACCTACAACAGGAACTGTAACCAGTACCATCAGATATTATGTTTTTACATCAACTCTCAGTTTAAGTGCGCTCAATTCTTTAATTGAGATGGAGAAATCTTTAGCTGTTATTAATGTTGATGATAGTCTTAGGTTAAATTACCAATATACCTTTCCTTCAACTTTCACCTCTTTACAAAGCGGTAATTTTAGTGATGCTTCAACTTGGGGAACAGCTTATGTAGCTGGAGGAAATTATACTATATCAAACGGACATACTGTAACTTTAGATGCGAATAGTTCAGTAAACACACTTTTAATTAATAGTGGAGGAACATTAATTGGTGATAATGGCACAGCAAAAACATTAACGATTACTAATGGAGGTATTTTTAATGATTCAGGTACTTATACAGCAAGTTCATTTAGTACAGTAAGTTTTGCTGGCTCAGGAAGTGTTTTGGGGTCATGCACATTCGGACATGTTAGTATAGCAGGTGGAGTAGATTTTGGAACAGGTTCAGTTATCAACAATAGCTTAACCCTTCAACCAGGTTCGTTTATCCAAACCAACGCACCAACCTATAATACAGGTTCAACTTTAATATATAATACGGGCGGTGCTTATGGTAGAGGTTTAGAATGGAGTGCAGCAAGTGGCATAGGATATCCTCATCATGTTCAAATTAGTGGCAACACTACATTGAACTTAAAGGGCAGCTCAAATACAGCTAGATTCATGGGTGGAAGCCTAACAATTGATGCAGGTTCAAGCTTAAGTTTACAAGATTTAAGTATCACCAATCCAACCGTAATCGGATTAACTGTAACAGGTAATATCATCAATAATGGAACAGTGAATTTAGGTACATCAACAGAAAGAATATTCTCAAACTCTTATACCAATTCAACAGGAGCAACAACAAGCCTAAGTTCATTAAGTGGTGGTGATTTAGAACTAACAGGTAATTTATTAGATAACGGAACCTTTAATTCAAATTCACGTGCAGTATTTTTTAGTGGTTCTACAGCACAAGAAGTAAGTGGCTCAGGTACTTTTAATATTGATTATATCGTATCAAATAAAAGTGGTGGCAGTATCAGAATGATGTCTGATTTATTGTGTGAAGGTCCAAATGGTGGAAATGCAATCACCTTAAACAGTATAACAGACGAACTAGATTTAAATGGCTTTAACCTAACCTTAGGAAGAGCAGGAGTAGGTTCAGGATTCAGTGGTTCAGGAAGTTTCATAGGTAATGCAAGTTCTAATTTAACGATACTAGGAAATGGAAGTTTTGGAACATTACGATTCAGTTCAGGTTCGGAAATTATCGATACAATTATTTTGAATAGACAAAGTTCAGGCAATGTAAACTTGGGAAGTAATTTAACAATCTTAGGTAATTTCAATTTAGCACAAGGAAATTTCCAAGTATTAAGTAATAACAGACTAAGTTATTCAGGAAGCTCAATTAGTAGAACAGGAGGAACCTTACAAATAGGAAACATTGGTAATGAATTGATATTTGAAAACAGTAGTAATTTGGTTTTACCAGCATCAATGTTTAATGGAAATATCCAAACATTGCGCATCAATGGCACTGGTAGTTTAACAATAAGTTCAGCAATCAATATCAATAATTATTTGGTTTTGAATGGAGGAAATTTAATAGGAAGTAGCAGCAATAGCATCAGTTTATTAAATAGTTCAGATACCTCATTAAACAGAACTGGTGGTTATATAGTAGGTTCATTAATCAGAAGAATACCAGCAAGTAGTGCTGGAACATTGAGTTATTTATATCCAATAGGAAAAACGAGTTATAGTCCGTTTGAGTTAGTAAATCCAATTAGTACAAGTGGTGGAACAGTAGACATAAAAGCAGAAGTATTTGAAACAAGTACAGGTGGAACAGCAGGAACGAATATGTTTAGCATCAGCAGCAACAGATACTGGGAAAGTTCAATTAGTTCAGGTGGAAGCAATTTTACAAGTACAAATATCAAACTAACCGAAGCATCTATTGGTAGCATGAATTCCATTGCAAGAAGTGCTACTTTAACAGGTGCTTATGCTAAAGTTAGTGAACTAAGTCCTGTTGTAAATTCAATTACTACTTCTTCATTAACTAGCTTAGGCTTTTTTGCATTTGGTGAATCAATTCCGACACTTACTTCAATTCAAAATGGTAGTTTTAGCGATGCCGCAACTTGGGGAAGAGCTTATGTAGCAGGTGGAAATTATATCATATCTAGTGGACATACAGTAACTTTGGATGCGAATAGCTCTGTAAATACAATTCTAATCAATGCAGGTGGAACTTTAGTAGGTGATAATGGCACAGCAAAAACATTAACGATTACTAATGGAGGTATTTTTAATGATTCAGGTACTTATACAGCAAGTTCATTTAGTACAGTAAGTTTTGCTGGCTCAGGAAGTGTTTTGGGTTCATGCACATTCGGACATGTTAGTATAGCAGGTGGAGTAGATTTTGGAACAGGTTCAGTTATCAACAATAGCTTAACCCTTCAATCAGGTTCGTTTATCCAAACCAATGCACCAACTTATAATACAGGCTCAACATTAATTTACAATACAGGTGGAGCTTATGGCAGAAGTTTAGAATGGAATGAAAGTAGCGGAGTTGGATATCCTCATCATGTTCAAATAAGTGGTAACACAACATTGAATTTAAAAGGAGGTTCAAATACAGCCAGATTTATGGGTGGTAATTTGACAATAGATGCAGGCTCAAGCTTAAGCCTACAGGATTTAAGTATCACCAATCCAACTGTAATCGGATTAACTGTAGGAGGTAATATCATCAACAATGGAACGCTCAATATGGGTACATCAACAGAAAGAATCTTTGTTGGTTCCTATACCAATTCAACAGGAGCAACAACAAGCCTAAGTTCTTTAAGTGGAGGTGATTTGGAACTAACAGGTAATTTATTAGATAACGGAACCTTTAATTCAAATTCAAGAGCAGTGTTTTTTAGTGGTTCATCAGTTCAAGAGGTAAGTGGCTCAGGTACTTTTAATATTGACTATATTGTATCAAATAAAAGTGGCGGTAGTATAAGAATGATGTCAGATTTGTTTTGTGAAGGTCCAAATGGTGGCAATGCAATCACCTTAAACAGTATAACCGATGAACTTGATTTAAATGGCTTTAATTTAACAATAGGCAAAGCAGCAGTAGGTTCAGGATTCAGTGGTTCAGGAAGTTTCATAGGTAATGCAAGTTCTAATTTAACGATTCTTGGCAATGGAAGTTTTGGAACATTACGATTCAGTTCAGGTTCGGAAATTA
>JBIMKP010000028.1:37453-60091 GCA_051861545.1 Bacteroidia bacterium | reverse complement strand
TTAGTGGCTCAGTTGAAACCGAAATGGTGGCTCAGTTGAAACCGAAATAGGTGGCTCAGTTGGTACCGAAATATTCAAGATTTAAGTTTATTTGGCTTACAATAAGAATTTCTGCTAGATATTGGAATGAAATATTCCAATAATAAATAAGTCATCATATTTGATATAAATTCAAATCGATATAAATTTTTAGTTCCAATGATTGCAATAGTTATTTCAAAACATCCCTTTAATGCTGTTTTTATTATCTAAAAAATTTCGACTTTGTATTAAAAACAGGTTTTGGATATCCAATTCATTTTACATTTTCAATTTATTTTTATTCTGATTGTAAAATATTAAGCAATTAAACCCCCATTCACATAGGAAAATTGAAATAAGTATGTCAAACGTATACATTTTTACGTCATACTTCCCAAAAAGAATTACCTCAACAACATTCATTTAGTTTTGCAACTCTTGAATTTTAATGACGTAATGCCTTTAAACTTAACAAATTTGGAAACTATTATTTGTTTAATGTTCTAAAATGTAAGTTTAATGTTATGATAATAAGATTTAAATCAAATGGATCTATTTTTTGCTGAAAGGATTTTGCTAAAAACTAACAGTTTAAACTGTTTTGGCAATAGTGACTTCTAAGTTTTAGTTATTAAAAGGAACCAGTTGATTCTAAATTTTAGTGTTTCGATTGAAACTTTGTTTTAATTGTTGGCAATATAGATTTTTCAAAATTTCAAGAAAAAAAGAGCTTGATTAAAAAAGTCATTGAAGTTTTAAAAATCAATATTGTGAGAAATCTTTATTCTAAAGTTTTAAGTGCATTCATCATTTGTTTGATGTATCATGTTTCAATTGCACAAACTACAACATTTACAAGGAGTACCTATCTATTAGATGGTCAATTTTATGTGCCTTATGGAGTTACCTCATTAACTGTTGAATGTTGGGGTGCTGGTGGTGGTGGATCTAATGGAACCAGCAACGCGGTTGGATATGGTGGTGGTGGTGGTGCTTACGCTACCAAGAGTATATCAGTATGTCAAGGTTGTACTTACAATTATACTGTTGGATCTGGTTCAAGTTCTGATGGCGGGCCAACAATATTTGGTAGATCCTATTCATTAGGGGGAGTTGCATTGCTAACTGCTTCGGGTGGCTATTCAGGTGCAAATGGCCCTGGAGGAGGTGGTACTTACATCGCAGGAGCGGGTATTACTGGATTTTTAGGAGGGAATGGTGCAACTGGTAGCCTTGGAGGTGGTGGAGGTGGTTCGGCAGGAACCAACTCGAATGGCAATTCTGCTTCAGGAAATAATGGTGGCGCTGCAGTTACTGGTGGTGGCGCTGGTGGCACTGCGCAAATTGGAAGCAGTCAGTTAAAATGGGGAACTAATCCCGGTGGAGGCGGTGCCGGAGGTAATATCAATCAAACAGGTGGACTTGGCGCAGATGGTACAATTAGGATAACTTATATAAATCCTTCTAATGATGCTAATTTAAGTAATCTTCAATTTAGTTCGGGTAGTTTATCGCCATCTTTTGATTCAACGGTATTAAATTATAGTACCATCAATACTTTACTTTCTTCAGTTGATGTAACAGTAACTAGGGCAAACGCAAATGCAGATGTTTGGTTTAGAGTAAATAGTAGTAATGATATTGACTATGCACTGATTTCTGGTAATACCGGAAGTCTTAATTTAGCAATAGGAATCAATTATATTGATGTAAAAGTTAGGTCGCAAAGTAGAAGTTCAATAAAGGAATACAGAGTTGCAGTAGTGAGAGGTTCTATCAATGCGAATTTGTCTAATCTAACGATTAGTACCGGAACCCTTTCACCTAGCTTTGATTCTACTATTATTGCTTATACAAGTAGCCATACAAGTGCTTCTACTGCTACCATTGGTCTAACAAAAGCTGTAGCAGGGGGAGGCTATCAAATTTGGGTAAATAACAACATTGTAAATAATTCTTTCACAAATAATAGTGTTAATGTATCACTTGTGAATGGAACGAATGTGATTGATATTAGGGTATATTCCGAAAGTTTGTCAACTTATAAGGATTACAAAATTACTTTAATCCGAAGGCAAATAGAAACTGATTTAACAAGTTTAGTTATTCGTACTTATAGTCAGGGTTTTGGGGCGTGTAGTTCTTGTTATGTTGCTCAATTAAACGCCAATCTTTCACCAACTTTTGAGCAGCATGTTACGGATTATACTGCTTATGAGTATAGCAATCTTGCCCAAATACAAATTGATATTACAAAATTTGATGCCAATGCTACCATTGTTGCTACCGGATTGTGGCAAAATTTTAACACTTTAACGAATACAAGTCCACTTACAACAGGGAATAATATCTTCACAATAGAGGTTTCCAAGGCGGGTTATTTAAGCAAAACATATACAATCAATATTATTAAAATGCCTAGTAGTGCAAGTACCCTAAATACTTTAAACCTTGGCTCTTTTACAGTTGGTAAAGGAAGTTTTTCTTTAAGAAAACTCAGTACAAATCATATAGGACCTGCTATCCGGGTTAGAAGAGGCACTTCTCTAATTTCAAAGGATATATATTTTACAACGGCAGGAGATTTGGATACAGCTACACTAAAGAGTTTTATTGGTTCGGAAAATGGATCGGTAACTATTTGGTATGACCAAAGTGGAAGTCGTTTAAATGCCTTTCAGAATGATACAACCAAGCAGCCCCTTATTGCAATTAATGGGATTATAACTCGAGTTAATAGCAAACCAACCATTAGTTTTAATAATGACCGTTTGGAAACCAATCTTCATGCTGATGCTTATCAAACAGCTTTTACTTTTGCAATTTGTGGTGGAGTAAGAACAAATACCTCAAATGCATCATTCTTTTCAAAAGCAAATAGTAGTGCAAATAGCAATGCCTTTTCTGCCAGCCCTTTTGAAGTAATTAATTCTACGGTCTATTTAGGGAACGGACTTAATACTGGTAACAGCTTTGCTCTTACAAATGGTCTGAATTCAAGTTCAGGTTTTTCGCAATGGTATTTTACGGCAAACCATGCAGGATCATCTGCATTTAGAAACGGTGTTGCAAATGGAACGGGTTCAGCTTATGCCTTTAATGATAACCAAGGAAGTACTATTTTTATAGGAAGTAGATACAATAATAATGCTGAATTAAATGGTTGGGTAAGCGAAATAGTTGGTATTCCAAGTGTATTAAGTGCAAGTGATCAACTATTATTAGAAAACCTTCAAGCATCTTATCACGGAATTAACACTAATTCCAATAATTATTTAGATGGATTAACTTTGAGTTCAGGAACCTTATCACCGGCTTTTTCACCAACGGTTACAAGTTATACTGCTACAGTTACTACACCTTCAAATATTATAACTGTATTGCCAATTAATAACTCTTCTAATACCAGTGTGAGTGTAAATGGAGTGGCAGTAGCTCAAGGCGCTTCATCTGGGAACATCACATTAAGTCCAGGCAATAATACCATTACGGTGCTTGTAACAGCAGCAAATGCCAGTACAAGAACATATACTATTGTTGTGAATTATGCTTTAGAATTTGTATTTGGTAATTTAGCAAATAATACCAGTCCTGCCTTTTTCAGTTTGAGAAAATTGCGAACTGCTTATAGTGGTAATGCTATTCAAGTTAGAAGAAGCAGTGATAACACAACTATTAATATAGGCTATACTGCAAATGGAGATTTAGATACCATAGCTTTAAAAACCTTTGTGGGTGCTAATAATGGTTTTGTAAGTATTTGGTATGACCAAAGTGGCAATGGCCGAAATGCTAGCCAGGCAACAATGGCTGCTCAACCACAAATTGTAAATGCTGGAGCTATTTATAGAAGAAATGGCAAGCCTACAATTTATTTTAACAGTACCTCATTGGCTACAGCAAGTTTTATAGGTTATTCATCTGGTTATACATTGGCGATAATAGCTGGTGTACAAACAAATACATCTTATCCAACTTTTGGATCAAAATATGATGCGAATTTTTATGGACCATGGGAATTTTGGGGTCAGTATTTTGCTAATGGTAATCAGAATACGCAAACTAGTTATACTTTAACTCATCCAATAAGTTCAACCAGTGGGTTCTCGCAATGGTCTTTTAGTGCTAGTAGTGAAGGAGGACAAGCCTTTAGAAATGGATCAGTTAATGGTAGCACTGGTGCAATTAATTATGCCGATGGCCTCAATGCACTATACATTGGAACACGTGGAGGAGATGGTGCAACAAGCTTAAATGGTTGGATAAGTGAATACCTAACATTTGGAAGTGTTTTAAGTTCAACAGATAGGCAAATTGTAGAAAATAATCAATTAAATAATTTCCAAAATACCAATGCCAATTTGAGTTCATTAACAACAAGTATAGGTAGTTTGAGTCCAACGTTTAACTCAAATAATTTAGCTTATATATTAACCACAAAAGATACAAGCATAACCTTTACTCCTAATTTACAAATATCAGATGCTGCTATTCAGATGAGGGTTAACAATGGTTCTTATATAAATATATCAAATGCCACGGTAAGCCCTGCTTTATCATTAATTGCAGGATCAAATACCATAGATATAAAAGTAACAAATTCCTCTGTCGAAAAAGTATACAGCATAGTTGTTACAAGATACTTAAACGCTTTAACAACACTTGGGTTAACAATTCCTAATCCTTCGCCTGCTGCATTTAGTTTAAGAAATCTGAGCTCTGAATATTCGGGTTTTGCTATTCGAGTAAGAAGAAGTAACGATAATACGACTCAAGATATTGGTTTTACAGCGAATGGAGATTTAGATACTGCGGCTTTAAAAACCTTTGTAGGTGCTAATAATGGATTTGTAAACATTTGGTACGATCAAAGCGGTAATTTAAAAAATGCAACTCAAGCTACTTTAGCTACTCAACCACAAATAGTTAATGCTGGAGTGATATATAGAAGAAATGGCATACCTACTGTTTATTTTAATAGTACTTCATTGGCAACTTCAAGTTACACAGGTTATTCATCTGGTTATACTTTGGCTATAGTTGCTGGTGTACAAACAAATACTACTTATCCTACTTTTGGAGGAAAAACAACTGCTCATATTGCTCACCCTTGGGATATTTGGGGGGGCAATTATTACATAGGAAATGGTTCAAATTTTATAAATATTACTTTAATCAAAAGTTTAAATGCTTCAAATGGCTTTTCTCAATGGTCGTTTGCAGGGAGCAGCAGTATTGCAACAGCCTTTAGAAATGGCTTGGCCAATGGATGGAATAACATATATAACTATGAAGATGGGGGTGGGGCTTTATTCATTGGCACAAGAGGTGACGGTGGTACAGATTTAAATGGCTGGATAAGTGAATATGTAACTATTGGATCTGTTTTGAATACATCAGATAGACAAACAATTGAAAACAATCAGTATACTTATTACAATTTTAGGAATGCTAATTTAAGTGCCTTGACATTAAGCAATGGCAACCTAAGTCCAAGCTTTTCAACAAATATTACGGCTTATACAGCTACAGTAACTCATGCCTTCAGCAGTATAACCGTAAACCCAACAATAGAAATACCTGGTGCTATTATACAAGTAAGGGTAAATGGTGGAGCTTATGCAACAGTAGCTAGTGGAACTGCATCTGCCTCCTTGAACTTAAATGTTGGCAACAATACAATAGATATTAGAGTAACTGCACTTGATGGTACAACGGTAAAAACCTATACTGCAACTATTACGAGAAGTGTTGCAACTTTAGATAATTTAGGCTTAAATTCAAGCAATACCTCCCCAGCAGCTTTTAGTTTACGAAAAATAAGTAGTGATTATTTAGGCAGTGCCATACAAGTAAGAAGAAGTAATGATAATGCCTTAAGTAATATTGGTTTCACAGCCAATGGCAATTTAGATACTGCGGCTTTAAAAACTTTTGTTGGAGCAAATAATGGTTTTATAACTATTTGGTACGACCAAAGTAGTAATGGAAGGAATGCTACTCAAGCTACTTTAGCTGCTCAACCACAAATAGTAAATGCAGGGGCGATATATAGAAAAAACAACCAGCCAACTGTTTACTTTAATGGCACATCATTAACAACTGCTAGTTTTACAGGTTATTCTAGTGGTTTTTCGTTATCCATAGTTGCAGGGGTTAAAACCAATACAACTTACCCATCATTCGGATCAAAAACTAATGGAAGCGTTGCAGCCCCTTGGGATTTATATGGTTCCAGTTTTTTCTTTGGTAACGGTACTACTTTCTATAATGTTTATTTAACTAATGGTTTAGATGAATCAAGTGGGTTTTCTCAATGGTCTTTTTCAGGAAGTGGATCTTCTGCTTTTTCTGCTTCTGCTTCAGCCTTTAGAAATGGGGTAGATATTCTAGATTATATGGCAGGATTATTTTCGGGTATTGCAGATGCAGGTGGTGCAATAAAAATAGGAACTAGAGCTGATGCCGGAAATTCATTAGATGGATGGATAAGTGAATACATAACCACAAATTCTGAATTGAATTCAACAGATAGACAATCGGTAGAAAACAATCAATTTGCTTATTATAATTTTAACAATGCTAATTTAAGTTCAATCAATATAAGTAATGGCGCAATTAGTCCAAGTTTTACCGCCAACACTGCTGCTTACACAGCTTCTGTAAGTAATGCTACAACAAGCATAACAGTAACTCCAACATCAGAAATATCTGGTGCTACTGTGCAAGTAAGGGTAAATGGTGGTAGCTATGCAACAGTAGCAAGCGGTGCTGCATCAAGTACTTTAAACTTAAATGCAGGTAGCAATACAATAAATATAAAAGTAACTTCAGTAGATGGTACAACGGTAAAAACTTATACATTAACCATTACAAGAGCTTTTATCCTGGACAATGCAGGGTTAGGCGCAAGCAATTCATCGCCAGCAGCGTTTAGTTTGCGTAAACTGAGCAGTGACTATGCTGGTAATGCCATACAAGTAAGAAGAAGTAGTGATAATACAACGAGTGATATAGGTTTTACAGTTAATGGTGATTTTGATACAACAGCTTTAAAAACTTTTGTAGGTGCTAATAATGGTTTTGTTTCCAAATGGTACGACCAAAGTGGCAATGGAAGAGATGCCACACAAGCTACTTTGGCTGCTCAACCACAAATTGTAAACGCGGGTAGTGTTTATAGGAGAAACGGTAAGCCTACAATTTATTTTAATAGCACCTCATTGGTTACAGCAAGTTATACAGGATATTCAAGTGCATTTACTTTAGAAATTGTTGCGGGTATTCAAAACAACACATCTTACTCAACATTTGGAGCAAAAACAACGACAGGAATAGCAGGACCTTGGGAACATTGGCATCAATATTTTGCTTATGGAAACAATGTAACTCAGTCAACAATGACACTAACAAACCCTGTTACTTCTACTAGTGGATTTTCACAATGGTCGTTTGCCGCAAATGCAAGTGGTGCAGCGGCTTTTAGAAATGGTTTAGCAAATGGAACAGGAGGATCTACAACTTATGCTGATGGTGGAGGTGCCTTATATTTAGGCACCAGAGGGGGTGATGGAGGTACAACTTTAAATGGATGGATAAGTGAGTACGTAACTTTTGCTTCGGTATTAAATACAGAAGATAGACAAACGATAGAAAATAATCAATATAATTACCATTTTAAAAATACTTTAAATTTAGTAGGTTTAACTAGTAGGATAAATTCAACTGCTGCCTTTAGCTTACGAAGGTTAAGTAGCGATTATGCAGGCCATGCCATACAAGTAAGAAGAAGTAATGATAATACTTTAAGTGATATTGGTTTTACATCTAACGGCAATTTAGACACTATGGCTTTAAAAACTTTTGTGGGTGCAAACAATGGTTTTGTAAGTATTTGGTACGACCAAAGTGGAAATGGCAATAACGCAGAAAATAGCACTGCCGCTTCTCAACCATCTATTGTAAGTTCAGGTATTATTAACAGGATTAAAGGTTTGGTACAACCAGTTGTTACAACTAACTCTAATGGTCAATCTTTAAGTTTTGCAGTATCTCCAAGTATTTCAGGTTCAAATTTAACTGTGAATGCTGTTTCATATATGCTAAATACCACGGGCGATTATGGCAGATTAGTTTCGCTCACAAATGGTACAAGTGCCAATGATTATGATAATAATAGTTATACGAGTGCAATCATTCGAAATTCTAACAATAACCAATTAATGACTTTTAGGAATTCTGGTACTAAAAGTGTTTCAAATATATCTTTAAATACTCCTACAATAATTACTAGTTCATTTGATGGAACAAACAATCAAATGTTTCTGAATGGTGTTGCAGGAAGTTCTGTGGCTTCATCGGGTTCATTTGGGATTACATTTGGCCGATTGTTTAGCCATGCCAATAATGCAGATCTTGCTGCTGGTTGGCTAGGTGGTGCATGGGAAATTATTGTGTGTCCAACTGCATTTAACACAACCGATAGACAAACTCTTGAAAACAACCAATTGAATACCTACAATATTAACAATGTTAATTTAAATGCAATTAATATAAGTAGTGGTTCACTCAGCCCAAGTTTTACAGCCAATAACATTTCTTATACAGCAACCGTAAGTAATTCTATAACAAGTATTACAGTTACACCAACATTAGAAATATCTGGTGCTACTTCGCAGGTAAGGGTAAATGGTGGTAACTATGCAACAGTTGAAAGTGGCGCTGCATCAGCTGCATTAAGCCTGAATATAGGTAGCAATGCCGTAGATATAAAAGTAACTGCACTAGATGGTACAACAGTAAAAACCTATACATTAACTGTAACAAGAAGTGTTACTTCTCTAGATAACGCGGGATTAAGTGCAAGCAATCCATCAACAGCAGCCTTCAGTTTGCGTAAATTAAGCAGTACTTATACAGGTAGCGCCATACAAGTAAGAAGAAGTAGTGATAATACCTTATAAGATATTGGATTTACTGCTAATGGCAATTTAGACACTGCGGCTTTAAAAACTTTTGTGGGTGCTAACAATGGTTTTGTGCGTATTTGGTATGATCAAAGTGGTAATGGAAATAATGCAGCTAATGGAACTGCCGCTGCTCAACCATCTATTGTTACTTCAGGTATTGTTAACCGTACATCAGGTTTGGGGCAACCTGTTGTTACAACTACCACTAATTCTCAATCTTTAAATTTTGCAGTATCCCCTGGAGTTTCAGGTTCAAATTTAACTGCAAATGCAGTTGCTTATATGCAAAATACTACGGGCAATAATGCTAGATTGGTTTCTTTTTCAAATGGTTCAAGTTCTGATGATTGGAATAATAATAATTATGTAGGTGCAATCATTGGTAATTCGACAGCTAATCAAGTTCGGGCTGATAGAGATTTCTTTGCCACTTCTACTTCTAAAGGGCTTGCCTCTTTTTCTTCAAATACTCCTGGTTTAATTACAAGTTTATTTAATGGCACCAATCACCAAATGTTTGTAAATGGTAGCGGTGGTACTGCTGTGGCTTCATCGGGTGCATTTGGTATCACATTTGGCCGATTGTTTAACCATGCCAACGATGCTGGTCCTGCTGTTTGGGCTGGGGGTGCTTGGGAAATTATAGTGTTTCCATCTGCACTTAGCACAACCGATAGACAAACACTTGAAAACAACCAATTGAATACCTACAATATTAATAATGCTAATTTAAGTGCATTAAGTTTAAGCAATGGTGTTTTAAATACAAGCTTTGCGGCAAATACCACCGCATACACGGCTACAGTAAGTAACAATATTAGCAGCATTACTGTAACGCCAACACTTGAAATATCAGGTGATTCGTTAAAAGTAAGGGTAAATGGGGGAAGCTATACAACGGTAACTAGTGGTACTGCATCAGCAGCCTTAAGCTTAAATATAGGTAGTAATACTGTTGATGTGAGAGTAACGGCATTAGATGGCACAACGTTAAAAACCTACACAGTAACTGTTACCAGAAACGTTTTAGCTTTAGATAATGCAGGTTTAAGCGCAAGCAATCCTTCTCCTGCAGCATTTAGTTTACGCAAACTAAGTACAACTTATACTGGTAATGCCATACAAGTAAGAAGAAGTAATGATAATGTAACGAGTGAAATAGGTTTTACAGCTGGTGGGAATTTAGACACCGCAGCATTAAAAACTTTTGTGGGTGCAAACAATGGTTTTGTTACTATTTGGTACGACCAAAGTGGTAATGGAAGAAATGCAATACAAGCAACAAATGGTTCGCAACCACAAATTGTGAGTTCAGGTTCTGTGATTAGAAAAAATGGCAATCCAACCATTAGCTTCAATGGTCAAAAATTGGCTACCGCTGGGTTTACAGGCTATCAAAATGCTTTGTCTTTTACCTTGGCAATAGTTGCTGGTGTGAGTTCAGACATAGGTTCCCAAAGTTTTGGGGGTAAGACATTAAATAATTATGCCCAATCTTGGGATATTTGGGGTAGTAATTTTTTTGTTGGTGATGGTGGCTGGGGGTCTGGTGGACCTGTTACTTTAACTAAAGGATTAAATTCTACGACAGGTTTTGCACAATGGTCTTTTACAGGTAATCCATCTACAAGAGCAGCGTATATAAATGGAACGGGTAACGGAAGCGGAGCTGTTGCATATTATGGTGATGGTGGGGCACCACTTATTTTAGGAAGCAGGGCTGATGGAGGAACACAGTTAAATGGTTGGATAAGTGAATATGTAACCTTGGGTTCGGTATTAAATACAACAGATAGACAAACAGTTGAAAATAATCAATTGGCTTTTTACAATTTTACCAATACAAACCTAAGTAATGTAAGTTTAAGTATTGGTACAATCAGCCCAAGCTTTGCAGCCAATACTACCGCTTATACAGGTTCGGTCGCTAACGCTACAAGTAGTATTACTGTAACGCCAACTGTTGAAATATCTGGTGCTACGATTCAAGTAAGAGTAAATGGAGGTAGTTATGCAACGGTAGCAAGCGGTGCTGCATCAAGTGCATTGAGTTTAAATGTCGGTAGCAATACCATTGATGTGCGAGTAACTGCATTAGATGGAACCACAACGAAAACTTACACAATAACAGTTACACGCAATACATTGCCAACATGGACAGGTGCAACAAGTAATGTATGGAACTTAGCATCAAACTGGAGTCCAGCAGAAATACCAGCATCAAATGCAAATGTTGTGATTGGTAATTCAAACAATGATCCTGTATTAGGTTCTAATACCATTGTGAATGATTTAACCTTAAATGATACCTTGGTTATTGGCAATACTACTTTAACGATTAATGGTGCTGTAAGTGGAAGCAGTGTTTTAAGAGGAGCATCTAATTCAAACCTAACGATAACAGGCACATCTGGTACAATTAGATTCGACCAAAACTCTTTGGGTAATACCAATGTGTTGAGAAACTTAACTATTAGTGGAAGTGGAACAACAGTATTGGGTAATACATTAAATATTACTGGTGGTTCTTCTTCAGGTATTGTAACGGTAGGTAGTGGAGCAACATTAAATACAGGAGGAAATCTTGTATTAAAATCAAATGCAACAGGAACTGCATCAATTGGTAGTTCAGTTGGTACTATCTCAGGCAATGTAACAGTAGAAAGATTTATTCCTCGCAGAAGGGCATTTAGGTTCTTGTCTTCACCAGTAAATACATCAAACTTTATATCAAATAACTGGCAACAAGCTACACATATCACGGGTTCATTAACTGGACAAAATGGTTTCGACCAATCGAATTCAGGAACTGCTTCATTGTTTACCTATAATGCAGGAACAGAGGCTTGGGTAGCTATTCCAAATACGAATGCAACCAATTTAAATATTGGAACAGGTTATAGAATGTTGATTAGAGGAGATAGAAATATCAATTTAAATACTACAACTCCACAAGATTCAGCTATGCTGGTATTGAGTGCAACAGGTTCAATTGTTATGGGTAATGTAGTATTTGGCGGTGGATCAGTTAGTTCATCACCAGCTGGAATACCTGCATTGAATGCTGCAGTGGGAAGTGGTTCAAATAACTCAACTATTGGTTGGTCATTAATAGGTAATCCATATGCAAGTGCTGTCAATTGGACACAAGTAACTAAATCAAATGTATCAAATACATTTGCAACTTGGAATGTAAACAATGCAGGAAGAGGTTCTTATGTTTATCACAATGGTTCAGCAGGAACAGGATTTGGTGCAAGTAATATCATCAATTCTGGTCAAGCTGTGTTTGTACAAACTATTGGAGCTAATCCAAGTATAACATTTACAGAAGCATCTAAAGTAAGTTCAGCACCTCCAAGTCATTTCAAAAAGAGTTTATCTGATGTTTTGAATATTGATATCTTTATTGGTGATAGAGCATATGATGCATTAACAGTATTGTTCGATGAAAAGAATAACAATGAGTATGATGTCAATGACTTCATTAAATTGGTAAATCCTGAAATCAACTTTTATTCATACTTGGCTGATGGAACTAAATTGGCGATGAATAACATGAAAGAAGTAGGAGAGGAAACGATTGTTCCATTGGGATTAAATGGTGTGTTTAATGGAGGTTCTTATGAATTGAAATTCAGTAACCAAAACACATTTGCAAATGCAGAAGTAAAACTAAAAGATAAGTTCATCAATAAACTATATGATTTGAAATCAATCAATAACTTAGTATTTACAGTTACTGCTGATTCAAACTCATTTGGTGAAAACAGATTTGAATTAATCTTTTCAAAATCAGCAACAGGTTTAAACAATGAATTATCATCAAGCAATAATAACTTCATTGTATTCCCTAATCCAGCTAACAATGTATTGAACTTAAGTTTAACAACAACAAGAGAAGACAATTACAACTTTGCTATCTACAACCAATTGGGAGCAGAAATAAGCAATGGTAATTTGGACTTCAATGCAAAAAGAACACATGTTTTAAACATAGAAAACTTGAGTGCAGGAGTTTACTTCATACAAGTTAAAAATGGCAAAAGTTCACAAACGATTAAGTTCATTAAATAAGAGTTGAGAAAAGAAAATAGAAAACAAGAAATTATAGAATTATGAAAAAGTATATTTTATCAATGATATTAGGATTAGCATTGTTATTAACGGCCAATCAATTATCAGCCCAACCAGGTTTTGATGATGATGTTACAGATACACCTATTGATGGGGGTCTTACATTAGTAATGGCGGCTGGTTTGGCTTATGGTTTATCCAAAAAAGCGGGTAAAAAGTAAAAATTGAGATTATCTCAAAAAACAAGATTTAAAGAAAAAGTCAATCAACGTGTAAACCTGGTTTTGTTTAAGTTGGCTTTTGATAAAATTCTTCAAACACAAAAACCTCATTGGAAACAATGGGGTTTTTGTGTTTAGGGCCCGCTGAAAAAGACAGAAACATGTCGGATTTTAGACGCTGCCAAAATATACCGAATGCATTTTGTTAAAGTCCAATAAATTGGCCTAAATAAAATTACCTCAGTATAAAACATTTGATTTCTTTTGTTTAAGATGTAAATATAATACTTCAGTTTGGCAGCAACGACAAAGATGGCCTTGTTTAAGTCTTTAGGTAAATTGAAAACTAATTGTACTTAATGCAAGTATTTTTAAATAATTGTTCTTAAAACTTTGCATTTAAAATATTAAAACACAGTCTAATTGATTGATAATATATGCTAATAAAGATTTTCAGCAGGCCCAGTTTAGGGCGGTTTGTTAATCTATTATTTTCCCTTTTATTATTAAAATGGAGGATAAAATTCATATTGATTTTAGCTCCATTTGTATAAAAAATTGCAAAAAAATGTCAAACTTATACAAATTTACGTCATACTTCCCAAAATTGAAATCTTTTAGAAGAAGCCATTTATGTTCGCAGCAATTTGTGTTTATATCTAATTACAATTTTAAAATTTGACAATCAAACTTTTATGCCTAAAAATTTACAATTTTGATTAAAGCCATTTTGATTTTAATGACATTGTTCATGAGAAACCAGGTTATAGATGAGGTTTTTACTGTTTCTGGTGCACCAAATTCTGCATTTAATGGAACTAATGTTGAAACAGGCAATTTGCAATGGAAGAGCATCTTGCATTCGAAGCGAATCGTGAACAAATTATGCCAAAAGTTAAATTTATACCCATTGGTTGTTTAAAACCTGGACTTTATTAAACCAGAATTCACCCAATTTAAGTTGATATATTTTTAGAAATAATACAAAATCTAAGCTCAAAAACAAAAACAAAATGTTATGAAAAATACAATCATAAAATGCAGTGTTAAAGCCTTGCTATTTTGCTTGTTAGCATTTACAGAATTAACAAACGTAAAAGCACAAACTAATAATGCACTAAGTTTTAATAGTGCTAACGGTCAATATGTTTCTATGCCACATAGCTCCATTTTTAACATCACGTCTCTGTTAATCATAAAAATGCACTTTCATCTTTTGGAAAAAAGCTTTATTTGTACATAGATTTTAGAAAAGATTTTGGAGATTTTTTATAGATACAGTGTAAAGAAAACAAGACTAGTGGCGTCATTTTAAATTTTATGTTGTGCAAGAAACCGAAGTAAATTTACCAACATGAGCAGAGGTTACATCCATTCCACCAAACCTGTTAATAAAGAACGATCATTATGAAATAGTTATCGCCTACACACAACAAACAGGTAAATTATCCTACAAAAAAAGAACTCTTGTAAAGAACCCATGATTATCATAATCTATATTTAATCAGTGGAATGCCGACTTTAAAAAGCTAAAATATTTTTATGCCGAACAAGTGATTATAGAAATAAATTAAGTTTGTTTACCAATTTATTAGCTTCATTAAAAAAGCCTTCAATTTCTTAAAGGCTATCAATCTGCTAAACTTCAGTTTCTAAGTTTTTATTTGTTGCTTGAATCAACATATTAAGACATATGAGGCTGTAAGCCTAGAAGAACTTATCTCAATCATTTAAATCCAAAAATCAACTATTTTTTACGAAATAGCCTTTAAATGAAATGCAGTGGCAGCTTTAGATACAACTGAAGTAAAAGTTCTGATAAATCGCCATTTTGAAGAAGTGCTGATTTAGTATTACTTATTCACCCATTACATCTTCAAAATCTCCATTCAATTTTTGTTTTACTCTAAACTTTAAACTTCTTACTGCTTCTAAGCCAATACCCATAGTGGCAGCCATTTCTTTATTGCTTAGGTTTAATTTGTTAAACATTAAATAGCGAAGTTCTGCTTGTGTAATAGTGGGGTGTTTTGTTTGTAGCTTGTTACTAAAATTAGGATGCACCTTATCGAATAATTGTTTGTAATTGTCCCAATCTTCGTTGGTTAAAACAACTGCTTGTTTAAGTTTTTCTAAAACTTCGATTTTTTCGGTTTCTTTTTTGCCTGTCAAAAGATGCATTTCCTCAATTTGCAAAGTAAATTGGTCTAACAACTCATTTTTTTCTTGAATACTTTTTGAAAAATTTGTTAGTTGCTGTTGTGCTGCTATTAATTGTTGTGCTGCTTTATAATTTTCGGTTTCTAATTGCTGTTGTTTTAGTTTAAACCGTAAATTTTTTCGTTTTCTATATAAAATACCTATGGCAACAAGCAATACTATAATTCCAATACTGGCAAATAAGGTGAGCTGTGTGTTTTTATAATTAACTTCGGCTATTTGTGTTTGTTGTAACTGCTTGTTGTAGGCAATAGTAGCTTCTACACTAATTTTTTGTTTCTCGTTAAATTCATTATCTACAATGGTTTCGTAGTGTAGTAAAGAATCGGTGGCGTTTAAAAGTAAAGTATTATTAGTTGTGGTTTGTTTATAATAAAAAACCAAGGTTTTATAAAATATTAAAGCGTTGTTGCTGTATTCTTTTTTGGGTAAAAAACTAGCAGCTATTTGTAAGCATTCATTTGCAGTTTTGTTGTTGCCTAGTGCTAAATGCACTTTTGCTAAGTCAGAAAAGGTGTTAATGTTGTAATCAATTAATTGATTATCAAATCCTTTGTGCAGTGCTTTACTTTGCTCATATAATTCTAATGCTTTGGCATACTCTTTTTTACTAGTATAAATTTCTGCCATACTACCCAAAGCAATTCCTTTCCATACACTATCGCTTTTGCTATTGCCTTTACAATAATTTAAACATTGTTTAAACCAATAGAATGCAGAGTCGGGCTTGTTTAATTTGTTATAGGCTACGCCTATTAAGTTAGTAGTGGCTTTGGGCAACCAATTTTCTAACTTATTGGGATCGTTAAAGTATTTGGTATGATGGCATATTAAACCAAATTTTAGAGCTTTTTCGTAATCATTAAATTCTAAAAACGCTAAACCCATTTGCTGAAACATAAAACTATTATGATAGTAATTTCCTGTTTTATCATTAGCACTTGCATCATAAGCATATAAATAATTTTCTAAAGCCAAGGCAAACTTTTTTTTACCTCTTAAGAAAAACGCTTTATACATATATAAGGTAGAAACAAAAAACCAATTCTCTTGCTTTTTAGCAATACCCAAGTATTTATTAATTAATTCATCTTGTTTATCTATATGTCCTTTACTATTTTCTATATAAAAATCAAAATAGAGATTATCGGCTTCAGTACCATTTTTAGCTACAAAATCTTTGGCATTTGCTAGCTTGTTTTCGTCTTTTTGATGTTCTGAAATAAAAAGATAAATATGATAATTACGGTTTATTTCGGTTTTTTCTTTCAAAAAATCTTCAATATTTAAAGCGTTTGCATAGCCCATAAGGCCCAAAAAAAATAATATAAGCCTTATTTTTAAAAACATAAATTATTGATAATGAGTATAGTTAGAAGTTGCAACGTTTTTGCAACGCTCATATTTGCTGCGAAAGTAAGCTTACTTGTAATTTCATGCAATAAATAATAAAATTTATGAAAACAAAATTTACTAGTTTGTTGGCTACGGCATTTTGCATAGTTTCAATGCTTTTTAATGTGCAAGAAGTAAACGCACAAAATGCTCTTACAACTTTTGGCATTTCTGGCACCACAGCTGCTAGTGCCTATAGCTTACGAAAGCTATCGACAAGTTATACAGGTAGTGCCATACAAGTTCGTAGAAGCAATGATAATAACACATCCAACATTGGTTTTACTGCTAATGGAGATTTAGATACAGCAACTTTAAAAACCTTTGTAGGTAGTAACAGTGCTTTTGTTACTATTTGGTACGACCAAAGTGGTAATGCTAGAGATTTAACACAAACTACTACCTCTAAACAACCTGCTGTTATAAGTGCTGGTATTATTTTCAGAAGAAATGAAAAGCCAACTCTATTTTTTGATGGGACAGACGATGGAATGGGTTTTTCAGGTTCAAACTATTTAACAACCAACCCATTGACTGTTAACTTAGTTGCAGGGAGTAATTCTAATACCTCTGGTTTCAGAAGGGCTGTTCAAGGGTATAATAATTGGTTGATTGGGCCATATGATGGTACACATAGTTGGTATGCAGGTGGTTGGAATCATCAATCTTCAAAAGTTTGGTTAACAAATGCAATTGAATATTTTACTGTTACTCAACCTTCATCGGGATACGGTTTTTCATACAGAAACGGAACTCAACTAAGTTCTGGTAGTAGTTTTTATAGAGATGTACCCAATAAATTGGGGTTAGGTACAGAAGGCAGTTTTGCAGAACCTCTCAATGGCTTTATTAGTGAAGTGGTAAGCTATCCCACAGATTTAAGTAGCACTAATAGGCAGCTAATGGAAAACTCGCAAAAGGTATATTACCCTACAACTGATAATGCATTAAGATTTGATGGAACCAATGATTTTGTAAATATTCCAGATAATAGTACTTTAGATTTAACTAGCAATTACACTTTAGAGGCTTGGGTAAATATTAGCACACCAACTGCATCGGCAGGCATTATTAGCAAATATCAAACCAGTGCTTCAAACGGATATTTTTTGAGGCTTTCTGGTACAAGCCCAAATAGAGGGTTAGATTTTGATGGGTTAACAACCACTAGTCATACACTTTTAGAACCAGGAAAGTGGTATCATATTGCTGCAGTTAAAAGCGGCAGTGCCCGTGCCTTATATATTAATGGTGTTTTACAAACACTAACAGGTTCTGTTATTACAACTGCTGCAAATGCAGATCCCATAAAGATTGGCTCTGATTTTAATAGTCGTTATTTTAATGGCAGTATTGATGAAGTTCGTATTTGGAACACAGCACGAACACAAGCAGAAATACAAGCAAGAATGAATACTGAAATACCTATTAATACAACTGGTCTGTTAGCCACTTATAATTTTAAACAAGGCATAGCAGCCGCCAATAACACTGGAATTGCTACTTTGGTAGATGAAAAGTCTGGCTTTAACGGTACATTAAATAATTTTGCTTTATCTGGTTCTACAAGTAATTGGGTAGAAAGTTATGCAATGGTAGTGCCAACTGCTACAGCAGCAGTTATTACCTCAGCAACCAGTTTAACTGCAAATTGGACTGCACCACTTACAGGAACTGTAACCAATTATTTATTAGACGTTTCTACTTCATCAACCTTTTCAAGTTTTGTAAGTGGCTACAACGCATTAAGTGTAAGTGGTACATCCCAAGCTATAACTGGTTTAACAAATGGAGCTACCTATTACTATCGAGTAAGAGCCAATAAAACAAGTGTTACTGGCCAAGGAGGCTATTCAAATACCATTTCGGCAATACCTCAAGCAAGTAGTAATGCTAATTTAACTAATATACTAACAACAGCTGGTTCTTATTCTCCAGCATTTTCATTAAACACTACTAGTTACATAGCAACTGGGGTATCTAATGCAACCACATTTATAACAGTAACTCCATATAGTGAGCAAGTAAATGCAACAATTCAAGTAAGGGTTAATGGGGGTAGTTATTCAACAGTAACAAGTGGTACAGCATCTAGTGCATTAAATTTAAACGTAGGTAATAACACAGTAGACATTCGGGTAACTGCACAAGATGGCACAACAACAAAAACCTATACACTGATAGTACCAAGATTTGGAAATATGTTGAATAATGCTGGCATAAGTAATGATTATATAAACTCACCAGCTGCATTTGGGTTAAGAAAATTAAGTGCGGCTTATGTAGGTAATGCCATACAAGTAAGAAGAAGCAGTGATCATGCTACTGCTGATATTGGTTTTACAACAAATGGGGACTTAGATACAGCAGCACTTAAAACTTTTGTAGGTGCAAATAATGGTTTTGTAAACATTTGGTACGATCAAAGTGGCTTTGCAAGAAATGCAACAACAGAAAGTAATGTTCTTGCTTCTCAACCACAAATAGTCAATGCTGGTGTTATATTTAGAAAAAATGCAAAGCCAACTGTTTATTTTGATAGAACATGGCTAGCTACTCCAAATTTTATTGGTTACAGTACCACTTTTGAATTAGCAATAATAGCTGGTGTACAAAATAATACCAGTAGCCCCACTTTTGGAGGAAAAACAACTAATAATATACCTGGACCTTGGGATATGTGGGGCACCAATTTTTATTTTGGTAATGGTTCAGCATATTCATGGGCTACTTTAACCAATGGTATAAATGCTGCAAGTGGCTTTTCGCAATGGAGTTTTAATGCAAGTAGTAGTGGTGGCAATGCACGCAGAAATTCAAGTGCTAATGGAAGTTATAATGTTGCTTCTTATGGTGATGTTAATAATGCTTTGTATTTAGGTACAAGAGGTGATGGCGGTACTAATTTAATTGGTTGGATAAGTGAATACATAACACTCTCAACTACTCTAAATTCTATAGAAAAATTAGCTGTAGAAACTAATCAATTGAACTATTTTAATATCAGTAACAATAATCTGAGTGCACTTGCTATAAGTGGTGGTAGTTTATCACCAAACTTTGCGACCAATACAACAACATACAATGTAAGTGTAATAAACTCAACAACAAGTATAACCGTTACACCAGTAGTTGAGTATGAAGGTGCTTCTTTGTCAATAAGTGTAAATGGTGGTGCTTATGCAGCTTTAGCTAGTGGTACTCAATCTAGTTCATTACCACTCAATCTTGGGGCGAATATTGTAGAACTGAGGGTACTTGCAGTTGATGGAACATCTATTAAGACTTATACAATAAATGTAACTAGAGAGCCTACTCCCTTAACTACATTAGGCATCACTACAACATATGCAGCAAGTGCCTATAGTTTAAGAAAACTTACTTCAGAATATACAGGTAATGCCATTCAAGTAAGAAGAAGTAGTGATAATGCCACCCAAAATATTGGTTTTACTGTTGCTGGTGATTTAGATACGACTGCATTAAAAACATTTGTAGGCAATAACAATGGTTTTATAAGTATTTGGTATGATCAAAGTGGCTTTGGAAGAAATGCAGTACAAGCTGCTGCAGGGTCTCAACCACAAATTATTAATAGTGGTGTAGTGTACAGAAAAAATGGAATGCCAACTATCTATTTTAACGAACAATCGCTTGCGACAAGCAGTTTTACAGCATACAGTGCAGGTTTTACTATCGCCTTATGTGGTGGTGTAAATTCCAATGCAGTATCTACTGGCTACTCAACTTTTGGGGCAAAGACTTCATCAAGCAATATACCTCAACCTTGGGATGGTTGGGGTGCATCGTTTGGAAGTTATGCTTATCAAGGAAATGGTAGTAATTATGATTTTTATGGTTTAATTAAACCTATTCAAGAAAGTTCAGGGTTTTCTCAATGGGTATTTCAGTCCAATACAACCAATGCTAATGGCTACATAAATTCTGTAGCTAATGGTAGTACAACCAGCTCTAATTATGGCGATTTTAATAATTCATTGTATTTAGGAACAAGGTCAGATGGATTTACAAAACTTAATGGTTGGATTAGTGAATATGTAACGTTCCCCTCTGCATTAAATAACACAGATCGCCAAGTTGTAGAAAATAATCAAATGTTTTTTCACGGCATCAACAATGCTAATTTAAATAATTTAATCACTAGTGTAAGTACACTTAGCCCAAGTTTTGCAGCAAATACCACATCTTATACCTCTAATGTAAGTAATAGCATAACTGGCATAACAATAACACCAACAGTTGAGATTGAAGGTGCAACTATACAAGTAAGAATTAATGGAGGTAGTTATGCAACGGTTGTAAGTGGTGCTGCTTCTAGTTCTTTAAATTTAAATGTTGGTAGTAATACTGTTGATGTAAGAGTAACGGCCCAAGATGGAACCACAACGAAAACTTACACAATAACAGTTACTAGAGAACCGTTGCTATATACTTGGATAGGAGCAAACAATAATGTATGGAACTTAGCATCAAACTGGAGTCCAGCTGTAATACCAGCGTCAAATGCAAATGTTATAATTGGTAATTCAAACAATGACCCAGTATTAGGTTCTAATACCATTGTGAATGATTTAACCTTAAATGATACCTTGGTTATTGGCAATACTACTTTAACTATTAATGGTGCTGTAAGTGGAAGCAGTGTTTTAAGAGGAGCATCTAATTCAAACCTAACGATAACAGGCACATCTGGTACAATTAGATTCGACCAAAACTCTTTGGGTAATACCAATGTGTTGAGAAACTTAACTATTAGTGGAAGTGGAACAACAGTATTGGGTAATACATTAAATATTACTGGAGGTTCTTCTTCAGGTATTGTAACGGTAGGTAGTGGAGCAACATTAAATACAGGAGGAAATCTTGTATTAAAATCAAATGCAACAGGAACTGCATCAATTGGTAGTTCAGTTGGTACTATCTCAGGCAATGTAACTGTTGAAAGATTCATACCAAGAAGAAGGGCATTTAGGTTCTTGTCATCTCCAGTAAATACATCAAACTTTATATCAAACAACTGGCAACAAGCAACGCATATCACAGGTTCATTAACTGGACAAAATGGTTTCGACCAATCAAATTCAGGAACTGCTTCATTGTTTACTTATAATGCAGGAACAGAGGCTTGGGCAGCTATTCCAAATACGAATGCAACTAATTTAAATATTGGTACAGGTTATAGAATGTTAATCAGAGGTGATAGAAATATCAATTTGAATTCAACTTCACCACAAGATTCCGCTATGTTAGTATTGAGTGCAACCGGTTCAATTGTAACAGGTAATGTGGTGTTTGGTGGTGGTTCAGTGAGTTCATCACCAGCTGGAATTCCTGCATTGAATGCTGCTGTTGGAAGTGGAAATAACAATTCAACCATTGGTTGGTCATTAATAGGTAATCCTTATGCAAGTGCTGTTAATTGGACAGAAGTAACTAAATCAAATGTATCAAACACTTTTGCAACATGGAATGTAAACAATGCTGGAAGAGGTTCTTATGTTTATCATAATGGTTCAGCAGGAACTGGATTTGGAGCAAGTAATATCATTAATTCTGGTCAAGCTGTGTTTGTACAAACTATTGGAGCTAATCCTAGTATAACATTTACAGAAGCATCAAAAGTGACATCAGCACCACCAAGTCATTTCAAAAAGAGTTTATCTGATGTTTTGAATATTGATATCTTTATTGGTGATAGAGCTTATGATGCATTA
>JBIMKP010000028.1:0-37444 GCA_051861545.1 Bacteroidia bacterium | reverse complement strand
CCAAGTCATTTCAAAAAGAGTTTATCTGATGTTTTGAATATTGATATCTTTATTGGTGATAGAGCATATGATGCATTAACAGTATTGTTCGATGAAAAGAATAACAATGAGTATGATGTCAATGACTTCATTAAATTGGTAAATCCTGAAATCAACTTTTATTCATACTTGGCTGATGGAACTAAATTGGCGATGAACAACATGAAAGAAGTAGGAGAGGAAACGATTGTTCCATTGGGATTAAATGGTGTGTTTAATGGAGGTTCTTATGAATTGAAATTCAGTAACCAAAATACATTTAGCAATGCTGAAGTAAAACTAAAAGATAAGTTCATCAATAAAATATATGATTTGAAATCAATCAATAACTTAGTATTTACAGTTACAGCCGATTCAAACTCATTTGGTGAAAACAGATTTGAATTGATTTTCTCAAAATCAGCAACAGGATTAAACAACGAATTGACATCAACCAATAACTTCATCGTATTTCCTAATCCAGCAAACAATGTATTGAACTTAAGTTTAACAACAACCAAAGAAGACAATTACAACTATTCAATCTTCAACCAATTGGGAGCTGAAGTAAGTAATGGCAATTTAGATTTCAATAGCAAAAGAACACATGCTTTAAATATTGAAAATTTAAACAGTGGAGTTTATTTCATTCAAGTTAAAAATGGTAAATCAACTCAAACCATCAAATTCATTAAATAAGAAGCGAGAGTTGAGAAACGAGAAAAAAGAAACGAGAAGTTAGAGTTAAGAATAAAGAAAATAAATACAGATATGAAAAAGTATATTTTAACATTGGTATTAGGAATAGCTTTACTATTCACCGTTAACAAATTATCAGCCCAACCGGGTTTTGATGATGATGTAGAAGACACTCCGATTGATGGAGGAGTGGTAGTATTAGTGATTGCTGGAGCTGCAATGGGATTGAAGAAAATCCAAAGAGCTAAATAATCTACTAAATTTAATTTGGAACCTGCAAATGAGTCAATGAAAATTTGATTCATTTGCAGGCTTTTTTATTTTAAAGAGATGGCCCTAATGCATTTAAGTGAGAATTCGAGTTTGAATATGTCATGACAAATCATTAAGCTTTTTATTATTTCTTTCGAAGAAATATTTAGAGTCTGAAATTGAGTTGAGTTTAAATTTACTAATTAAACATTTTACAATAAAAATTTAGGATTTATAAAAAATCTAGCCATATTTCGTGGCTATAGCCTATAGTGTTTGGATTATGAAAAATTTGATTAGTATTCTAATTGTTGAAGATGATGTTTGGATTGCTCAAGATATTGAGTATATCCTGAGGGAAGTTGGTTATGAGTTAATTTACAAAGCCAAAGATTATGAAAGTGGAAAAAATCTATTGGATTCTATTCAAATTGATATGGTATTTTTGGATATCAATTTGACTGGTGGTAAAACCGGGATTGATTTGGCAAATCATATTCGTTTAAACAGTAATGTTCCATTTATTTATATAACCTCAGCAAATGATGAGGATACCATAGCAAGTTTAAGACAAACCAGACCTTCTGCATTTTTGGTTAAACCTTTTAGTAAAATTGATTTATTAACTAATTTAGACATTGCTGTATATAATTATTTTTCCAATCAAGATCAATTTTCGTCAGAATCTGAGAATAAAAAAAACACGACCGAAAGAAATATTTTTTCAGATGAATATATGGTATTAAAACATAATTCGGTCTTTTATAAAGTTTCGTTTGATGAAATTATTTGGATGAAATCAGATAAAAATTATATCGAAGTATATACCTCTTCTCGAACCTTTATTGTTAGAAATTCGCTCAAAAATTTACTTGATGGCTTGCCTGATTATTTATTGAAATGCCACAGACAATATGTAGTAAATGAAAAGAAAATTACGGCATTTACATCTAATATTATTTTTATTAATGATTTACAAATACCTATTAGTAGAACTGAACAAGAATTGATTTTGGAAAGGCTAAAATTAAAATTTGATGTTTAAGGTTTTAATATTTGATTTTACCCATCCTATACATTCGATTGTTTGGTAAATGCTAGATTTCTTTTACTTGTAATGAATTGTGTATTCCCGAATCTTTCTTTGAAGGGTTATATATTGAAAAATAGATGCTCAGATTTTTATCATTAGTTATATATTTTGATAAACTGATTAGAATGAGTTTTATATAATAGTTATGACTTCATTCAATAAGTTTTTAAATTAAGATTTTGCCGAATTTAGTTGAAAATAGATTTCCTGTATAGAATAAACGGCAGTTTAAATAGAAAATTAGATTTTCGTTGTAGTTTATATACAAAGAACGTGTAGTTCATCCCAACTTGAAATTGAGTAATAAAATCTAATTTAATTTTGAATAAAATAGAAACTTTATGACCTCGTTTAAAAAGGGAATTTTATTCACTTTGTTTATTGCTTTTAGTCAAATTTTATTTGCACAAGGGCCCTCAATTACTTCGTTCACACCTTCCGAAGGTTCTGTAGGTACATTGGTAACCATTACAGGTGCCAACTTAAGTACACCTACATCTTTAAATATAGGTGGGGTTAATGCTATAACTATTTCAAATACAGGAACCAGCTTAGTAGCCATGGTAATGCCGGGTGCTGCTACTGGTAATATTGGAATAACAACAGCGAATGGAAGCTCTACCAGTAGTAGTAGTTTTACAGTAACGGCTAATGCATCTCTATCAGCCCTCCTAGGCAACAAACAAGTAGGTACAGGAATTATTGGTACAGCATTCTATGGTAGTGCATTAAGTATAAGTGCCGATGGTAATACTGCCATAGTAGGTGGACCTACTGATAATAGTCTACAAGGGGCAGCATGGATATTTATTCGTAATGGAGGTGTTTGGAGCCAACAAGGCAATAAACTAGTTGGTACAGGTAATTCAGGTGCCGCACTACAAGGCAATTCAGTAAGTATTTCAGCAGATGGCAATACCGCTATAGTTGGAGGACCTCGCGATAATAATAGAGTTGGCGCGGTATGGATATTTACCCGTAATGGGGGTGTTTGGAGTCAACAAGGCAACAAACTAGTAGGCACTGGTAATATTGGTGCATCGCAACAAGGTTCTGTCGTAAGTTTATCAGCGGATGGCAATACGGCAATTGTAACAGGGATAGAAGATAATTCCTATCAAGGTGCTGCATGGATATTTACCCGCAATGGGAGCACATGGAGCCAACAAGGCAGCAAATTATTAGGAACAGGCATTGTAGGCACAGCGAATCGAGGTGTTTCAGCATGTATTTCAGCCGATGGGAATACAGCCATAGTTGGTGGAGATCAAGATAATTCTGATCAAGGAGCAGCATGGATATTTACCAGAAGTGGGGGCACTTGGAGTCAACAAGGCAACAAATTAGTAGGAACAGGCAATGCAGGTGCAGCACGCCAAGGTACTTCAGTAAGTCTCTCTGCCGATGGTAATACCGCCATGGTTGGAGGCGTTTATGATAGTAGCCTCACAGGTGCAGTATGGATATATACCCGCAGTGGAAGTACCTGGAGCCAACAAGGAAACAAAGTAAAATGCACAGGCAATATAGGTGGAGCTCAACTAGGTGTGTCTGTAAGTTTATCTGCAGATGGCAATAACGCTTTAGTTGGAGGTAGGAATGATAATAATAATCAAGGCGCTACTTGGATATTTACTCGAAGTGGTGCTACTTGGAGTCAACAAGGTAATAAACGAGTAGGCACAGGCAATATTGGTGCAGCGCAACAAGGTCAAATGGTAGCTTTATCAGCCGATGGAAGCTCAGTTATAATAGGAGGATTTAGCGATAACGGTGGTCAAGGTGCGGTTTGGTTTTCACCATCAAAAAATGCAAATTTAAGCACTATATCATTAAGTTCAGGCATATTAAGCCCAACATTTGCTTCAGAAACAATGACCTACACAGCCGCCAGTGTAAGTAATGCTATATCAAGTGTAACAGTTACACCCACAAGGGAAGAATCCAATGCAACAATTCAAGTAAGAGTAAATGGAGGTGCTTTTTCCAGCGTAATAAGTGGAACAGCATCATCTGCTTTGAGCTTAAATACAGGTAACAATACCATAGATGTTCGTGTTACCGCTCAAGATGGCTCCACGATTAAAACATATACCATAACCATAACCAGAAATGCATTAACCTTAGATAATATTGGTTTAAGTGCAAGTAATCCATCACAGGCTGCTTTTGGTTTACGTAAATTAAGCGCACTTTACCTTGGCAATGCCATACAAGTTAGAAGAAGCAGTGATAATACGACAAGTGATATTGGTTTTACAGCTAATGGCGATTTAGATACAGCAGCATTAAAAACGTTTGTGGGAGCCAATAATGGTTTTATAAGTATTTGGTACGACCAAAGTGGATATAGCAGAAATGCGGTTCAATCTACCAATGGATCTCAGCCTCAAATAATAAATGCAGGTGTTATTTATAGAAGAAATGGAAAACCAACAGTTTATTTTAATAATACCTCTTTGGCAACTGCAAGTTATACTGGTTATTCAAATGCCATTAGTTTGTCAATAGTTGCAGGAGTACAAACCAATGTTTCATTTTCAACTTTTGGTTCAAAAGCCACTGGGGCATTTGCAGGTCCTTGGGAACATTCAAATTCAAGTTTTGCATATGGAAATAACTCCACTCAAACTATCATGAACTTAAATACTGGAACTGTTGCTTCTTCCGGATTTTCACAATGGTCTTTTTTGGCAAATGCTAGTTCTGCTGTTGCATTTAGAAATGGTAATGCTAATGGTACTGGTGGTTCTGCTACTTTTGCAGATGGTGGTGGTTCCTTATATTTAGGAACAAGAGGCAATGGAGGGTCTGGTTTAATTGGCTGGATAAGTGAATACCTCTCATTTGGAAGTGTTTTAGATACCATCAATAGGCAAACTGTTGAAAATAATCAATTAAACTATTACCAAAATACCAATGCTAATTTGGTTTCAATAACACCAAGCGTAAGTATATTAAGTCCGGCTTTTAGCACGAATACAACTTCTTATACTTTTAGTATTGATAATAGAAATAGCATTGCGTTTACACCTAATTTAGAAATAACAGATGCTACTATTCAAATAAGAATTAATAATGGTTCTTATACTAGTTTATCAAATGGTGCCACAAGTGCAGCTCTTGCTTTAAATGTTGGAGCAAATACCATAGATATAAAAGTTACTAATACATCAGCAGAAAAAGTTTACAGCATAGTTGTAACAAGAACCTTAAATACATTAAATACACTTGGCTTAACAAATGCTAATCCATCTCCGGCTTCATTCTCATTGCGCAAATTGAGCACTCAGTATACAGGCAATGCCATACAAGTTAGAAGAAGTAGCGATAACACGACAAGTGATATTGGTTTTACAGCTAATGGCGATTTAGATACAGCAGCATTAAAAACTTTTGTTGGAGCAAATAATGGTTTTATAAGTATTTGGTACGACCAAAGCGGATATATCAGAAATGCGGTTCAAGCAACCAATGGTTCTCAGCCACAAATAATAAATGGAGGTGTTATTTATAGAAGAAATGGTAAGCCAACAGTTTATTTTAATAATACCTCTTTAGCTACTTCAAGTTATTCGGGTTATTCAAGTGCCTTTTCATTATCTATTGTAGCAGGTGTGCAAACCAATGGATCTTTTTCAACTTTTGGGGCAAAAGCTACAGGAGCATTCGCTGGTCCTTGGGAACATTCAAATTCAAGTTTTGCTTATGGCAATAATTCTTCGCAAACTACAATGAACTTAAATGCTGGAACTGTTGCTGCTTCTGGATTTTCACAATGGTCTTTTTCTGCTAATGCAAGCGCTGCTAATGCTTATAGAAATGGCAATGCAAACGGATCTGGCGGTTCTGCTACTTTTGCAGATGGTGGTGGTTCCTTATATTTAGGAACAAGAAGCGATGGTACAACTAGTTTAATTGGCTGGATAAGTGAATATATAACATTAGGCAGTGTTTTAGATGGCACCGATAGGCAAACTGTTGAAAATAATCAATTAAACTATTACCAAAATACCAATGCCAATTTGGTATCAATAACACCAAGTGTAGGTACATTAAGTCCTGCTTTTAACACAAATACAACCACTTATACTTTAAGCATTGATAATAGAAATAGCATTTCGTTTACACCTAATTTAGAAATATTAGATGCTACTATTCAAATAAGAATTAATAATGGAGCTTATACTAGTTTATCAAATGGTGCAGCAAGTGCCGCTCTAGCTTTAAATGTTGGAGCGAATACAATAGACATAAAAGTTACGAATACTTCTGTTGAAAAAGTATATAGCATAGTTGTAACAAGAACCTTAAATACATTAAATACACTTGGCTTAACAAATGCTAATCCATCTCCGGCTTCATTCTCATTGCGCAAATTGAGCACTCAGTATACAGGCAATGCCATACAAGTTAGAAGAAGTAGTGATAACACGACAAGTGATATTGGTTTTACAGCTAATGGCGATTTAGATACAGCAGCATTAAAAACTTTTGTTGGAGCAAATAATGGTTTTATAAGTATTTGGTACGACCAAAGTGGATATATCAGAAATGCGGTTCAAGCAACCAATGGTTCTCAGCCACAAATAATAAATGCAGGTGTTGTTTATAGAAGAAATAGAGTCCCAGCCATTTATTTTAGTAATCAAAAACTAGCTACAGAAGGTTTTGTAGGTTATCCAAGTGCATTTTCTTTGGCAATAGTTGGCGGGGTAAGCGCAGATGTTGGTTTTCAGACTTTTGGTGGAAAAACGTCTGGTTCAATTGCTCAACCTTGGGATATTTTTAATAACAATTTTTATGTTGGTGATGGTGGAGCTGGTTCTGGCGCTGCTCTTGCTTTAACAAAAGGATTAACTCTTTCTACTGGATTTTCACAATGGGTATTTACAAGTAATACATCAACAAGATTTGGATATTTAAATGGGGCATCGAATGGTAATGGGGGAGTTAACTATTTGGGTGATGCGGGTCTTCCACTTATTATAGGTAATAAGGCAGATGGTTCAACACAATTGAATGGTTATATAAGTGAGTATTTAACATTTGATTCTGTTTTAAATACAAACGATAGACAAACAATTGAATCGAGCCAATTTGCTCATTACAATTTTAATATTGCTAATTTAATTTCACTGGGAATAAGTAATGGTATTCTAAGCCCAAGTTTTACAACAAATGATACTATCTATACGGCTATTGTAACTAATGATATTAGTAGTATTACCGCAACACCTACTTCTGAAATTCCAGAGGCAAACATACAAGTTAGGGTAAATGGTGGTAGCTATACAAGTGTACTTAGTGGCGGTATTTCAAGTGCCTTGAGCTTAAACGTTGGAAGCAATACCATTAATGTGCGTGTAACTTCACAAGATGGCAGTAAAATAAAAACGTATACAATAAACATTACAAGAGGTGCGTCATTAGATAATGTTGGATTAAATTCAAGTAATTCTTCACCGGCAGCATTTAGTCTACGTAAATTGAGTACTCAATACACAGGAAATGCAATTCGTGTTAGAAGAAGCAACGATAATTCCACTCAAGATATTGGTTTTACTGTTAATGGCGATTTAGACACAGCATCTTTAAAAACTTTTGTTGGTGCAAATAATGGCTTTGTTAGTATTTGGTATGATCAAAGTGGGTATAGTAGAAATGCGGTTCAAGCTACAAATGGCTCTCAGCCACAAATTGTAAATTCAGGTACTATTTTTAGAAGAAATGGCAAGCCTACAGTATATTTTAATAATACCTCATTGGCAACAGCTAGTTATACTGGATATCCAAGTGCTTTTACACTAGAGATAGTTGCCGGTATTCAAAACAATACCTCTTATTCAACATTTGGAGCAAAAACAACGACAGGAATAGCCGGACCTTGGGAACATTGGCATCAATATTTTGCTTATGGGAACAATGTTACCCAGGCATCAATGTTACTTACAAACCCTGTTACTTCTTCTAGTGGGTTTTCACAGTGGTCGTTTGCCGCAAATGCCAGTGGTGCAACCGCTTTTAGGAATGGTGTCGCTAATGCAACAGGAGGAACTACAACTTATGCTGATGGTGGAGGTGCCTTGTATTTAGGTACAAGAGGAGGTGATGGGGCCACTAGTTTAAATGGTTGGATAAGTGAATATGTTACTTTCAGTTCAGTATTAAATACAAGCGATAGACAAACGATTGAAAATAATCAATTGAATTATTTCCAAAATTCCAATGCTAATTTGGTATCATTAACACCTAGTATTGGTGCATTAAGTCCTACTTTTAGCACTAATACTACCACTTATACTTTGAGTACTAATAGCAGTAACATCACAATTACACCTAACTTAGAAATAGCAGATGCTTCGATACAAATTAGGATTAATAATGGTGTTTACACAAGTTTATTAAATGGTTCTGCAAGTGCCGTTCTTTCTTTAAATGTTGGAGTAAATACCATAGATATAAAAGTAACAAATACATCAGCCGAAAAAGTATATAGCATAGTTGTTACAAGAACCTTAAATACTTTAACAACATTAGGGTTAACTAATGCGACTCTATCACCTGCTGCATTTAGTTTAAGAAAGCTGAGTTCTGAATACTCTGGTTCAGCCATACGAGTTAGGAGAAGTAATGATAATATCACACAAGATATTGGTTTTACTGCTAATGGAGATTTAGACACAAGCGCCTTAAAAGCTTTTGTTGGTGCAAATAATGGCTTTGTGAGTATTTGGTATGATCAAAGTGGTAATATTAGAAATGCAGTTCAAGCTACCAATGCCTCGCAACCGCAAATTGTCAATGCAGGTAATGTTAATAGAAGAAATGGTAAACCAATAGTTTATTTTAATAATAGCTCAATAGCTACTGCAAATTATACAGGTTATCCAAATGCTTTTTCATTATCTATAGTTGCAGGCATTCAAACCAATGTTTCTTTCTCAACTTTTGGCGCAAAGGCCACCGGTAGTTATGCAGGCCCATGGGATCAATGGCATCAATATCTTTTTTATGGGGATAATATCTCACATTCCACAATGAACTTATCCGTTTCTACTGATGCAATTGCTGGATTTTCGCAATGGTCGTTTGCATCAAATGCTAGTGCTGGAACTGCTTTTAGAAATGGCATTTCAATTGGGACTGGTGGCTCAACCACTTATGCAGATGGTGGAGGATCCCTGTATTTGGGGACAAGAGGAGATGGAACTACAGGCTTAATTGGTTGGATAGGAGAATATCTTACATTTGGTAGTGTATTAAGTTCAACTGATAGGCAAACTGTTGAAAATAATCAATTAAGTTATTTTCAAAATACCAATGCCAATTTAAGTTCCTTAACACCGAGTAGCGGAACTTTGAGTCCTTCGTTTAATTCAAATACCACTGCTTACACATTAAGCACAAATAATAGTAGTATCACATTTATGCCTAATTTAGAAATAGCAGATGCTTCGATACAAATTAGGATTAATAATGGTGCTTACGCTTGTATATCAAATGGTGCGATAAGTGCCGATTTTGCTTTAAATGTTGGAGCAAATACAATAGATATAAAAGTAACAAATACTTCAGCCGAAAAAGTATATAGCATTGTTATTACAAGAACGTTAAACACTTTAACAATACTTGGTATAACAAGTGCTAATCCTTCTCCAGCTGCATTTAGTTTAAGAAAACTGAGTTCAGAATACTCAGGTTTTGCAATTCGAGTTAGAAGAAGTAACGACAATACCACTCAAGACATTGGTTTTACGATAAATGGAGATTTGGATACTGTAGCATTAAAATCTTTTGTAGGTGCTAATAATGGTTTTATTAGTATTTGGTATGATCAAAGTGGAAATGTAAGAAATGCAACTCAGTCAACTAATGGCTCACAGCCGCAAATAATAAATGCCGGTGCTATTTTTAGAAGAAATGGTATTCCATCTATCTATTTTAATAGTACCTCATTAGCTACGGCAAGTTACACAGGTTATTCAAATGCATTTACTTTATCTATAGTTGCCGGTGTTCAAAATAATACCTCTTATTCAACTTTTGGGGCAAAAGCTACAGGTGGAATAGCTGGTCCTTGGGAACATTGGCACCAATACTTTGCTTATGGAAACAATTCTTCTCAAGCAACTATGATTATTACGAACCCAGTTACTTCAGCAAGTGGGTTTTCTCAGTGGTCGTTTTCTGCCAGTGCAAATGGAGCAACTGCTTTTAGAAATGGGCTTGCAAATGGCACCAGTGGAGCAACTACTTATGCCGATGGCGGTGGGGCACTATTTCTAGGAACAAGAGGGGATGGAGCAACTAGTTTAAATGGATATATAGCCGAATATGTTACTTTTGGTTCTGTATTAGATTCTAATAATAGGAAAACGGTTGAAGCAAGTCAATACAATTATCATTTCTTCAATGCCTTAAACAATTTGGATTTAACCTCAACTAATCCTTCTCCAGCAGCGTTTTCTCTTCGGAAATTAAGTTCATTTTATACTGGTTCTGCTATTCAAGTTAGAAGAAGCAGCGATAATACTACTCTTAATATAGGCTTTACAAACAATGGTGATTTAGACACTGTGGCATTAAAAACTTTTGTAGGTGCTAGTAATGGTTTTGTTAGTATTTGGTACGACCAAAGTGGTAATGGAAGAAATGCTATTCAAACTACCAATGGCTCACAGCCACAAATTGTAAATTCAGGGGTAATATATAACAAACATGGTAGGCCGGCCATTTATTTTAATAGCACTAATTTAGCCACAGTAAGTTTTATTGGATATAGTTCAGCATATACTCATTCATTAATAGCTGGAGTTCAAACAAACACAACATATTCAACATTTGGATCCAAAACAATTAGTAATATTCCTGGTCCTTGGGATTTATATAATAGCAGTTTTCTATCTGGCAATGGTTTAACCGACCAGCAAGTGAGTATTTATTCCTTAACAAATGGTATAAATGCCAGTAGCGGATTCTCTCAATGGACTTTTACTGGTTTACTAGGAACTTCTAATGCATATAGAAATGGAAGTAGCAATGGAAGTGGTACAGCTACTTTTTATTCCGATTATAGTTGTCCTATTTATTTAGGAACAAGAGCAGATAGAGTTACCTCTTTAAATGGTTGGATAAGTGAGTATGTTACTTTTGGTTCAGTATTGAATTTAACCGACCGACAAGCAGTTGAAAACAACCAATTGGCTTATTACAATTTTACCAATTCTAATTTAAGTGCATTAGCAATCAGCAGCGGTACATTGAGTCCAAGTTTCGCCATTGGAACAACTTCGTATACTGCAAATGTGGTTAATGCTATGAGCAGTATCACTGTAACTCCAATATCAGAAGTTCAAGGAGTTACTATTCAAGTAAGGGTAAATGGAGGAAGTTATAGCAGTGTAACAAGTGGCTCCACTTCTGGTTCATTAAGTTTAAATGTAGGCAGCAATTCAGTTGATGTAAGATTAACCGCATTAAATGGAACAACCATTAAAACATACACCATCACAGTAACGAGAGAGTCTTTACTCACCTGGACAGGTGCAACTAATAATGTTTGGAACTTAGCATCTAATTGGAGTCCTGCAGAAATACCAACACCAAATACAAATGTTATAATCGGTAATTCAAACAATGATCCTGTATTAAATGCAAATACGGTTGTGAAAGATTTAACCTTAAACGATACATTGATTATTGGCAATCATACTTTAACAATCAATGGAGCTGTTAGTGGAAGTGGTGTGTTACGTGGTGGTCCTAATTCGAACTTAACTGTTGGTGGTGAATTAGGTACTGTTAGATTTGATCAAAGTGTTTTGGGTACTAGTAATTCAATCAGAATTCTGACTATGGGAACCGGAGCTACTGCTTCAATTGTATTAGGTAATGTATTGAATATTGATGGCAATGGAATAGTTAATTTTGATGCAAGTGGAACCAAGACTTTAAATAGCAGTGGTAATCTTGTACTAAAATCAACGGTTTCAGCAACGGCATCAATAGGAAATGTCAATGGAGCAAATATCATTGGCAATGTAACAGTTGAAAGATTCATTCCAAGAAGAAGAGCATTCAGGTTCTTGTCTTCACCGGTTAATACTTCAAACTTTATTTCAAACAACTGGCAACAAGCTACACATATCACAGGTTCATTAACTGGACAAAATGGTTTCGACCAATCGAATTCAGGAACAGCTTCCTTGTTTACTTATAATTCAGGAACAGAAGCATGGACAGCTATTCCAAATACCAATGCAACTAATTTAAATATTGGTACAGGATATAGAATGTTAATCAGAGGAGATAGAAATATTAACTTAAACTCAACTTCACCACAAGACTCAGCCATGTTGGTATTAAGTGCAACAGGTTCAATTGTAACAGGTAATGTAGTATTTGGAGCTGGTTCAGTTAGTTCATCACCTGCTGGAATACCAGCATTGAATGCAGCTATTGGAAGTGGAGCAAATAATTCAACAGTGGGTTGGTCATTGATTGGTAATCCATATGCAAGTGCAGTTAACTGGTCAGAGGTTACTAAGTCTAATGTATCAAATACTTTTGCAGCCTGGAATGTAAACAATGCGGGAAGAGGTTCTTATGTATACCACAATGGGTCATCAGGAACTGGAAATGGAGCAAGTAATATTATCAATTCAGGACAATCAGTATTTGTGCAAACGATAGGAGCTAATCCAAGTCTTACATTTACAGAAGCATCTAAAGTAAGTTCAGCACCTCCAAGTCATTTCAAAAAGAGTATATCTGATGTGTTGAATATCGATATCTTTATTGGCGACAGAGCTTATGATGGATTAGCAGTAATGTTTGATGAAAATAGTAACAATCAATATGATGTTCAAGACTTCATAAAATTAGTGAATCCTGAAATCAATTTCTATTCTTACTTAGCTGATGGAACTAAATTAGCTATGAATAACATGAAAGAAATTGGAACTGAAACGATTGTTCCATTGGGATTAAATGGGGTTTTCAATGGTGGTTCTTATGAAATGAAATTCAGTAACCAAAATACATTTGCCAATTCAGATGTAAAACTGAAAGATAAATTCATCAATAAAATGTATGATTTGAAATCAATCAATAACTTAACCTTTACAGTAACTGCAGATTCAAATTCATTTGGAGAAAACAGATTTGAATTGATCTTCTCAAAATCAGCAACAGGATTAAACACAGAATTATCATCAAGCAATAACAACTTCATTGTATTTCCAAATCCAGCAAACAATGTATTGAACTTGAGTTTAACAACAACTAAAGAAGACAATTACAGTTATACCATCTTCAATCAATTGGGAGCAGAAGTAAGTAATGGTCAATTAGATTTCAATGGCAAAAGAACACATGCGTTGAATATTGAAGACCTAAGTGCAGGAGTTTATTTTATTCAGGTTAAAAATGGTAAAACTGCTCAGACGATTAAGTTCATTAAATAAGAAACAAGAGAAAAAAATTAGACAGATATGAAAAAGTATATTTTAACAATTGTAATAGGAATAGCTTTACTATTCACAGTTAACAAATTATCAGCTCAACCCGGATTTGATGATGATGTAGAAGACACTCCGATTGATGGAGGAGTAAGTTTGGTGCTAGTTGCAGGGCTTGCCTACGGGATAGGAAGAAAAGTAGAAAAGAAATGAATCGAGTATTTAAGGGTAAATCGATGTTAAAAATAAACCTCACTGGAAACGGTGAGGTTTTTTATATTTCAATTCTGAATTTGTTTTTGAAATTTTACAAAATATGATCTCAAAAGTTGAATGATTTTTAAGAATTAAATCGAAACATAAACAGGTCTAATTTTTACTATGTTTTTGAATTAATATTTATAAAATGTTTAGAATTGTCTTTCTTGATAAAATTGAATAATTAATCGAGTTTTAGAACAAATGAATATCCTATTTAAATTTAAAAAATGCGGCTAATAAATGATACAAAATGGACTCAATTAAGAAGTAAATATTTGATATTTCTAATTGGAGTTTTTTTAGGGATATTTAATTTGAATGCTCAAACAGGAAAAAGAAGCACTGTTTTAGATTCACTTCGTACTGTTTTGGGGAATCAGGAGAAAGCTCGTTTGCTAAATCCTAAAATGCCTTATAGAAGTATTGATACTCAAAGAGTAAATACACTTAATTTATATGTGGCAGAAGCCATATCAAAAAGTAACTTTGATAATGTTGTGGAGCTAACAGAAGAGGCAATCAGAATATCTAAAATACTTCGATTTTCAAAAGGGGAGTGTCAATCACATTTGAATTTAGGAATGTTTTATTTGTATCAAGGGGAATATGAAGAATCAATAAACTCATTTCAATCGATTTATAAAATTGCCAAGGCGAATCATTTAAAAAGAGAAACAGCCAATGCCCTGCATAGTTTAGCAATTGTTCAAAGTATACAAGCTGATTATCCAAATGCGATTAAAAATAACCTGGCAGCATTAATTATTAGAGATGAATTAAAGGATAAAAAAGCAATAGCCAATTCATATAATAATTTGGGTAAAATTTATACGCAAATTGAAAATCATGAGGAAGCTTTAAGGTACCATAAAAAAGCATTGGAAATACGTTTGGAATTAGACGATAAACTTGGCTTGCAAAACTCTTATACAAATTTTGGAAACTTATTATTTAAAATCAACGATTTTGATGGAGCTTTGATGAATTACAAAGAAGCCTTAAAAATAAGTAATGAAACTCATGATGAATTAGAGCGAGTTAACTTGAACATGAATATTGGATCAACATTGCTAATCAAGAAGCAGGACCAAGAGAGTTTACTTTATTTTGAAAATGCACAAAAATCTTTTAGGAAATTAGGAAATAAACTGGGCATGGCGCAAAATTTTATCAATATTTCAACCTGTTATCATACCCTTAATAATTTTGACCTCTCGAAATTATATATGGATAGTGCTATTCATTTTGCTAAAGAAATTGGGGCTATTTCATTAATTAAAGATTCATATAAAATCTTAGAAGAAAGAGATACTTCAAATGAAGACTGGTTAAGTGCGTACAATAATCATTATATGTATTTATATTATCGTGATAGTTTGTTTAATGAAGAAAATACAGAGAAGATTATTGAATCTGAGTTGAATTACGAATTTGAGAAGAAACAATTGGCAGCTCAAAAGGAAATGGCCATACAAACATTAAATCTAGAGTTTCAAAAGAAACAAGCTCTAGCAAAAAGTGAAAAAGAAAAACAAGAGTTAATATTTGAACAGGAAATAAAGCAGCAGCAGATTGAATTCGAATACAGTAAGAAACTAACTAAATTGGAATTAGAAAAAAAGCAACAAGATATTCTGAATACTGCGCTTGCGAAAGAGAATGTTTTGATGGCACAAAATAGTAGAAACGAATCCTATATCAGGTGGTTGATGTTTGTTGTTTTATTGGTCCTGGTGGCTTTTGGCTGGAATTTTAGAAATAATTTAATCCGACAAAAAACAGATAATATTAAAATTACAAAGCAAAAAGAGGATTTAAAATCATTAATCAATGAGTTGAACCATAGGGTGAAGAATAATTTTCAAACTGTAATTTCTATGCTTAGAATTCAAACATACTCCTTAAAAGACGAGCGACTGGTTGAAATTTTAACGGAAACAAGTAATCGTTTTTTAGCCATTTCAAATGTTCATCAGAAATTATATCAAACAAAGGCATTTAGTGAAATAGAAGTAAAAGATTATTTAAATGAGCTTGCCATTGGAATTAGTAATCAGTTTTCATCTACTAGTAAAGATTTTGAATTGTTTATTAAAGATGAATTACATCTGAAACTAAATATTGAAACTGCAATTCCGCTTGCTTTGATTTTTAACGAACTAATTACCAATTCTTTTAAACATGCTAAACAAGACAATAAAAATTTGGTGGTAAAAATTGAGTTTATTCAAACAAGTCAAATTTCTTATATGATGACTTACCACGACAATGGTTCTGGTTTGCCAATTGATTTTTCTAAAACCGGAAATTTTGGTTCAACTTTATTAAAATTGTTTGCTGAACAGTTACAAGGGGAAATTAGGTTTGAAAACAATAAAGGAGCCTTTATTAGTTTGGATTTTAGGCGATTATAGGTAATTATTAGAAGCAGTTTGTGAAATTTAAACTCCCTTTGGTATTAAAATACTTGTGATTGTTAATTTAGTTTGCATATATTTGTTATTATCCTTAACAGTTATGAAGGTTTATTTTGGACATAATTTAAAATTTCTTAGGAATAGAGCTAAGTTATCACAAGAGCAATTGGCTTTGGAGTTTAATATCACAAGGTCGAAATTGAATAGTTATGAAAATGAAGTAGCTATGAATCCTCCAATAGATTTTATGCTTCAAATTTCTAGTTATTTTGAGGTGCCAATTGAAGCTTTATTGGTTAGAAACTTAGAAGAATCGGAGTTCAAATTACGAGAGCTTAAAAATGAATTTCTTACAGGAAGCAAACTTCGTGTTCTTGCTACTACTGTTGATTCCAATAATAAAGAAAACATAGAATTGGTCCCATTAAAAGCCAAAGCTGGTTATTTAGCCGGATATAATGATCCTGAATTTATAGGTAGTTTGCCCAATTTTCAGTTACCTTTTTTGTCGAAGGAAAGAAAATACAGGGCTTTTCAAATCGATGGTGATTCTATGTTACCCATTAAACATGGTAGTTATGTAGTTGCTGAATATGTTACCAATTGGCATGAAATTAAAACTGGTGATGCTTATGTTTTAATCACACAAAATGAAGGAGCGGTGTTTAAAATTGTAACAAATAATTTATCAAACAAGCGCTCTTTGAATCTTCAATCTCTCAATCCAATTTATACGCCTTATGATATTCCTATTTCAGAAGTATTTGAAGTTTGGAAATTCATCAATTATTTTAGTCAAGAATTGCCAGAACCAATTAGTACCAACGACCAGATTTTACAAAGATTAACTGCTGTTGAAACTAGATTAAAGGGAGTAACAGATTAGCTTTTTATAGATGTCCAATTAAACAAATAAGGCAGTCTCCAATTAATTGAAAACTGCCTTTTGTTTAGTTTTAATATTGATTAATAAGAAGATTCTGCCTGAGCTTCATTTTGCAATTTTCCTTTTGCAAAATCAGCCGCAAAATCAACAAATACTTTATAGGCAGGAGTAAATGAGAATTTTTGGTCGCCATTTCTCTCTGTTATATTTCTTCTTGCTAAAGTTCTTACAAAATCTCTTCTGCTTTCACCGTTTTTTAATTGGTTATTATTGCTAATTAATTCAGCATAAGCACTGTTTTCAAAGTACTCATCAACCTTTTCGTGTTCGAATTCGGCATACTGAATTTCTTCTAAAAAGTTCTTTCCATCTTTATCAAGTTCGTAACTTAGAATGGCAAAAAACAAGCAAATATCTCTACTTAATTGTTCCCCAGTTTCATAAGAAAGAATAAAGCCATAATCGGTTTTAATTTCTAATTCATAAGCAAAACTTTCCTTGAAAAATTTAGTATAAAAGTCTTGGTTCTCTTTTAAAGATGTGAATTTTTGGTCGCTGGCAAGAATAAATTTTCCGCCCATTAAATCACTTACAATGTCTTTATGATATCTAGGAAATTCCATATCTATTTATTTTAATTTTAGGTACTCTTAAGTTCATTTGGCTAGTTCTAATAAGACTTCTATCGTCTTTAGGGTCAACTTCCAAACTAATTCCATCTTCAAATAATAATGCTGTTAGTGCAAATAATTTATCGGTTTCAATCTGTTCGTATTCAGATCTTAAAGTTAAGCCGCACCAGTCGAAGAAACTATCTAATGGCAACTGTTGCATCAATTTCTCTTTATACAAATCTTTATTAAAAACCCATTTGTCTGACGATGCCATAGGTTCTTCTAGAATTATGGTTTCTTCATTTTCGAATTGTGATACATATTCTTGAGCATTTAAATACATATCATTACTATAAGGATAATGCCTTTCTGGTTTAAATACTTTTGGAGGCTTCACTTTATTAGGAGCTTTTAAGAACTCAATCCAGCCTGTTAGTATAACAGATTCTGTTCTAATTCTTTCAATTAAAGGAAGTAGTTCATTGGTTAACAATTTCGATTGCTTCAATAAATCATCGTTGGTTTGAACTAAAAAAACATATAGTTTTTCGAATTGTAACCTCAATACTTCATCATCAAAATTCAATCTTCTGATATTTACATAATTTGAAATATCGAATAACCTATTTGTGATTGATTCTGAATGGTTGATATCTAAAATATTGTTTAAAGGAGTGATATAATAATCAATCCAGAAACTAGCCTTACGTACTTTTTCTTTATAATCTAATTTATCTACGTTCGATTTTAACTCACGGGTTTCTGCTAATAAACGAATAGTATTTTTTTCTACAGCCTCACTAAATTCTTTAATTTCATTATATAAATCGTTGATTCTGCTGCCTAAAATTAGCTTGTCTCCATTAATTCCATCTCTTATTTTTTTGAATAAGATTGAAATAGAACTTTCATATTTCTGAATAGTTTCTGGTAATAATGGCCTGAATTCATTTAAGATAAACTCGAATAGTTTGAAATAGGTATCCCTGAATTCGAAATCATCTCCAAGTTTTCGTAGAATTTTATAGTCTAATAGTTGAGGTAAAATTTCATTTCCACGGTCGGCTAAAATTTCAGCCAATTGTTCTTTTCTAATAATACTATTTTGAGCTTGAAGGTCGAATATATCCTTCAAGCTATCGAAATAGTTGGCTAGAAAGTTAAGTATGGTTTTTGGTTCTGCTTTAATCATAATACTACAAATGATTACATATTGTTTCTCTCACCATACATGGCATTCACCTTTTCATTGATATTGATTTTACCTGCATTTGGATAAATGAAATAGTATTTTCCAAATCCAGCTACTGCATCTGGTGCCGCAAAAATTGGAATAAAATGATGCTCTTTACAGAACCTTACTAATTCAGGTCGGTTTTGTTTATCTATAGTTGCAACTTCATCAATAAACAAAGCAATTCTGTTTTCGTCATCATTTAATGCAAGTCGGTTAATGATATTCATAATAATCATTAATCGAATCATCTTGTCGGTACCATCCGATTCAATTTGTTCGTTTAAGTCAACTGGTTTAGTTGTTCCTTTTCTCGTCAAATGAAGTGTGATATCAAACAAATCATCAAACTCAATTTTTCTTCCAGAATCTAAGTAGTTATCTAATACTTTTAAGTTTTCTGAATGGTCAAACTCAAACATTAATTGGCCTCTAACTTGTTGAATAGAGCTGATTTTTTTTACTTCTTCTACCAATCTTTTATTATCAACCAATTCAATGGTTAATGATTCAATATCAGAGATTCTAGCTTGCGATAATTTGCTGTTGAACTTATTGTATACAAACTCTTTAAACTCCTCATAACGCTTTAATAAAGTAAAAGCAGGATTCGCAAATTGTGTTGAAATACTTTCTAATAAACTTGAAATCGAACGCTCTTTATCATCAATTAACGCAATTTCTTCTTCAACATATTTAATGAAATCTACCTCATCTGCAAAGGTTGATTGAAGCTTGTCTCTCAGTTTTTCGAATAGTTTATCTTTTGAAATTTTTAAATCATTTCTATCACTCATATTGATTTGAACCTTTTTGTATAAATTGTCCAAATCATCTGAAGTTTCGTATTCTTCACCAGCTAAGCCAAAAGTATCAAGTATTTGTTTATACTCTTGAAGTTCTCTAATTCTTCTTTCTCTTTTATCTTTTTCAACAATCATTTCTTGCACTTCCAATTGTTTTTTAGCAATTGAATCAGCAAGTCTTTTTTGTTCGTTTTCTAATTTTTGATTCTCTTCATTTAGCAAACTAAGTTCTTGTTTTAGTTTTTCAATCGATTTTTGAACTGCAGGTTTACTTTTTATTTTTTGAATTTTGAATTTGATTTCTTCCATTTCTTCTTGAATGGCTTTCAAATCATTTTGCGATTTTTCAAAATCTCTAACAACCTCAAATAAAGCTTGTTGGTTTTTTAAATCAGTCTTGGCGTTTAATAATAATTCTTTAATTTCATCAACCGATTGGAAGTCTTTAGGCGATAAATTTTTTGAAATATCAATTTCACCATCGAAAATTTTCAAGCTATCAGTAACTTTATGAATGGCTTTGATAACTTGGTCGCCTGGTAAACTCTTGATTTCTTCACTAAGAATAGCATTAAGTAATTTACGGTTTTCTTTGTTACCCGAAATTTTATTAATTAATAAATTACTATAGTTTTTAATCTGGTTTTCGAACCTCGAAATTTGGTCGTTTAATTGGTCGATTCTGAATTCAATTTGACGGCTGTTTAGTTTTTGAACCTCAACCATTGTAATTCTACTTTCAACTTCTTTTCTTTTTTTATCTAGATTGGCTAATGCTTCATTTAATAACTCTATTGGGTCAAACGAATTAATGATTTTTAACTCGTTTTCTTTTTCGTTTAAAGTATAAGCACGACTTTTTATTTCAGATTCCTTACCACCAATTTTTCTGTCGAAATCAGCTTTTTGAGGAATTAAATCCTCGTTGATATCCATGTTTATTTTAGCAATGTATTGGTTTTTTTCTACCAACTGCGCCTGTAAGGAGGGTAAAGTGGTTTCATAATTTTTGCTGAAACCATAAAACAATTGGTTAATAATACGCGCCTTTGCATTGTACTGACTAACAACCTCTCTAAAATCGTCGAATTCACCTTTTACAGATTTCAGATTCCTAATTTCATTGTTAATTTTCCTCAAATCAACAATGTCTTTTTTGTTTTTCTGAGAGAAATTCAACATTTCATTTTCCCTATTATCAGCAATAATAAGCGCTTCCTTCAGGTTTTTATTGGTGATAAGTTTGGTGTTGATTAAGTACCTATAAATACGTGAAAAGTTATTGCTAAGTCCTTCTGTTTTTACAGTGTCTTCTAACCAAACAACGCCATTATTTCGGCGACCTCTTTGGTAAACGGTATTAAAAACCTCTCTTTTATCTTTAAACTGTTCAAACTCAACTCCGCGTTCAGCTAAAGCAGCTTGCACTTCATCGAATTTTAACAATCTTTTATCAGTACCTACAAAGTATTCTTCTTTGTATTCACTGTTAAATTTAAAATATTCTAATTCACTATCGCTATTTCTTTTAACCAAAATACAGTAGTATGATTTTTTGAAGATTTCAAATACAATATAACTTTGGTTATGATTAGGGAAATAGTGGTGTAATGTTTCTTTGTCACCTCTTCTTTGACCAGAAAAAGTCATTTTATTTCCATCAATAATAAACAGGAAATTTAAGGCATAAATCAGTGTACTTTTTCCAATATTGTTGGGGCCAACTAATTGCAAACTATCACAATCGTTTAGTCTGATTTCGGCTTTTCCATAAACTTTGGAATTGAGGATGGTAAGGGACGTTAACATGCTTTTAAATTGAATTAAACGTAGCAAATTAATTCTCAAAACTCATAAGAAACTCACACAAAACCCACAATTTAAAATGTATAATCTACTTGCTTAGTGTACAACAGGTTTAGTGTGAATCTGGAATTTTAAACAATAAAATTTGGTTTTCGTTAAGTTCCTGATAAGCATAGTCGTAACAGGCAAATTGGGTAGAATTACTTTCTTTTTTGATGGTTTGAGTATGGTAACCAAAATGAAAGCCCATTTCCAACAAACTCCTTTTTTCAATGGTTGGCTGACTGTTTTGTTTTTGGAAGAATTTAGCCAATATTTTTCTATTTTTTTGAAGAATATAGTGAATTTGTCTCATCAAATTCGCTTGTTCGGGCGCTTTTTTATAATGAAACGTGCTTCTACAAGTATCATCACAATACTTTTTATCAATTCTTCCTTTTAGTAGTGAGCCGCAATTCTGACAATTTTTCATATTCATGGTTATTTTTTTTGAAAATTACCATTGTCAATTTTACCTACCACCAAAAATTAAACTTCCAACCCTAATCATTGTGCTACCACAATCGGCCGCAATGCCATAATCACCGCTCATTCCCATCGAAATTTCTTTGAAATTTTCATCGTTTTTGAAAAATGAAGATTTAAGGGATTCATGAATCGATTTAAGGTTTAAGAACTCGTTTTTAATGATTTCCTTATTTTCGGTATTGGTTGCCATTCCCATTACGCCACAAATTCTAATATTCTCTAATTTGTCAATTTCTTTTTGTTTAATAATTGCAACAGCTTCTTCCTCACTTAAACCAAATTTTGTTTCCTCTTTTGCAATGTACATTTGGAGTAAAACCGGAATAATTCTGTTATTTTTTAATGCTTCTTTGTTTGTGATTTCCAGAAGTTTGTAAGAATCTATGGAATGAATCATACTTACAAATGGAGCAATATATTTTACCTTGTTGGTTTGTAAATGACCAATAAGGTGCCATTCAATGTCTTTTGGTAAATTTTCGTATTTAGCCAACATTTCTTGAACCTTGTTTTCTCCAAAAATTCTTTGGCCAGCTTCATATGCTTCTAATATTAAACTTTCGGGTTTGGTTTTACTTACAGCAATTAGTTTAACTTTGTGGCCCGTTTCTTGTTGTATTTTTTCAATATTTGCTCCAATCATAATCTATGTTAACTAAATTCAAATATCTACTAATGCTGTCATTTCTGATAACTTTATCATGTAATGCAGGAAAATCTGAAATTGTAGAAGCACCAGCCGACTTGTTGAATCGCCAGCAAATGTCGACAATTTTAACAGATATTCATGTGGCTGAATCTAAAGTGAATGCCTTGAATATTTTTGGTGATTCCCTTATTCAAGCCAATTTAGACCATTATGCCATTGTTTTTGCAAAGAATAATTGCTCGCAAGAACAATTCCGTTCAAGTTTTAGTTATTATTTGAGTGTTCCGGTTGATTTAGACAGTATTTACATTGATGTTTTAAATAATTTGACATTACTTGAAGCCCAGCATCAGGTTGGATTTATTAAAGAAAAAAATCAATCTAAAGACTCAACTGTCATGATGAAACCGAACTAATTTTATTCTGTGTTGTTGATTAAAATAAACTAAAGAAATTGCCTTATCCTAAAAACTTAGAAACCAAACTCGAATTCGATCAAGTTAAAGAACTCGTGAGTGCTCGCTGCTTATCTGTTATGGGGCAGCAATATGTTTCAAAAATACGTTTTGTAAATAGAATTGATTTATTGTCGAAAATGCTTGAACAAACTAATGAGTTCAAGACCATATTAAGTGAAGACAATACCTTTCCTTCAGAAAATTATTACGATATTAGTGTTGCTTTAGCAAAAGCACGAATAGAAGGTATTTGGTTGCTTGAAGAAGAACTTCACCAAATGAAATTGGTGTTGATGTCGTTTCTGCAAATCACCAAATTTCTTCGTGAAAGAGGAGGGAAGTATCCTCAATTGGAATCATTGCTTGAAGGTTTGATTTATAACGATATTCTCATTCGTAGAATTGAACGTGTTTTAGACAATGAAGGTGTAATGCGTCCAAATGCAAGTCCTGAACTCTCTAAAATTTCGAGTAAAATCAATGAAAAGGAAACTGAAATCCGCAAAAGAATCAATCGTTTATTCGATAAAAATACCACATTAGGATACCTGACTGAGAATATCGGAATTACTATACGTGATGGTAGATTGGTTCTTCCCGTTTTAGCAGAGCATAAGCGTCATGTACCAGGTTTTGTTCACGATGAATCGCAAACCGGACAAACCGTTTATATTGAACCTACAGATTGTTTTGAATTCAATAATATTTTAAGAGAGTTACAAATTGCTTATCGCCGCGAGCGTGAAAAGATTTTATTGGATTTAACCGATCAAATTCGACCTCACCTACAAGAAATTGAGCAGAATTTAAATAGAATGGGTTTGTACGATTTTATTCGTGCAAAAGCTTTATTGGCTTTACAAATGAAAGCTGATATGCCGATATTGAGTAAACATCCTGGTTTAGAATTGTATCATGCATATCATCCTTTGTTAAGAATGAGTCATGATAAACAAGGTATTGAAACGGTTCCTCTTTCAATTAAACTCAATTCTGAAAAGCATATTGTTGTAATTTCTGGTCCCAATGCTGGAGGTAAATCGGTTTGTTTAAAAACAGTTGGTTTGCTACAATATATGTTACAATGTGGCTTTTTAGTTCCTTGTCAAAGTCATAGTGTAATGGGCGTTTACAAAGAAATGATGGTAGATATTGGCGATGAACAAAGTATTGAAAACGATTTGAGTACTTATAGTTCGCATCTCTTACACATGAAAAGTTTCTGTGATTTTGCCGATGGAAAAACCTTGTTTTTAATAGATGAATTTGGAACAGGTACCGACCCTCAATTTGGTGGACCATTAGCTGAAGCAATTCTTCATCACCTTACACAAAAAAGAGCACACGGTGTTGTAACAACTCACTTTAGTAATTTGAAACATTTTGCAGCCAATACAAACGGTTTAGAAAATGCATCAATGTTGTTCGACCATGAGCGCATGCAACCTCTTTACCGATTAGAAGTTGGTAAGCCAGGTAGTTCTTATGCTTTCGAATTAGCAACAAAAAGTGGTTTACCTGAACATATCATCAATTATGCTAAAAACAAAGTTGGGGGCAAACAAAGGCGTGTTGATGATTTATTACTCGATTTAGAAAAAGAACAAAAACAGGTTCACGATTTAAAAGATAAGTTAAGAGAGAAGGAAGCAAAAGCCGAAAAATTGGTTCAACAATACGACCAGCTAAAAGCAGGCATAGAAGCTAATAAACGTGAACTAATCAAAAAAGCGAAACAAGAAGCTCTTTCTGTAATAAGCGAAGCTAATAGCAAGGTTGAAGCCGTTATCAGAGAATTAAAAGAAAAGCAAGCTGATATTGAAAGTCAACGTAAAGCTAGAACCGAAATTAAGGAGCAGCTTGTTGAATTGAAAAGTTTTGTTGAAGAAGAAGAAAAAGTTGAACGTGAAGAGAAAGCAACACAAACAAAAATTGTTGATGGCGAAATCAAAGTTGGTTCATCGGTAAAAATTCAAGACCAAGAAAATATTGGTGAGGTTTTAGAGCTGAATAAAAACAAAGCAGTAATTGCCTTAGGTGGATTAAGAACAACTGTCGATTTAAAGAAATTACAATTGGTCGCAACACCTGCCTCACAAAAGCCAAGAATAAACGAAGCTGCAAAAGGCATTGATATGAATGAAAAGATGAAGTATTTTCAACCCGAATTAAACCTCATTGCAAAACGAGGTGAAGAGGCTTTGAAAGAACTTCGTAATTATCTAGATGATGCTTATTTGCTTGGTATAAAAGAAGTAAGAATTGTGCATGGAAAAGGATATGGCATCTTAAGAAAATTGGTAAGAGAACATCTTCAAACAAATAAATTGGTAGCATCTGTAAAGGATGAACACATAGATTTTGGTGGAGATGGAGTGAGTTTGGTTACTTTGAATCACTAAGGCTGCTGCTGGCTCCTGGCCACTTGCTTCTGGCCTTAAATTAGAAACGAAAAAAATACACCTTACTATAGGATTTAATCGTTTTAGTTAACTGTGATGGACTCAAACTTTCTTTAGAAAACCAATTTAATACTGGCAGAAATGCAAGCCAGCCGCTAGAAGCCAGCCGCCAGAAGCTATATTACGCGATGTTCCGATACAATTTCTTGCTCGAAAAAAATCTTAGCCATTTTGTCGAAAATGAGATTGTCATCTGTTGTAAGAAATCTAAGTTTACCTGATTTACCACATTTGTTTTCTATTTCTGGATGTCTTTGCAAATAGTCTTTTAAACTATGTGCAATGACTTCTCCCTGCGCTAAAATTTTGATATTTTCAGGAAGGTGTTTTTTGATTTTATCCATCAATAAAGGATAATGTGTACAGCCTAAAACTAAAGTATCTGTTTCTGCTGCTTTAGAAAGAATATTATCTAAATGTTTTTTGATGAAATAATCAGCTCCATCTCCTTTATGTTCATTGTTTTCAACCAATGGAACCCACATCGGACAAGCTTCTTGTACCACTTTTATGTTTGGAAAAAACTTATGTATTTCAACCACATACGATTCTGATAATACGGTACCTGTTGTTCCTAAAATTCCTACAGTTTTGGTATTACTTAATTTCCCAACCATTTCAGTCGTAGGTCTAATTACGCCTAATACTCTTTTGTTAGGAGCAATTCGAGGCAGGTCTTTTTGCTGAATGGTTCTTAGTGCTTTAGCTGATGCTGTATTACAAGCTAAAATTACCAATTCGCAACCCTCATTAAATAAATGTTCAACACATTCTAAAGTGTAATGGTAAACAGTTTCAAACGAGCGTGTACCATAAGGTGCGCGAGCATTATCGCCTAAATATAAATAATCATATTCGGGTAATTCCTTCACCAATTCTTTAAGGATACTTAATCCACCATATCCAGAATCAAAAACACCAATGGGAGCTGCCATGCAGCGAAGTACATAGATTATTAGTAAAAAGTGAAATTATTTTTTAAGTAACACCGCGATGGTATCACCACGATAGTATCACCGCGATTCATCGCGGTGCTCTTCGTTGTACTCTCGCAGTGCTCTGTGTGTACCCTCGCGGTTCTTTGTGTGTACCCTCGTGAGGGGGACTTTCGTTGCACCCCTCGCGGAGCCCTGCGTTGTACCCTCGCGGTTCTCTGCTTTGCACGCCTCGCGGAGCCTTTCGTTGTACCCTCGCGGTGCTCTGTAGCACCGCGATGAATCGCGGTGTTACAGAAGTTTTGTTATTGCAGCTTTTATTTTGCTACTGGTGGGTGATGTAGTGCTCAGATAGTAGTCTTGAACATTGCCATTTTTATCTACCAGATATTTCTGAAAATTCCATTTAGGTGCTATACCTACTTTGCCATTTTTCTTTTTGTTCGATAGAAATTCGTACAAGGGATGTGCGAATGTTCCCTTTACTTTTATCTTAGCAAACACTGGGAAAGTTGTATGGAATTTGGTACTACAAAAGTTTTCAATTTCTTTGCCTTCTAATGGCTCCTGACCACCAAAATCATTACTAGGAAAAGCCAAGATTACTAAGCCCGAATCTTTGTATAATTGATAAAGTTCTTCTAATTCTTTGTATTGCGGCGTAAACCCACATTCGCTGGCCGTATTTACAATTAAAAGTACTTTTCCTTTGTATTGTTCAAGCGAAACTTTGTTCCCATCAAGGTCTTCAACGGTAAACTGATAAATGCTATTTTGTGCCGAACTTGTTAAACTCATAATAATTAGAATAAATGTGAATGCTGTCTTCATAAACAACAAACATGATCCAATACAATAAGTTTTTATGTAGAAGTAAAATTCTATTTTGGGCGTGCCCCGCTTGAAGGCGGGTCGGGTCATTCACTGCTATCTTTTTGGCTTAAATCGGTTTTACTAAAACAATTTATTGTAAGTTGAAACCTGTGTGTTTCAACCTGCCAAATACTGACATGCCAAAAAGGATATCCGTTACTACCCCTCACGCAGTGGTAGGAAAATTTGATTGCTATTGTAAAATGAGTCAAAAACTTCATTTCTATTTTGTGCTATGTATAGATAGTTTTTTCAATACGAATATCCGCATGTTTTCAAGTAAATTATATTAGTAAATTTCTAGATGTTTTAAAATTGATTTATGAATTGTATTTAGGTAAAATAAATTAAAAATAGAATCCTGTTTATTACGAAATTTCCTTAAATCCTATAGGGATGACATTATAGTAGAAAACAAAAATGAATGAATTACCCTGACCCCAAAACGGGCGTCAGGGTCCTATTATTAATTTACGGGTAAAGAAGCGGATATTCGTATTAAATAAATCTATTTAAATACCCATTTCTTTTCAGAAAATCTTCGAACATTTTTGTTTTTTTTAGTAAAAAATTAAACTAAATCAATTTTATAAATGATAATAGCTAGCAAGCTTCTTTAGCAAATTCCTAAAAATTGCAGCAGGATGGTTTGATTGTAGAAAACCAGATTTGTTGAAGAGTAGCTTTCTTTCGAGTAAAGCGGAACAATGTTCAGGCTTACTCTAGGGATGAGAAATTTGTATTATTAATTATAACAGAAATTTCCGCCTATCACTTTCACTAATTTCTTAAATCGAAACTTAAAAAAATCACTTCCACTTGTGTGAATGATGTAATACTTCTAATGAATTGTGTATAGTTTTATTCTGCTTAAGATAGAAGCTTTGTATTGCCAGTTAAATACAATTGGTATTATAAAAATCACAATGAAAAACAATGCAGAATTACAGGCTGATGTGCAAAATGCCATTAAATGGGAACCTCTTTTACATGCAGCAGAAATTGGGGTTACAGCCAAAGATGGTGTAGTTTCCTTAACCGGTGTGGTTGATAGCTATGCAAAAAAAATGGAAGCCGAAAATGCAGCTAAAAAAGTAATTGGTGTAAAAGCTTTGGTTGAAAAAATTGAAGTAAAATTACATAGCTCTTGGTCGAAAACCGATGCCGATATTGCAAAAGATGTGCTTACTTCTTTGAATTCAAATTGGTCGGTACCCAAAGATAAAATTACTGTAAAAGTAGAAGAGGGTTTTGTAACCTTAGAAGGAGAATTGCCTTGGAATTACCAAAGAGAGGCTGCTAAAAATGCCGTTACCTTTTTAATGGGTGTTAAAGGTGTAACCAATTTAATAAAAATTAAGGCCGAAAATCACGATGCTATTGAAAAACATGAAGTTGAAGATGCCATAGGTAGAAGTTGGGCTGTAGATGATAGTGATATTAATGTGGCTGTTGCTGGTACAACCGTAACTTTAACAGGTACTGTTGATTCATGGTACCAAAAAGAAGAAGCCGGAAGAATTGCTTGGAATACACCTGGTATTTGGCATGTAAAAAATGATTTAGAGGTGGATTATTATTATGCTTTTGCAGATTAAGTTTTACTTATACTACTGTAGCATTTGTTAAATAAAAGCATGAAAAAATTAGAAAATAAAGTCGCCATTATAACAGGTGGTGCAGGAAGTATAGGCAAAATTACAGCCAAATTATTCTTAGATGCAGGAGCAAAAGTAATGTTGGTTGATCTAAAAGAAGATGCCCTTAAAATGGCCTTATCTGAATTAAATAGCGAACATCTTAAACACTGTGTTGCAGACGTTTCAAAATCTGTAGATGTACAACATTATGTAGATGAAACAGTAAAACAATTTGGTAAAATAGATGTGTTTTTTAACAATGCCGGAATTGAGGGACTTGTTAAACCAATTATTGATTATCCAGAAGAGGTGTTTGATAAAGTTATTGCTGTTAATGTAAAAGGTATTTGGTTAGGCAATAAACATACTTTACCTAAAATGAATAATGGTGGCAGTATTATAATGACATCATCTGTTGCCGGACTACTAGGTTTCGCCAATTTAAGTGCTTATGTAACCAGTAAACACGCTGTAGTGGGTATTATGAGAACAAGTGCAATTGAAGCTGCTCCGCTTAATATTAGAGTAAATTCAATTCATCCAGCACCGGTAAACAATAGAATGATGCGCTCTATAGAAGAAGGAGCTTCGGCCGGACATGGTGAAGAAGTTAAGAAGCAATTTGAAGCAAGTATTCCTTTTAATAGGTATGCAGAGCCCATTGAAATTGCACAATTGGTATTGTTCCTGGCAAGTGATGATAGCAAATATATTACCGGAACTACTCAGGTAATTGATGGTGGAATGTGCGCTCAATAGCCACATTTATCAATAAAATTAAAAGGTTTAATTCCAATAAAATGCGGCAGGATTTAAATTTTAAATGCTGCTGCATTTAGTACTTCATTTCAAAATAAAGAGGCTCAATATGAAAAATTATAAGTTATTCAGTTCCACAAAACTTGGAAATATCAGTTTAAAAAATAGAATTGTAATGGCACCCATGACTCGTTGTAGAGCCATTGGGAATTTGCCAAACGATTTAATGCTAACTTACTACCAGCAAAGGGCAACTGCTGGTTTAATTATTAGCGAAGGCACATCACCATCGCCCAACGGATTAGGTTATGCCCGAATTCCAGGTTTGTTTAATGAAGAACAAATGAATGCTTGGAAAAAAATAACAACAGTCATCCATCAACATGAAGGAAAAATTTTTGCTCAGCTTATGCATACAGGTAGAATTAGCCATGTATTAAATATGTCGGAAGGAACAGAAATTTTAGCACCATCAGCCATAAAAGCTACTGGACAAATGTGGACAGATACTCATCAATTGCAAGATTTACCTATGCCCAAAGAAATGACTATTGAGGATATTGAATATACCCAAGTAGAATTTGTTTCAGCGGCTAAAAATGCAATAAAAGCGGGTTTCGATGGGGTAGAACTTCATGGGGCAAATGGCTATTTATTAGAAGAGTTTTTATCGCCATTAAGTAATATGAGGCACGATAAATATGATAAGAGTATTGAAAACAGATGTAGGTTTGTCTTAGAAGTTACACAGGCCGTTGCTGAAGCTATTGGAAAAGAAAAAACTGGTATTCGTTTGTCGCCATATGGGGTTGCCAACGATATGCCCAATTATCCAGAAATTGATGCTACTTATGATTATTTATCAAAAGAGCTTAATAAATTGGGAATAGCCTATATTCATTTGGTTGATCATTCTGCCATGGGTGCACCTAGTGTTCCTGTTGAAATGAAAATGTTAATTCGCCATAATTTTAAAAACACCATTATATTATGTGGTGGTTATGATAAAGAAAGTGCCGAATCAGATATAGATAGTGGTTTATGCGATTTAATAGCTTTTGGCAGACCTTTTATTAATAATCCCGATTTGGTAGAAAGATTGGAATTTAATAGAGAATTGTCTCAAAGCTTAAATACCGATTTGTTTTATTCTGCAGAGGCACATGGCTATATCGATTATCCCAATTTTAAAGCTCCAGTTGTGTTTCAAATTCAAAGTTAATTGGGTTTGAAATAACAATTAATATTTTAAAAGTGGAATTGAATTCATTAGCTCAAACTGAGAAAAAAGTAGTTGCTAAAATTATAAATGCAGGCAAGGAGTATACTGCTGGAGATACCAAGATTACCGCATTAAAAGCTAGTAAGGTTGAATTAAAATCGGGTGAACTATTGCTCATTATTGGTCCTTCGGGTTCTGGAAAAACTACTTTACTTTCTTTGTTTGGCTGTGTTATTTATCCAAGTTTTGGAGAGGTTTGGATTGAAGATAAAAAGGTAAATGATTTAAGTGAATCTAAACTTGCCAAATTAAGGTTGTTAAAAATTGGATTTATTTTTCAAAGGTTCAATTTAATTAGCCCGCTTTCTGCATTAGAAAATGTAATGATGCCGCTTATTCTGCAGGGTATTCCTGAAAAGTTGGCAAGCCAAAGGGCTAGTGTTGCATTACAAAAAGTAGGAATGGGAGATAGGATGAAAAACTTATCGAATGATTTAAGTGGTGGTCAGCAGCAACGTGTAGCCATTGCCAGGGCTTTAGTTACCAATCCTGCTATGATGTTATGTGATGAGCCAACAGCTTCACTCGACTTAGCAAGTGCTGGAATTGTAATGCGTGAATTAAAAGAATTGGCCAATCAAGGAAAAGCGGTTGCTGTAGTAACTCACGATGCGCGCTTGCGACCCTTCGCCGATAGAATTGTGTATGTGTTAGATGGTGGAATTTCTGATACTCCTGTTGAAGAAGAAATTTCTCTGAAATAATTTTAATAATGAAAAATAAACTCTTTTGGTTTTTATGTATAGTACTTTGTTCTGCTTGCTCAAATAAAGTTGAAGAAGAAAAATTACCCATCAATAAAATCCAACAAAACAATGGTTTTTATCAAATAATAGGCGTTGGAAAAATTGTACCCGAATTAGATATTGTTTTACTTACATCACCTGTTAATGGAATCGTACATCAGCTTTATAAAAAAGAAAATGATACAGTAAATATTGGAAGCCTAATTGTAGAATTAAATCATGAGATTGAAGATGAAAATATAAAACAGTTAAAAAATCAATTAACTACACAAGAGTTTCAAGTTGATGTAGATAGGTTGAATGCTGTTGAGTTAAAAGGCAGAGTGAGTAATGCCAAATCTAACTTTATTCATTCTCAAAACTTATACATAAAAGGAGCAGAATCGAAACAAAATCTAGATGATTTGAATACCGAATTCTTGTCTTTACAATCGAACTTAAAAAGCTTCGAATCAAAAGTACTTGTTGCTAAAAGTAAGTTGCTTGAACTTCAAACAGCACTTCAAAAAGCAGAAGTAGAGAAAGAACAAAAGTTTATTAAATCACCCATAAAAGGTAAGATTTTAGAGCTATCGGCAATTGTTGGTTCATTTGTTTCTAATCAGCAAGCTATTGCTCAAATTAGTCCTCTTGGTAACAAAATTGCTATTTGTGAAATAGACGAATTAAATGCCGATAAAATAACAGTGGGTCAGCTTGCTTGGATAAAAAAAAGTGGTACATCTGAAAAGCCATTAAGGGCTAAAATATATTTTGCCTCTTCCTATTTGCAGAAGAAATCACTTTTTACAGACCAAGCTGGAGAAAAAGAAGATAGAAGAGTACGCAATATCGAATTGACAATAGATAGTTCCGATAAATTTCTAATTAATACAAGAGTTGAATGTGTAATTAATATTTCAGGTGATTTAAATAAGTAAGTGATGTTAAAAATTGCCTGGAAGTTTATTCGTTTCGATAAAGCAAAAAGTATTGGAGTAATTGTTGGTATTTTAATCAGTACTTTTTTAATCGGTCAGCAATTGGGTGTTTACTTTTTTTTGTCGGGATTAATGGGCGCTTTAGCAACAGATGTAAAAGCAGATATTTGGGTTATTGATAGCAAAACAAACGACGTAAACCAATTAGGAAGATTAGATATAAGAAATTTGAGAGCTGTTCAAGGAATTAAAGGTGTAAAGGAAGCTTTCCCTTTAATTATTTCAGGAGCTTCATGCAATTTTGAAAATGGAACAAGTGGTGTGATTACATTATTGGGAGCAGATGAAAACCATATGGATGCTTTACTGGCTAATGAAAAGATTTTAGCAGGTAAAATTTCCGATTTACAATTAGATGGAGCAATTAGTGCGGAGTTTTTTGAAAAGAAAAATCTAGGAACAAATATCGACTTAAAAACACCATTGGAAATCAATGGTAAAAGTGCATTTTTTGCTTTACAAACAAAAGGATTCAGAGGTTTTGGAAGTAGTTTTTGTTTAACCACAATTGAAAGAGCTCGTTTTTTTTCAAATCAACCACTTAATTCCATCAATGCAGTTTTGGTAAATGTTGATGAGCCAGAAAATGTTGAACTAATTGTAGCAAATATTAATAAAAATGTTTCAGGTGTTCAAGCCTGGACATCATCAAACCTAGCAGCTTCCTCTAAAAGAAAAATATTGGCCAGTAGTGGCATTGCATTAAGCACAGGAACTCTCATAGTATTTGCTTTAATAACAGGATTTTTTATCATTGGCTTAACCATGTATTCGTCGGCACTCGACAGACTAAAAGACTATGGAACACTGAAAGCAATTGGTGCAAGTAATGCATACATCAGTAAACTTATACTTACTCAAGCTATGTTGTTTACAATTGTTGGTTTTATTGTTGGATTAGGATTTCTAGAAGCTTTTAGAATTGGCGTTGAAAAATCGGGTTTGGTATTCTCTTTTTCACCCTTAGTCCTTTTACTTGTTTTTGCTACAATTTCATTGATTTCATTAAGTGGCGCATCATTTGCACTAATTAGAATCAGAAGTGTTGAGCCTGCTGCGGTTTTTAGATAATATATACTTTTTAATCATTTAAATTTTAAAATGTCTCAACATGTATCTATTTAAAAAGAAGTTCCGGAATTATATTTCATTGAAAATTCTAAGCCCTAGTTTCATCTTATTTTTTATGATGATGTTTTTGCATTCTAGTATGCTCAAAGCTCAAATTCACATCAGTCTAAAACAGGCTATTTTAAGTGGATTAGATCATAAAAAAAGTAATCATGCCGATAAGTTAAATGTATCAATTGCATTACTTCAAACCAAAGCATTGTATCGAAAATATTTACCACAAGTTTCTGCTGAATACAATTTTCTTTACAATCCGATTTTACAAACATCTATTTTGCCAATAGGTGTCTTTAATCCTGCTTATCCTATTGATGCAACTAAAAGTGTTCAGTTTGGAACTAAATGGACACAAACTGCGGGACTTACAGCAACGCAAACTTTGATAGATTTTTCGATTATCAAACAAATTGATGAATCGAAATTAAAAGAACGAATCGCGATTTTATCTCAAGCGCAAACCGAGTATGAGTTGGTTTATCAAATAGCACAAAGTTATATTCAGATTTATCTAGAAGAAGCTAAAATACAATCATTGGTTTCTGATACGAATAGAACTTTCTTAAGTTACGATTTGATGAAAAATCAGTTTGATGAAAATCGCTTGTTAAAATCAGATTTGAATAAAGCAATTATCAACCATAACAACTCATTACAAAATTTACACAATGGTTTGATTTTGTTGATTGAAGACAAAGTGAATTTAATGTATTTGATGGGGAATGAAGAAGTTATTGATGTTGAAATTGATTCTATGTTTAGTTTAAATAGTTCTTATTTATGGGTAATTAAGCCCAATAGCATTCAGTTTATACCAGCTTTGCAAGCACTTACTATTCAAGATGAATTGACTCAAATTCAAACCAAAACAGAAAGAAGCAAACATTATCCTGTTGTTGGATTAAAAGGATTTTTAGGCGCAAATCAGTTTTCTAATTCATTAAATCCTATAGATGCAAATACTTGGTTTGGTTTAAGTTATGTAGGTTTAAATGTGAAATTGCCAATACTAACTGGCGATAATCAACAGAATAAAATAAACCAAATTGAAATGTTGTCGCGGCAGCTTAATTATCAAAAAGAAGACAAAACAAAATTCTATGAAAAGGAAGCATTAGTTGCCAAATTGAAAATGGAAAATTTAAGTGACTTATTAAAAATTCAATCAATTAATTTAAATCTGCTAAATGAATCTGTTGCTATTTCACAGGCTAGAGTGAGTGAAGGTAAAGAATCGGCTTATAGTTTAAATCTTGAAGAGGTAGAGCTTCAGTTGATGCAATCGAATTATCATATTAGTCAAAAGCAAATGTGGGTTTATTGGCTTGATTATTTAAAGTCTTCTGGACAATTATTTGTGTTATGGAATTAAAGTCAAAAGTTAATGAAGACCTTCGTACTTATGAATTTTTAGCTAACAATTCAAAAGAAAATTTAGAGAAACAAGTCGGTTCATACAGGCAACAACACACTTATGCTGGCACTATCATTGGATTTACAGTTTTATTTATTCCTTTTTTCTTAAATAGTTTAAATGATTCACATTCAATTTTGCAATTGATTTCTATTGTGCCGATTGTATTGTATATCAGCTCAATTCTTTTAATGTTAAGTATTTTTAGAGGTAAACCATTAGACCAAGCATTAACTGTAACCAAATATGAAGAATTATTGGGCAAAACTTACCAAGAAATTTTGCTTTTTGAAATAGAAGCCAATAAAGTTTCATACAATAAAAACTACAAGGTTACCATAAATGGAAATAAACGTTATTTAATTGGAGTAGGGTTGACTACAATCGCTATTATGATTTCAATTTCATTGCTTTTGGTAAGTACTTTTATGTCTATTGAAAAAGGGCCAACTAAAGTACAAGTGGTAAATGCATTCAAAAAGCAAGCTGTTGGTGTAAATAAGGATAGTGTTTTAATTTTAACTAAGTAGATTACTTGGTTTTACAGATGATTTTGATGAATTAAGATATAAGAAAAAATCGGGTTAGCATTTTTAATTGAATGATTTTTAAGTTTTTAATTAAAATAATTATTAATATTATTGACAAAAATACTATCAAATGAAAAATCCAAAAGTCTTTTTGAAACTTGTTTCTGTATTGGTTCTTTTTCTAACAATAAATGCTTGTAAAAAAGACAAAGAAGTTTGCACCAACTTCAATGAAACAAACGATAGGCAACATACCAGTGATTTAACTTCTTTAAATAAGGTTCCAAAGTTTTTAGATACCTTAGCCAAATACCCTCAATTAAGGGTTTCATCTATTGTTGATGATGAATACATGACAAAAATGAATTGTGATATTTTCTACGGAGATTTATTAATCTTTTTTGCAAATTATGATTTGGCTAAAAGCAAAAAAGATGGAAACGTTTTTAAAAGTGGAGATATTTTAGTTCCTCAAGGATTAGATATTCAACCTTTGGTTTCTTCTACAAATGCAATTTCAACAGCTAAATCAGCAATGGAATTCAAATCTTGCTTGAATTATAGATTGGGAATCTTACCAGTTTATGATGAAAGTAACAATACCACAAACTATAAACTTGCTTGGAAAATTGCCGGCGAATCCAATTCGCAATTTGTAATTGTTGATGCAAAAAGCGGCGACGTTTTGATGAAGGATGATGGCATTAGATTTGCTCAATAAGTCGAAAATCAAAAAATTTCTTTTGGGTCATAATTCTTAAAAATAAGCGTTAAGCATACTCATTCACTTTTTTGACGTATGCTAATATTTCAATTGATTTTTCTTTTTATCACAAGTTTTCATTTTTCTAAACCAGCTGTTTTAGAGGTGAATACTGCTCCCCAAGAGCAAAGAATTAGTTTTTTAAAAACAAAAGCTAAAGCAAAGGCTGCCTTGTTTTACAACAAACAACATGGAATGAATGAGCGTTTTTGCATCCTCATAGATATGAGTATTCATTCAGGATTAAAACGTTTTGTAGTTTGGAATTTCAAAAAAGATACCATTGTTTATTCCTTTTTGGTAGGCCATGGTTGCTGTGACAATTCCTGGAACGATGATGAATCTGCTGCTAAAGCAAAGTTTAGTAATGAAGATGGAAGTCATTGTTCATCATTAGGCAAATACAAAATAGGGGAGCGGGCTCGTAGTGATTGGGGAGTAAACATTAAGTATGTTTTACATGGCCTCGATAAAACCAATAGCAATGGGTTAAAAAGGTTTATTGTATTTCATTCATGGGAAGTTGTTTCTGATGAAGAAATATATCCAGCAGGCACTCCAGAAGGTTGGGGTTGCCCAACTATTTCCAACAAATCATTCCTTTTAATAGATAAGATTTTGCAGAAAAGCGAAAAGCCAGTTTTAATGTGGATGTATGAGTAAGGTTTTATAGGGTCAGATTTAATTTTTGGGGACTAAACTGTTTTAGGCGAATAGTTTTTCAAGTCTAAAGATGAAAAAATTGATGT
>JBIMKP010000027.1:0-60288 GCA_051861545.1 Bacteroidia bacterium | reverse complement strand
TTTACTACTATAATGTCATCCCTATGGGATTTTAGGAAATTTCGTAATAAACAGGATTCTATTTTTAATTCATATTGCATGAATTCAATTGATAACTCAATTTTAAAATTTTTAGAGTTTTATTAATATAAATTACTTGCAAACATGTGGATATTCGTTTAAAGTTTTATAGAGATCAATATCTCATAACTACTAATATAAAAATGGACTCATACCAAGAAACATTTGAAACCTGGAATAAAGTTGCTTCTCTTTATGAAGAGAAGTTTATGGACCTTGATTTGTACAATGTTTCCTATGATTTCATTTGTGATTCAGTAAAGAAAGTCAATGCCAAAGTACTGGAAATTGGCTGTGGTCCTGGGAATATTACCAAGTACCTTCTTTCTAAAAGACCCGATTTTGATATCTTCGGAATTGATATCGCTCCGAATATGATTGAGCTTGCAAAGAAGAATAATCCAACAGCAAGATTCGAAATAATGGATAGCAGAAACATAAATGAGATTCAATCAAAGTTTGATGCTATAGTTTGTGGATTCTGTTTACCCTACTTATCGCAAACAGATACCTATAAACTCATACAGGATTCTATTCAATTATTGAACAATAGAGGATTAATATATTTAAGTTTTGTTGAAGGAAATCCTGAAGAATCAGGCTTTCAAACAGTAAGTACAGGCGATAGAAGTTATTTTTATTTTCATGATTTAGCAGAAATAAAAACTAAACTTATTGAAGCTAGATTTGATGATTTCAATTTATTTAAAGTTGAATTCAAAAAAGCATCTGGAGAAAATGAGATTCATACAATCATTACAGCATGGAAAGTAGTCTGAATTAACATTGAAAATTAATTAATGTATAAATGTACGCTTCCATACCTAAAATTTGTTTTATGAACCTTCAAAAGTTCTAATGCAATTCATTATTCGATATAAGTAGAATCAAAAGCATATCATTCTTGAAATTCTTATCAATCCTTATGGGATGATATGATTATAGAAAATAAGAAGTATAGTAAAACCATCCCCAAACTTCTTCCAACGTGGACCAAAGGTCGGCGTTGGAAGAGGCTTGGGGAATTCTTTTCAATCATTTTTCTATAAACATGAGACCACCTATCGGGGTCTTAAATTTCATAAAACAAAGCAGCTTAACACCAAACTATTTTTGAAAACGTTTCACAAAACATTCATTGGATAAATAAAAAAGTATTGGTAGTAAACATGCGGGTTTTCGTTAATTAATATTATGATTTCCAAAATTCCATCGAATAATTCAGCTTGAATTTCGCAAAATTATACCGCCTAAAAAATAGACAAATCTAATTCTGTTAAAAAACCTTGTTCAAGGAAAATAACAATAACTTTGAGTGTTATGAATGCTATCAAAACTGCTTGAATAGCTAAGTGAATGTTTCTAGATTAAAGAAGAGTATGAGTATATTTAGTTTTGGTGAATACAAAGAAGGACTGCCTTATAAAGTATTGGATGAAAGAGTCATGAGAGCAAGTTCTGGCATTATGTTTTTGGTTGGATTAATTGCTTCAATTAATGGTTTTGTTTTAGATAAATACGCAATCATTCCCTATACAGTAGGATTTTTGGTTCTAAATTTTATGATTGGTCTATTTATTAATCCAAAGTTTTCACCCACTATACTATTAGCTTCCAAAATCGTAAAGAATCAATCTGCTCAACCCATTGGTGCTGTTCAGAAAAAATTTGCATGGAGTTTAGGATTGGTCTTATCATCTACCATTTTTGTGCTTTCACTTTATTTACAAAACGACAAAAGCTATTTTGAGCCAGTTTGCTTCTTGTGTATCATCTGCATGATTTTAATGTATCTCGAAACTGCTTTTGGAATCTGCGCTGGATGCAAATTATATGCCTATGCAATCAGATTAAAAATAATCCCAAAACCAAAAGAAAAACCCAATTGTATGGGAGATAGCTGTGCTATTGAAAATTAGGAACAATGTGGCATAAATAAAATATTATTGTTGTAGAAAAATTAAACTGCAACATGAGCGACTACAGCATTTCCATCGTTCCAAGATTATCAAACTATCCTGATAAAGAAAATAAAGTCAAGGAGATATTAGATTGGCTCATTTCATTGGATATTGTTGAAGCCAATCTCACTGATTGTATCTTAGGTGAAGGGAACGGCTATGCAATTTCTCAAGGAGTGGTGATGGTAGTTGCTCATCCTAAAGAATTACCCTTTGAGCTTTCGGTAAATGGATTGGAAATAACAACAGAAAGAACTGTTTTTGATACAGGAGAAAATTTCACCGAACAGTTAATTTGTCCAAACTGCCAAGAAGATATTGCTTTTGAAGACTGGGATTTGGAAAGCTGGACATCTGAAGAATCGGATGATTTAACATGTAATGCCTGTGGTGTGCCTTCAAACATTCATTCTTATTCTTTCGAACCCAAAATGGGTTTTAGTAATATTGGTTTCACATTTTGGAACTGGCCGGAATTAAAGCCTGAATTCATTAAAAGTTTTGAAGAGAAACTAAATTGTGAAATTGCAATTGTAAACAGACATTTGTAAGTCTGAATTTTTCTTTCTTGTTTAAAAAACTGATTCGGCCTTATTTCGAAAACTACTATGAATGAAAGCAACAAGGAAATTTGGGTAAAAAAAGGCTATGAATTATTTGCTATGCATGGATTGAGTAGCATAAAAATTGAACCACTTGCAAGATTGGTTGGTAAAAACAAATCTTCATTTTACCACTATTTCGCCGATCAGGAATGCTTTGTGGAAGAATTGCTAAACTACCATTTGAAGCAGTCTGAAATCATTGCAGAAAAAGAAAAGAAAGCCCAATCAATCAACCCAGAACTGATTCAAATTTTAATCGAACACAAAACCGATATTTTATTCAATAAACAATTACGTTTCCATCGCGACCAGAAACATTTTAAAAGCACATTAGAGAAATCCAATGAAATTATAGGTAACAACTTTGTTTTGCTATGGATGAAGGAACTACAACTTCAAATATCATTGCAGCAAATTGAAAGTTTATTTGAACTGGCTTTAGAAAATTTCTTCTTACAAATAACACCTGAAAACTTTAATGAAACTTGGTTGAATCAGTATTTTGATTACCTAAAAAACATCATCAGGAAATTTGTTCAGGTTTGATAAGTTTAAACGAATATTCGCCTCCTTACAAAAAATTTGTTTTACGAAACTTCAAAGGATTTAATGCAGATGATTACTCGATATAATCAGAAACAAACTTAAAACATGAATTAGAATCAAAAGCATGTCTTTCTTTAAATTCTTAATAATCCTGAAGGGATGATATGATTATAGAAAATAAGAAGTAAAGTAAAACCACCCCCAAACCTCTACCAACGCGGACCTTTGGTCCGCGTTGGCAGAGGTTTGGGGGGTTCGTTTCTAGCATTTTTCTATAAACATAAGACCACCTATCGGGGTCTTAAATCTCATAAAACAGAGGAGTTTAAAACCAAATCACGTAATGAAAATATTTCTCAAAATATACATAGTATTTATAAAAAATTATTGGTGGAAAACATGCGGATTTTCGCAATAAGTTTTATCACCAAAAGTAAAATTGAACGCTAACGTCTAAAATTTGTTTGGAAGTCAAAATACTTTTAAGCCCACTAAATAGCTCATCTATGACTTCACAAAACAAAAACAATTTTTTCATTCTGCTTCTCATTCTTCAAACCCTAGGGATTGTTATTTATACTATGTTTAGTTTTATAAATGAAGGACCTAATTTGTTCGCAGTTTTTATAAAAAACCTACAAGCACTTAACTGGAATGGTCAGTTTAATCTCGACTTCATGAGTTACTTAACATTATCAGGTATCTGGATTATGTGGCGAGATAAATTTAGCCTGATATCAGTCATTACTGGCTTCAGTGCTATGATTCTGGGAATTCTATTTTTCGCACCTTACCTTATTTTCCTTTTTTATAAAGAAAATACTTCTATCAAAAAGGTACTCATTGGACAACATAGTTAATCGATAAATGATGTTAAAAATTAGAAGCAGTTCCTTTTAAATATTTTTATTACCAAGAGCAAATCATAACGCTGAATATTTAAATCCTTTCAGCGCAAAGAAATGATTGAAATAAAAATGATTATTAGAAATAATTTATTTTTCATTTTTGGGCACCGCGTATCACCGCGATTTATCGCGGTGATACATTAATGGGATAAAATAATTCTATTGGTTTTGGTTTGATTTCCATCGGAAACACGAACCAAATATTCACCCGATTGTAATTGGCTTACATCAAAATAAGAAATGGTTGAACCTTGGTATAATTGTCCGGTTTGAATCAATTTTCCACTCATATCATACAATTCAACTTTTAAATCTTTTAATACCAATCCACTTTGTTGAATAGCTATAATGTCACTAGATGGATTTGGGAAAATTGAGATATCAAGCTTATCTGAATTTACTAATTCTAATCCGGTAGCTGAGCCATTGTAAACACTCACAACTTCTGTAATTGATGTTACCTTAGCAGCAGATTTTACACCGTAATAAGTTGGACCAACTGCATAGGGATAAGCAGAGTTCCAGTTGGCATCAACAGTTGCAAAATAACAATAGATTCCATTTGGATATTCTGGTGTGATGCAGAAACGTCCGTTATGTTGATCTAAATAATCTGGTGTAGCAGCTGAAGTTGCTGTGTATTGATAATCTTCTCTGAAATAACCTAATGGATAAGTTGTACTTACAGCAGGACCATCAGTTACATCATTACCATTTGAATAGGTAGTTCTGGTAGTAATATTTCTAAGAGAATAACTCGATTTCATTCTAACAATGCCACCAGTGCCATCAACATTTTTGTAGGCATAAGCACCATAAATTGGAAAACCATCATAAGCAAACCCAATTAAAGGCGAATGTTGGGTTGAATCAATTACATACAAACCATCAGCATCATATAAATTACAAACAGTTGATATGACAGTTAAATCAAGTTTAAATGCACTTGGATTTTGGTGATGGTGATAATTTCCCATGGCAGGATGACCCTTGGCACAATCAAATCCTGCTTTTTCAGCTATGATTGCATCACGGTTCCAAATCCCATCTCCCATTCCACCTGAAGGACCACCAGCAATAGTTCCAGTTGAATTTTTCCATGAAACACCATCTCTATAATCAAACAAAGCAACACCATTGATAAATAAACCAATATTTCCACCTGAAGTAGCTGTAAGTGTTCCTGTATTTTTTACTGGGTTTAAAGGGAATTTAAAAATAGCATTCTGACTTGTTGTAAGTGAAGGATTACCATCCTGAAATGGACCAGTAACATAGGAAGGAACTCCGTTTGCTCTGATATAAACCGAATTTGCTGAATATAAAATCGTTTTTACATTGGCAGAATCCGCATCAACAATAGCTGTGGAGTTGTTTTTAATATAATGCCTTCCTGTTATTCCTGTTGTGTTTCTTAACCAAGAAGTAATAGCAGGATTGGTTTGTGAAATACCCTGCAAAGCTGAGCATATTGCAATGAAAGCGATTCCAATTTTTCTCATATAGAATAGTTTAATTATTGATTTCAGATTACTAATTAACAAGATAATAAAATCCATTAGACTATGATTCAGGTCAATTCCTTCGAAAAAATAAAAAAATATTCTATCCCTATAAATTTGTTAATCGGAGTAACAAGATCACAAAAAAGCCTGAAGCATATCAAAACGCTTCAGGCTTTCTTTATAAAACGAGTTTCAAAATATTAAGACTTCGCTTGTGCATCAACAACAGCAATCGTAACCATGTTTACAATTTCACGAATACTGCTTCCCAATTGAAGTACATGAGCCGATTTTTTCAAACCTAACAAAACAGGACCAATAGCCTCAGCAGAACCCAATTCTTGTAACATTTTATAAGTGATATTTCCACTTGATAAAGAAGGAAAAATTAAGGTGTTTACAGGTTCCCCATTTAACTCACTAAAAGGGAAATTCTGTTGAAGTAGTTTTTGGTTCAAAGCAATGTTTGCTTGAATTTCACCATCAACAACCATGTAAGGAAATTCCTTTTTTAGACGGTCTCTAACGGCTGCCATTTTACTAGGAACTTCACCCGATGCTGAGCCAAAATTACTGTATGAAAGTAAAGCCATTCTTGGATTTCTATTGAACTTCTTAACGGCATTATGCGCCAATTTAGAAATATCAACCAACTCATCTACACTAGGAACAGGATTAACAGTACAATCTGCGAAAAATAAAGTTCCCTTTTTACTAAGCATGATGTACATACCAGCAACAACCGATGTATTTTCTTCTTTTCCTAAAATTTGAAGAGCAGGTTTAATAGTTGAAGGATAATTTTTTGTTAAGCCTGATATCATAGCATCTGCTTCTCCCATCTCAACCATCATTGGAGCAAAGTAACGTCTATCACGCATGAGCTTTTTTGCTTCATGAAAACTCATTCCTCTGCGTTGTCTCTTTTTATATAAAACTTCAGCAAAGGCATTACACTTATCATCTTCTTCCATAGGATCGATGATTTGTACATCAGCTAATTTGACTTGATTTTCCTCGATAATTTGTTGAATTTTCTTTCTATTTCCTAATAAAATAGGGATAGCAATTCCATCATCTTTAACAATTTGTGCAGCTCTAAGAATCTTGTAATTATCAGCTTCTCCAAACACAACACGTTTAGGATTTTGTTTAGCTTTATCTGATAAAGCTCTTATAAAATTATTTTCTCTACCTAATCTATTTAATAGTTGGTGGTGATATGCATCCCAATCGGTAATAGGATTTTTTGCAACACCCGATTCCATAGCAGCTTTGGCAACAGCAGGAGAAACAGTGGTAATCAATCTAGGGTCGATTGGTTTTGGTATGATATAGGTTCTACCAAAAGTTACATTCTTTTCATCATAAGCAAGAAGAACGATTTCTGGTACTGGTTCTTTTGCCAAATTAGCCAAAGCATAAACAGCAGCTAATTTCATTTCTTCAGTAATTTTAGAAGCTCTAACATCTAAAGCACCTCTAAAAATATAAGGAAAACCTAAAACATTATTTACTTGATTAGGATGATCACTTCTACCTGTACACATAATAATATCAGGACGTGAAGCCATAGCCAGCTCATAAGAAATTTCAGGATTTGGATTAGCTAATGCAAAAACTACACAATCCTTGTTCATCGTTCTTAGCATATCAGGAGTAACAACATCTGCTTTTGATAAACCCACAAAAACATCGGCGTTTACCATTGCTTCTTGTAAAGTTTTAATATCTCTATCAGTTGCAAATTGTTGTTTATTATGATCAAGATTAGGATTATCTTTTCTTATAACACCTTTGCTATCACACATCACCAAGTTTTTAGGTTTTACACCTAAAGCCAACATAATTTTAGCACAACTAATTGCCGATGCACCAGCGCCATTATAAACCACTTGAACATCTTCAATTTTCTTTCCAACAACCACTAATGCATTCAACAAAGCTGCACCAGTAATAATAGCAGTACCATGTTGGTCATCGTGCATAATTGGAATATCTAACTCTTCCTTCAAACGTCTTTCAATTTCAAAACATTCAGGAGCTTTGATATCTTCAAGATTAATACCACCAAAAGTACAAGCGATATTTTTTACTGTTTGAATAAATTCTTCGGTATCCTTTGTATTGATTTCAATATCAAAAACGTCGATATCAGCAAAGATTTTGAAAAGAACACCTTTACCCTCCATTACTGGTTTTGAAGCCTCAGGACCAATATCACCTAAACCTAAAACAGCAGTTCCATTTGATATTACAGCTACTAAGTTTCCCTTGGCTGTGTATTTGTAAACATCCTCAGGTCTTTCTGCAATAGCCAAACAAGGTTCAGCAACTCCAGGTGAATAAGCCAAACTTAAGTCTCTTTTGGTATTGGTTGGCTTAGTAGAAACAACTGCGATTTTACCTGGTCTCCCTTTGCTATGATAACTTAAGGAATCTTCTTTTAATGAACTCATTATCAATTTTTTTTTAATATTCGATTCACGAACTACCTATACTTCCATATTACTTGAAAATCCTAATTAAAACAAAGCTATTACTCATAATAAAAGAGTTAATATTTGTTGAATTAGGTTAATAACAAAAACCTAAAAATTAGGTCTGATGCTCATTTCTGAATAGTAATCTAGAATATGGTTAACAGCATCTTCTGCAGTATCAACAACCTTGAATAAGAACATGTCTTCTGGATTGATATTCTTCTCTTTTTCACACATGGTATTTTTTAACCAATCTAGCAAGCCACCCCAGAATTCACTTCCAACAAGAACTACAGGAAAACGAGCTACTTTGTGTGTTTGAATAAGCGTTAAAGACTCAAACAATTCATCTAGGGTACCAAATCCGCCTGGCATAGCAATAAAGCCTTGAGCATATTTTACGAACATCACCTTTCTTACAAAAAAGTAATCAAAATTGATGTTTTTATCATGATCGATATACCTGTTATGAAATTGTTCAAATGGCAAATCAATATTTAATCCAACTGATTTTCCACCAGCCTCAAATGCACCTTTATTACCCGCTTCCATAATACCGGGACCACCACCTGTTATAACACCAAATCCTGCAGCAACGAGTTTTCTGCCTATTTCTTCTGCCAATAAATAATACTTGTTATCATTTTTAGTTCGAGCTGAACCAAAAACCGAAACACAAGGACCAATTTTACTCATTTTTTCAAAGCCCTCAACAAACTCGGCCATTATTTTAAATGTAGCCCAGCTATCACTCACTTTAATTTCTGGCCAATCCTTTTTTTGAAAGGCTCTTTTAATTCTTTCTTCTTCTGTCATATAAATTAATTTACACACAAATGGGCACCTAAGATGCCCATTTACATTTATAAAAATATAAAAATTATGCTAATAAAGATTTTAATAATCCAGAAATAATTTTACCATCAGCTCTACCAGCAAAAGCCTTCATTGCTATTGGCATTACTTTTCCAAAATCTGCCGCTGAAACAGCACCTACATCAGCAAGTAATTGTTTTAACTCAATGGTAATTTCTTCTTCTGTCAATTGTTTAGGAAGGTATTTTTCAATTACAGCAAGCTCTTCTGCTTCAGTTTTTGCTAAATCCTCTCTTTTATTTTGAATATAAATATCTAAAGATTCCTTGCGTTGTTTAGCTAGTTTTTGGAAAATTTTAATTGCTTGTTCATCTTCAACAATACCATTTGCACCAGCTTCAGAACCTGCCAATAATAATGCAGATTTAAGTCCTCTTAAAGCTCTTAAACTTACTTCATCTTTTGCTTTCATTGCCGTAATAATATCGGCATTTACCTGCGTTTGTAAACTCATAATCTCTATCTCTAATCTTTTATAAAATCAAAACAACAAAATATTTGATTGAATTCAAATACTTACTTTTTCTTAGGAATAAATTTAGAACCCTTCCCCAAAAAGAAACTAAAGGTATCACTTCTTAAACCAAGTCTTAAGGTTTCTAAAGGAATGATATCATTTGGAGCAATATTTCCTAAGTTTACATTGGCTCCAACTAATTTTATGAAATAGGTTTGTTGCGCTTTTTGAGGTGCTTCCCAAATGATATTTTCCTCAGGAATTTTTGTTAAAATTTCTTGAACCAAACCTTCACGCACTTCTCCACTACTCCTGTAAACACCAACATTTCCAGCTTCTCTTGCTTCGGCAATTACCTTCCAAGCACCAGCTTGAAGTTCACTTTGCATCAATTCAATCCATTGGTAAGGTGGAATAATTTTCTCTACATCTTTACTACCTACTTCAGAGAGAACAGTAACATACTGACTTAATCTATCGATATAATCTAATTTTAAGTCATGAGGTAATTCAATGGAACCATCAGAAATCTCAGCATGATTCATTCCATACTTATCTAAAACCTTGATATAATCTTCAAACTGATTTCTTACCAAATAAGCTTCAAATAAAGTACCTCCAAAATAAACTATCATTCCATTATCTTGGTAAAGTTTAATCTTTTCTTGAAGTCGAGGTGTAACATATGAAGTTCCAAAACCCAATTTAACTATATCTGTATATTCACCACTTGCAGCAATTAAATCCTCAGCCTCACGTATGCTTAAACCCTTATCCATAACCATAGTTATACCCTTATTTCTTGGTTTTTCTGGACGCTCAGGAATATGTTTTAACTTAAAATTCTTCATCTTATTTTATAATTAACTTGGCGAAAATAAATTCTTTTTCATGTAATATCTTTGTTTTCATGTTGATTTTACGCATAAATTGAGGTGAATATGGACTATTAAATTTAAATTTCATTAAATTGAACTTAATAATCAGTAAAGTGTATACCTAAAATGAAAATATTATTACTCGTTTTATTATTAGCACCAGTTTCTGCTTTTTGCTTAAATAGTCCAACAGGAACTTCAACTGAAGTAATGTTAAGTTATGGATTAATCATTGGATTATGCTTATTGATTTTAGGCATTTCGAATTCAATAAAATGGATTAAAATCAAACTAAAAAACAGGATTAAAGTTCCTCACGAAATGCCTCAATTGCCAGATTAATTTCATGAACTTTTGCCAATTCTGGTTTTATTTCGAACATTAAAAAATGGTCGGCATGATTTAAAGTTAGTGCAGTTTCAAGATGCGTTAAAGCTTCTTTTATTCTCAAATTTTCAAAAAGATACACAACCATTCTATAATGATATTGGTGGCAGAAATTATCGTAAGAAATCGCTTTTTCTAATAAATTAATTGCTGCTTGAATATCGTTGTCTGAATATTTTACGAAACTCCAGTCTAACCAAGCCTCCATTAAACCCGGATCCATCTCAGTTATTTTTAAATAAATAGCTTCTGCTTCTTTCTTAAAACCCATTCTAAACTCACATTCAGCCAAAACTAGCAAATATTCTGGATTCTCTGGTTCTAATAAAATTGCCCTTTTAAAGTATTGAAGCGCTTCCTTATTTAGTCCGTCTTTATCATAAGTTAGTCCTACACCAAACCAAGCCTCGGCAACATTTGGATTTAACTTAGCTGCTTTTTTGTAATATTCACGGGCTTCTTCATTCCTATTTAATCTTTCGCAACAGCCACCCATATTACAAAAAGTAATACTATCACCACCTTCCATTTTAACAACATCAAGGTATTCAGTAAGCGCTTCTTCAAATCTATCTAACTCAACAAGTGAATTGGCTTTATTAAATTTTGCAACTGAATAGTCTTCATCAATAACCAAACAAAAATCAAAAGCTTCAATAGCCTTTTCGTTTTTATTCATTTTGCTATACATCACCCCTAAATTGTACCAAGCCGATGAATTATAAGGCTCTTGATCGATAAGTTTATTCAATAAAGCAACTGCCTTGTTGTATTGTCCGGTTAAATCAAAACAACTAGCAGCTTCGTAATAAGCTTGGTCTAAATCTGGCTCAAGGGTAATTATTTCTTCAAAATATTCTGAAGCTTTTCCAAAGTGATCATAATCTTGATAAACGTAAGCAATTTCGAATAACATGTCTATTTTATCATCACCATGAATTAAAGCTTTTTGAAACCAATCTTCTGCCTCTGATAATTCTCCTAAAGCGAGAAAAACTTCACCTTTAAGAAACAAAATTTCAGCATTAAATGGCTCATATAATTCGGCTCGTTCAAGCTCTTCTCTTGCTTCATCAAACTTTTCAAGATATACATAAACCTCAGCCATTTTTATCCAAAATCCTACATGATTTTTATAAAGTTCTAAGCCAAAATTTACAACATCTTGCGCCTTTTTATATTTTTCATGAGCGATATAATAATCTGCAATTGCTTCAATAGCCTCAGCTTCAAAATAGTCTCTGGACTTATTTCTAAGCATTTTCTCGTATCGCTGCACCAAATTGGCAGTTTCTTCACCTAAAAAATCATTTCCATCCATTGACCACATAATTATATTTCAAAAATAATCCTACAAACCTGATGAGCGGTATCGGAAGTGTTAAATTTTTTTTTAATTTTTGAACTTTCCGTTAACAGAAATTATTGCAAAATGAAATTAAATTCCTTATTACTACTATTAACTTTGTATACGACCTCTGTAGTATCACAAACTTTGCCAAAAAAGCAAAATCAGGCAAAGTGGCAGCAACATGTTGACTATTCTATACAGGTTGAATTAGATACAACAAACCGCAGTTTAAAAGGGTTTGAGCAGTTCATTTATACCAATAATTCGCCTGATATTATTTATGAATTTTATCTGCATTTATGGCCGAATGCTTACAAAGACAAAAAAACGCCTTTAGTAAAACAACAATTGGAAAACGGAGTTAGCGATTTGTATTTTGCCGATGACGAGATGCGCGGTTGGATAGATTCTTTAAAACCTCAAATAAATGGATTACCTGTTGAGTTACTTTTTGAAAAAGAAGCAGATTATGCTAGAATTAGACTGCCACAAGCACTTTTACCTGGACAAAAACTAACTTTTACAAGTCCGTTTGTTGTTAAATTACCTGGTAAAATATACAGTCGTGCTGGAGTTGAAAAGGGTATTTATTGTATTAGTCAATGGTATCCCAAACCCGCAGTTTATGATATAAATGGCTGGAATCCAATGTCGTATTTAGACCAAGGTGAGTTTTATAGCGAATTTGGAAGCTTTGATGTAGAAATTGAAGTACCTAAAGATTTTGTTTTAGCTGCAAGTGGGAATCTTCAGAACCCAGAAGAAATTAATTGGTGGAAAGAAAAAATCGAAAATCCAAAAGTTGAAAACCCTGCTATTGGTAATACCAAAAAACTTCGTTTTGTGCAAGATAGCATCCACGATTTTGCTTGGTTCTGTGGCAAAAATTTCTTGATTAATAAAAGTGAGGTGGTGTTAAAATCAGGTAAAAAAGTAGATACTTGGCTTTTGAGTGAAAATCAGGATAAAGAAAAAAGAAAAAAGGGAGTTGAATATATTAATGATGCAATTAATTTTTACAGTAAAAAAGTAGGTGAATATCCTTATTCCCATGCAACAGTAGTAATTACTCCACTTGAATCTGGTGGCGGAATGGAATATCCAACCATTACAAATTGCCAAAGTATTGATAAAACAACCATTATTCATGAAGTTGGACATAATTGGTTTTATGGGATTTTAGGTTCAAATGAAAGAGACTACCCTTGGATGGATGAAAGTTTGAACACTTATTATGAGAACAGATTATCGAGAGATGGGAAGCAAAATGAGGATGGATTTGCTAGTATTGGCGGACTAAAATTCGGAATAAAAGATATTGATCAAGCCAAATTAACCTATGAAATTGGTGCAAGAAAAAATGAAGACCAGGCAGGAAATCTGCATAGTGTGGCTTACACTGATGCTAATTATGGAGGAATAATCTATTCAAAAAACCCGCTTGCATTCAGTTACTTACAATCCTATTTGGGCACTAAGGTTTTTGATGAAATGATGCAATCGTATTATGAAAAATGGAAGTTTAAACACCCTCTTCCACAAGACTTCGTTAATCATGCGAATAAATTTACTGGCAAAGACTTATCATGGTTTTTTAATGATGTTTTAGGAAGTGAAAAGAAACAAGATATTAAAATATGTAAATCCAAAAACGGCATTAAATTCAAAAATGCTGGTTCGTTAAAAGGTCCTATTCCTATAAGTATGTTTATTGGAGATAGTTTAATTGAAACTAAATGGTTTGAATCTAATTCAGACTCTATTGTAAAGTTTGAATCATTCGAAAATTACAGTTTAATAGGTAAAAATGACAAGAAGAATGTGTTGTTCAGAATTGCATTCAAAGAAGCACCTTTAGAGTTATATCAGGCAAATAATTTTGTTAGAACAAATGCACTTTTTTCTGGAACTCCATGGAAAATTAAACCTATTCTAGGTTTAGAAAGTCCAAAAATGAAAAAAACATTCATTATGCCTTTATACGCTTGGAACAATTATAACAAAAGTATGTTAGGAATTGGGCTTTATAATAGCATCATTCCTCAAGCAAAAAATGAATATGTTTTTACTCCATTGTATAGCTTCGAAACCAAAGATTTAAATGGATATGCTCAATACTGGCATAACTTTTACCCACTTCAATCTAAAATTAAAAGTATACAGGTTGGTGCAAAATATGCCCGATTTGGAAACCGAGCTTATTTTAATAAAACCGTTAATGATTCAAATTCATATGTTAATAATGAAGCCGGTACTTATGAAAAATTTGAGCCATTTGTAAGATTTCAATTGAAACCCAAAAATCCTCGTTCAAATATTGAACAGAGTATAACGTTAAGATATGTAATGATTAATGAACAAAAAGCAGGTAGTTCTTATTTCAATGATTTTAAAAATCATAGAGGAATTTTTAATATCAATTATCAATATGAAAGAGATTACAAATTGTATCCAATTAATGCTCAAATCGACTACCAATCTGGAATCAAAAACAGTGAAATCAATAGACTAGCAATTACTGTAGAACAAGGATTATTGTATAAAGATGGAAAGAAAAAAGCAAGTTTAAGATTGTTTGGTGGAATGTTCTTTAAACAATTTACAGGACTAGGGAATTCGGTAAATGAATTAAACCAACAAAGAAGCTTCTTTAATCTTGGTGGAACAGCCGGTGAAAATGATTATTTATATGACCAAACCATGTTTGCAAGGTCTGAATATCCAGGTTCGAACTCTGTTTATGCAAATCAAATAATTATGAGAGATGCTGGATTTCGAAATTTTGCCAATGTTGGAAATACCGACAAGTGGATTATTGCAGCAAATTTCACCATTCCAGTTCCAAAAATTCCAATTCCTATTGGCTTCTATTACGATATAAATTATAGTCCAGTAAATACTTTAAATACCAGCACTTCTAAAAACGAATACATCAATCAAACAACTTATTCTGGAGGAATATATTTACAAATTTACAAAGACATTTTCAGAATATATTTCCCACTTGAATTTGCTAGTAGTGAAGAGGTAAAATCTTATTGGGAGGCAAATGGACAAACTGGCTTTTTTCAGAGGACAAGCTTTAATTTAAATTTAAATGCATTTAATCCACTAAAAGCCATTAGAAATTTCAAATTATAAGGTAATCAGTTTGAATTTTGTAATTTTGTAATCCAATTAAAATTGTAGTTCCGATTTAAATTACAATTGAACTGAAATTCAAATCAAATTATCAATGTCAATAATTAGACTTCCATTGCATTTTGAGGGCTCACAAGGTGAAAAGACCTTGTATTGTCTTTTTGATTCTGGAGCCACTTTTTCATGTATTAGTGAAGATGCTATTCAAAACCTTGAACAGCTTATTAAACTAAGGAAACCCTTAGAAATTGGAACAGCGGCGGCAGGTCATTATTTAAAAATTACGCATAGTACAAGGTTAGATTTTTACTATAATGATATCCGACTTTCAGATGAATTTATGGTGATTCCAGGTTTATCAGAGGATGTAATTCTTGGTGTAAACACCTTTCAAAAATGGAGAATCAAACTCGATTTTGAACACGATACAGTTATTATCGACCCTAAAGTAGCCAAAGCAATTTTAAAATAAACTTACCTAGGGAAGAGTAATCCCTTAAACATTTTTTATATGAGTATAGCACAAAGTTTTTCGACAGATTTTTTAAAAACATTGGGAATTGAAGCCCATAATCACGGCACATCTACTGGTCAAAATCATTTTTCTTCAGCAAATGCTGAAATTAGAGAGATTTATAGTCCGGTTGATGGTAAATTAATTGGCACAGTTTCATTTACAACTGAAGAAGAGTATAAAACAGTAATTTCAAAAGCAGAAGAGGCTTTTTTAATTTGGAGAAAAATGCCTGCTCCCAAAAGAGGAGAAATTGTTCGTCAGTACGGCAATTTGCTTAGAGAATACAAAGAACCTCTAGGTAAGCTTGTAAGTTATGAAATGGGAAAAAGCTTACAAGAAGGTTTAGGTGAAGTTCAGGAAATGATTGACATCTGTGATTTGGCAGTTGGAATGAGTCGTCAGTTAAATGGATTAACCATGCATTCTGAAAGACCAAATCATAGAATGTATGAGCAATACCATCCATTAGGCATAGTAGGCATAATATCTGCATTTAACTTTCCAGTTGCGGTTTGGAGCTGGAATAGCATGATTGCAGCTGTTTGCGGCGATGTTTGTATTTGGAAACCATCAGAAAAAACACCACTTTCTGGAGTTGCTTGCCAGAATTTAATGGCAAGAATTTTAAAAGAAAATAATTTACCTGAAGGACTATTCTGCTTAATCAATGGAGATTATAAGGTTGGAGAATGGATGAGCCATGATGAAAAAGTTCCTTTGGTTTCTGCAACTGGTTCTACTCGCATGGGAAGAGCGGTTGGAACCGCATTAGCTCAAAGATTTGGAAAAGCATTATTAGAATTAGGTGGAAACAATGCCATTATTCTGAGTGAAAATGCTAACCTCGATTTGGCTATGATTGGTGTGGTATTTGGCGCTGTTGGAACAGCAGGTCAACGCTGCACAACAACAAGAAGACTAATTATTCATGAAAGTTTATACGAGCAAGTGAAAGAAAAATTAGTGAAAGCGTATGGACAACTAACAATTGGTAATCCTTTAACTGGAAATTTAGTTGGACCATTAATCGATAAAGCTGCAGTAAATGCATACTTAAATGCTATAGAACAAGTGAAGGCAGAAGGTGGCAAGGTTTTATGTGGAGCAGAAGTTTTAAGTGGTGAAGGATACGAATCGGGTTGTTATGTAAAACCAACAATTTGTGAAGCAGATAATTCATTTAAAATTGTACAAGCCGAAACATTTGCACCTATTCTTTATATCATGAAATTTAAAACGATTGATGAAGCAATTGCATTACAAAACGGTGTAAAACAAGGATTAAGTTCTAGTATTTTTACAAACAATATGCAAGAATCTGAACAGTTCTTAAGTGCTTGGGGTAGTGATTGTGGAATTGCAAACGTTAATATTGGAACAAGTGGTGCTGAAATTGGAGGAGCTTTTGGTGGTGAAAAAGAAACAGGTGGTGGCAGAGAAAGTGGAAGTGATTCATGGAAAGCATATATGAGAAGACAAACTAATACTCTTAACTATGGAAAAGAACTTCCATTGGCTCAAGGGATAAAATTTGATTTGTAATCCATTGCAATTATTGACAAAGCCCTTCAAATAATTGAAGGGCTTTGTTTTTTATAAAATTATTACTGCTTACTAGTCAGCAACTTAATAAGAATTCGATTTTATAATCAAAAATAAAATTTCATTTGGTACAAAGTTTGAAACAATCATTCATTATGATGAACACTAAAACCTTTTTCTTATCGGCATTAATCCTCTTCAGCCTGCCACAATACGCAGGTTTAGCCGAACTACCAAAAAAAAGGGGTGACGATACCAATTCATTTTCTAAAGTAGAAAATAATGCTTTTACTTATGGTGAAAAATTGGAGTACAGAATGCACTATGGCCCATTTAATGCTGGTTATGCTACATTAGAAATTATGCCTGATGCAGTTATCATTAATGGTAGAAGAACCATGAATGTTAAATGTTCAGCTCGTTCATCAAGAACCATTGATGCCTTATACAATAAGGTAAGAAATGATTATGAAAGTTTTATAGATGAAGAGGCGTTGATTCCTTTGAAATACACTAAAAAAATTGAAGAAGGAAGATACAAAGATTCTGACTTTGCAATGTTTGATCATGTAAACAGAAAAATCAACTCAAAAAAAGGAAGTATTGTTGAAACTCCATATAAAGTTCAAGACTTAGTTTCTGTTTATTATTGGTCGAGATTATGGGATATAAAGGATGCTAAAATTGGAGACACCTACCCTACTGAGTTCTACATGGATGGAAAGGTTTATAACTACAATATCAAATACTTAGGTAAAGAAGTTGTAAAAGTAGATGCTGGTAAGTTTAATGCTATTAAAATTAGACCTCAAGTAAAAACAGGAGAACTATTTAAATCTGATGATGCTTTAACAATTTGGGTTTCTGATGATGAAAACCATATGGTAATTAAAGTTGAATCTGAAATTTTCATTGGCTCTGTAGCACTTTCACTAACCAATTATAAAAATACTAAAAACTTGGTTAGATCGAAAATCAAGTAAAAAACGATTTTACTTATAAAATTAAATCTAAAATTCAAAAAAGGCAGCTTCTTTCAAGGAGTTGCCTTTTTTTATTTTTATAATTCAAACTAATAATGCAAAACCTTGTATTAATTTGTATGATGAAGAAATTCATAGAAAACAAAACACTTTTATATAGCAGCATTGCCATTTTATTTTATTCAATTGGCCTAGTTGGAATGATTCTGAATCCGGAATTCTCAGCTTTAAGTCCATTAAATTTATTATTAGCACTCGTGTTATTAATTCTTTCAATCCCCGAAAAGAATAATTTTACCTACTTAAGTTTGGCCTTCATTTTTGTGGCATCTTACATACTCGAAAATGTTGGAGTTAATAGTGGGATTTTATTCGGTAATTATAAATATGGTGAGGCTTTAGGTCCGAAATTAATGGAGACACCAATTCTAATTGGTGTTAACTGGATAATTGTTAGTTATACATCAGTAGTAAGTGCTAACTTTTTTGCAGAAAAATTAAAGTTGAAGCTGAATCAATATACCGGAGCGGGAATTGCTGCAATACTTATGGTTGTTACCGATATCCCAATTGAGCTTTTATGCAGTAAGTTGGATTTTTGGTATTGGGAAAACAATCAAATACCATTACAAAATTTCACGGCTTGGTTCTTTTTTGGTTATATTTTTTGTTTCTGGTTGATTCAAAACAAATTACAGCATAAAAATGTATTCGCTATCAGGCTCTATTTTGTGCAGTTGGTCTTTTTTGTTTTGTTGAATTTATTCATGAAATAAACATTTTTAAATAAACGAGGTTAATACAATATGGCAGTTAATATTGGGATTGTAGTTTTTACATTTATTTTCATGGAATTCATGGCATGGTTCACTCATAAGTATGTGATGCATGGTTTATTGTGGTATTTACATAAAGATCATCATCAAGTAGAACCAGGATTTTTCGAAAAAAATGATGCATTCTTTTTAATCTTCGCAGTACCAAGTGCATATTGTTATGTTACAGGATTAATGTTTGATGATTTCAGGTTGTATATTGGCATAGGAATTTCTGCTTATGGTTTGGCTTATTTTATTGTTCATGAAATCATTATTCACCAAAGATTCAAACTGTTTACACATATGAATAATCGCTATGTGAAAGCAATTAGAAGAGCCCATAAAATTCATCATAAACATTTAGGCAAAGAAGAAGGTGAAAATTTCGGAATGTTAATTGTGCCTTTTAAATATTGGGAAAACCCTAACCAAAGCAAATAATATGTCATTATATGCTTGGCTAATGCTGCTTTCGTTTATAGGACCATTTGCTTTATCCTTTGACAAAAAAGTTGCCTTTTACAAATTGTGGCCTGGTTTATTCTTAGGTATATTAATCAATGCAATTCTATTTATTGGTTGGGATTATTGGTTTACCATAAGTGGTGTTTGGAGCTTCAGTACTATTTACACTTTCAGTTTACGTTTATTAGAATTACCTATTGAAGAGTGGTCGTTTTTTATTGTAGTACCTTATGCAAGTGTTTTCATTTATGCCTGTTTAAAGGCTTATTTTAAACCTGGTTTATTTAAAGAATTAAGTAATGCAATTAGCATTGTTTTTATGGTGATTTGTGCTGTTTGGATTTTCATTTACCATGAAAAAACTTATACAATTGTAAATTCTAGTATTGCTTTATTTGTGCTAGCCTTGCATCATTTTTACTTAAAGCGAGAATGGATGATGTGGTTTTGGTTTGCCTATTTTGTTCATTTAATACCATTTTTTATCATAAACGGAGTTCTCACAGGAGCAGTTACACCAGAACCTGTTGTATTTTACAATGCATCTGAAATTATAGGCTTAAGATTGATAACAATACCAATAGAAGATAGTATCTACGCTTTAAGTTGTTTGTTAATTCCAATATCAATTATGGAATGGTGGAATGAAAAAAAGCTTAATAATTCAAGAAAATAGAAGAAAGGCGAAAACTTCATGTAAAGTTCATTTTTTTATTTCTTCTTAAAAGTTAATTTAGCACCGATAAAATTTAAAACCTTAGAAATGAATTTTCCAGAAAATCTGTATTACACCAAAGATCACGAGTGGGTTCGTGTAGAAGGTGATGTTGCCTATATCGGAATTACCGATTTCGCTCAAAAAGAATTAGGTGATATTGTTTATGTTGATATATCAACAAAAGGACAAACTGTTGCTCAACATGATGTTTTTGGAACAGTTGAGGCTGTAAAAACAGTGAGTGACTTATTTATGCCAATTACAGGAGAAGTACTAGAAATTAATGGTGCTGTAGATGGTGCGCCTGAATTAGTAAACTCAGAGCCATACGGCGAAGGTTGGATGATTAAATGCAGTATCGCAAACGCTTCTGAACTTGAAGGTTTGATGAAAGCTGATGCTTACAAAACTTTAATAAACGCTTAGTATTAAAATTAAAAAAAATCCTCGCATCTTCACGATGCGAGGATTTTTTTTATACCAAAACCGTAAGTTTTGCAATATCAAAAATCTCTAACATAATTTCTTTTGTAAGGGGTTTCACAAAAAATCCAGTTAATAAAGGATGCTCCATAGCCTTTCTTTGGTCAGATGGATCTAAAGAAGAAGTCAGCATAAAAATAGGGAATTTCCCTGCAAAACTCTTATACTTTTCTAAAAACTCCCAACCATTTAAACGTGGCATATTGATGTCTAAAAGCATTAAATCAAACTTTTGCTCGTCTTTGCTCAAAAATTCTAAAGCATCAGAAGGATCTAAAAAATTTACTGATTCAAAACTAATACCTAATTTTTTAATCAGTCTTTCGTTGGCAATGTTGTTGATGTAGTCATCATCAACTTGTATGATTCTTATAGTCATTGAAGTAATCTGGTTTAATTGTTATATTCTGATTAAGTTCTTTCAAAATTTGGTCTAACTGATGGGTAGATTCATTCAAAAACTCCACAAGCTGCGCATCTTCTGGATTTAACATATCATCACTTTTAATCAAACTACTTAAAGAAATAATATTAGCAATAGGTCTTCGTAAAATATGCGAAATGGTAAAAGCATATTCTTCAAGACGTTTATTTTGGTCTAACATTAATTTTTCGGTCGTCTTTCGTTTAGTGATTTCATTACTTAAACATACAGCAGCAATTACACGCTGGTTTTCATCATATAATGGAAATACATTTAGTTCAAAGAATATTTTCCTTCTTGATGTACTCCAAGTATTTTCTGGAACATTAAAATCCAATTCCATTTCAAGATTCTTATTTGTTCCCCTTAAGTATACATCCTTAAAAAGCAGATCTAAACCATTTAAAACCATAAATGAATCATGAAAAACATTTAAAGTTGTTATTTCAGTTTGTGCAAGTGGTTTTTTAATTCCGAGAATATCCTTCATAGATTCATTCATCAAAATCATATTACCAAGCTCATCAAACAACTGAAAGCCAATTGGCATATTTGTTAAAACACCATTTAACAAGGCTTCGTTTTCTTGACGACGACGTTCAAAAATTTTCTTTTTAGAAATATCCTTAGCCATAATTGTAGCGCCGTAAACATTTCCATTTGGTAATTTCATGGGATTTAATGTGTATTCCCAAAAAATTGAAGAATCTCCTTTTTCAATAGATTGATCTTCATAAACCACCTGCTCACCTAGCAAAACTTTATCATACAAAGTCTTCCAAAAATCATACTCCTTTTCTGAAGGTATGTTGTCTAATACATTTACACCAGGTTTTAATAAAACCCCTGTTTTATGTTGAAACGTAATGGAAAAGGCAGTATTTCCGTTTAAAAACTTGTATTTAGTATCAATAGCCCAAATAAGAGCATTTGTGTTTTCAATCAGTGTTTTAAGATTCAATTGAGATTGCTCTAATTCCCTATTTCTAATGGTAAGTTCAATATGTGCTTTTTGCAAAAATCTTAAAGCAGAATAAAACAAAGCCGTAAATCCAATACCAGGAATAACTAACATTAAAATAGTTTCTAACTCAACACCCTTTTTGTATTCACTAAATCCACTTATTAGAATAAAGCAAATCATATAAAAAACAGATTGCCATTTATTTCTGATAAGGAAGAACGAATAAAAAACCAATGAAATAGTATATCCAGCAAAAGTTACTTTTAAACCACCAAAACTATTGCTGTAAATCATTAAACCAAACAAAGCTGGTATTAGCCATACGTATAAATTCTGACGAGATACTCTAGATAAAAAATAAATAAAAACATGTAAAAAAGACTGTAATACAGCCAAATAAAATAAATTACCTTCTCCACTTGTTTGGAAAAGCATATAAAGAAAAACCATTACTTCTACCAAAATCAAGCTTTTGCTAACTGATTTAAAGAATGGTGTTTCGGAAAAGGTAAAAAAATCTGAATTCAACTGCTTAAATAATTATTACGCAATTTATATAAAAATTTTTACGCTTTACATACAGTTAAACAAAAAATACTACCACTTCTTAAAAATAAACCACACACCAATGGCCATAAATGCAAAACCTGCAAGGTGATTCCATGATATTCTTTCTTTAAAAAAAAGCACATTAACAAGTAAAAATACCCCCAAAGAGAGACATTCCTGAATGGTTTTAAGTTCCATCATACTAAAAGGACCACCATTTTGGACATATCCTAAACGATTAGCAGGAACCTGTAATACGTATTCAAATAACGCAATTCCCCAACTAAGAAGAATCAATACTGGCAGGGCTTCCGACTTAATCCAACCCCATTTTTGAAACTGCAAATGGCCATACCAAGCAAAGTTCATAAATAGGTTAGAAAGCAATAAAAGTAACAATGTGTAAAAACCCTTTAACATAATTTTGAAGATTAATTCAGTTTAGAAGGCAAAAGTCATAATTTTGTGGCGCATATATAGAATCAAAATGAAGGAAATTATCGCGAAAATTAAAAACGAACTGAGCAAAGAAGCATACAGTCAGGAAACAGTAGTAAGCCAATTAAAGGAACTACGCGAGTATTTCAAAAGCAATTTAAACGAACCAGGTTTAGTAAGAATGATTCGTTTAGCTTATGAAGAAATCGAAAATAATGGTGATTATACTTTCCTTTTTCTAGAAGAAGAGGATGGTAAAGCAAATTTAGAATACTTAGTTGATTTGCTTGGAGATCATAACAACAAATACAACCGTGAAGAACTCAGAGAAATCAGAGATTTAATGGAAGGTATTGAGCGTACTGAAGAGGAAGACGAAGAATAATTTTACAAAAGCCCGAAAGGGCTTTTTGTTTAAGTAAAAGATATGAAACAAATTGGAATAATAATGGGGTCGGATAGTGACCTTGAAGTGATGAAAGATGCGGCAAAAGTATTAGAAGATTTTGCCATAGATTTTGAAATTACAGTAGTTTCTGCTCATAGAACTCCTGAAAGAATGTATGAGTATGCTAAATCAGCAAGAGAAAGGGGCTTAAAAGTAATTATTGCTGGTGCCGGTGGTGCAGCGCATTTACCAGGTATGGTTGCTGCAATTACAACTCTTCCTGTAATTGGTGTTCCAGTACAATTAAAAACCTTATCTGGTTTAGATTCTTTGTTGTCGATTGTACAAATGCCAGGTGGCGTTCCGGTTGCTACAGTTGCAATTAATAATGCTAAAAATGCTGGTTTACTAGCTGCACAAATTCTTGGGGTTGAAAACGCTGAAATCGCAAATAAACTTCAAGAATACAAAGACAAAATGAAATCTGAAGTAGAAGAAAAGGCCCAAAAAGTAGAAAAAGGAAGAAATACAATTGGCTTTAGAAACCAATAGCTTTTTTTAATCATTTGCTTATTCAGAAAAATGTCCCTAATTCGTAAACTTAAATAAAAAGTCATTGAACAGTTTTTGGGACCTTTTTAAACCGGAAGAATTAATTAGATATGGAGGCAAATTTTTGTTGCTTTCTGTAATATTTTTGGAAAATGGCGTATTCTTTGGCTTTTTCCTTCCTGGAGATTCTTTGCTCTTTACAGCTGGCCTTTTATGTTACCTTGGCGTTCTAGACATGGAACTGATGCCTTTGATAATGTGGATTGCTGCTTCTGCAATGGGTGGATATTATGCTGGGTATTTCTTTGGTTTAAAAACCGGAGATGCTTTGTATAACAAACCCGATACGTTGTTCTTCAAGAAAAAATACATCACCACAGCCGAAGATTTCTATAAAAAATACGGTGGTTTAGCGCTAGTAATGGGTAGATTTTTGCCAATTGTTAGAACTTTTGCTCCAATTCTAGCTGGAATTGTTCGTGTAAAACCAATTATTTTTTTAGGATACAATGTGCTTGGTGCAATTTTATGGCCAAGTGTTATAGTTACAGCAGGTTATTATGTTGGAAAAATATTCCCGAATGCATTGGATTACCTAGACTTTATTGTCATAGGATTTATCCTAGTAACTTCTTTACCAATTATTAATAATTGGAGAAAAGACAAGAAGAAAAAGAAAGAAGAAAACTCAAGTTATTTATAAAAAAAGAGGCTGTTCAAATAAATGAAACAGCCTCTTTTTTATTTATAGATTTTTATTCTTCTATAAGTTTCCAACTTTACGTGCATAGATATTATATTCGTCTATACTTCCATATTCGAACTTACAAATGGTATTTAATTTTTGAGTGATTTCCCCTTCTCCTGATAATTTCTCTTCAATAATTAATACAACGTCTTTGCATGATTCTAGAAACTTTCTAGCACCTTCCAACATTTCAACTTCCATTCCTTCAACATCAATTTTAATTAAGATTCTTTCTTCAGGTTTAAATCCAAAACTTGAATAAACTTCATCCAAAGAATTAATCTCAAATTTTTGAGTAGTTGCTGATTCAGTATCAACACGTTTACTAGCACCAGGATTAATCTGATTAATGCTAAAGAATTCAATTGAGTGTTTGCTTCCTAAACCATAATTATGTGCTTTTACATTCGCTCTTAATCCATTAATTTCGATATTTCTATCAATCATTTCATAACTGCCTTTTACTGGTTCAAAGGCTAAACATCTTTTACCTTTTGCACCAAGCCAAATGCAATATTCCCCTAAACATGCACCAATATCCATAAAAACATGGAAGTTTTCTTTTTCAATAAATCTCTTAATGCCAATTTCGTAAGCATAATTGATATATTGAAAATCTAAAGTATGTGGTCTTGTATCAAATTTACCCATCGATGTTCTTACAATTCCACCTTTAGTAAACGATTTCCTTGTAAACATGTAAACAAACGCTTGAATCAAGGAACCAAATTCTCCGAACTTTAAATATTCTAGAAAATAAAGCGTGTAAACCTCGAGTCTGTTAAATAAACGGCTCATAATTAAATTAATTTGGGCAATAATATTAATTCTTTTGTTTCTAATTCTTTTAAGTTATGAAATATTGATTCAAAGCGACTTAATTTGTAGACATGGCCGAAACCGGTAAATTATATTTGGTTCCAACTCCTATCGGAAATCTTGAGGATATAACCCTTAGAGCATTGAGAATACTTAAAGAGGTAGATTATATTCTTGCAGAAGATACACGTCAAACCCTTAAACTTTTAAGTCATTATGGTATTAGTAAAACCCTACACTCTTATCATTCGCATAACGAACACAAGGTTTTATTACAAGTAATCAACGATTTAAAAGAAGGAAAAAACATTGCCCAGGTTAGTGATGCTGGTACTCCTGGAATAAGCGATCCTGGATTTTTATTAGCTAGGGCATGCATGGAGAACCAATTGCCTTTAGAATGCTTACCAGGTGCAACAGCTTTCGTTCCAGCTCTAGTAAAAAGTGGTTTACCTTGCGATGAGTTCACTTATATCGGATTTTTACCAGAAAAAAAGGGAAGACAAACTGCACTCAAAAAATTGGCTGAAGAAGAAAGAACTACTGTTTTGTATGAAAGTCCTCACCGACTTTTAAAAGCTTTGCAACAATTTGTTGAATACCTTGGTCCTGAACGTCAGATTTCGGTAAGTAGAGAACTTACTAAGATGTTTGAAGAAACAGTAAATGGAACAGCAGCAGAAGTTTTAACTCATTTTGAAACACATATTATTAAAGGAGAATTTGTAATTGTTATTGGCAGTAAAAAATAATCACCTGAGGTATTTACTCCTCAGTTTAACAGGAGCAGCTTTATTAGTTGCTTCTTGGCAACCTTTTTCATTGTTTCCACTCGCATTCTTGGCTTTTATTCCCTTTTTCGAACTTGAGAAACAAATCAGGATGCAGCAAATCAATTCAAAACTCTGGCTTTTTGTATACGCCTGGATTGGAATGATTGTTTGGAATGTAGGAACTGTTTGGTGGATTTGGAATGCAAGCTCAGGCGGCGCGATTGCAGCCTTTTTTATCAATAGTGCTCCTATGTTATTGCCATTTATGTTGATGCATTCTATCAGCAAAAAAACAGGCAAAACAGAATTTGCTGTATTTATTGGAACATGGATTTGTATGGAGCTGATGCAATTTCATTGGGACCTTGCATTTCCTTGGTTAATATTAGGAAATGTATTTGCCGTTTTCCCGCATGCCGTTCAATGGTATGAGTATACAGGTGTTCTTGGTGGTAGTTTTTGGATTTTATTGGTAAATAAAAAAGTTTATGAATGGTACCAAATTCGAAAAACTTTAGAACCTATTCTAGTAAAAAAGAAAATATTCAACCTTACCTTTATCTATCTTTTCTTACCCGCACTTTTCTCCTATTTGGTACTACAGAATTTAAGAGATACAATGAGAAAGTATCAATCGAAAACTGCCAGTATTGTAGTGGCTCAGCCTAATCTCGATCCATATAAGGAGAAATTTATAAGGATGCCAATAGAACAACTTGAGAAAATGATTTATTTGGCAGAAAAGAAAATTACTCCAACAACCCAATTTGTTTTGTTTCCTGAAACTGCTCTTCAAGGAGGAATCAACGAAGGTGAAATTGAGAATGAATATTTAATTAAAGTATGCAGAGAGTTTATAAATAGACACCCTGGAATTACATTACTTGTTGGTGCTGATTCATATAAAACATTTCCAAATGACAACGGAAAACGACCAATAACTGCAAGGTTTTGGAAGAAATATCAAGTTTATATAGATTCTTATAATACTGCTTTGCTCATATCTGGCAATGATTCCGTTTCTATTTATCACAAAAACAAAATGGTGCCAGGTGTAGAAAAAATGCCATATCCTCAAATTTTTGGTTTTCTTGAATCACTTGCAATTGATTTAGGTGGTACCAGTGGAAGCTTAGGTTCTGATGGTGAAAGTATGGTGTTTAATACCAAACAAAAAATTGGACTTGCTCCAGTTATTTGTTATGAATCTGTATTTCCCGATTTTTTAACAACTTATATCAACAAAGGAACTGATGTAATTTGCATCATAACTAATGATGGTTGGTGGGGAAATACGCCTGGCTTTGCGCAACATTTTAGCTATGCAAGATTACGTGCAATTGAAACAAGAAGACCTATTGCAAGAAGCGCAAATACTGGAATAAGCGGATTTATTGATGAGGAAGGTAATGTTCTACAAAAATCGGAGTGGTGGACAGAGGATGCACTTTCCCAAGAATTAAAATTGCTTCCAATTGAAACAACATTTGTGAAATACAGCGAAATTTTAAACCTCTTCATCATTTTTTATTTCTTTAATATTTTGATGAAAGTTTATCGGTTTAGAAAACAAGCTGATTTCAACAATTAGTCGATTCTGGCTCTTCTTGTAAGTAAAATTGGTTTTTGATTCACTTCAAACTGACCATTGCTATTAAAATATTCTTGTCGAATTAAATAAACTCCTTCATCAGGTATGCTTCCATTATCTGTTGATCCATCCCAAAGAATAAAGCCTTCATAACCCACTCTTTCTGCTAATGCCAGCTCTTTAACCTTCATTCCTCTTTCATTAATTACGAATAAATTCATTGATATATCATTCGATGTAAAATGATAATTAATTTGTAAAAAATCCTGAAAACCATCTCCGTCAGGTGAAATAATTTCTGGCTCAATAACTAGTGTTTCATTAGAAGTATTTTCTTTATAGAGCATGCAATTTTTCTGTGTTGGACTGGCATATCCACAAAAAGCAGAACTTGATGTCCAATTGTTTTTTGCATTGCTAAAAGGTGAAAGTCTTTCTAAACTCACACCCTCTTTATCTAAAATAGTATTAAAATGTATATCATCACTTGCAAGCATAGACTCTAATTTAAACCCATTTTTATCTAGTAAATGAAGATAAATTCCATCATCAGGTAATGATGGTATTTTAGAAAAAACTTGCATTCTACTATTAACATTTGGATAAAATTCAGTTTGATTAATTTCAGTGAAAACAAGGTAAGAATTTGGAGGCATTAAATAGCCAGTTTCATAAATTGGCAAAACCTCTTTGTAGTCTGAAGATAAATCTGTTGAACTAGCAAAATAATAATTCTTTAAATCGATAAAATTTGAAGAACGATTGTATAATTCAATAAAATCGGAGCCTGCAGTTTTTGGATTATACAAAACTTCATTTAAAACAATTGCTGTTGAATCTTCAATTGGATAAGAAAAAGAAATACTTGTATCAATTAGTGAATTTCCAGCACAATCTTTGATTCTGCTCAGTTTAATATCAATCATTTTAATAGAATCAAAAGGATTCGTATTTCTGTATAAATAAGTTTGATTATTCTTTAATGAGGTGAATTTTATACCTTCAAAATCGCCATTTCCAAAATTTAATAATGAAAGAGAATCGATACTTTCATTAAAATAAAAAATTATTTCAGAATTGGAAATTGGATAAATTCGGGTACAAGTTGGTTGAGTTAAATCTTGATTTGAGTTTTTAACAGAATTCTCTTTTCCCGCAGTGTGCCGATGGATAGTATTTGTAGATGCAGCCCAATTTACTAATTCACCACATGGATTTTTTGAATCTATCATTTCAATTGACCAAGATTTTTGTTGCTTTTTGAATTCATCATGGTACCAATTTTGGTTGTAATAAACTTCATGGATTCGAAAACCCAATGAATTAAACAAAAACAAACTATCGCTTAAGTTTAATGAAGGAAAGGAACTGAGTGGAAGAGCATTTTTAAAATTGATGTTTGGCTCCTTGCATAAAACTACAAATGAATCGGGGTATAAAAAGTAATTAGGTAATTTAATTGAGGAGTTTCCCTTTCTAATCAACATATTTTTTAATTGAACTAAGTGATTAGAATTATTATAAAGTTCTATAAACTCATTGTTGAATTCAGTATCAAACAAAACTTCACTTATCAATAAATCATTCTGATAAGCCTCAGAAGGAGACATATAAAATACCTGAGCTTGCTGACTTTTTTGATTACCTGAACAATCTGTCCAACTGTTTAATTGAAAAATACGTGTTTCTTTTTCTGAAAGTGGAACCCAATTCAAAATAAAACTATCGGCAGAAATTGAGCTCCAAATAAAATCAGCTTCTAAAGAATCAGAATTAAGTAGGTACTTTAATTTTCCAAGAGATGTTTTGTCATCAAAAACCAATAATAGCTTAGTTTGATTGATAGTTTGAAATGAAATTAGAGTCGGAGCAATTGTATCTGGAAAAATATTCCATCCAAGATTTTTTTCTCCCGGACTTCCACCAAATAATTCTTTAGAAGCTGACCAAGCCTTTTTTCCTTCACATAGTTTTGTTGGATGAATTAAGGACAAACTTACACCACCATCAGGTAAAACTGATGTCCCAAACCACGACATATCATAAGAAACTTCATCAATAATTAAACCATCTGTACCTATAATTTGTATACGGTCACCTGAATTGTTTAAGCTTGGAAAATTAGCTAATGGAACTGAGAATTTACCTTGAAACAAGGAGCTATCTGAAGCAGCATATAACAATAAAAATTCATCCGGTTTCAAAGTAAAATCAGGCAAAATAGCGGTACTTGAAGCATCTGTAATTTTCATTCCTTTTAAAGAAATAGGGAATTTACCTGCATTATAAATTTCAAGGTATTCCGCATTTGGTAATCCTTTTGAAGGTTCAGGATCGAACATAATTTCAGAAAACAAAATCTCTTTTTCTTGAATTTGATGAAAAAATAGATTGATGCTAGTATCAATCATCCTATTTCCATTTAAATCAAAAACATCACTAAATTTTATTTTCAATATTGAATCAGGTAACCCAATATCTAATAGGATTTTTAGTGATTTATTATTTATCCAAAAAAAATTAAACCCACTCCTATTATCATTTAAACTGATTTCCAAATTACTGGTAGATGTATCAATTACTTCATTAAATAAAATATCAATTTGCTGCGATGAAACCATATCAGCATGAATAATTCTGGGTGCTATTGTATCAAATAAAATTGGACCAACATAAAAATTATCGGCAAAAAAATTCTTTGTATTAGTGCTTGTGTATCTGAATGTGTAACCCGAATAAAACCAGCCTGAATCTATTTGAAATGGGATTTCAATCTCTTTAAAGAAAATTCCAGTTGCACCTGTATCTAAGTGAACATTTAAAATATCTGTAGAATCTATTAGCACTTTACATGAACCAAAATTGAGAGATTTTCCTAGCGTAGAAGGCCTTCCTCTTGCCAAAGTAGTTCTTTGTCCGTTTTTAACTTGAACCAATAAAAGTGAATCGCTGTTACCTGTTGAACCTCCAAATTGTAGGAACAAAGAATTGTTTGATTTTTGCAGAGAAATACTATCACCAAAAAGAAAAAAACGGAAAACATTTTGTGAACTAGGGTTAAAAACAAAACGAAAATCGGATTTCCACAACATTGAATTAGTATTCTTTTGAAAAGGAACTGCTAACGAAATTTCACCAGAACTTCCCGATTTTGCATTGGCTTGTAATTCTAAATTTAGGTTTACCTGAAAAAGCGAATCATCACCCAACCAAGTAGGATTTGACTTCAAATCAAAATCAGAGAAATCGTCTGAAACCTGCGCTTTTATTGATGAAGAAAAGCCAATCATCAATAAAAAATAAAGACAAAAAAGAGTAGTATACAGCCTAAATGTTTTCATAACAACTAGAAGTTAGTTCAGGATTTTTAATCGCAAAAATTTTTTCATTCAAGTTGATGGATGTATTTTAGAGCCCTAAATTAAAATCCCTATTCATGAAAATTGCTGTTGTTGGAGCTACCGGCTTAGTTGGTTCGGTAATGTTGAAAGTATTAGAGGAAAGAAATTTTCCTGTAACTGAATTAATTCCTGTTGCATCTGAAAAATCGGTTGGTAAGGAAATTCAATTTAAGGGAGAATCTTTTAAGATACACAGCATGCAAGCTGCTATTGATGCAAAACCTGCTATAGCTTTGTTCTCAGCAGGTGGAAGTACATCATTGGAATGGGCACCAAAATTTGCTGAAGTTGGAACATTTGTCATTGACAATTCATCTGCTTGGAGAATGAATCCTGATAACAAATTAATTGTTCCTGAAATAAATGCTGATGAAATTGGAGTAAACGATAAAATTATTGCCAATCCAAATTGTTCAACTATACAAATGGTTTTGGCATTAAATCCACTTCATTTAAAAAACCGAATCAAACGCATTGTTGTAAGCACTTATCAAAGCGTTACTGGAACCGGAGTGAAAGCGGTACAGCAAATGGATAATGAACGACAAGGTGTTGCTGGAGAAATGGCTTATAAATACAAAATCGATAAAAATGTAATACCACAGATTGATGTATTTATGGACAATGACTATACCAAAGAGGAAATGAAAATGGTAATGGAAACCAAAAAAATCATGCGTGATCAGAACATTGCTGTTACTGCAACATGTGTGAGAATTCCTACAACTGGTGGACATAGTGAAAGTGTAAATATTGAGTTTGAAAATGAGTTTGATATTGATGATATCAAAAAGACATTAAGTGAAGCAGAAGGAATAATAGTTCAAGATTTGCCTGAAGCATTTATCTATCCAATGCCATTATTTGCTCATGATAAAGATGAAGTTTTTGTTGGAAGAATTAGAAGAGATGAATCGAAAGAAAATTGCTTAAATATGTGGATTGTTGCTGATAATTTAAGAAAAGGAGCTGCCACAAACGCTGTTCAAATAGCTGAGTATTTACTTTCTAAAAACTTAGTTTAAGCGTCATATTTTGAATAATTATTGGGTTATAGCACATTTTTAACCCAATAATTAAGTCGATTTCGAAATTTTATCGTATTTTAGAAACTTATTGAATACCGATTTTGACATTTGACGATTTTTATTTTGAATATCCACTTTTAGATGGATTAGATGCCATGGGATTTTATACGCCAACTCCCATTCAAGAAAAAGCAATTCCTATTATTTTAGACCATTATGATTTAATTGCTTGTGCACAAACAGGCACAGGTAAAACAGCAGCTTATGTATTGCCTATTTTAAATAAGATTGCAGCAAAAGGACATAAAGGATTAAATACCTTGATATTGGTTCCTACAAGGGAATTAGCGCAACAAATTGACCAACAAGTTCAAGGATTTAGTTATTATATTGATGTGAGTTCGATAGCCATATTTGGTGGTGGTGACGGACATATTTACGAGCAACAAAGAAAGGCTTTGTTAAAAGGAGCCGACATTATCATATCAACACCTGGTAGACTTATTTCACAATTGGTTACTGGTGAAATTAAGTTCAATCACCTTGAACATTTGGTTTTAGATGAAGCCGATAAAATGCTTGATATGGGGTTTTATGAAGATATTGTTAAGATTATAGGTTACCTACCCAAAGACCGTCAAACATTGATGTTTTCGGCAACAATGCCACCTAAAATTAGAACATTAGCCAACAAAATATTACATGAACCAGAGCAAATAAGTTTATCAATATCAAAGCCAGCAGAAGGTATCAAACAAATGGCTTACATGACATTTGATGGACAAAAGCTTCCATTGATTCACCATTTATTTAAAGAAACTTCTTATCAAAGTGTTATCATATTTGCCTCTACAAAAGAGAAAGTAAAAAGTCTGCAATATGAATTTAAACAATTGGGATTAAAGGCAAAATCATTTCACTCCGACCTTGAACAAAAAGAGAGAGAAGATATTATGAATGAGTTCAAAAATAGAAAGTTGAATATCATTATAGGTACAGATATATTATCGAGAGGAATTGATGTTGATGGGGTTGATTTGGTTGTTAACTTTGATGTTCCACCAGACCCTGAAGATTATGTTCATAGAATTGGAAGAACTGCCAGAGGAGAATCAACCGGAACAGCTATTACCTTTATCAATGAAAAAGACCAAAGACGTTTTCATCATATTGAACAATTGATAGAAAGGGTTATAGAAAAAAGTGCATTGCCTGAACATTTGGGAGCTGCTCCAGAATATCAACCCGAAAAAAAACAGAGTACAGGTTTCAAAAAGAAGTTTAAGCCTAATTTCAAAAGAAACCCTAAAAAACCATCTTCAAATTAAATCATGAGTGAAACTATTACTTATACAAGAGCTCAACTTGCATTAAGAAATGGACAAGATAAACCCGAAATTTGGGTAGCCTTTGAAGGGAAAATTTATGATGTTACTAAAAGTAGGTTATGGCGTGATGGTAAACATTACGAGCATTGGGCTGGTCAGGATTTAACCCCAGAACTAGCAGATGCACCACATAATAAAAATGTATTTGACAAATTTGAACAAGTAGGGATTTTGATTTAATTTTAACAGTCATCAATTTTTTTCTTGATAAAGTAACAATTGTTCCTTTTTAGTAGTTAAAAGCAATCTAATTTTGCATCATCAATTACAAAAAGTAAAACAATTAAAACAGATGGATAGATTAGTTGAAGCTTTAAAAGCTAATGAAAAAACAATCATTGATGTAAGAACTCCAATGGAATTTATGGGAGGTCATGTTTCTGGAAGTATTAATATTCCTTTGATGGAGGTTCCTGATAGAATTGAAGAATTTAGAGGAAAAGAAAACTTGGTACTTTGTTGCGCATCAGGCGGAAGAAGCAGCCAAGCAACAGCGTTCTTGCAACAGCACGGCATTGAATGTATGAATGGTGGTGGATGGACAAGTGTAAATTACTTATTGAATCAATAAAAATATGCTAAATACAATCAAATCAATTTTAGGCATGGGTCCTAAAGCCGACTTCGCAGAACTACTTGCCAATGGCGGTATTATTATTGATGTTAGAAGTAAATCTGAGTTTGGAGGAGGGCATGTTAAAGGTTCTATAAATATTCCAGTTGATCAACTTGCAGGAAACTTAAAGAAGTTGAAAGACAAAGATCAACCAATCATTACATGTTGTGCTTCGGGTATGAGAAGTTCGAGTGCAAAAGGAATATTAAAAAGTGCTGGATATACAAATGTTCACAACGGTGGAAGCTGGATGAACATGAGAAAATACGAAAAATAAATGAACAATTTTATTCTACAAGTTTACCGAAACTGGAGTTTCACCAGAATTCTTGGATTAGTTATGGTTACTACTATTAGTATTCAACTAATCATGGATAAAAACTGGATGATGTTACCCATTCTGGCATTTTTATGGTACCAGGTAATTATGGGCAAAGGTTGTTTTGGTGGTACTTGTGCAATTCCTCAACAAGATAATAAATCAAAAAATGACATTTAACGAAATCATTAATTCAGAAAAGCCAGTACTTGTAGACTTTTCAGCAGAATGGTGTGGCCCATGTAAAATGATGGGACCTATTCTTCAAGAACTAGCAGGACAAATAGGAGATTCAGCCAGCATAATTAAAGTTGATGTTGATAGAAATCCTTCTGCCGCACAAGCATATCAAATTCAAGGTGTACCTACACTTATAATCTTCCAAAAAGGAGAAATTAAATGGAGACAATCAGGTGTTGTACCAGCAAATCATTTGAAACAGAAAATTGAGCAATTTGCTTAAGGATATTGCCAAATCAGTATCTGTTTTTTCAAGGAAACATTCATTTTAATCAAATAAGGTGAATGTTTTTTTTACTCTTAAATTTAGAGATATTGCGAAATAAAAAGAAAATTAAACTAAAAAACATGAATAAATATATTAAACTTTTTGCTGTAATACTTATAGCAAGTTTTTCATTGGCAGCTTGCCAGAACAGTGGCGGAAACAATGCTGGTGGCGGAAAAGTTAGTCCGACTGAATTTAAAAAAATGATTGAGGAAGACAAAAATGCGCAGATTGTAGACGTTAGAACACCTGAAGAATATGCAGAAGGACATGTTAAAGGTGCGCAAAATATGGACATCAACAGCAATGCCTTTGAAGAAGGAGTGAAAGGATTAGATAAAAACAAAACCGTTTACGTGTATTGTTTATCAGGTGGCAGAAGTAGTTCAGCAGTTTCATATTTAAAAGAGCAAGGATTTAAAACTATTTATGAAATGCCCGGTATTATGAAATGGAGAGCAGAAGGACTTGAACTAGAAGCTGGTGCCGGAGCAGAAAAATCTGCTGATACAGGATTAACAATGGAAGCATTTAAAAAATTAGTTAGCGATAAAGAATATGTATTGGTTGATTACAATGCAGTATGGTGTAAACCTTGCAAACAATTAGCTCCAATAGTTGAGAAAATTAGCGTTGACAAAGCCGATAAACTAAAACTACTAAAAGTAGATGCTGATGAAAATGCAACTTTACTTCAAACAATGGGAATCGATGCTATACCAGTACTACAACTATACCACAATGGTGAGAAAGTATGGGAGCACAAAGGACTGATAGACGAGAAAACCATACTAGCAGAAACTAAACTGTAGTCGCTTTTTTTAGTAACTACAAAAAGAAAAGCCATCGGTATACCGATGGCTTTTCTTTTGTTCTTAGAAGTAAAACTAAACAAACAACATGTGTGTACCTAATACTGAACCTTGTTTGTAAAAATCACCAACTGTAATTACATCATCAACCCCTTCGTATAAATCTTCTTTTTTGTAATGAAACATATCCATAGCTAATTTACAAGCCCACATTTTTACTCCAGAAGCAGACAAAATATCCAAAAACTCATGCACATCAGGCATATCAATTCTCTCCATTTCTTTTTTCATCATACTGGTAGCCAAAGCTTCCATACCAGGCAATCCGCCTAACATTGTAGGCATGTGCATCGCAGGATTTCCAACAGTTGCTATATGTAAATGTTCCAGTTTTTTCTTGTGAACTGCTTCCAATCCAAAGAATGTAAAAAATATTTCTGCTTCAATCCCTTCCATTCTTGCTCCATTAGCCAATACAAAAGCTGCATAAACATTTTCTAATGTAGCCTTTGATAAGATGATCATCATCTTTTTAATTTCACCATTATACTCACTCATTTTATTTGGTATTAAAGGTTATTGATTATAAACAACTCGCAGGTTTAGGAATTCCGGCAATTTTACTTGCTGTTTTAAGCGGACCTTGTGGAAACAAAGCATAAAATTCTTTGATATCAACCACATTACTTTTTCCGATTTTCCTGATACTGATAGGTAATTCAGCTTTAAATTCTCCTTGTAAATATTTCAAAACATCCCAATGTCTTGTACCTAATGTGATGTTATTTTCTTTTGCGATTTCTTCGCCAACTTCTGGAGTCCATTCGCTGAAGTTTTTAAGATATCCTTCTTCATTCACTTGAATGGTTTTCCCTGCATATTGCTTTTCCATAATTATAATTTTTAAGTTTTTTATTAATTTTCGTAATCTTTTCCTGCTTCAGACATCGTTGCTGAAACAAATGGTATATGTGTTCCTTTGAGTAACATATTCCAGTAAATCCATCTGAATGCTAATTTTCCCATATGATTCATTCTACTTTCTTTTAATAACCTTAAAGGACCAACACCAGGGAAAGGAAATGTACCTTCAACAGGTTCGTGAGAGTAATTGAAATCAATCAACAAAGCTTTACCACCACCAGTTTCGATGAAACAATTTGCATGACCATCAAATTCTTCTTTAAGCGGAAGACCTTTAACAAATCTCAATATATTTTCAGTTAGAATTTCAGCCTCAAAGTGAGCAACTGAGCCCGCTTTTGATGCAGGAATATTTGAAGCATCACCAATTATAAATACATTTTCATGCTTTAAAGATTGAAGACTACCTTTATTAGTAGGGATAAAATTCAAATCATCACCCATACCAGATCTTTCTATCATGGCATCTCCCTTATTTGTAGGAACAGTTACCAATAAATCGAACTCAATTTCTCGACCACCATAATCAATAATTTTACGGTTTATAGAATCAACACTTTCAATAGCAAAATCGCTTTCTATTTTGATTCCTTTTTCAGACAATAAATGGTCAAGAGCTTCGGTAGCTTTAGGTTTGGTAAAAGCGCCACTTAATGGAGTAACAAAAGTAATTTCTACCTTGTCTCTCATTCCTTTATTTTTAAAGAATGAGTCAGCTAAAAATGCGAATTCCAAAGGAGCAACCGGACATTTAATTGGCATTTCGGTAATGTGTACCAATAATTTTCCACCTTCCCAGGTTCTCAATTTATTTCTTAAAGCCAAAGCGCCTTCAAATGTATAAAAATCGAAAACAGAATGATGCCAAGCATTACTCAACATACCTTCAACTTCTTCAGGTGCAATTTTAGCACCAGTGGCAATAATTAACACATCATAATGTAAAACATCATCGTTGGCCAATAAAACCTTATTCTCTTCTGGAACAATTTTCTGAATAGCAGAACGTATTAAATGAACATCTTTTGGTACAAATTCATCTATAGTTTTAATGATATCCTCTGGAGAATATATATCAAAAGGTAAAAACAAATAACCTGGTTGATAATGATGTTCTTCTTTTTCATCAATGATAGTAATTTCCCAATCTGGCCTTTTAAGTTCATTGTGTAGGTGATTTGCCATCATTGTTCCAGCTGTTCCTGCACCTAAAATTACGAGTCTTTTCATATCCTTAGTTTTGTGATGAAACCTTCTTGATTTCATGTACAAAGCTAAATGGCATGACTTAACATAATTATGACCAGCCTCAGTTTATGGCTTGATACATCTTACCTTTTTATGTAACAATTGTTACATTCAATAAAAAAAATGAAATCAAAATTTTTAGAATTCCCACCAAACTGAATCTGGGTATGTTTCATTAATTTTTACAAGTTCACCAATTAATGGAGTGCATAAGGGCATTGATTCCGCTTTTGCAAATTTGCTCAATTCTTTAATAGGTTCATTCCAAGGATGCAAAGCCAATGTAAATTTCGACCAATGAACAGGTAGTAGAACTATTGTGTTTAAATCCTTTGCAGCTTGAATAATTTCATTGGGCATCATATGTATATAAGGCCAATATTTATTGTATTGACCACATTCCAATATGGCTAGATCAAAACCACCAAATCTCTCTGATATCTTAGAAAAAGTGCTATCATAACCACTGTCGCCACCTACAAAAATCTTTGTATTATTAGTTTCTAATACAAATGATGACCATAAACTCTGCATTCTTTTTAAACCTCTGCCAGAAAAATGTCGGGCAGGAGTTGCCGTAATTTGAATGTTTGAATCGATTTTGGCTGATTCCCACCAATCGAATTCCACAATTCTATCATCAGAAATTCCCCATTTGTTTAAATGAGCACCAACACCCAATGAGCAATAAAACTTTGTAGAAGTTTGCTTTAACTTAAATATAGTTTCATAATCAAGATGATCGTAATGATCATGAGAAAGAAGTACCAAATCGATGTTTGGCATATCTTCTACAAAATACCTATTACTCCCCTTATAGTTTTCACCGAAAAAACTAACAGGAGATGCGTTTCCACTAAAAACAGGATCAACTAAAATACATTTCCCGTGAACTTTTAATAAATAGGAAGAATGACCGAACCAAACTAGATAAATTCCTGAATCTGGAAGATTTTTTAAGTCAGTTTGAATGTATGGAATTTCTCTTGAAGGAGCAAGATTTTTGGGAAAAGAAAGATACGCTTTTAGAATATCGAAATAACTTGCATCTTCTGCTAAATCGGGAGTTGGAATTAAATTTTGGAAAGACCCATTTTTATAATTAGGCGATTTTTTGATTCTTTCTAAGCGTTCACCTGAAGGTAAAGCCCCAAACTGAGGCATTTGAAGGAATAATACAATAGAAATTATCAAAACAAGCATAACAATTAAAGAATAAAATAGCATTTGTTTTTTCATTTGGGATGCGAATTAAAACAAATGCTTTTATCAATTTCAGAAAAACTCGTTAAACCAATTTTAATTTTACCAAAGCTTCAACCAATTCTGGAATTCTAATTGGCTTAGTAATAAAACCATCACAACCCGCAGCATAACAAGCATTTCTTTCTTGTTCTAAAGAGTGTGCAGTTTGCATAATAACTGGAATATTGGGGAATTTGTCTTTTATGATTTGAGTTGCAGTCATACCATCCATTTCAGGCATTTTTACATCCATTAGAATTAGGTCTATTTTAGGATTCTCTTCAACAAATTTTACAGCTTCAACGCCATCTTTAGCCCAAATAATAGTTGGGTTCATTTTCTTCATTAACTTCTGTAAAACTACAAAGTTCATTTGGTCGTCTTCGGCAATTAATACGAGTTTATTAGTTAAATCAACCTCAAGTTCTTCTGATTTTTTTTCTATTAAAGGACTTGCTATTGAAGCAAGAAAATTCCCAGGAAGAGAGAAGCTAAAAGTAGCACCTTCATTTACAGCAGTATCAACAGATATTGTACCTCCAAGAATTTTTGCAATTTCTTTACAGATAGCCAAACCGAGTCCCAAGCCACTTTGTTTTCTGGTATGTGAATCATCTATTTGTCTGAAAACATCAAAAACCTTATCCAGTTTTTCTTGAGAAATACCAATTCCAGTATCCTTTACAAAAAATTTAATACCTGTTTCATCTAAAGTATAGCCATATTCAATTTTACCTTTTTCAGTGAACTTAACTGCATTACTAATAAACTGACTTAATAATTGCAAGAGTCGTTTTTTATCTGTTGTGAAACGTAAACCAGTTGAATTAGGAAAAGGAGAATATACAATTTGTAGATTTCGTTTGTTATGAACTCTAATTTCTGTTTCAAGAGCAACTTTAATTCTTGAGAAAACATCGAGTATTGAAATTTCTTGTGCCTCGATTTTAGTTTCTTTAGATTGAAGCATTGAAATTTCAAAAATAGACTCAATAATTTCGAGTAAATTATTGCCACTTTCGTTGATTAATTTTGATAGTTCCAAAATTTCATCTTTAGGCATATTTTCATCGATAAGATTACTAAAGCCAATTACTGCATTTAAAGGTGTTCTAAGTTCATGACTCATTGTAGTTAAAAAAGAAGATTTAAGTCTATCACTCTCCTCCGCTCTTTCTTTGGCTCTAAGTAACTCTTGACTAGCCAATTTTTTCTCGGTAATATCTTGACCTAAAGAAACAAAATAAACAACTTCATTATTATCATCGGTAATTGCAGCTATTGATTCTTCCTCCCAAAACAGTTCACCATTTTTCTTTTTATTAATGATTTCACCTTTCCATTCTTTACCAGCTAAAAGTGTATCCCACATTTGTTTATAAAAATCATCATTGTGCTTATCTGATTTTAGGATATTATTTCTTCTGCCAACAGCCTCTTCGGCAGCATAACCAGTCATTTCACTGAACCTATTATTTACAAACTGAATGATACCATCTTTATCGGCAATAACAATTGCATTTGGCATCCTAGCTAAAGCATCATAAAGCAATTTTACTTGTACACCAGAACTATCTTTTACTATATTTAATTCTTCTTGAGTTTTTCTAAGTCGAAGTTTTTCTCCTCTTAATTTTAAGGCATTTTCTATAGCACTATTTAATCTGTGCAATCTACCTTTAACAACATAATCCCAAGCACCTCTAATAATGCAATCGGCAGCAGTTTCTTCCGACAAAGCACCAGTAACCATAATAATTGGCAAGTAAGGGTCTGTGTTTTTAACAATATCTAAAGCATCAAAACCTGTAAAATTATTTAAGTTATAATCTGAAATGACCAAATCTGGCTTAAACTCTTTTAAAGCTAATACAAATCCTTCTTTATTCATTACCCATTCAATAAGTAATTTGTGATGTAGATTTGTTTCGAGAAAGATTTTTAAAAGTTCAAAATCATTCTCATCATCTTCTAAAACCAATATTTTGAGTAAGTTCATTTTAAATCGTTTTATTTCTTAAAACCCAAAAAGAGCCGATAGATTCAACTGTTTCTTTGTATTCATTAAAATCTATAGGTTTAATTACATAACCATTCACTCCTAATTCGTATGATTTAATTAAATCCCTTTCCATTGCAGAAGCAGTTAGCATCACAACCGGAATTGATTTTAATTCATTATTTGATTTAATAAAAGCCAAAGCTTCAATACCTGTAAGTTTTGGCATCTTTATATCCAATAAAATTACAATTGGATTTTCAATTTTTCTTGAAGCATAGGCACCTTTATAACTCAAAAAGTCTATAACTTCTTGTCCATCTCTTACCACAATTAGCGGATTTTTTATTCCACTCAATCTAAAGGCTTCCAATGTTAATTCAATATCATTTTCATTGTCCTCCGCATATAAAATGGGTGTTAATGTATCATTCATTATAGATTCTTTTTTAGTTTAATGTAAAATGTTGCACCAATATTTTCTTCACCTTCAGCCCAAATAGAACCGTTATGTTTTTTTATTATTTGCTGTACATTGGCCAATCCTATTCCTGTGCCAGAGAATTGTCCTTGAGAATGTAATCTTTGGAATACTCCAAAAAGTTTATCTACATAAGCCATGTCAAAACCAGCGCCATTATCTTTAATAAAGATTCCGAAATATTCTTCTCCGGCTTCAAAATTTCCAATTTGAATAATGGCACTTTCTTTATGTTGAGTAAACTTAATTGCATTAAGAACTAAGTTATTAAAAGCCATTTCAATCAAATGTTTATCACCAATAATCGAGGGTAAATCATCAATTTTAAATTCAATAACTCTTTCTCTAAAATCAGGTTCAGCATCTTTAATAATTTGTTCGACAACCTTATTCAAAGAAAACCTTGTTAATTGTAAAGCTTGTCGGCCTAATCTAGAGAATTTTAAAAGGGAGTCAATCATATCTGACATTTTGCTGCCAGCATCATTTATTTTTTTAAAATACTTAATTGATTCATCAGGCAACTGTTCGGGAAAACTTGACCTTAATAGTTTAGTAAAACCATCAATATGACGAAGAGGAGCTCTTAAATCATGAGAAACTGAATAAGCAAATGATTCAAGATCCTTATTGGCAGCTTCCAATTGTTCGGTTCTTTCCATTACTCTTTCTTCTAACATTTGATTCAAGAGATTTAGTTCTTGTTCAACCTTTTTTCTAAATGTAATATCATGTATAGCACCAACAATGTAAATACAGTTATTAGCGCTATCAAAAACTGGTACGACATTAACATCACCCGTAAAACTTTCACCTTTTCGGGTACCACTAATTTCCCATGAGACAGCCTTTTTAAACTGAATAGCTTCTCTAAATTTTTTATTGGAAACTTCTGTAAATTCTTTGATGTCGACAATTTCATCAAACCTTTTACCAACGATTTGCTTTTCGGGTAAACCAATAATTTTAGACATCATTTTATTTACAGTCAGAAATTCAAACTCATCGTCACCATCAACATTTATAAGAAAAATGCCGTTTCCAACTGTATCTAAAATTGAACTTAATATTTGCTCTCTATCTTTTAATGCTTGTTGAACCTGGTGTATTTCGGAAATATCCTGAACAGTTCCAATAGACCTAATTGGTTCTCCATTTTCATCAAAATAAGAAGTGCCTTTTTCTTGAACATATTTGATTCTTCCATCAGGCATAAGCAAACGATGAGTTACTTCATAAGCTTTTTTAGTTTTTAAAGAATTTGTATATAAAGTGTCTACCAGCTCCCTGTCATCAGGATGAATTGCATTGATAAAAGCTTCATAAGTTGCCTTAAATATTGATTTATCTATTTCGAAAATCTTAAAAATTTCTTCAGACCAAATCAAGGTATTGGTTTTAAAATTTAACTCCCAGTTACCCATTTTTGCAAAATGTTGGGCTTCTTTAAGTTTTCTTTCGCTTTCTAATAATGCTTTTGTTGCTCCAGTAATTTCAGTTAAATCTCTTCCTACACCTAAAATTCCAACCAAATTTCCTTCTGCATCAAACAATTTAGTTTTAAAGGTTTCTACAATTAAGTTATTTCTTCCATCATAAAGTTTCATTTCACCAAAACTCTTGATTGGTTCGTTTGATTCTAAAGCTAATTTGTCTATTGAAGAGTATTCATCAGCCAATTTTTTATCTACCAAATCATAATCAGTTAAACCAATGATTTCTGCTGGTTCTTTATTGTACAACTTAGAAAACTTCGTATTACATAAAATAAATTTTCCATCAGCATCTTTTACCCAAACCAAATCTGGAATAGTTTGAATTAAAGTGATTAGTCTTTCTTTTTCATTTTCAGCTTTAAGTTCGGCGTTTTTTCTTTCGGTGATATCCATTAACATCCCAATCACTTCACCAGATTTATTCTCCTTAGAGTAATTTGACTCAGCCCAGATACTTAACCACCTAATTTTTCCATCAACAACAACTCTATGTTCAAAATTAAAATTTTCGCCTCCTAAACTCTTTAACCAAAATTCTTTGAAAAGGTGTAAGTCTCTTCTGTGAACTTTTTCTAAAACTTTTGTAATTGGAATTTTATCACAGCAAGTAAATCCAACAATTTCATAAGCTTCAGTTGAGCCTTCAAAAATTAAGGTTTGTAAGTCCATTTTAAAATTGCCTAATTTGGCAATTTGATTGGTTCTTTTTAATTCTGCCTGACTTTTAATCAAAGCCTCTTCAGCTAACTTTTGTTGGGTAATATCTGCGAAACTTGTAAATACCTTTATTCTACCTTTTTCATCTTTAAATGGAATCACATTACTACTTACCCAAAGTACTTCATTGTTAGATTTCCTTGTTAAACCAAATATTTGATTATAAAGTGGAATCCCCGTTTTTAAAACAGTGAAAGTGGCTGACTCTTCATATTTAATTTCTTTTCCATTTTGATCAACAATGATAAAAGGCACATTATTATCTAATCTTTCACTTCTAGGACCATCTTCAATTTTTAAAATTTGCAGTGCGCTTAAGTTAAATAACTCTTCTTTGCCATTCTCGTCATAGTAAATTATACCATCTGGAGTAGATTCAAATAAGGTTCTAAATCGCAACTCACTTTCCTTTAATTGTATTTCGGCTTGTTTTTGCTCGGTAATGTCTCTGAAGAAAACATTTAATCCTTCTTGAGCAGGATAAATCTTAAATTCCAACCAACGTTTAAATTCAAAAATATATTCAGTTACCAGATTTACCTTTTTTAATTCAGCAGCTTCATAACAAGCCTTCCTGAAAGGATTATCTATATTTAGATTAAATTCTTCCCAAATGCTTTTTCCTGAGACTAATTTCGGGCTTTTATTTGAGAATTCACCTGCTTTTAGATTCAAGTAGGTAATAAACCAATCAGCCGAAATTGAAATAAAACCATCACTTATTGTTTCTAATATATCTATAATTCTTCCGCTACTTTCCTTTTCACGTTGAATCAATCGCTCTTTTTCTTGTTGTTCTTTTTTAGCCTGAGTAATATTCCTTACATTGGTTAAAATACATCTGGTTCCATCTGCAATTGTAAAAACTTGGGCACTTAACAAAAAGTACATTTTTACACCAAGTTTATTCACTAAAATGGCTTCAAAGTCTTTTATTTTCCCGAATTTTTCGAGTTCCTTTCTAAATAATGTTCTATCAATTTTATTGGCCCAAATATTAATTTCGAGTGAAGTTTTTCCAATAATATCTTCCTTATTAAAAATGAACTCTTCACAGAATACTTCATTTATCTCAATAAAAGTTCCATTATCTAATGTTGAAATAGTAAGACTATCTGGGCTAGAATTAAATGCTTTAGAAAATTTGTCTTCACTTTCTCGAAGACTAGATTCACCAATATGTCTTTGCATAGCAATACTTGCTATACTAACAAAACCCTCTATAAATGATATATTATCTTTTGAAGGTTTAAATGGAATTCTATGATAAACTGCAAAGGTTCCCAAAACAGAGCCATTCGATGATAAAATAGGAATTGAAAAACAGGCATTTAGATTTTCAGCAATTACTAATTCACGAAATTGTTCCCAATATTCATCATTTAATAATTCTTCTGAAACAACCATCCCTTTTGTATAAACAGCATGTCCACAAGCTCCAAGACCTTTACCTACTTTTAATCCATTTATGCCATCTATATATTCTTTTGAAAACTTTCCTCCACATATATAATCAAGAGTTTCTGAATCTTGATTGTATTTCATTACTGATGCTAATGAGTCCGGGAATTCAAATTCAATGGCTTCTGTAATATTTTGCAAAGTTTCATTTAAGGGTCTACCACTAACAATTAAATCTATAATATTCTTATGTAATAATTCTTGCTTTTCAGATTTCTTTCTTTTTGTTATGTCTCTAGTAATTCCTAAAACACAAATAGAACTATCTGTATTAATAAAAAAGCTCGTATTAACTTCTGTATAGATTAAATGTCCATCTTTATGGTACTCTTGAAATTCATCTACTTGTATAGTTGCATTTCCTGAACCATTCAAAAAAGACTGTAACCTTAATGGTAATTCATCATTTACTAATTTTAAAGTTTCAGGAGTAAAAACGTCCTCCATTTTTTGTAAAGCAGCTTCATCAGGTGTAAAACCTCTTAAATTAAAAACAGAAGGACTATTAAATTCAAATTTGTTTTTAGTTAAATTATAAATCCAAATTACATCTTTGCTATGATAGGCTATTGTTTTAAATAGGTTTTCCTTTTCTTGAATTGCCTTTTGGAGAATTTCCCTCTTTGTAACATTTCTAATGATTGAAACCACTTCATTAGTATTTGAAATTGGAGAAACCCTAGCCTCAAAAAACTCTAATTTGCCATACATCTCCAAACTATATTCATAGGAAAGAACTTTCCTATTCTCCCAAGCACTTTTAAAATTAATTAAAGATAATTCTGCAATTTCAGGAGGCAAAACGTCTTTTATATTTTTTCCAATAAAGTGTTCTGGTGGTATAAATAAATCGCTTAAAGAATTGGAATGAACATCGAGAAATTTCCCATCAATACTTAATCTAAAAACCAAATCTGGCATAGCCTTTAACATGGCTAAACTTTTCTCTTCAGAATCTTTAATTTTATGGTAAATAGTAGCTACATCTGAAATATCTCTTAAAAACAATAATTCCGTATTTCGACCCAAATAATTGAATTTACCAGTTGTTATCTCTAATGATTTGTTCGATTTTCTGTCTTTGCATTCAAATTTAAAAGAATCTAGATTTCCAGAATCTCTTAAACTCTTCAATTCTTGTAATTTGATGAATCCAATTTCATTAAAAAAAAGCTCAACCCTACTATTTAATAGCTGATTATAGCTAATTTCAAGAATATCACTTACCAAATGATTTGCAAATAGTATTTGGTCATTTTCACATATAAGTATTCCATCAGAAGATGTTTCAACCAGTTGCTTAAACATCTCCTTTGTTTTATATAAAAGCTTATTGTTCTCAACTAAATCAGAAACATTGGTGAATAAACCAACTAATAAGGGCGAACTATTAACTATTTGAATAGTAGCTGTAACATCAAAATAAATGATTGTTCCATCTTTCTTAATCACTGGAATTTCAAGAGCTTTTGATATTTCTCTATTCACCAATTTTTCAAAAATTGATTTTATCTTTTCTAAACTATTTTGAGGATGAAACTTTGAGACATTTAACTCTTGCAACTCTTGAACTGTATATCCAGTTAAAAAAGCCATTTCATTGTTAGCATACTTAAAATTACCTGAATCAGGCTCAGCACAGATAATCCCAATTTCAAGGCCATTAAATATTTCAAATAATTTTGAGTCGAAAAAACTTGTTTTTGAATTATCATCAGAAATTTTAGTATTTTCAACTAAATCTAAAGTTCGTTTTAACCGAGTATTTTCTTCTAATAATTCTTCGTACGTTAATTTCTTCTCAGCCATAATTAAAACATTTATGTAGCCTATCGTTTCAAGCTAATAGTTTAAAAATATTAATCTAAATTCCAAATTAAAATTCTGCCATCAACAATTTTTTCTGCCATTAATTGATTAAATGGTTTACGCAAATAATTTCCAACACATTTATAATCTTTCGCTCTTTCAATTGAAGATTCATCGAGGTCTTTAGAAAGTAATAAAACATGTGAATTTAACCTCAATAATTCGTGTTGTTTAAGAAAATCCCATGCTTTTTTATGCTCAGAAAATGGGTCTAAAATAACTAGGCAAGAATCATCAAGATTCAGTTTCTTCATTTGTTTCAATGCTGATTCAACATCTAAAAACTCAAAAATCGAATCGAATTTAAACTTAGATTGTAAATAGTTTCGAACTATGGTATTGTGATTCACATCATCATCAATAATACAAACCTTAGTAAATGGCTTTCTTTCTTTATTTGAAACACTATGATTATTCTTTTTTAAAGGAGAACTAATCATATTATTTAATTTTTCAACTGCTAAGTTTAATTTATTAAACGACCTTTTTGCTTGTATAGCAATATCATCTAAACCCATAGAATCATTAAACTTCTCTGCTACAAAAGAAGCCATACTTTGAAGCTTAGAAACTTCCTGTTTAATTTCAAATGAACTGATAAATGATAACTCTTTTAAAAATTTAATTTGATTTTGAAGTTCTATTTCAGCCTCTTTTATTTTGCTAATGTCCTTTCCAATTTCAGAAACACCAATCAAATTTCCATCTTCATCTTCAATTGAAGATAAAGTGATAGATAAAGGCACGAATTTTCCATCTTTTCTTTTACGATTTAACTCAATTGTTTCACTAATTTTTTTAGGAGAACTTAATTTAGAAATGAAATCAATTTCAGCATTCATATTATCTGCAGGAATCAATTCATAAATTGTTTTAAACTCAGCTTCCGTAGCAGTAAATCCATAAATTTTTTCTGCACCTGAGTTCCACGAAGTAATTAATCCATCTGCGTTTAAAGAAATAATGGAATCCTCTATAGAATCAACTAAAAAACCAATAAACTGATTCTTTTCCCTCAAGCTTTTTTTACTGGTTATATCATAACGAATTGCGTAAAACTGATGAATTTCACCAAATTCATTTTTAATAGGAATAATGGTTGTTTCAAGCCAAATTACGCGCTTATCTTTACAAATATTTTTAACCTCACCAGTCCAAATTTTTCCAGTCAAAACAGTATTCCATAGTTCTTCCCAAAAGTGATTTGGATGGTGTTTTGAGTTTAATATTTGATGAGTAAAACCAATCATTTCGCTTCTCTCATAACCAAAATATTTGATAAAGTTCTCGTTTACATCAATTATAATTCCTGACATATCAGTTATAGATACTATTGCTGATTTATCGAGAGCCAATCTATATTCTGTTAATTGTTTATTTGAAGTAAGTAAAGAGTGCTTAAATTCATCTTTACTTTTACTCTCATGAATAGAATTTATGGCGAAGCTTAAGTTTCGCATAATTCGTTCTAATATTTCTACTTCATGCTCGTCAAAGGCATTCTCTAATGAAGCATAAACCCCAACAACAGCTCTTTTAGAATTATCAAAATCAAGACTTAAAGCACAGCTCGATTTAATACCAAACTGATTTGCTCGTTCTTTCCAAATAGCATAATCAGGATTTGATAAAACACTATTTACAACATGGGTTTTCCCTGTTATGATTGATTGTACAGTTGGACCTTTTAATACATTTTTATTTGTAAAATCTAGACTTAAGGTATCTGCATATTCGGTTTCGCCCCAAATTAATTGAGGAGTTAAAACCAAAGTGGGTAATTCTTCATTTTTGAACCAAGAAAACCAAGCTAGTTTGTACTTTTGTTTGCTTAATATAAGATTAAAAACTTCGTTCAAAAGTTTACTTTCATCTTTTTCTCTTAAAATAATATCATTAACTTCATTGAGTAATTGAAGTTCTGAATTGATTTTAGAAAGATTCCATTTGTTAGCAGTATTTAACTGCTCTGATGCTGAATAGCGTAAATTCAATGATACATTTTCAGCAATTCTTTCTAAAATTTGTATTTCGTGAAAATCAAATGGTCTTTCATAATTTGAACAAATATTAAGAATCCCAAAACCTATGGCCCCAAAGTTTATTGGAATAAATATTGCATTTGAAATTCCCGCATTCTTAAGAACTAAACTATTTTTTGATATATTGGGAAATTCTGTTTTATAATTTTCATGTAATGGAATTTTCACCTTAAACGACTCCAAATAAGGATCATTGGGTTCATTTTTAAACCTAAAATCTAAGTTTAAATCGGCTATTAAACGAGTTAATCCAGACTTACTAATAGGTTTTAATGCATCTACCTCGCCATTATCACCTGTAAATAAACCAAACCAAGCTAAATGGTATTTCCCCTCATCAATAATTGTATTACATACTAAGTCTAATAAATCTGTACTTTCAATCCCAGTTCTTAATAAATCATTTACTCTATTAAGTAGGTTTAACTCTTTATTGGCCTTAATTAATTTCTGCTCAGTAATTGAAAGGTCTTTACCAATGCATATCAAACTTTTATTTCGAATAGACCAATAGGCAGACCAAAGAATAAATAATGATTGGCCATTTTTTTTCAGGAATTTACCTTCAAAATTTACTACTACACCATTACCTCTAGAAATAGCAGCTTCAATTTCTTTTTGTTTAAATTCATCTAAATCAACAAATTCTTTGAATTTTTTTCCAACAATTTCATCAAATTCAAACCCACTTAAACGGCAAGTTGCTTGATTAACTTTAGCACAAAAACCATCTGCACTAACTTCAATCAGCATATTTTCATTAAAATCTTGATTGTTTAAAGTGGAATGTTTTTCGTTTGCCATTCTAAATTGTTTGATGTAAATAATACCTCTCGAAATTAAATCATAAAAGACTAAAAACTGTGCATAAATTAGCTGTTTTGTATCATTAAATATCTATCATTTCTTCTGAATAAAAAGAATAGTTTTCTTTTGTGGAACTTCTAAAAATAAAGTTTTATCTTGAAAACCTGATAGCATTAAATTAAGTATAGACAATGAACGCAACTGATTATTTTGAAAATTATGCAATAAAACGAAGTATTTTACCCCTGGGAATTTATTTGGTTCTAACTTTTTTAATATTTTTTATAGGGAATCAAATTACTGAAGGAGCCCAAAACTACTTCAATCAATCGCAATTAAACCTAGTGAATTCTTTTAAAATTGCGGTATATATTATGATGAGTTCTATTTGGTTATTTATAGTTGTTTTTAACAAAAATCTCTTAGAAGTTTCTGCCTTACAACAATTTACTGGAATATTTAAAACTTCTCCGTATCCTGTTATGATTATTAGAATAAAAGACCTTTCAATTATAACAAGTAGTATAAGTTTAGCACGAATGTTAGATTATGGAAATAAAGAAATTTTAAACCAAAGTTTACATGATATCCTAACAGAAAAATCGATAAAGGATTTAGAATCTAAAAGGAACGCTGAGTTAACACAAGACCAAAATTTAAACGAGATTCAGTTTATTGGAAAAGATAAAATTCAAGTAAAATGTGAGGCAAGTCTTTACCCTTTTGCATTATCTGGAAGAGAGTACTTAATCATAAGATGTAAATCTAATGATGAAAAGCATTCTGAGGAAATTCAGGCTTTTCATTTTTAGTATTTAGAGCCTGATGAAAAAGACAGAAACTGGTATTAACTGATGCAAGGATTTTAATGCAATTCTTCATGAAACCTTGCATTAAAAATATTAAAACATAATCCAGTTAATTGACAATAAATAATATTAAAGATTTTCAGCGGCCCTATTTAACTAATTCCCGTTAAACTCAGATATCGTATGGAATTTTATATCAGGAAAATCTTGTTTAGCATACGTAACATTCCACTCAGATTCAGCAAAAAATACCGGATTTCCTTCTTTATCGCGAGCTATTGCATGTGCCTTACGAATCATAAATTGCTCCAGCATTTTTTTGTCTTTACAAGTAATCCAGAATGCTTTATAGAACTTTAATGGCATAAACGAACATTTTGCACCATATTCATGCTCTAATCTAAACTGAATCACTTCAAATTGAAGGTCTCCAACTGTTCCAATAATTTTTCTATGGCCTGGTTCTTGAATAAACAACTGCGCTACACCCTCTTCACTTAATTGACTAATTCCTTTCTCAAGTTGTTTGGTTTTAAGTGGATCTCTGTTTTCAAGTTCTTTAAAAATCTCAGGAGAAAAACTTGGAATACCTTTAAACTGCAATTTTTCACCTTCAGTTAATGTATCACCAATTTTAAAGTTACCACTATCATACAAACCAATTACATCACCTGGATATGCTTCTGAAGTAAGAATTTTCTCATTAGCCATAAAGGTTGTAGGATTAGCAAATTTCAATTTCTTTCCACTTCTGGTATGGTAATAGAATTTATTACGCTCAAACTTTCCTGAACAAATTCGCATAAAAGCAATTCTATCCCTGTGATTAGGATCTAAGTTTGCGTGAATTTTAAAAACAAATCCTGTTAGAGCTTCTTCATTTGCTAAAACAGGTCTTTCAATGGCTTGGCGGCTCATTGGACTTGGCGCAATTTCTAAGAAGGTTTCGAGTAATTCTTGCACGCCAAAATTGTTGATTGCACTACCAAAAAATACAGGTGCTAATAAACCACTTTGGTACAAATCAATGTCAAAAGGCTCATAAATTCCTTCAATCAATTCAGCATCTTCTCTTAGTTTCTTTGCATCTTTTTCACTAATATGTTGCGTTAATTGTTCTGAATTTAAATCAGTTATATTAATTACAACATCAGCCAATTGAGTTTTATTGGTTTCAAAAAGATTTAATTCCTTTTTGTATAAATTATAAACGCCTTTAAAATTCGAACCTTGGTTAATTGGCCATGATAAAGGTCGGGTTGAAATATTTAACTTTTCTTCTAATTCTTCCAACAAATCGAAAGCGTCTTTACCCTCACGGTCCATTTTATTAATGAAAATAATAACAGGTGTATTTCTCATCCTGCACACTTCCATTAGCTTTTGAGTTTGTTCCTCAACCCCTTTCACACTATCAACAACAAGGATAACACTATCAACAGCAGTTAAGGTTCTATAAGTATCTTCAGCAAAATCTTTGTGACCAGGAGTATCTAAAATATTGACTCTTTTATCGTTGTATTCGAAAGCCATTACAGAAGTAGCAACCGAAATTCCACGCTGCTTTTCAATTTCCATGAAATCGGAAGTGGAAGTCTTTTTAATTTTATTGCTTTTTACAGCACCCGCAACTTGAATAGCACCACCAAAAAGGAGGAATTTTTCTGTTAATGTTGTTTTACCTGCATCCGGATGGGAAATAATGGCAAAGGTTTTTCTTTTTGAAATTTCTTCTATTAAGCTCATGTAATTGTATTGAATCTCTTTATCTTATGAAAAAAGTGACTCTATTATTTCCCGCAAAAATATTCCATCTTTTGGGTATAAAAAATTTAGTTTCAGCTAAACAAGTTTTCTAATACAAAAATCAATTCGTTAATCTATAATATGACCCTATTCACCTAAATAAAAAACCTTTACGCATTTTAAACCTTTAATTTGTAGCGTCATCAAATATTGAATGTTTTTAAATCGAGCCCTTTTTCTGAATTTCTTGTTGATTTTACTTGCATGTACGTTAAATATTAATGCACAAAACCAAGACAAAGACATTGTTGATGTGATGCAGGAGCTGAAAATTACTAAAGAAAAACCTAACAAAGACACATTAAAAAGTTATAATTTTTCAATCGTTCCCGCCGCCGGTTATACTTTACAAACTGGATTTGCCATTTTACTTGCAAGTAATTTCACGTTTTCTTTAGATAAGTTTGATAAATCAAAAACTTCAACCATACTAAGCAGCATAGCTTATACACAAAAAAATCAAATCATTTTTCCAATCATGGCAAATGTTTGGAGCAAAGGGCACAAATACAATTTTATTTCCGATAATAAGTTCTTGGATTATCCCTCAGAAACTTATGGTCTTGGACCCAAAGCTATTAATTCAACATCTTATAGAATTGATTATATTTATTTGAGGTTACATGAAACTGTTTTAAGAAAAGTTGCTAAAAACACTTATGCAGGTGTTGGCATTTATTACGATAACTTTTGGAATATAAAAGAAATTGATGCGCCAGAAGGAATACCTTCTAACTTTGGTAGGTATGGAAAAGAATCAAGAGAAGAAACATTAGGTTGGATTGGTCAGTTTTTATTCGACAACAGAAAAAATCCAGTTAATGCTGAAAATGGACTTTATGCATCTTTGATATTTAGAAACAATCCTAAAAATTTTGGCAATAAAACATCCTGGAATTCATGTGTAATTGAGATAAAAAAGTACATACCATTTCCAGCAAAAAGCAAAAACACGCTTGCATTATGGAGTTATAGTTGGTTAACTTTTGGTGGAAGGGTGCCGTATTTATTGTTACCAAGCACTGGTTGGGACGATTATTTTAATACTGGCAGAGGTTATATTCAAGGTAGATTTAAAGGTGGAAATATGGGTTATTTTGAAGCAGAATACCGATATAGAATCTTAAAAAATGGATTAATTGGTGGAACTGTTTTTGGTAATGTACAATCGTTTAAGCGCGACCTAAAAAGCCATTCCGAGCAATTATTACCCGGATATGGATTAGGATTAAGAATAAAGATGAACAAAGAATCATCAACTAATTTAAGTATTGATTATGGCTTTGGTATCAATGGCTCAAGAGGATTTTTTGTTAATTTAGGTGAAGTTTTTTAAAGCTTACAGCACTAAAAATCCAAATTTCCAAAGTAGGCCAAATACCAATAAACCTAAAATAAGGAGAATAATAAAACTTGTTAAAAATGGTCTCTTCTTTTTAGAAAAAGGATCATTCATATTCACCTTAGAGTTTTCAGGTAATTTTGCCAATTGAGTTAAAGCTCTACCAAACTGAATATTTACTATTGCTCTTGCATTAATAGCCCAACCATTTGCATCTAAAATTGGTGCTAAGTTTCTAGTGCGTAATTTTAAATAGGCAATAATCATTGATGGACCAGAAATAAGCAAAAGAATTCCAGCAAAAGCCAAAGGCATTTGCCACCAAACTAAAGCCATGAAACCAGAAATTACTGATGCTAAAGCAGTGCCAATTGCACCTAAAGCTAAGGCGATTGCTGCAAAAATTCCAACATACTTTCCTACATCAACTGGTTCAGGTGGAGGTGGTGGTGTTTTTGTTTTAAGCGCTTCTACACTAGCACTTGAACTTTCAACAGATTCTGCTGCGGCTGCATCAAATTTGGCATCTTGAGAACTTGCCATTTTATTAATTTGTTTATTAATAAAGTTCGATAACTTCCTATATGGTGTAAAAAATGCTTGTCTAATACTAATTGGATTGTCAATTATCTTAACAATTGTTGCATCCCAATCCAAGCCTTTTCTATCATAAAAAACAGCATTTCTACCTACAATTAAATTATCAATATCGCCATTTGTTAAAGCTGCAACAATAGTCATTTTTTCATTTGTGCTCTTCGATACACAGTCGCAATAAATCAAATACATGCCACTAAAACTTACCATTTCATTGTGACGGCCCATATCATTTACTTTGATGCATAAATCACAACTTCTTTGGTCTAAATATAAAGTTCCTGCTTGGAATATAGCTTTTGTACCTGGTGTATAAAAATCGAAAAATGTAACAAAATTTTTGAGTACAGTAAACAAATCACGTCTATATCTAAGTAATTGGTCTACTTGAATCATACTATTGGCTTCATCTTCCAACTCTTTATCAAGTTGTATTAATTCTTCCAATTTTAGTTTACAATCTGAGTTTAGAATTTCTTGGATTCTATCTATACTAAGACCTTCAACCTCCGCTCCTACTTTGTTGTTTTTCCAGTTTAAATATGGCTCAAATTTTGCTTTAATTGTATGCCAATCTTGCTCCATAAGCGAATCTTTATCAGCCAAAACAAATTTTGTAAATTCAAACCAAATTTGCTCCCAAGCTGGGTTTATTCCTGATTTAATATTTAATGATTTGTTAGCAGAAATATGTGACAATGGATAAGCTGCAATATCATCCATACATGATGACAAATCCTTATCACTTATTTGTTGCATTCTTTCAATTAAAGCATTTAAAACATTGGTTGCCTCGGGATGGAATGCAGCCAATTTACACCTCAAGAAGTAGTCGTCGATTTTTGCTTCCAAAGCCTGATAAACAATACTTGCAGCATCAGTATTTTCACCAAATGGAAACAAAGTACTTCTATTTTCATTAGCCAATTTTTGCCAATTGAAATAAGATTCGCAGGCTTCAAAAAATTGTGTTATTTCCTTTTCAGTTATTCCAGCTATACCACTTCTATCTTCTACAGAGCCACAACAAGAAATTATATCTTCTATTATCTTAGTAATATTTAAATCATTGCTAGAAACTGATGTAATAATTCCATCACCATTAAAAGCAGTTCCAGCAAAAATTCTTTTAAAATCGGAAGTATCTTCTATACTTATAGATTGTGCGTTAGTTTTACCAAGATTCTTTAAAATAATTCCTGCACAAGTAAGTAAATACTTACCCTCTTCTGTTTCATCATTTATAGAAGAAAGTTCAAGTGAATCACCATTCTGCAAAATAATATCTGGATTTTTTAATCTTTCAAGAATCCATTTTACAGCATTTAAAATTTCAGGAATTCTAATTTGCCCATCATTATCTGTATCAATTAATTCCAAAGTTCTTGGATCGATTTCCAAGCCATAAACGGGGCAACTTAATGCAGTCCACAATTTTTGATCCAATTGATTTAAGTGTTTTAAATCAGAAGCAGATTCTAAATTTACTCTTTTTACTCCGCCAACACTCGAAAAACTCCAGATATGTTTATTCGCAACCATTATAAAAACTATTAATTTTTGTTCCTAAAATATAATAATTTTTCAAATCCGCATCTAATCTTATTTGGTTTGATGTTCTTTTTGTTTGCATTGCCAGTAAAAACAATTGAATGATTAAAAAATGTAATGCCTAAATTGCACACCCATCAACAATAAAAAGAAAATTGACATTCAATCCTCTAGAAACCGGCTTACCAGTATGTGAAATTATACCGGATATAAAAAAACACTTACAAAACGAAAATACTCTAATAGTAAATGCAGCACCCGGCGCAGGCAAAAGTACTTTAGTTCCCTTATGTTTACTCGATGAAAATTGGTTAAATGGAAAAAAAATACTGATGTTAGAACCTCGTCGTTTAGCGGCAAGGTCTATTGCTTATAGAATGTCGGAACTTTGGGGTGAAGAAGTTGGAGAAACTATTGGTTATAGAATACGATTTGAAAACAGAATTGGTAAAAATACCAGAATTGAAGTAGTAACTGAAGGTATTCTAACCAGGATGTTACAACATGATAATGCCTTAGAAAATGTAGGTTTAGTAATTTTTGATGAATTTCATGAACGAAGTATTCATGCAGATTTAGCGTTGGCTTTGTGCCGCGAATCTCAACAAGTATTAAGACCCGATTTAAAAATAATGATTATGTCGGCAACGCTTAACATGCCACATTTAACATCATTATTAAAAGCTCCAGCCGTAAAAAGTGAAGGCAGGGTTTTTCCTGTTGATGTTTTTTATGTGGGTGGACAAGATGAGTTCTTATTATCAGAAACTTGTTCGAGAGTTATTTTAAATTCTTTGAAACAAGATGAAGGAGATATTCTGGTATTTCTTCCTGGTGAAGGAGATATTAGAAAATGTGCTGAAATTCTAAAAAAGGAAACTAGTGGCATAGCCATCCATCCTTTATATGGGCAGTTGCCTCAAAATGAGCAATATGCCGCTATTATGCCAAATAAAGGTGGCAGAAGAAAAGTAGTATTAGCAACTTCAATTGCTGAAACAAGTTTAACAATTGAAGGTGTAAAAGTTGTTATTGATAGTGGATTAGGTAAAATACAAAGATTCGACCCAAAATCAGGATTATCGAGATTAGAAACTGTGCAGATTTCAAAAGATTCTGCTGAGCAAAGAGCTGGTCGAGCTGGTAGATTAAGCCTAGGCGTTTGTTATAGAATGTGGACGAAAGCTACTCATGAAAGATTGGCTGAACATAGAATTCCAGAAATTGCGGAGGCCGATTTAGCTTCATTGGTTCTAGAATTAGCTAGATGGGGAATTTCAAATCCAAATCAATTAACTTGGTTAAGTCCACCACCCAAAGCACATTTAGCACAAGCATTTGAAACCCTTCATTTACTAAATGCACTTGAGGATGGAAAAATAACTGAACATGGTAAACAGATTCACGATTTGGCTTGCCATCCTCGATTAGCTCATATGTTGATTTTAGCGAAAGAAATGAATGCGATTCCACTTGCTTGTGATATTGCGGCTGTGCTTGAGGAAAGAGATCCACTGCCAAGAGAAGCAGGAATAGATATTAATTTAAGAATTGAAGCTTTAAGAAGAAGCAGAGGTGAAAATACAATTGGTAAAGGATTTAAAAGAATAGAAAAATTATCTGAATCATATCGAAAACTATTAGATGTAAAAGCAGATAATACGCCGTTTGACAGTTTTGAAACAGGTTTACTATTATCTTATGCATATCCTGAAAGAATAGCATCTGCAAGACCAGGAAACAATGCACAATTTCAGTTGTCGAATGGAAAATATGCTGCTGCTGGCCATAGAGATGATTTAGCTAATGAGGCTTGGTTGGCTATTGCACACATGGATACCAGAGATGGATTAGGGAAAATTTTCATGGCATCTCCACTAAATCCTAGAGATTTAATGCCAATGGTAAAAGAAAAAGAAATTATTACTTGGGATACACGAAAAGGTGGATTAATTGCAAGTAAAGAATTGAGAATTGGCAATATCGTTTTACAATCAAAACCACTTCCTGCTCCCGATGAAAAGCATTTACTTAAAGCAATTTCAAATGCACTAAAAACTGAAGGTGAAGCATTATTAAATTTTGATGAAAACATGATTCAGCTACAAAACAGAATCATGTGTTTAAAGAAATGGAATCCAGATGAAAATTGGCCTGAAGTTGATACTCAAACCTTATTATGGACCAATGAAGATTGGTTAGGTCCGTTTTTAAACGGAATAAAAAAGCCTGAAGAACTTAAGAAAGTAAATCTGTCGGAAGCATTATTATCATCATTAGAATGGGAACAGCAAGAAGAACTAAAAAAATTAGCTCCAGCTAAAATTGAAGTTCCAAGTGGCTCGTCAATAAAAATTGAATACCTCCCAAATGGGGAACAACCTATTTTATCTGTGCGATTGCAAGAATTATTTGGTTTGGCAGATACTCCAAGAATAAATCGTAACAAAATTGGAATGGTGATTCATTTATTATCACCAGGATTCAAGCCGGTTCAAGTTACTTCTGATTTAAACAGCTTTTGGAACAATACCTATCATGAAGTAAAAAAAGAATTAAAAAGAAGGTATCCTAAACATAGCTGGCCTGATGACCCATGGAATGCCATACCAGAAGCTAAAGGACGTGATAAACAAAATAAATAATTTTTTGTTTTACAGATAAAGAAAAAAATGGAACAATATTCATTTAAAGAGGCATTTTTGCAGAAAGGCATCTTATAATGAATAAATCAATGCAAGTATTTAGATTAGTCTGGTTAAAACATGATTTACCAGCTGGTCTTTCAGTTTTTCTAGTAGCTCTTCCTTTATGTTTAGGAATTGCATTGGCATCTGGCGCGCCATTGGTTTCTGGTTTAATTTCAGGAATTATTGGTGGGATAGTAGTTTCATTAATAAGTGGCTCAGCATTAGGAGTTTCAGGACCAGCAGCAGGACTATCAACATTGGTTGCAGCGGCAATTATTTCATTAGGAGATTACCAAACATTCTTATTGTCTGTAGTCATTGCAGGTGGATTTCAGTTGCTGCTTGGAATTTTAAAAATGGGTGGAATTGCTAATTATTTTCCATCATCTGTAATAAAAGGAATGCTTGCTGCCATAGGAATAATTCTAATTTCCAAGCAAATCCCAATTGCCTTAGGTTATGGAGAACCAGATTTTTGGACAGATGGATTCTTACATTTATTTACAGCAGATAGTATCCATGAACACTTTAAAGATATTGGGTCACAGGTATCAGAAGGCTCCACATTACTTTCGGTACTATCAATTATAATTTTAGTTGTTCTACAAAAGCCATTTGCAAAAAAAATTAAAGTGGTCCCTGCACCATTAATCGTGGTTCTATTTGGTTTAGGATTCAATTATTTATTATCACTAGAAGCTAATGCATTTTCATTAGGTAGCCATCAATTGGTTAATATTCCAAATGATATCTTTTCTAACATCAGTTTCCCAGATTTTTCAAAGATTTTTTCGAATGGAAACATTTGGAAAAATGGATTGATAATAGGTTTATTAGCCACATTAGAAACTTTATTATGTGTTGAAGCGGTAGATAAATTAGATAAACACAATAGAATTACTCCAGTAAATAGGGAACTTATTGCACAAGGAATTGGTAATATGGCTTGTGGTTTATTTGGTGGAATTCCAATTACAGCAGTAGTTGTTAGAGGAGCCGCAAATGTTGATGCAGGAGGAAAAACAAAATTATCGGCATTTACTCATGGTATATTTCTATTGCTAGCAGTATTATTTATTCCATTTTTACTGAATAAAATACCCTACGCATCATTGGCTGCAATACTGTCCTCACCCCTAAAATTAGTTCAAAATGAAAGTATAAAAAACAATAACTTTCACAAGGACTAAAATGAAAAAGAG
>JBIMKP010000026.1:0-61627 GCA_051861545.1 Bacteroidia bacterium | reverse complement strand
ATTTTAATTTAAAATCAAATTTGAAAATCAAACATTAACTATACTTTTGAATTGAACTAAAGAAGGGGTAAACACACTTTAACAATAATAATGTGAACTTTTTTATTATAATATATAGTCCAATTATGTTTTTTTTAGTAGACTAATATAATCAAATTGTTTTTTAAATTATATGCTTGAAGTTTTGGTTTTTTTCTTAAAGTATTTCATTTCACATTTTAACATCATTGTGTAGTTTTGAATTAATTTTATTTTTTCTATATTATTAAATAATTGATTATTAAGTAAATATGTTATTTTATATTTGTCAAATACGGAATTCAATTCCGTATTTGACAAATTTAGTTAATTTTGTTTTATGATTATTAGAGCTGCATCAACAAAAATTAAATACCTGGCAAAAAAGTTTCCAGCTGTTGGTTTGTTAGGTCCTAGGCAATCGGGAAAGACTACTCTTGCAAAAGAACTGTTTCCTAATAAACCCTATATTAGTTTTGAAAATCATGACAATGTTTTACTTGCTACAAAAGACCCTAGAGCTTTTTTAAGTCTGTATAAATCAGGTGCAATTTTTGATGAGATTCAGCGTGTTCCACAGCTCTTGTCCTATATTCAAGGTGTTATAGATGAACAGCCCAATAAAGTTGGTTTGTTTATTATTACAGGTTCTCAAAATTTGTTATTATTAGAAAGTATATCCCAAACTTTGGCTGGTAGAATAGCTTTTGTTCATCTACTTCCCTTTAGTTACAAAGAACTTTCAAGCAGCAAGTATGGTGCAATTTCATTAAATAAATTGATTCTTAATGGTGGTTATCCTCGTTTGTATGACAAGAAAATTAAACCAGTAGATTATTATCCTAACTACCTTTTAACTTATGTAGAAAGAGATGTTCGACAAATTAAAAACATTACCAATTTGGCTATGTTTCAGCGATTTTTAAAGGTATGTGCAACAAGGGTTGGACAAGAGGTTAATTATACATCAATTGGTAATGATACTGGGGTTGATCAAAAAACAATTTTAAGTTGGTTTGGAATTTTAGAAGCTAGTTTTATTGCTTTTAGGTTACAGCCCTTTTATAATAACCTAGGTAAACGTTTAACTCAAATGCCTAAACTATATTTTTATGATACGGGTCTTTGTTGCTCTCTATTAGAACTTGAGACAGAATCCCATGTCAATACTCATCCATTAAGAGGTGCATTGTTTGAAAATCTAATTATTTTGGAATTATTAAAAGCGAGATTTAACAATGGTCAACGTAGTAATTTGTTTTATTGGCGCGATAGAACTGGCAACGAAATTGATGTTTTAATGGATCAATCTTCTCAAGTAGTTCCAATTGAAATTAAAACTGCAACTACTTTTACTAATGATTTTGTTAAAGGTATAAATTATTGGAAAAAGATAAATCCTGAAGTTAAAAAATCTTTTGTTGTTTATACTGGTATAACAGCTTCTTTAAACTTCACCGATATTTTAAATTGGAAGGATTTGGATATTATTAAGAACTAAAAAAACTAATTCAATTACTTGTCAAATACGGAATCTGATTCCGTATTTGACAAGTAAATAGGGCCCGCTGAAAAAGACAGAAACAGGTCAGATTTTAGACGCTGCCATATTATTCCGAATGCATTTTGTTAAAGTCCAATAAATTGGCCTAAACAAAATTGTCTCGGTATTAAACTATTTGATTTCATTTCTTTTGTTTAAGATGTATGTATGATACTTCAATTTGGCAGCAACGACAAAGATGGCCTTGTTTCTGTCTTTATTTAATTGAAAACCAATTGTACTTAATGCAAAGATTTTTAAGCAATTGCTCTTAAAGCCTTGCATTTAAATCATTAGAAAACAGTCTAATTGATTGATAATAATTCCTAATATAGATTTTCAGCTGGCCCTAAATAGGTTTATAAGTATATTGAAAATAGTTAACTAAAATTTTCACTAATTTCACGTACAATTTTATTTCATTTTATATACGAGTTTCAAACTGCTGAGATGTTCGAATTCAAGTCTCAATATTGTAATTTATTAACTTCAACCTTAGCGGAGGTTTTTTAATTCCTGTTTTACAAATGCAGCTAATTTTTCTTTTTTTGGAAGTTTCAATAAATATGTTGATACAAATAAGTTATTATCCATTCCGGCTGTTGCAAATTCAACTAAAGGTTTATTTTTATTTGTAACTAGCAAAATTCCAATTGGTGCTTTATCGCCCTTTTGTTTGATTTCCTTTTTGAAAAAATTAACATAGGTATTTAATTGACCTATATGTAAAGGAGCAAATTGGTCTACTTTTAATTCAACCAAAATGTGGCATTTTAATATTCGGTGATAAAATACTAAATCAATAAAATAATTGGTATCACCAATAAGAATTTTCTTTTGTCTTGATTCTAAACAAAACCCATTACCCATCTCAATCATAAAGTCCTGCAGATGGTCTAATAAAGCTGATTCAAGATCATTTTCTTCAACGGCATCCTTATGCTCTAAACCTAAAAATTCAAATGAATACACTGATTTTACTACTTCCGAAGAATTCAATTTGTTCATTTTTCTTTTATTAATTGCTTTAAGCTTTTCCGGTTTTTTGCTCATGTACGAACGTTCATAGTACAAACTGCTTATTTGTCTTTTAAGCTCCCTTATTCCCCAAATACCATCTATACATTCATTTTCATAAAAATTTCTCTTTTCTGCATCCTCAATAACAGCAAGGATTTCGAAGTGAGAATATGATAATTTTTCGAGAAGTAATTTTGTATAGTTCAGATTTTCAGCTGATTGCAATTCGGTGGACACTGTCCCCCGAATTGGGTTTAATCTCAGATTGCTCTTAAGCCCTGTTTTTTCAGGTAGTTTCAGCTCTTTTAAATTTTTTTTCTTAACGTTTTTAATGAAATTATTTCCATTTTGTTGATTCAATATAAGAGTAACAAAATGATAAAATTGAGGATAACTTTGATAAAATTGCCTAAAATTTCTAAGTGCTCTTTCATCAATGCCTTTAACAGATTTGCACTTTTCTGCTAATCTTGGTATTAGTCTATCGCCATATTTTGCACGTGAATTTCCATTTTGTTCAAATTCTATTATATAATATCCCATTACCCAGTTTCTCAGCGTCAGAGAAATATTAATAGCTTTGTCTGCTTGTTTGAAAAAATGTTGGTGTGTGCTTATTATTTGAGCTGCTAATGAATCGACAGATTTTGTTACTTTATTTTTCATTTTTAGTTCTATTTCAATTGAAGTTCTGTTCTTTCTTTAAATCATTGAAATAGATACTTTAAAACTTTTACTATGATTTTTTATGTATTAATCAATTATTTGAAATTCAGTTAATTGTTGTATTTTCTAGTTGTAGAGAAATTTTGTTTTTTACAACAAAAACACTTCATAATTCACTATTTTAATACTTATTTAGGAAAACCTTAATTTTAAAATTTTGAATAAAAGAAGCACAATATTTCACTTTAAGTTTTCATGGATTAGCATTCAATTTTTGAGATTTTATCTAACAGAATTTAGATTGTTAGCCTGATGAAGATTTATCTAAATTGTTAATTGATTAATGATTATTACTAAAAAGCGTTGAATTTGAACTTTTAATTCCTTGCTTTATTGTTTGTAAGTACTTGGTTATCTTTAATAAAATAGTTTTAAAGGCTGGCTTTTTTTTAATCGGTTCAATCAATTTACAGAAACCAAACTGGTTCATGGTAAATTGAATATTGAATCCTATTTTCGCACCTCATTAGAAAATGACTATGCAGGTATTGATTATGGCGTCCCAATTAATTTTGGGAATTTCGATTTTGGTTATTCTTCACGAGTTTGGACATTATTTAGCTGCTCGAGCTTTTGGTATTAAAGTAGAAAAATTCTATCTATTTTTTGATGCATGGAATTTTAAATTGTTTTCATTCAAAAGAGGTGATACCGAATGGGGAATTGGTTGGTTGCCATTAGGTGGATATGTTAAGATTGCTGGAATGATAGATGAGAGCATGGATTCTGAACAAATGAAACAGCCTGCTCAACCATGGGAATTCAGAAGTAAACCAGCTTGGCAACGTTTAATAGTAATGGTTGGTGGTGTAATCGTAAATGTAATTACTGGTATCATCATTTTTGCTATGTTGAGTTATACTTATGGTGAAAAGTATACTAAAAACGATTCAGTAAAAAATGGTATTGTTCCTTCTGAATTAGCTAAAGAATACGGTTTTAAAACAGGAGATAAGTTATTAAAAGTAAATGGAGAGAAGATAGTTCGTTTTGAAGAGGCTTTAAAAATTGAACACATTCTTGGAGATGGTGTAACATACACTGTTTTAAGAGATGGACAAGAAATGAATATCTCTATTCCATCTGATTTTATTAAAAAATTCAGCTCTGCTAAAGCCGATTTCTTTTCGCCAAGAATGCACTTTTTTGTTAATGAAATTACACCTGGTTTTCCTGCAGAAAAGGCTGGTTTAATGGTTAATGATGTAATTACTAAAGTTGATACAATTGCAGTTGAATACTTTGATAATTTTAAAAATGTTGTTAATAATAGAAAAGGTTTAGCAACAAATTTCACTTTAATGAGAGGTGGTCAAGAACTTGTTTTACAAATTCAAATAGATCCAAATGGTTTGGTTGGTTTTAAACCAGATACTAAAGACTTCGAATACGAAACAGTTCAATTTGGATTCTTTGAATCATTCCCTGCGGGATATAAAAAAGCTGTTGAAACTATTCAAACTCAGATTATGGGTTGGCAGAAAATTTTCAAAGGCGATATCGCTGTAAATAAAGCTGTTCAAGGTCCTATTGGTATTGCTAAATTCTATGGTGGTGAATGGATTTGGCAGAAGTTTTGGGTATTAACAGCGCTAATTTCTTTGGGTTTGGCTTTCATGAATATTTTGCCAATTCTTGCTTTAGATGGCGGTCATGTAGTATTTTTATTGATTGAAATAATTTTAAGAAGACCTTTAAGTGAAAAGTTTTTAGAAAGAGCTCAATATGTTGGAATGATTATTCTTCTTACTTTAATGGTGCTTATTTTTGGAAATGATTTATTTGGTTTGTTCTTTTAAATTAGTCGAATGAATTGCACTTGGCCAGGTTCCGATGAATTGATGCTGGCTTATCATCAGGCTGAATGGGGTAGACCTGTTCATGATGACAAGAAACATTTTGAATTTATTGTATTGGATAGTTTTCAAGCTGGATTAAGCTGGAAAACTATCTTACATAGACGCCAAGGTTTCAAAAAGGCATTTGCTAATTTTGATGTCAAAAAGGTCGCAAAATTTACGGAACAAGATGTTTTAAGATTGATGCAAGACGAAAGTATTATCCGCAATAAATTAAAGATTTCGGGTACCATTAAAAATGCAAAAGCCTTTATAGATATCCAAAAAGAGTTTGGTAGTTTTGATTCATTTATATGGCAGTTTACAAATGGTAGGACTATAGATAATAAGCCTAGTTCAAACGCGAATATTCCTGCTACCAGTCCCGAAAGTGATGCCATGAGCAAAGCTTTGAAAAGTAGAGGATTTACATTTGTTGGTTCAACTATTTGTTATGCTTATATGCAAGCAGCAGGCATGATTAACGATCATTTAATATCTTGTTCTTGTCGCTCATAAAAACAAAAAATCCCGCTATTTAGCGGGATTTTTTGTTTTATATCAATCAAACTTATTTGTCTATCCTTAATTTTTTAGATAAACTTAATTTGTTATTGATGAGTAATGAATAAAAGTAAATTCCTTGCGGTAATGCTTCAATATTCACTTCACTCGTATATAATCCTGGTTTGGTTTGCTCATGGTTTTCTGTATAAACCAACTTGCCTAATCCATCATAAATATTTAGTTTAATATCAGCTTGTTCAATAATTTGGAAGTTGATATTTACCAAATCTCTTGCAGGATTTGGATAAGCAGTAAATAAATGATTTACTCTTTGCACCATATCATCTTCTGTTCCTGCTGGAATTCTCAAACGAATTTTGTAATACCCGCCGTTTTTTGCTGTAATAGGTTTATAGGCAGTTTTTCCATTGTTACTTTCTGCTTCTAAATAGTATTCAATTTCATCATCACCACTTAATCCACTATTTAAAATGTCACCAATAAAATAGCCAGCAGAATCAGTCAAAATTGTGCTAATCCATTCGCCTTTATTTTTTCTATAAAAACATTTAGAAGTTTTAATTCCACTTTGATTACTAATTTTAGCTATAATATGGTACTTGTTTAAATTAGCTTGAATGCCATCAACAGAAGGGTGCCAAAAACGAATTGGATTTTCTGCTGGAATTTGCATCGTAATACAATGTATAGCACCACCTAATGGAGATAAATCTCTGCTATCAATTGGTACAATATTATAACCGGGTAAAGTTCTATTAAAATAAGTCATGATACGCTCATGTTGTTCTTTGTTACCAGTTTTTCCATCATAATAAGAAGGAAAAATAAAACTATTATTAACGGTAGTTCCATTGATAAAATTTCGTGCATCAGCATCGAGTTGATTGCATGATTTTCTAGTGTGTTTACCGGCATCATTGGTCGGATGTTCAACCCTCAATATTCTAAAAGGCCTATTATAAGTGCTTGTCATGTTAGAAATGGCCTGAAAATTATCCTCAATTATTTGCCTGTCTTGAGCAGTTATTTCAGAAGGATACTGTGACATGATGATGGTTTGTTCATCAATCAGCTTTACATATAAATCTATATGTCCAGTGCCGCCATCACATTCTAATGAAACTAATTCCTTTAAATCGGGAGTTCCTAAACTAGTTCTTAATGTATCAAAAATTGCTTGTTTCGACCATGATAAAATATCTTCATTTTCGAGGGTTAATCGGTCGCTAAAAAACATTTTCCCAAAGCCGTCTGTCATAAAGTTACCACCTTCTGCATTTAAAGCTGTTTTGTAGTTTACTTTACCCATTATATTAGCTAGTTGTTCTGGAAAAATATCATCATTGTCTCTGCCATCATAATACTTCATATCAGTAAATGATATCGAATCAAGTGTATTGTTGTAAAATGCCATAGGGCCATAATCACGGGTCCACCAATCATCTCCTTTTGCAACCATAAAAAGATAGTTAAATAATGGCGTATTTCTATTGTTCATAAAAGCTTTAACTGGAATTGTATCCCTAGCTTTATCAACCCTAATAATTACACGACATTCCTTTTGAATGGCATCTGCCAGTAATGCCGATACTACACCATATTCACTGCTTGTATCTGCACCAGTTACATTTCCATTGTTATCGTAGTCAAACGACCAAGAAATAGCAACAGCTTGTGATTCTTCAAATTCACCTGGCAATACAAAAGATGCAGGGAATCTCTTGTTTAAACCTGTTTTAAATAATTGTGAATTACCTCTTTCTTTACTTAATTTTTTTTCAGCTTCAGTTCTTCCAACTGGCTTATGTCCATTAAATTTTTGCTGAGCATTGGAGCTATTCGAATAGATCAAAATAGCAATCAGTATGATTATTTGTCTCATATAACTTATGTTTGTTTTTTTTACAAGCTATGATACCTGTACAAACTTTCCAAAAACTTTCAGATATTCAAGTGGATTTTAATGTTGAACGGTTTGAAAAACGCGATGAACCTAAAAAAATATTGATGTGTAGTCCTGATTTTTTTGATATCATAGATGTTAAAAATCCATATATGGAGAGTCAATCAGGTAAACTAGATAAAGAATTAGCTAAAAATCAATGGTTGCAATTGAAATCTATTTATGAAGATTGGAAGTCGAAAAATGTAATTGATGAAGTGTTGGTAATTCCTGGAGCAGAGGGTAGGGAAGATATGGTTTTTTGTGCCAATCAAAGTTTTCCTTATATGAATTTGCAAAAAGAAAAATCGGTTGTTATGAGCAAAATGCGCCATGAAAGCAGACAATTGGAAGTTCCATTTTTTGAAGCATTTTACAAGGAACACGGATATTCAATTACACATTTAAATCAAACTGAACTATTTGAAGGTATGGGAGATACCATTCCACATCCAGGTAGAAAATTGTTTTACGGTGGTTATGGCCATAGAAGTAATGCCGATGCTTATAAAGAAATAATGGAAGCTACCAACTGTAGTTTTGTTTTATTAGAATTGGTTAATGAAAATTTCTATCATTTAGATACTTGTTTTGTGCCACTTTCAGATAAAGCTGTTATGTTATGTCCTGATGCTTTTACTGCTGAAGGTTTGGCTATTTTGAAAAGATGTTTTGATGTTATTTATGAAATTCCAGTAGATGAAGCATTGAATACTTTTTGTTTAAACGCCCATGTATTAACCGAAGCCAAATTTGCTGTTTTGCAAACAGGAAGTAAAGTTGCAAAAGATGCATTACTAACAGAATCGTTTGAAATTTATGAAACAGAAACTAGTGAATTTATGAAATCGGGTGGTTCAGTTTTTTGTATGAAAATGATGATGTATTAAACAATTATCCTCACTTTAATTTGAATAATAAGAATTGTCATAAAACAAACCTATGAATAACAATTGTCAACTTTATTCCTTTTTTTTGATGAAGCAAATTATACATTAATTTCATGATTAAAGAAAACAAAAGGAATATTTTATTTTTAGTTTTGGGTTCGTTTTTTATAGCCAATGCCATTGTTGCTGAATTTATTGGGGTTAAAATTTTCTCACTCGAAGCTACTTTAGGATTAAGTCCTGTTCACATGCATTTTTTTGGAAATGACTTTACTTTTAACATGACAGCAGGTGTAATTCTTTGGCCAATTGTTTTTGTAATGACAGATATTATCAATGAATATTTCGGAAGAAGTGGTGTAAAGTTATTTAGTTACATAGCAGCGGCTTTAATTTCCTATTCTTTTATTGTCATATTTGGAGCGATAAAGCTAACTCCTGCCGATTTTTGGGTAGTAAAAGAAACTAGTTCTGGCAGTTTAAATATGCAAGTGGCTTATGAAAATATTTTTGGTCAGGGTTTATGGATTATTATTGGAAGTTTAGTTGCATTTTTAGTTGGCCAAATTATTGATGTAAGTGTTTTTCATTATGTAAAGAAGAAAACTGGCGATAGGTACTTATGGTTACGTTCAACGGGTTCAACATTGGTATCACAATTTATTGATAGTTTTGTTGTGTTACTAATAGCCTTTTATATTGGTGCTGGTTGGGATTTAAAATTGGTTTTAGGAATTGGTATAGTAAATTATATTTATAAGTTAACTGTGGCCGTATTATTAACGCCATTGTTATACGGAGTGCATGCTGTTATTGATGCTTATTTAGGCAAAGAACTCGCAGTTGCTATGATGCGTGAAGCAGCTAAAGATTAGGAAGTATGGTCTAAAACAATTAGCCATTTCCCGTTTATCTTTTTTAGCCAAAGTGTAAAATATCCAGAAGGATTTCCGTCATTGTTTTGAATTGCCCAAGCTCCAACAACCATTGCGTTTGATTTATCAATTAACTCAATAGTTTTAATATCAAATTCGAGTTTCCCCATTTTTTCTTTACTGGCATACGATTTTTTATAATTATCCGATACTTTTTGCCAACCATAACTTACACCTTTTTTACTAACAAATCGTAATTCTGGACTGTTCCAATAATGTATCATAAAGCTATCAATAGAGCCATTATTCCAAGCAAATTGTTGTGATAATAAAACTTGTTTAATTGCAGCTTTATCTGGTTGATGGTGCTTCTGAGCTTTAGTTTCAGTGGAGATAAATCCAACTAGTAATAAAAAAATTAATTTTATAGTTTTCATCTTATTTCGTTTCAACAAGATAAAGATAAGAGATTGTTTGATTTCTTTTATAAGGATTGATAAAATCTATGCTTAAATTAGATACCGGAAAGTTCTTAAAACCAATGATATCTTTAACTTGAAGTTTATTCTTTAATTCACTTAATCCTTCTTCATTGGTCATGATAAACAGTTTATTTTTTTTAGAATTTTCAATCAAAGTATCTAAGTGATTTTCATTTTGAATTTTCTGATTCAGATTAAAATCACAACTATACCAATAATCTGTTTTGTAAACGTGTAATGGCGAATTAGCTTGATTTTTGTTCATGTGAACCGCTATTTGTTCATTAGCTTGGTACTTAAAAATTGATGGGTATATGTTAGTATTTAAGATAAAATTACATACAGCCATAAATAAAAATCCGCTCCAAATAATGTTTGCTTTTTTATTTTTATTTGAGTTAAAGAGTAAATCAAAATTATAAAAAAGTGAAACTACTACTATTGAATTATAAAGAAATGGATTGTTTGGAAATGCCCATGCGTTTAGGTAAAATAATAAGATGCTAATTATAGTATAAACCACAAATTGACTAATAGCCAAATTTCTAATCCATTTAATATTTTCTTCGAAATGATAAATGAAATGAGATAAAGTAATGGCTGCTAAAGGGTGAATAAAAAAGGTATAATGTGGCAATTGGTAAGATGATAAACTCATAATAGTAAAGAGTATGATAAAACCTCCAAAGCTTGATATTTCTGGTAAATAGTTTCTAATTTCTCTTCGAATACTAATTCGTATTATTTTAATGATTGCAAGTAAATAGAGTATAGGCCAAGGTAAAAAGCTCCATAAAAAACTGTGCACAAGAAACAATGGTTCAGGATTGTTGTCCCAATTACTTTCATGTGTTATTCTTCCAAAACTTTGAATCCAATAATAAAATCTAATTCCTGAAGGTCCTTTTAAACCATACGCCTCTTTTTCTGGATGCAAATCAAACTGTGTATATAAGCCATACGACATTGGGAATAACAATATCATTAAAAGTAAAAATGAATAGATTAAATTGATATCTAAAAGAAGTTTCAACTTTTTTGAATAAGCTAAATTTATTCCAATTATAATTACAGGAGCTATCAAGCCAATTGGACCTTTGGTCATCATAGCCATAGCAATTCCAATTGTTCCAATGAATAGGTTCTTTCGTTTTTTGTCTGCAAAATACTGTGAAATTTGCCACAGAGCTAATAGCACAAATCCAGTTAACATAGTGTCTGTGCGAACATCATGGTTCATTAGAAAGAAAGCCTGACTAGTACCAAAAATTAGAACAGCGTAAAATGCAATAGGAGTAGGGTAGTATATTTTGCTAAATTTAAATAGAGAAAATAATCCCAAAACCGATACCAAAACAGAAGGTAAACGATAGGCCCATTCGTGAATACCAAAGATTTTAAATGATAAAACGGAGGTCCAAAATAACATTGGTGGTTTATCTAAGTAATCAAAACCTCGGCAGTAAATCTCTAAATAACTTTTATTAAAAAACATTTCTTTACTAATAGCGGCATACTGACTGGCATCTATATCCATCAGACTCAAATGCATGCCTGCAAGAATTGTGATGAAAAATACTAAAACAAAAAAGTACCTTTCATTAATTGGTTTATCCATGCCGTTAATAAAACGGTTTAAGATTATCACATTTTAATTTATTCGTTAAGAAATTGATTGTTTTGTTACTTTTGTAGTATGGATAGAAATCAACAATTACTAAAAGTAGCAGAAGAATTTGGTGCACCAGTTTATGTGTACGAAGCAGAAAAAATTATCAATCAATACAATAAATTAAAGAAGGCTTTTGCTCCTGTTGATGTCCAAATAAAATATGCATGTAAGGCACTAAATAATTCTGCAGTACTAAGGTTGTTAAAGAAACAAGGCAGTGGATTAGATACTGTATCTATAAATGAAGTTCAATTAGGTTTACGCGCAGGATTTTTGCCTAATGAGATTATTTTTACTCCTAATTGTGTAAGCATTGAAGAAATTCAGGAAGCCGTTCAGTTAGGTGTTCATATTAATATTGATAATATTTCGATTTTAGAACAGTTTGGCTCTATTTATGGAAGTTCAGTTCCTTGCTGTATTCGCATCAATCCACATATTTTAGCTGGTGGTAATAGTAAAATTTCAACTGGGCATATTGATTCTAAATTTGGTATTTCGGTTTATCAATTACGACATGTTTTACGTGTAGTTGAATCTCAAAAAATAAAAGTAAATGGATTACACATGCATACTGGTTCTGATATTTTAGATCCAGGGGTGTTCTTACAAGGTGCAGAAATTCTATTTGATGCAGCCAGAGATTTCAAAGACTTAGAGTTTCTTGATTTTGGAAGTGGATTCAAAGTTGCATATAAAGAAGGTGATATAACTACTGATATTGAAGAATTAGGTTCTGCTTTGGCAACTCGCTTTTTAGAGTTTTGTAAAGACTATGGTAGAGATTTAGAATTATGGTTTGAACCAGGTAAGTTTTTGGTTAGTGAATCTGGTTTTTTCTTAGTGAAAGTTAATGTGCTAAAACAAACTACAGCTACAGTTTTTGTTGGAGTTGATAGTGGTTTAAATCATTTAATCAGACCAATGTTATACGATTCTTACCATCATATTGAAAACATATCAAATCCTGAAGGAAAACAAAGAATATACACAGTGGTTGGTTATATCTGTGAGACAGATACATTTGGTTGGGATAGAAAATTAAATGAAGTAAGAGAAGGTGATATTTTATGTTTTAGAAATGCTGGTGCATATGGCTTTACTATGAGCAGTAATTATAATGCAAGATTTCGTCCAGCAGAAGTTATGTTAGTAGATGGAAAAGCTCATCTAATTCGACAAAGAGAAACTTTTGAGGATTTGATTAAAAATGAAATAGAAATTACCTTTTAAAATGGATACACTTAAATTTCCGATAGGCAAATTCGTTTCGCCTGAGCTTATTAACCAAGAAATGATGGAAGTTTATAAAGCAACTATTCAGCATTTCCCTGATTTATTGGAAGCAAAATTAAAACAGCTTAGTTCTGTTCAATTGAATGATACTTATAGAGAAGGGTCTTGGACTGTTAGACAAGTTGTGCACCATTTAGCCGATAGTCACATGAATGCTTTTATTAGATTCAAACTTGCTTTAAGTGAGGATAAGCCAATCATTAAACCTTACCTTCAAGATGCTTTTGTTGAAATGGAAGATGAAAAGGAATTTGATATTTTACCTTCATTATCTATCATTAGAGGTGTTCATGAAAGATGGACTAAACTATTGAACAGCATGAGCGAATCAGATTTTGAGCGTGTTTATATTCACCCTGAATACAATAAAGAATACAGTTTGAAACTTGCATTAGCCCAATACGATTGGCATTGTAAAACACATTTAGGACATATTCAAATAGTATGCAATAAATAGGGTCAGCTGAAAATCCTAACATCAATAATAAAAACTAGATTTTAGCATAAATAAAAAGGGGATTTTCATTTTTGAAAATCCCCTTCTTATTATTTATTTGATTCCTCTGAACAACCTATTCCAACGGATATTTTTGAATAGATTTTCACCGTCTTTATCCCAACTCATCCAAACAAATAGTGCTTTCCCTACAATATTGGTTTCTGGTACAAATCCCCAGAAGCGACTATCAGCGCTATTGTGACGGTTATCACCCATCATAAAATAGTAGTTATATTTAAAGGTATAAGATGTAATTTCATTTCCATCTATATAGTATTTTCCAGCTTTGGTTTCGAAACTAGGATTGTTTTCATAAACCTTAATAGCACGTTCATATAAAATATAAGTAGTACTATCTAGTTTAATTTCGGCTCCAGCTTTTGGTACATAAAGTGGTCCGAAATAATCAACATTCCATGTAGTATTATCGGTATTAGGAAAAATACCAGCCATGTATTCTCCTTTTTTCATTATAAGTGAATCAACTGATGTAATTCCATTTTCATTTTCGATTTCTTGTTTAACATTATACGGTAAAACAAATGAAAAATCTAAATTTCCATGAAGCTGTTGTCCTTCTGTAATATCATATTTTCTGCTAAACTTTTGGAATTTTTCAGTATCCCATCCATCTTGTTCATTTAGTTTAACATAGTATGATAATTGCATTTTTTTAGGTTTATCAGCTGCAATACCATTCACAAAAACTTCACCATTAATTACTTCAATACTATCTCCAGAAATTGCTAAACAACGTTTGATATAATTTTCTTTTTTATCGCTTGGTCTTCCATTTTCGTTTGGATAATTAAAAACAACTACGTCATTGTTTTTAATCGGACTAATTGCACTCAGACGTTTATAAGGCATCGACATCCAATCTAAGTAAGAGTTTACTGAATCTGTTAATGGAAGCGTATTGTGAGCAAATGGAAAGGCTAATGGAGTCATAGGTAGTCTTGTTCCAAAATGCATTTTACTTACAAAAAGAAAATCTCCAACCAATAAGGATTTTTCCATAGAAGGAGTAGGAATGGTATAGGCTTCAATAAAATAAGAACGAATAACAGTTGCAGCTAAAGTTGCAAACCATATTGCATCCGACCATTCATAGGTCATTTTATTATCTGGCTTATCAATTGCAAGAATTACAGCTAATACAACTATACCAACACTTATAAATATTGAAAAATATAATTTAAAAATAAAAATGCTTCCTAAAAGAATGATAGCTGATAAGAACTTATTTTCTTTAGAGTCTTTTTCTTTACCAATTATATTATTAAAACTAAAATATAATTTATGTAAAATGAAAAGAAGTACATAAACTATAGGAGCTACAATAAGTGCTAAAATGCCTGTGAAATAAAGAAGAATAAGTGCGCTTCCATAAATAAAATTCATGATTGCCAATGAATAACTAGCACCAGCACCAATGTAAAGACCAGCAATTATTAAATTTAGTAAACACCAAATAACGGTGATTATCCATTGTTTTTTAGTGAACTTCTTAGGACTTGTAAAATAAAAATTAAAAGTTTCTGCGAGATTGAAGGATTGTGTCATCTGAACTGCTTTTGTTGAAGGCAAATTGCTAAAAAAAACTGAAAGCTAATTTTAGTTTTGCTAAATGGTTGAATTTGAATGATAAAGTATTAAGAACCTTTGATGAAATCATCGAGATTTAAGATATCATCCATCGTATAAACTCCTTTTTTGCCAATAATCCATTCGGCAGCCATTAGCGCACCTTTTGCAAAACCATAACGAGATTTTGCATCATGAGTAATTTGAATTGAGTCTATAACAGATTCGTATTTTACAGTATGTAATCCTGTAACATCACCTTCTCTGTATGATTCAATTAACAACTCATGTGCTTTTGCGCTTTGAGCAGGCTGATTTTTGTCGAATATTAATCGGTCTTTGATAGTAGTTTTTTGTGGGTATTCAGCCATTAAATGTTTAGCTAAACTTAATGCAGTACCACTAGGATGATCTAATTTTGCAGTATGATGAACTTCTTCAATCATGACATCATAGTTGTCAAAATTTTTCATCATTGAAGCTAAAATTTTATTGAGTTTATAAAACAAATTTACACCCACACTAAAATTAGAGCTATAAACCAAAGCTTGTCCTTCCTTTTCGGCCAATTCTTTTATTTCATCTAATTGGTCGTACCAACCAGTAGTACCAACTACAACAGGAACGCCTGCTTCAAAACATTTATGGATATTATCAACAGCTGCTGTTGGCATGCTGAAATCTATTGCAACATCAACATTTTTAAGACTAAGTGGCATAAAATCATAAGCATTTTCTAATGTTACTTTGTAAATGATTTCATGGTTTTTAGCCATTGCTATTTTTTCAATAGCCATTCCCATTTTACCGTAGCCTAATAGTGCGATTTTCATTTATTCTTTGTTTTAAGAATGCTCCTAAGAGCAATTATTGCTGTAATATAAATAAGAAAATCCGATAAAGGAAATTTTTATCGGATACTTAATGTGAAACTTAATCCAGTTGATGTACAATAAGGTGTTTGGCGAATATCAGGACTAATTCTTAGACTTAAATTTTCACTCATATCAAACCCTTTTAAATGTGCATCAACAGTGGCATCTACAATTTGAAGTGCATACAAACCAACCATAGAAATAATAGATAAATCTCTTGATTTTCTATAGCTTTCTCTAACATTTAATAACATTTCTCCAGGCACATTTGCAAATTCAGGATTTGTAACTGGTTGTTTGTTTAAAACCTGTATATAAGCCTCTCTAACTGAATTATACTGATTTTTATAAAAAACATAAGAGTATCCTAAGGCAGCAAATCCTCCATAAACAATAGGAAGTTTCCAGTATTTTTTATTGTAAATCTGTCCCGCACCTGGCACCAATGCAATTAAAGTAACCTTTCTATAAGGATTTGACTCCTTCTTAGGTTCAGGTTTTTTCACCGGAGCTTGAGCCATTAAGCTAGTTCCGGTGAAAATTGATAATAATATGATGATAAAAATTCTTATCACAGTAAATCAATAAGTCGTTTTAAATCTTGTTGAGATTTGAATGGAATAACCAAAGAACCACGGCCTCTTTCATCAGCTTTGATTTTTACTTTGGTATCAAATTTATTACTTAATGTTTGTTGAAATTCAATAAAACTTGAAGGAGTTTCAGTTTTTTTCTTTGTAGGATTGCTCGCTTTTTTTTCTTCAACTCTTTCATGAGCCTGACGAACCAAAGTTTCAACATCTCTTACTGATAAACTATCTTCAACCATTTTGTTGAACAAATATTGTTGTTCATCGGCATCTTCAATATTGATAATTGCTCTGGCATGACCCATCGTAATTTCATTATCTCTAATAGCAACTTGAATATTATCAGGAAGTTTTAATAAACGTAAATAGTTGTTTACAGTTGAGCGATTTTTCCCAACTCTATCACCTAATTGTTCTTGATTTAAACTACACTCGTCCAATAATCTTTTATAACTGAATGCAATTTCCATCGCATTTAATTCTTCACGTTGAATATTTTCAATTAATGCCATTTCTAGCATTCCTTGATCATCAGCCAAACGTATATAAGCAGGAATATTAGTTAAACCAGCGATTCTGGCTGCACGAGTTCTTCTTTCTCCACTAATAATTTGATATGAATCATAACCTAATTTCCTTACAGTAATTGGCTGAATAATACCGTGAACTTTAATAGATTCTGCTAATTCATTTAAGGCAGTTTCTTCAAAAACATCACGTGGTTGAAATGGATTTGCCTGAACCTGACTAATAGGAATTTCACTGATAGAATTCAGTGGTTTAGCTTCTGATCCTGTGATATCGGTACTGGCATTTTCGAGCAATGCGCTTAATCCTCTTCCCAGTGCGTTTCTTTGTTGTTTGCTCATATAATTACTATAGAAATATTAGTTATTTGTTGTTTGTGTATTAAAGTCTGCTGCGCCGCTTTTTGTTAATCCATTTTTATGTAGCAATTCTTTTGCCAGATTTAAATAATTAATGGCTCCTTTACTTTCTGCATCATGCGAAATTGCTGCTTTTCCAAAACTTGGTGCTTCAGATAATTTTGTATTTCTCTGAATAATTGTATCAAATACCAATTGTTGAAAATGCATTTTAACCTCGTCAACAACTTGGTTACTTAAACGCAAACGCATATCATACATTGTTAGTAATAATCCTTCAATTTGTAAGTCGGGGTTCATTCCAGATTGAATAATTTTTACTGTATTGAGTAATTTTCCTAAACCTTCCAATGCAAAATATTCGCATTGAACAGGAATGATTACTGAATCACTTGCTGCCAATGAATTTGTTGTGATTAAACCTAATGATGGAGAGCAATCAATTATTACAAAATCGTAATCATCTTTTATTTTAGAAAAAGCATATTTCATCAATTTCTCTCTATTGGGAACACTAATTAATTCAATTTCAGCTCCAACCAAGTCGATATTTGATGGAAGAATATCCATATATTGATACTCGGTGCTCAAAATTGCATCTTTTGCTGGTACTTCATTTACCAAAACTTCATACAAGCCTGTTCTAATGTCTTTTGGATCTAAGCCAATTCCTGAAGTAGAATTTGCCTGAGGATCTGCATCAACTAAAAGCGTTCTGTATTCAAGTACAGCTAAACTAGCAGCTAAATTGATAGCAGTTGTGGTTTTTCCTACGCCACCTTTTTGATTAACGATTGATATGGTTTTGCTCATTTGAATAAATTACAATTGAATGGTTTCTGAAATGTTTAAAAGAAATAATTCTTTGTTTTGGTCTGAAAATGATTTTTTGGCGGCTATATGGTCAATTTTAATTGGTCCAAATGTGTCGTAATGTATGCCTATAATTTTATCACATTTGACAAAATTAGCTGCTATTACGGCGTCATCTGCATCCATGGTAAAATTTCCACCAATTGGTAAAATAGCCCAATCTGCTGGGTTAAACTCACCAATTAATTTCATTTCCATACTCAGTCCGGTATCTCCACTATAATAAATAGTTTTTCCTTCAGACAAAATTAAAAATCCTATTGATGTTCCTCCGTAAGTGCCATCTGCTAAACTTGAAGAATGCGCTGCAAATGTGATTTTGATTGTACCAAAATCAAAGATTGCTTTGCCACCAATATTCATTGAATGAAGATTTTTAATACCTTGTTTTTCTAGCCAAAGCATAATTTCCCAACCACATATTACTAAGGCATTGGTCTTTTTTGCTAAATAAACTAAATCGTTTGTATGGTCATTATGGCCATGAGATACTAAAATATAATCAGCTTCAATATAATCTAAAGAAATTTCCTTTGCCAATTCATTCTGCGAAATAAAAGGATCAAACAACAATTTCTTGCCGCCTGTTTCCAATAAAAAACATGAATGTCCGTAATAAGTAAATTTCATTTTTTAATCCCTAATTGCCTTTAAACACAAGTTTTTCAACATCTTTTTATTTCCGTGAAACTTATTTTCTTGGAAATATACTTTCTTTGAAATGCTTGATATACTTGCGTGGAACAATTTCAGAACAACAAATTACGGAAAACAAGTTGCCAACTAATACACCATCTATCCACAGGGGTGTGGATGTTTTATTTGGCTGTTATTTAGTCAGATAACTTTAAAACTTAAAATTAATTTGGAAAGCAATGTTTGTTCTAAATATGCGCTCCTAGCAGTAAGTCTATATCTTTGTGGTAGATACTCAGGCGTTTACCTAAATGTTTGTTGGTTAAATTGCCTTTGTATATATAAATTCCACTTCTTAATTCAGCGTTATTATAAAGATAATCTGTAAGTGATCCCGATTCGCTTAGCTTCATTAATAAAGGACTTAATATATTACTTAAAGCATAACTAGCAGTTCGGCTTACTCTTGATGTGATATTGGGTACACAATAATGTATTACGCCGTGTTTAGTAAAAGTTGGTTTTGAGTGACTTGTGATTTCTGAAGTTTCAAATATTCCGCCTTGGTCAATACTGATATCAATAATTACAGAACCTTCTTTCATGTTTGAAACTTGTTCTTCTGTAATTAAAACCGGACTTCTGCCTTCTTCATTTCTAATACATCCAATAACTACATCTGCCGATATTAAAGCTTTGTGAAGAATTTTTGGATGGACAAGTGAAGTATAAACTTGCTGTTGAATTTCGTTTTGTAAACTTCTGAGGTTAGTTAAAGAATGGTCGAAAACTTTAACCATTGCACCATATCCTAAAGCTGCTTTGGCTGCAAATCGTCCAACAGTACCAGCTCCAATAATTAGGATTTCTGTTGGTGGAATTCCAGTAACTCCTCCTAACATTTCTCCTTTTCCACCTCTATTTACACTCAATAATTCTGATGCCACAGAAATTGCTGAATATCCTGCAATTTCACTCATGGTTCTTACAACAGGGTAGGAGCCATCAATGTCTTTTAGGTATTCAAAAGCAAAGGCATTTATTTTTTTATTCATTAAACTTCTAATGAATTTTTCTGATTTTGAGCCGTGTTGTAATGCCGAAATTAGCAGTTTATCTGGACTTAATAATTGAATCTCTTCCTCTGTTGGAGGTTCAACTTTTACAATTACATGAGCTTTGAAAATTTCTTCTTTAGAAAAGCAAATTTTAGCTCCTGCTTCACTGAAATCTTTATCAGAAAAGCCAGCACCAGCGCCAGTTCCACTTTCTATCCAAACTTCATTTCCATTATTAACCAATACTTGAACGGAAGATGGAGTTAAAGGTACTCTATGTTCTTGTAATGTAGTTTCTTTGGGTACTCCAATATATAATGTTTTGTGTGGCTGAAATACTTCAAGCAAAGATTCTTTGGGTTGAAGAGAGGCTTGTTTAGCCAATTCACTAAAGCCAAAAGCAGGGGTTTCTTGCATGGAATGGTTGATTCTTTAATTTGGTTAGAACTCAAATATACAGTTTTTATAGAACTATGCCCAGCAAGTTTTAGTAGTTTATTATTTCTTCTATTGTTAAATTTCTGATATCATTCAAAATCGTGATTTCGATTTTTAAATAGTTCTCCTTTGAAAGTATGCTTTCTATTTTTTCTGGCCATTCAATTAAACAAATATTTCCAGAATCAAAATAATCTTCATAGCCCAAGTCGAAAACTTCTTCAATGTTTTTTATGCGGTAAAAGTCGAAATGAAATATACTTTCGCTTTCAGAAATTTTGTATTCGTTAACCAATCCAAAACTTGGACTGCTAACTTCATCAATAACATTTAAGCGCTTACAAATTTCTTTGATAAGAGTTGTTTTACCAGCTCCCATTTCTCCATAAAAACATATAATCGAATGATTTTCAGTAAATGGAATCAGCGATTGAGCTGCATTTCCTATTTGAGAAATATCATAATTCATTTAGAAACCTTTTTTCTTCTTTTGATTTCTTTTTGAATTAAACTCAATTCTCTTCCCGCCTGCCCTTGAACACTGGTATTTTCTTGCGCTCTTCTAAACAAATAAGGTAAAACGGATTTTACTGGACCATACGGCAAATATTTTGCAACATTATAACCAGCATGTGCTAAATTATAACTTAGATGGTCGCTCATTCCAAAAAGTTGAGAAAAGTAAATTCTATAATCGTTTTTTTCTAATCCGTACTTTTTAATCAAATTTACCAAATGTTCGCTGCTTTTTTCATTATGTGAACCAGCGCAAATGGCCATTTTGTTGATGTTTTCTAAACAAAAATCCAAGGCTAAATCATAATCTCTATCGGTTGAAGCTTTGTCTGGTTGAATTGGATTTTTGTATCCCATTTGTTGAGCTCTTTCACCTTCTTTTTCCATGTAAGCGCCTCTAACAAGTTTAATTCCATAGTGATAATTGGCATTTTCTGCTCTTTTAAATGCTTCTTTTAAATAAGCTAGCCTATCGTGTCTATAAAATTGTAATGTATTGAAAATAATAGCTTTGTCTTTGTTGTATTTCAACATCATTTCTTCAGCCATGCCATCAATTGTGTTTTGAATCCAACTTTCTTCGGCATCAATAAACAAACGAACATTTAAGTCGAATGCCGTTTTGCAAATTTTTTCAATTCTAGATTTTGCTTTGTTAAGTTCTTGTAATTCAGATTCTGAAGGTGTTTTTCCATCATTTAAACTTTCTAATAAACCAAATCTCATAACACCAGTTACCTTAAAAACACTAAATGGAATTCTTTTATCTCCAGCAGCTTTTTTAATGGTTCTTATGATTTCTTCAGCCGTTTCTTCGAAAACTTTTTCGTCTTCTTCACCTTCAACAGAATAATCTAAAATTGTTCCAACTCCAAACTTAAACATAGTATTCATAGCTAGTTCGCAGTCGTTGATACTTTCACCACCACAAAATTGTTTGAATACAGTTGCCTTTATTAAGCCTTTGATTGGCAGATGTATAGCAAAACAAGCATTGACCATTGCAGGTCCAACTTGAACCAACCAATTATATCCAATTGCTTTAAACAAAAAATGAGAATTTCTTAGTTCTCCATCCGATTTAGCTTTAAAAGCAACTTCTGTATTATTAAAATCTAAAGTTTCCATATTGTAAATTGTTTAATAAACAAACATGATTAAATTATAAAAAGCCGTAATTTGGCAGCGCAAAAGTATATTACTATTAGCAGTTAAATGAAAGAAATTTTCACAAAAGAATATAAGATTTATTTTGGAAATGATGTTTTGGAGCAACTTTCTGAAACACTGATAGAAATGTCTTATTCTAAGGTCTTTGTTTTAATCGACGAAAACACAAAAAAGTATTGTTGGCCAATTTTAAGTTCGTATTTGGTTGATACAATCACAATTGAAATCAAATCTGGAGAGGCAAGTAAAAATATCCAAACAGCTTCAAAAGTTTGGGAAAGTTTACAAGAAAATTTTGCAGATAGGCGCGCAGTTCTCATTAATTTGGGTGGCGGAGTGCTTTCTGATTTAGGTGGATTTGTTGCGGCTACATATAAAAGAGGAATTGATTTTATTAATATTCCAACTACTCTTTTAGCCATGGTTGATGCTTCTGTTGGTGGTAAACAGGGTTTAGATATGGATTCTCATAAAAATGTAATTGGTTTGTTTAAACATCCAACTTCAATTTTTATTTATCCTGATTTTCTTAAAACGCTTGAAAAATCGGAACTAAAAAATGGGTTTGTAGAACTTTGTAAACATGGTTTAATTGACGATAAAAAGCTATGGGATAAATTGCAAAGTACCGACGAAAACAATCTTGAACTTTTAAATCCATTGATATACCAATCAATAAAAATTAAGGTTGCCATTGTAAAAAAAGATCCTTTGGAAAAAGATATCAGAAAATCGCTAAATTTCGGTCACACTATCGGGCATGCTTTTGAAACCTTTAGTTTAATTCATGATAAAAAGCCGCTAAAACATGGTGAAGCAGTTGTTATTGGTATTATTTGCGAAGCTTGGTTAAGCATGAATAAGGGGTGGATTTCATTAAATGAATTAGAAAATATCAAGTCCTTTTTTAGTAATCGTTTTCCTGTTTATAAAAGTGAGATTAACATGGACTTACTTCTACAATACATGCGAAACGATAAAAAGAATCAAAATGGACAAATTAATTTTAGTCTACTTAAAAAAATAGGGAAATCTAAAATTGATGTAACCTGCTCCGATGAAATTATTATTGATTCAATTCAATATTATTTTTCTTAAATAATGAGTAGTTGGCAAGTAAATGGATTAGAAACGGAATTCGATTCCATTATAAATTTACCTGCTTCAAAAAGTATCAGCAACCGAGCTTTAATAATTCAAGCTCTTTTCAATCATTTCAATTACCAAACTGAAATTCAGATTGACAATTTATCAAATGCTGATGATACTTTAATCATGTTAGATTCAATTTCATCAAAAAATGAAATTGTAAATGTAAAAAACGCAGGAACTTGTATGCGATTTTTAACAGCTTACTATTCTTGTTTACCTGGTATCACCAAAATTTTAATTGGTGATGATAGAATGAAAAATCGACCTATTTCTGCTTTAGTAAATGCTTTACGGAGTTTAGGTGCTGAAATAGAATATCTTGAAAATGAAGGATTTCCTCCTTTAAAAATTCATGGTAAAAAATTAAATCCTGCCCAAAACTTATTGATTGATGATGCTCAAAGTAGCCAGTTTTTAAGTGCTATTCTACTTATTTCTCCTTTTTTGGAGCAAAAATGTAGCTTCATTTGGAACCCTAACAGCGATTCTTCTTCATATAATAAAATGACCATTGATGTACTTTCAAGTTTTGGGTTGAAGATTGAAGTTGTTGATAATAAAATTATAGTTCATCCAATTCTTAATGATTTTGGTGGAAATATATTGTATGCAGTTGAATCTGATTGGAGTTCTGCAGCCTTTTTTTATGAGGCAATGGCAATTCATAAAAAGGGTAAAATTTTCTTGAACAAGCTTTATTCTACAAGTATTCAAGCCGATTCAGCACTTATAAATTTTATGAGAAAATTTGGTGTTCATAGTGAATTCAATAAAGACGGAATTGAAATTAGTTTTAATACAGAATTAATTGAGCCAAATTTTATATTTGATTGTAAGCAAAATCCTGATTTAGTTCCAGCATTGGTTTGTGTAGCTGCTTGTCAAAACTTCTCATCAAAATTCATAGGATTATCCAAACTAAATTATAAAGAAAGTAAGCGTTTAGATGAATTAGTTTTTCATTTAAAGCAGCTAAATTGGCAAGTTTTAGCTGATTCAGAAAGTATAACTTTGGTATCGAAATTTAATAATCAAAGCGAATTCATTTTTAATACAGCTCATGATCATAGAATGGTAATGGCTTATGCTATGTTGGCTTTTCATTTCAAAAAAATAGCATTAAATGAAGTACATTGGGTTGATAAATCATTCCCGAATTTTTGGGATGAAGCATTAAAAATTGGCTTAATAAAACTAGAAGTAAATTAATATGGCAGGTAGTATTTTTGGTGAAATTTTTAGAATAAGTACATTTGGTGAAAGTCATGGTGCTGCAATTGGTGTTGTTGTAGATGCTTGTCCTGCTGGATTAAAATTTGATTATTCACTTGTTAAAAATGATTTAGAGCGAAGAAAACCTGGTCAATCAAGTATTTCAACTCAAAGAAACGAAACAGAGGAATTTGAGATTTTAAGTGGTGTTTTTGATGGAATAACATTAGGAACTCCAATTGCGATTATAGTAAGAAATAAAGACCAGCGTTCAGCTGATTATAATGATTTAAAAAACGTTTTTCGTCCATCTCATGCCGATTTTACATATCAGGAAAAATATGGTTTTAGAGACCATAGAGGAGGAGGCCGACAATCAGCAAGAGAAACAGTAGCAAGAGTGTTGGCAGGTTCAATTGCTAAAATGATTTTAAATGAATTTGGTATTAAAATCCATGCTGCAGTTAGTGGAATTGGCGGAGTTGAAAAATCATCATTTAATGAGCTGAATTTTGAATTTGCAGAAACCAATATCTTAAGATGTGGATACATTGATTTATATGAACCAATGTTAGCAAAAGTGGAATTAGCAAAAGCAGAAGGAGATTCAGTTGGAGGGATTATTAGTTGCATTTGTACTTCTGTTCCTGTAGGTTTAGGAGAGCCTGTTTTTGATAAATTACATGCAGATTTAGCCAAAGCTATGTTAAGTATTAATGCTGTAAAAGGCTTTGAGATTGGGTCGGGATTTGAAGGTACAAGGCAATTTGGCTCTTCTCAGAACGATGAATTTATGTCAAATTCCGGACAAATTTCTACTAAAACAAACCATAGTGGGGGCATTCAAGGAGGTATTTCTAATGGTCAAAATATTGAATTTAGAGTGGCTTTCAAACCCGTTGCTAGTATTTCAAAACCTCAAAAAACTGTAAATGAAAATATGGAATCGGTTGATTTGCAGGTAAATGGTCGGCACGATTCATGTGTTGTTCCAAGAGCTGTCCCAATTGTTGAGGCAATGGCCGCAATTTGTTTGGTAGATCACTTGTTGAGAATGCCTGCGAATCAGATACAACCACTGAAACGTTTTTTTTGATATATAATAATGACTATATTTCACCCAATGAAGAAATTTTTATTAGGGACTCTTTTGAGTCTTTTTATTATTCAGGCAGATGCTCAGAAAAAAGCACCATGTTTAACAGATGAGCATTATGCAGAAATGGTTTCAAAAAATCCTGAATTAAAATCATTTGAAGATTTGAGTAATTACCAAATTAGAAATGCTCAAAATAATCTCAGAAAATCAGGTGTTGTAAGATACATTCCAGTTGTTTTTCATGTTATTCATAAATGGGGTGTAGAAAATATTTCTCAACAACAAATACAAGATGCCATTAGAGTTTTGAATGAAGATTTTAGAAAAAAAGCTGGAACAAATGGTGGTTCTAGTACAGATGCAAAGGCTGTTGATATGGAATATGAATTCAGACTTGCTCAGTACGACCCCAATGGGAATCCTACTTCGGGTGTAAATAGAATTTATAGTCCTTCAACCGACAATGCTAGAGATAATACCAAGTCATTATCGATTTGGGATGCAAAAAAGTATTTAAATGTTTGGATTGTAAATACGATTCAAAATACTACTGGAGACCCAAATTCAATTGTATTAGGATATGCACAATTTCCTTTTATGTTGAATACAAATTCTAGCACAGATGGTGTTGTTTTGAGGTCTGACCAAGTTGGTGTAATTGAAATAGGAAAAGCAGATCAAGCAGGAAGAACTTTAACTCATGAGGTTGGACATTGGGTTGGTTTATATCATCCTTTTCAAGGAGGTTGTGTTGGAAATACTAGTGCAAGTTGTGCAAGTCAAGGTGATCAGGTTTGTGATACACCTCCAGTAGAAAGTTCTACTTCTGGTTGTCCCACTAGCAGAAATTCTTGTACAAATGATATTCCTGAATTACCAGATTTGGTTAAAAATTACATGGATTATGCAGATGGGACTTGCATGAATATGTATACTACAGGACAAAAAACAAGAGCTGATGCTTCGATGTCTTCATTTAGGGCATTATCTTATAGCACGTCTAATTTAGCTGCTGCTGGATTAAATACAGATGGCTCATACAAAACATTAACTGCATCAACCAGAAAAGCACCTTATACTTTTGGTTTTAATTCAAATGAAATTAATGGTTCAGGTTGGACAACAGAAAATTATACAAGTCCTGGAGATAGTGGTTGGAATATTTCAGCTACAGCAACTTTTTCGGGCAATGGTGCAATGAGAGCTAGGAATTTATTAAACAATAGATTAGGTGGTTTAAGAAATGCATTTTGTTCGCCAAGTATTGATATTTCAGGATTAAGTTCACCAAGTTTGAGTTTTTATTTAGCTTATGCTAAAAGAATTTCAGCAAGTAATGATAGACTAAGAATTTACATTTCAGATAATTTTGGTAGAACAGAAGAATTAGTAAAAACCTATTCAACCGCTGATATGGAAACTGGAAATTTATCGACAACTGAATTTGTTCCTAGTGGACCTTCACAATGGAAAAGGTTAACATTAGATTTATCAGCTTATAAAACGTATAAAAATTGTAGAATCAGATTTGAGTTAAGTTCTTTAAGAGGAAATAATATTTATGTTGATGAATTTTCGATTGCAGAACCAACCGGAATTTCAGATGAATTAAAGAATAGTTTAGGATTTAATTTTTTTCCTAATCCAAGTAATGAGAAATCAACATTGATTTTCAGGAATTCCCAAAATCAGGAGATTCAATTAGAATTTTTTGATATTGAAGGGAAAATTATTTTTTCTGAAAATAAATTTTTGAATATCGGTAACCAAGAAATTGAAATTAATACCCAAAATTGGACTCCAGGAATTTATTTACTTCAAATGAAAACCAAGGAAGGTATTATAAATCATAGGGTAATAAAAAATTAATACCAATAAAAAGGCTACTTCTAAAAAAAGTAGCCTTTTTTGCGAATCGACAGTAAAACTGTCTTTTTTAATAGAATTTTAGGTATAAAATAACCTTTCTTTTCATAAGTAAAGGATAAGAAATAACGACATAAATTTTGATTTTTCAGAACTTGCTGTTGTTTTGCAGATAGAAGAAAAGTGTTTGATTAGAAAAAAAAGAGAAAGATGGCGAAGAATTTAGTAATAGTTGAGTCACCGGCAAAAGCAAAAACAATCGAAAAGTTTTTGGGTTCGGATTATACGGTGAAATCGTGTTTTGGTCATATTAGAGATTTGGCCAAAGGAGATGAAGCCATTGATGTGAAAAACAATTTTACTCCTTCTTATGAAGTGAGTGATGATAAAAAAGCAATAGTTGCCGAATTAAAGAAATTATCAAAGGAGGCTGAAATAGTTTGGTTAGCATCCGACGAAGACCGAGAGGGAGAGGCTATTAGTTGGCATCTTAGCGAAGTCTTGAAATTAGATGATGCCAAAACAAGAAGAATTGTTTTTCATGAAATTACTAAGCCTGCAATTGTAAAGGCTATTGCAAATCCAAGGGGTATTGATAGAAATTTAGTTGATGCACAACAAGCACGTCGTGTTTTAGATAGATTGGTAGGATTTGAATTATCTCCAGTTTTATGGAAAAAAGTTAAAGCAAATCTTTCTGCTGGAAGAGTTCAATCTGTTGCCGTAAAACTAATTGTTGATAGAGAAAGAGAAATCAATTCATTTAATACTACATCAGCTTTTAGAGTTATAGCCAGATTTAATGTTGGTGGTAAACAAATGGATGCCGAATTAGGTAAACGTTTTGAAACAGAAGCCGAAGCTCAAGCTTTTCTTGAAAAATGTACTGGTGCTAAATTCAATATTTCAAATTTAGAAGTTAAACCAGCAGAAAAAACGCCTGCTCCTCCTTTTACAACTTCTACTTTACAACAAGAGGCTAGTAGAAAACTTGGATATGGCGTAAGTACAACTATGAGTATTGCTCAGAAGTTATATGAAAATGGATTAATTACTTATATGCGTACCGATAGTGTGAATTTGTCGGAATTAGCAATTGGTGCTGCCAAAAAACATATCACAGAAACATTTGGGGAAAGATATAGTCGTCCAATGCGTTATACAACCAAAAATGATAGCGCACAAGAAGCTCACGAAGCTATTCGTCCTACTTATTTCGAAAATGTAGAGATTGATGGCACTAACCAAGAAAAACGTTTATACGACCTAATTTATAAAAGAGCGATTGCTTCTCAAATGGCAAAAGCACAAATCGAAAGAACTTTAGCTACAGTTTCAATTTCAGGTTTAACTGAAACATTATTGGCAACAGGTGAAGTTCTTAAATTTGATGGATTCTTAAAAGTATATCTTGAGAGTACAGATGAAGAGGGTGATGATGAAAATAGTAAAATGCTTCCTCCATTAAATAAAGGAGAAGAGTTATTACTAAAAAATATGGAAGCTTCTCAACGATATACTCGCCCAGCTGCTAGGTATACTGAGGCAAGTTTGGTTAAAAAAATGGAAGAATTGGGAATTGGTAGACCATCAACTTATGCTCCAACCATTTCAACCATTCAAAAAAGAGGTTATGTTATTAAAGAGGATAGGGAAGGTAAAGATCGTCCATTTGTAGTTTTAACTCTTGAAAAAGAGAAAATCAGTAGAGAAGAAAAATCTGAAAAATTTGGAAGTGAAAAATCTAAATTATTCCCAAGTGATATTGGAATGTTGGTGACAGATTTTCTGAGCAAACATTTCGAACAAATTATGGATTATGGTTTTACTGCAAGTGTTGAAGAGGAGTTTGATAAAATAGCTTCAGGCCAATTGGTTTGGAATAAAATGATTGAAAAGTTTTATGGTCCTTTTCATATTGGTGTTACAAAAACCAGTGAAACAGCAGAACGTCAGAATGCTGAACGTTTGTTGGGAAATGACCCTGAATCTGGAATGCCTGTTTATGTAAAAGTAGGTCGATTTGGTCCTTTTGCTCAAATTGGAGAAAATAGCGAAGAAGGAAAAGAAAAACCTAGGTATGCAAGTTTAAGATCGGGTCAATTAATTGAAACCATTTCTTTGGAAGAAGCAATGGATTTGTTTAAATTACCTCGTGTTATAGGCAATTTTGAAGGCAAAGATATGAAGGCTGCAATCGGTAGATTTGGTCCTTATATTATGCATGATAGTAAGTTTATTTCTATCCCTAAAACAGATGATGTGTTTGCTATTACTTCTGAAAGAGCTATAGAATTAATTGAAACAAAAAGAATTAGTGATGCCAATAAATTGATTAAGATTTTTGCGGAAGATGAAAATGTAAAAATCTTAAACGGACGTTGGGGGCCTTATATTTCTAGAGGTAAGGATAATTTCAAAATTCCTAAAACTCAAAAAGCTGATGAATTAAAATATTCAGATGTTTTAGAAATAATAAAAGCTGAAGGGAAATCTGAAACAAGCTCAAAGGCAGCAAATAAAACTGCTCCTAAAAAAGTAGCTGTTAAAAAAACTGCAGCTAAAAAATCAACAGCTAAGAAAACATCAGCAAAAAAGGCAAAATAGTATGCTTTCTGAATCTGAAATTAAATCTTTAATAACACTTCTTGAGGATGATGATCCCGAGGTTGCCAGTATAATAGAAGGTAGAATTCTATCTATTGGTGCTGAAATGATTCCTCATCTTGAGTCTGAATGGCCGCTTATTAGAGATATAGAACATCAACAAAAAGTAGAAAATATCATTCACAAAATTCAATTTCATGAGCTTTTGAATGAGTTTAAAGTTTGGTTGAATTCTGAAAAACAAGATTTATTTGAAGCATGTTATTTGGTTGCCAAGTACAAATTCCCTGAACTTCAAAAAGAAACCTTAAGTCTTCAAATCGAAAAAATAAGGATGGATGCATGGTTAGAAATGCATTACGATTTGAGCCCTTATGAAAGAGTAAAAATCTTAAATTATGTTTTTTACCAGATTCATGGATTTAAAGGCAATACAGAAAATTATCACGACCCTAAAAATTCGTTTTTAAATCAGGTTTTAGAAAGCAAAAAGGGAAATCCAATAATGCTTGCAATTGTATATATTTTAGTTGCACAAAAGCTGAATATTCCCATTTTTGGTGTCAATTTGCCACAACATTTTGTTATGGCTTATATGGATAGTGTAGTTTCTGGAAACTTAGATGCTATGTATAAAACTGAACCCATGGAGAACAAAAAAGATGGGCAAGTTTTGTTTTATATCAATGCATTTAATTTGGGTGCCGTTTTTTCAAAAGCCAATCTCGAACAATTTTTAAAACAAGTTGGCATTGAACCCAAATTTGAGTTTTTTCAACCATGCAGTAATTTAGACATCGTAAAAAGGATTTTGAGGAACCTGAGCGCTGCTTACGAAAAGTCTAATAAAATCTATAAACAAAAAGAAATTCAGGAAATTTTGTTATTATTAGGAGAGCCTAATCTCAATATTTTTTCAGAATTTTCTAACGAAGATCCAGAACCAGAGGAGTAATTTTTGAATTGATGTAATTTGGTTTTTTGTTTGATAAATTACTTATAATTGTTTTACCAAACCAACTTGCCTTAAAATACCGCCATTTGATATTCACTTTAAATGTAATAGAAAATGAAGAGTATTCTGATTAATGGAACAGGAAGTTACATTCCTAAAAAGATTGTTTCTAATGAGCAATTTTTAAATAATACTTTCTTAAATGCTGATGGAAGTAAGATTCCGAATTCTAATGAGGTTATTATTAGAAAGTTTAAAGATATTACTGGAATAGAGAATAGGCGTTATGCTTCAGACAATGAATTATCTTCAGACCTCGCATTAAAAGCCTCATTGATAGCAATTGAAGATTCAGGAATTAACCCTGAAATTTTAGATGGTATTATAATGGCTCATAATTTTGGTGATATTCCTTTAAATAGCATTCAAACAGATGTATTACCTAGTTTGGCTTCAAGAGTTAAGCATCATCTTGGTATAAAAAATCCTGATTGTTTTGCATTTGATATTTTATTTGGTTGCCCGGGTTGGGTACAAGGAGTAATATTAGCTAAGCAGTATATTTTAGCAGGCGGCGGGAAAAATTATCTTGTAATTGGTTCTGAAACATTATCAAGAGTGGTAGATCCCTTCGATAGAGATTCAATGATATTTGCTGACGGAGCTGCTGCTGCGGTAATAAGCGAAATAGAAACCTCAGATAAAAAAGGAATTTTAGCAACAGCATGTAGAAGTTTTACAGAGGATGAAGCTTTTTTTCTGCATTATGATGAATCGAATAATAAAGAATATACCAAGGGCACTAGGTATATAAAAATGGAAGGCAGAAAGATTTATGAATTTGCCTTAATTCAGGTTCCAGCTGCTATGAAGGCCTGTTTAGATAAATCTGGGATAGATATTTCCGAATTAAAGAAGGTTTTTATTCATCAAGCTAATGAAAAAATGGATGAAGCAATCATTCATCGTTTTTATGAATTATATGGCAAAAAAGCCCCGGAAAATATAATGCCTATGAGTATTCATGAATTAGGTAATAGCTCGGTAGCAACAGTTCCTACCTTAATCGATTTAGTTTTAAAGGGCCAAAAAAGTGGTCATGAAATAAATGAAGGTGATGTTGTTTTATTGGCATCGGTTGGTGCAGGAATGAACGTAAATGCTATAGTTTATAAATTTTGATGAACAAAATTCAAACTTTATAATGGCTTTAAATAGGGCCTTGTTTCTGTCTTTATTTAAATTGAAAACTAATTTTATTAGATGCAAGGATTTTTAAGCAATTGTTCTTAAAACCTTGCACGTGATTTATGAAAAACGAATTCAATTGATTGATAATTATCGAAATTAAAGATATTCAGCAGGCCCTAAAATTAACAAGTATTTGTTGAGGAGGATAATTTGAACTACTTTTTAATAGGTGGTTTATATAAAAAAAGGCCGTCTTTATAGACAGCCTTTTTTTTCATATCAAAATTTCTTCACCACTTGAATTCAAGAATCTTGAAGTTACTAGGTGTAGTGAAGGATTTGGTTTTATTTTAATCCATTGTTTGTACTTAAACCACCATTTAAATCGTGGTGATTTAAAGTATCCTTGGGTAATAAATGCTGCTATATAAGGATGCACTTCAATACTTAATCCTTTTAAATGTAGGTTTTCAATTAGATAATTTAATTGAGTTTCAATTTCATCAAGAATAGTTACACTCGATTGGATTTCGCCACTTCCCATACATGCTGGACATTTTTCCATGACCTCAACAGCCATTTCTGGACGAACTCTTTGACGGGTAATTTGAATCAAACCAAAAGGACTCATCGGCAAAATTTTGTGTTTTGCACGATCTGATTTCATGGCCTCTTTTAGTTTTTCATAAACTTCACGACGGTTTCCTGCATTTTTTAAATCAATTAAATCGAGAACAATAATGCCACCCATATCGCGTAAACGTAATTGACGAGCAATTTCTTCTACTGCTTCGATATTTACTTTTAATGCATTTTCTTCTTGATTTTCGCCTTTATTAGCAATGTTTCCAGAATTTACATCAATTACATGAAGTGCTTCGGTATGTTCAATAATTAAATATGAACCACCCATAAAATTCACTTCTTTACCAAAACTCGTTTTGATTTGTTTATCAATACCAAAATGCTCAAACATTGGCACTTTGCCATTATATAGTTTAACGATTTTGGCTAATTCTAATGAATTACTTTGTAGGTAAACCTTAATTTTATTGAATAAAAATGGGTCATTTACATGAATACCGATATATTCTTCATTAACTAAATCTCTAACCAGGGTTAGTGTTCTATTATTTTCGCCTAAAACTTTTTGAGGAGGAACTGCATCAATTAAAACTGAGCACATTTCTTTCCATTTATTGTGAAGGTCTTTAAGGTCGTTTTGTAAATCTTCAATGCTAACACCTTCAGCATTTGTGCGTATGATTACACCAAAATGTTCTAGTTTAATAGCGGCAACAGCTTCTTTTAAACGTTTACGTTCTTCGTTTTTTGCTATTTTTTTAGAAATACTTATTGCATTATCAAAAGGAATAAGGACTAAGAATCTGCCTGCTAATGAAATTTCAGAACTTAAACGAGGACCTTTATTAGAGATTGGTTCTTTGCTAACTTGAACAAGAACTTGTTGGTTACGTTTAAGGATTTGGGTTATTTTCCCGTTTTTTTGAATGTCTTCTTCAATGTATTTTTCGCTTAATTCGAACGATTTTGGTTTATCGTTTCGAACCATTCTAACAAACTTAGAAAGCGAGTTGATTTGAGGCCCAAGGTCGAGATAATGCAAAAAAGCATCTTTTTCATGTCCAACATCTACAAATGCTGCATTTAATCCGGGCATTATTTTTCCGACTGAACCAAAGAAAATATCACCTACTAGGTAATTATTATTTTCTTTTTCATGGTGCAATTCGATAATCTTCTTATTTTTAAGAAGAGCAATATCTATCCCTCCCGAAGGGTTTGAATTGATGATTAATTCGTAATTCACGCTATAAAATTATTACGGCTAAGCCGCGGTAAATGAAGGGGGAGGGTAAACTTGGATAACTTAAGAGAGGTGTTTTAATGTAAGAAAAGTAAAGGGCTGTATCAAAGCAATTTCAATTTGAGTTTAATTCAAATCTTATTTTATTTGATACAGCCCTTCGGCTATTTAGCTTACTTTTTCTTGTGCCTGTTTTTTCTTAGGCGCTTTTTTCTTTTGTGGGTCGCGATTTTATGACGCTTCCTTTTCTTTCCACTTGGCATAGTTACTTAGAATTTTTAAGGTTTAAAATTGTAGATTCAATATTTTTCTTGGCTTCCTCATCTGGAACCAATTTTTGAAAGGTTTCAAATGCAAGAATTGCCTGATTTTTATTTTCTAAAGATACATAACATTGTCCTAAAAAATAATAAAATTCAGGATTCAAAGGATCCAATTTGGTTAAAGTTTCAAATCTTTGAGCTGCTTTGTCCATTTGGCCGCTTCTCATTGAAAGCATTCCTAATGTATAATTAGCTTGAATATTTGTAGAATCGCGTCTGGTAATATCTTTTAGAATTTGAACACCTTTCATAATGTCCAAATCATTTTGAATATAACAAACCGCAAGACTATTTTTGGCTTCAATATTATTCTCATTTAAAGCAATAACCTTTTCGAAGGCATTAATTGCTTTGCTTGTAGAATAAATTTGCATCCCAGTGTCTTCGGTAAGTGCCGAAAATTCATAGTATTTGGCTCCTGCTCTGTACCATGAATTTTCGTCATTTACTTTATTGGCCACTTTTTCGAGGTAATCTGCTGCTACTAAACGAAAACCAAGGGAATCCCAAGATTTAGCAATTTGAGCAATGGCAAATACACCAGCATTTTCAGATTCAACTATTCTAGTTTGCTCCGAAATGTTAGCTTTTGCTTCAAAACTCAAAGAATCATTCAAGGAGGCTTTGTAAGACTGATAATCAAATGGTTTTGATTCAGGCCTATTTGTTCCTGTAGTTGGTTTTAGTTCTGATTCAGGGGTCATGTAGTTCATATAGAACAGATAACCCACCAAACTAAGTAGGACTAAAATAATGATTATTTGGGCTTTATTGAATCGCATTAAGCTTCTTTAAGTGCTTGTTTAGCTTCTGCTTCTCTTTTAGCAGCATTAGTTTTTACTGCTTCGCTTTTCTTGATTTTATCAACAAAGGTTTTAGCAGGTTTGAATGATGGAATGAAATGCTCATCAATTACCATTGCTGTATTTTGTGAGATATTTCTGGCAATCTTTTTTGCACGTCTTTTGATAATAAAAGAACCAAATCCACGGAAATAAACATTGCGTCCTTCTGTCATGTTGTTACGAACCACCTTGAAAAACGATTCTACAACCTCTTGTACTTGATTTTTTTCTACGCCTGTTTTTAATGAAATCTCCTGGATAATTTCTGCTTTAGTCATTGTTACTTGTATTTAATTATGGTTTAACTCTTCACTTTTATTTTGGTAGCAAACTTATAAGGGGTTGCAAATGTATAAATTAGAACATTAAAAAGCGTTTTTTTTTGAATTTTATTCATTTTAGACCCTATTTTTACCAAATGTCGCAGCAAAATTTACTCAATTGGTACCATCAAAATAAACGCGATTTGCCTTGGCGTTCAACTCGAAACCCCTATAAAATATGGCTTTCTGAAATTATACTTCAACAAACTCGGGTTGAACAGGGCCTAAATTATTTTCTAAAATTTGTGGAAGAATTTCCTTCCATAAAAATTTTAGCAGAGGCTTCTCAAGACCAAATTTTAAAACTTTGGCAAGGTTTGGGCTATTATAGTCGGGCTAGAAATATGCATCAAACTGCCAAAATTATTCATTTTGATTTCAATGGTAAATTTCCAGAAAATTCCTCAGATTTACAAAAATTAAAAGGAATTGGTCCTTATACAGCTGCTGCTATTGCAAGTTTTGCTTTTAATGAGGCTGTGGCTGTGCTTGATGGTAATGTTTTTAGGGTTCTTTCCAGAATTTTTGATGAAAATACACCAATTAATTCTCATGCTGGAAAAAAACTGTTTTCAAAACTAGCTCAGGATTTCCTTAATCCTCTTTATCCTTCTGCTCATAATCAGGCTATCATGGAACTTGGTGCTCTTGTTTGTAAACCTCAGAATCCAGATTGTCCAAATTGTCCTCTTCAAACAATTTGTTTGGCTTATCAAAATAAAACGTATAAGAATTTACCTGTTAAAGAAAAGAAGTTAAAAGTAAAATCACGCTATTTATATTACTTGTATTTTGAGTTTAATGGGAAATTATTGATTAGAAAGCGCGTTTCTGGAGATATTTGGGAGGGTTTATTTGATTTACCTTGCCTAGATTCAGATTCAATTATAGATGAAATAGAAATATTTAGAGGAATCTCTGATTTAGCTCCCCATCAATCTAAAATCGAAAAAATATACACTTTAAAACACCAATTAACCCATAGAACGCTGTTTGCGGAGTTTTATAAAATTGAATTAAATCAAGATATTCAACCCATGCAAGACTGTTTTTGGGTAGATTTGGAATTGTTGAAAAGTTTTCCTGCATCAAGATTGTTTGAAAAGTTTCAACAGTCTATTAATTTGCATCATAGCTAATTTGCTTTTTATGAGTTTGAATAAAGTTTTACTTATTGGTAATTTGGGCCAAGATCCTAGTGTAAGATACCTTGATAACAATAAAGTTGTTGCCAGTTTCACATTAGCTACTAATGAGTCGTATACCGACCGAAACGGCGAAAGAAAAACAGAAACCGAATGGCATAATATAGAAATGTGGGACCAAATGGCTAAAAATGTAGATAATCTTAAGCAAAGAGGTTATTTAAAAAAAGGTTCTCAGGTATACATTGAAGGGAAAATTAGAACCGAAAACTATAAAGATAAAGAAGGAATTGATAGAGTTGGAAAGAAAATCAGGGCTTTAACTTTAACTTTATTAGGTGGTGTTAATCGACCATCAAACGAAAATACTGAGGCACAAATGAACCGTCCAATTGAGCAAAATCAGCAAACTCAAGCTCCAAATTTGCCTCAAATTCCTCAAATTAAACCTGATATCCAAAATAAAGAAGAGGCAATTGATGACTTGCCGTTCTAATTTTTTACATTTGCATTTCAAGTAAGATTGAGATTTTAACTAAAACTCCCTTACTACAAATATTATTGCATGGAAGAACCCCCGTCTGAATTAAATTTTATATTCCTTCAAGTATTGAATCCGGCATTAGGTGCTGGTGATTTGGTTTCTATAATCTTGAACCTACTTACTATTGTTTTGTTGATTTTTTTATCAGCAGTTTTTTCTGGTTCAGAAAATGCATTTTTCTCTTTATCAAAAGCTCAGTTTGAAGAGTTAATAGAAGAAGAAAATGCTTCTAGTAAATCTATTAAGTTTTTACATGGTAGTCCTAAAAAGCTATTGGCAACAATTTTAATAGCGAATACTTTCGTAAATATTGCAGTTGTTATGGTTACAACTGGTTTATTTTCTGTACTATTTAATTTCTCTGCAAACCCTCTTTTTGGATTTCTTCTTGAAGTTGTATTTGTAACCTTTATGTTGGTTTTACTTGGGGAGGTAATTCCTAAGATTTATGCTTTTCAAAATAATATTAAGGTTACACGTTTTGTTGCGGTTCCAATGTTTTACATGTATAAAATTTTTCAACCTCTAGTTTTTTATTGGAGAGTACAACTGCTATAATTGATAAACGCATTACCAAAAGAGGTCATGTTTTGTCTGTTGATGAACTTACTCATGCAATTGATATTACTTCTGAAAAAGATTCACCCAACCAAGAAAGAAATATTCTAAAAGGAATTGTAAATTTTGGAAATACCACGGTTAAACAAATTATGCGTCAACGACCAGATGTTTTAGCTGTTGATGAAAACTTGAGTTTCAAACAACTGATGGTTACTATAATAGATGCGGGTTATTCAAGGGTTCCTGTTTTTCAAAATAATTTAGACCATATTAAAGGAATTCTTTTTACTAAAGATTTATTACCATTATTATATGAAGAAGATTTTGATTGGAAAACTTTAATTCGTCCCGCATTTTTTGTTCCAGAAAGTAAAAAAATTGATGATTTATTGAAGGAATTTCAAAGTAAAAGAATGCATTTGGCTATTGTGGTTGATGAATTTGGAGGCACCTCTGGATTATTAACCATGGAAGATATTCTTGAAGAAGTTTTTGGTGAAATTCATGATGAATTTGATGAAGATGAACATATTTACTCTAAACTAAACGATTTTACATACGTTTTTGAGGCTAAAATGTTAATCAACGATGTATGTCGTTATATGGAAATCGACGCAGAAGAATTCGAAGAAATAAGAAAAGAATCTGATACTTTAGGAGGAATGCTTTTAGAATTAACTGGTGATATTCCGGGTTTGGGTCAAGAAATTGTTTTTGACCGATATACATTTAAAATTGAAGCTGTAGATAAAAGACGTATCAAACGAATTAAAGTAACAATCAAACAAAACCAATCTGAAATTGATGAAAACTAATTTTTTTATTTTTACTCTTATTTCAGTTTTATTTTTTTCTTGTTCCGAAGAAAAATACACACCTAAACCAGTTGCATATCCTAGAATTGAGTTTCCTCAAACCAACTATACAAGGTATAATTTAACTGATTGTAATTATTCTTTTGATTTGGCTGATTATGCAATTGTAAAAAATGATCCTTACCCAGCTGCTGATGAATGCTGGTATAATATTCATTACCCCAAATTTCAAGCTACTTTACATTTGAGTTATAGGCCTATTAAAAATAGAGATGATTTGTTTAAGGTAATCAATGATTCAAGAGAAATGGTTTATAAACATGTAATGCGTGCTGATGAAATCGTTGAAAATTATATTTCAAAAGACCAACTTTCAGGAATATTTTACGAATTAGATGGAGGAACTGCTACAAATGCACAGTTTTTTGTAACAGATAGTACCCATAATTTTCTTAGAGGTTCTCTTTATTTTAATGTAAAAACAAATCAAGATTCGATAGCGCCTGTATTATCTTTCTTAAAACATGATATGTTACATTTGGTAAATTCCTTAAAGTGGAATACAAGTGGAATTAAGAAATAAGTTGTATAATTTCATTTGCAGCTCTAGTATCTGCGCCATGTTCACCAAATAACAACCTGAGTTCAGCATAATCTTTCATCAGTTTTTCATGGTCTTTTCCTCCTGGTAAAACTGCTTCTAGTTCACTAAGTATTCTTTCAACAGTAAAAACTTCTTGTAATAATTCAGGTACTGCTAATCGTCCTAAATTTAAGTTTACTAATGACATGTATTTAGCTTTTACCAATAATCGTCCTATTGCAATAGAAATTGGGCTTGCTTTATAGGCGCATACTTGAGGAACATTTAATAACGCAGTTTCTAAACTAGCGGTCCCACTGCATACAATTGCAGCTTCTGCTCTTGCTAAAATTGAATAAGTTTTACCAAATTCTAAATCAACGCCATCTTTTAAATAAGGTTCATAATCATCAAATTCTAAACCAGGTGCGCCACAAATTAAAACCCTAAACTGATTGAGTTTTGATGCTGTTTCTAACATAATGGGCAACATCAATTTAATTTCTTGTCTTCTTGAACCTGGTAAAAGTGCTAAAATTGGTTTTTCGTTTCCATTTTGATATGGATTTGCAGCTCTAAATTCTGCAACTTCATCTAAAAGCGGATTGCCAATATACTTGGTATTTACATTCCATTTTTTGAAATATTCAATTTCAAAAGGGAATATAATCAGCAATAAATCAATGTATTTTTCTAGTTTTTTAGCACGATTTTCTTTCCAAGCCCAAACTTTTGGTGCTATGAAATAAACAGTTTTAAAGCCGTTTTTCTTGCAAAATTCAGCCATTCTTAAGTTAAAACCAGGATAATCTATAAAAATAACCACATCGGGTTGAAACTTTAGAACCTCACTTTTACAATGAGCTAAATTATCTAATATTTTTTTTAGACTCATTAAAACTTCAACAAAACCCATAATAGCATTGGCCTTGTAGTGAGTAATTAAGCCAGGAGCAACTGCATTCATTTGATCTCCACCCCAAAATCTGAATTGAGCTTTTGAATCTTGTTTTAAAATAGATTTCATGATTCTTGAACCATGTAAATCACCACTTGCCTCTCCTGCAATTAAAAAGTATTTCATTTAAAACAAAAATATAGATTTTTATTTCTTCATCCTGAAAAGAATTAGATTTGATGTAATAATAGAAAGCTTTTATTTCGTTACAAATTCATTACTTTTATAAAAAATAAAAACATGGCAGAGCAAAAACAAAACCGCAGCAGTTTAATTCTATTGTTATTACTGCTTGTAGGTTCAGTAGGTTTTAATATCTACCAATTTAAAAACCACAGTACAACTGTAATTGAACATGGCTCACAAGTTGACAGTTTAATTAATGCTAGGGTAGATGTAGAAAGAGAACTAGCTGGAATTACAATGGAGCTTGAAAAATACAGAGGAATTGCCGGTAATTTAGATAGCTTACTTAATGATGCTAATGGCAAAATGGAGGCGCAAGAAGCTAAGATTCGCAAATTAATTGCTGGTGAAAAAGATTTAGGTAAACTAAATAAAAAACTAAAATCAGAATTAGAAGAATTGCGCAAACTCAGAGATGAATATCTTGAGAAAATTGATGGTTTAATGGCTGAAAACAAAGCTTTAAAAGAAGAAAATTCTACTTTAAATACACAGGTTACAGATTTAAGCCAACAAAAGAATTTATTAGAACAAAAAGTAACTACAGCTTCACAATTAAAAGCTGAATACATTAAGGTTAATTCATTTAAAAAACGTGGAAGTGGCAAGTATGTAGAAAGTGTTTTAGCTAAACGTACCAACAAATTAGAGGCTTGTTTTACCATTATGGATAATAAGGTTGCAGGTACCGGAGATAAAATGGTGTATTTAAGAATTGTTGCTCCAAATGGAAAAGTTCTAATGGGATTCACAAAGGCTAGTTTAAAAACTGCTGATGGTGAAACTATTGATGCAACTGCTTCTCAAAAAATTGACTACACTGGCGAAAAACAAGACATGTGTTTGAATTTTGAGAACGAAGAAAGAATTTTAGAAAGTGGAACTTACTTAATTGAAGTTTATATCGAAAACACTTTAGTTCATCAAAGTAATTATACCTTGAAATAAACTGACATTTCAAATTAATAAAAAAGCCCGTTCAAATCTGAATGGGCTTTTTTAGTTTAAAAATTCTTGAACTCATGCATTTCTATTCGTCCTGCACAAAAATCATATTCATCTAATTGGTTACTTGCTACAAGAATTGTTCGGCTACCTAACATATCAAACATGGTTTTTCTATACCAAAGTATTCCGTTTTTATCTAAATTAGAACAAGGCTCATCAAGCAATAAAACAGGTGTATCGGCATATAGGGCAAGTATTAGTTTTAACCTTTGTTTCATACCAGAAGAAAAGTGTTTGATAAACTTTTTTTCATTTCCAGCTAATCCACATAAATCAAAAATCTGTGATTTAGAAACACCTGCTTTCAGTTTTTTTAATGAAAAGTTAAAATCCCAAATTTCATCTAAAGTAAATTCTTCGGGTAAATCTAAATAAGGAGCAACAAACGAAAAGTATTGATACAAGTCTTCATCGTTTAATTGTCTGCCTTGTAAATGATAAGTTATAGTTCCTTTGCTAATGGTTTGATAATTATAAATCAATTGTAGCAAAGTACTTTTTCCACTACCATTATTTCCAACCAAAGCCAAGCTTGAATTTGATGGAATAGTGTATTGAATTCCTTTAAAAATCCATTGCCGATTATAGCGTTTACCGATATCGGTTAACCTAATTTCCATGCTTTATTTGGAATTGAATCCTTTTAAAACACCTCTTTCAGAACTTCTAATGAATGCTAAAATTTCATCTCTTTCTGGAGTTGCTTCTAATTCAGCTTCAACAATATCTAATGCTTTGCTTAAATTTCTGTTATGTACAAACAAAATTCTATAGATATTCTGGATTTCATTTATTTTTTCATTACTGAATCCAAATCTTCTTAATCCAACAGAATTAACTCCTTCATAAGTTAATGGATATCTGCCAGCTTTTACAAAAGGAGGAACATCTTTGCTAACCATACTTCCACCTTCAATCATAACATTTCGACCTACAATTCCAAATTGATGAATAGCAGATAAACCTCCAATTCTTGCATGATCTTGTATTAAAACATGGCCTGCTACTTGAACACCATTAGCAATAATTACATTGTTTCCAACAATACAATCATGAGCTAAATGGGTATAAGCCATAATCAGACAGTTTTTTCCAACTTCAGTTTTAAATTTATCTTTGGTACCTCTGTTTATGGTAACACATTCTCTAATAGTGGTATTATCTCCAATAAAAACATGAGTATCTTCTCCATCAAATTTTAAATCTTGAGGAACTGCAGATATAACAGCACCAGGAAAAATTCTTACATTTTTGCCAATTCTTGCTCCAGGATAAATGGTAACATTTGAGCCAATCCAAGTTCCTTCTCCAATTTCTACATCTTTATGAATAGTAGTAAATGGGTCAACAACTACATTATCAGCCAATTTAGCTTGAGGGTCGATATATGAAAGGGATTGTATCATGTTAGTTCTTTTTTGCTACTTGTGCCATTAATTCTGCTTCTGCAACTAGTTTATCACCTACAAAAGCAGAGCCTTTCATCACACAAACTCCTCTTCTAATTGGGGCAATTAAATCTAATCTAAATACCAAGGTATCTCCTGGTAAAACTTTGTCCTTAAACTTAGCATTGTCTATTTTCATGAAATAGGTATTGTAGTTTTCTGGATCTTCTACTTTTGATAGTACCAAAATTCCTCCCGATTGTGCCATTGCTTCAATAATTAAAACTCCTGGCATTACTGGGTTTGAAGGAAAATGTCCTTGGAAAAATGGCTCGTTGATGGTCACATTTTTTAGGGCTATAACATGATTCTCTCCAACTTCTAAAATCTTGTCAACCATTAGAAATGGGTAACGATGTGGAAGCATTTTTTCAATTTGGTCTGCATTATACAAGGCAGGTTTGTTGGGGTCGTAACGCGGAACTTTTACGGCACTTCTGGTTTTTTTAATTAATGCTTTAATCTTTTTACCAAATGCTACGTTGGCTGCATGCCCAGGTCTTGCTGCCATAATTTGAGCTTTAATCGGAGTACCAATTAAGGCTAAATCACCAATTAAATCTAATAGTTTATGACGAGCAGGTTCATTATGGAATCTTAAATCAACATTATTTAAAATACCTTCTTTTTTTACTTCAACTTTTGGCTTGTTAAACATTTTTGCCAAATGCTCCAATTCATGGTCTTCAATAACTCTATCAACAATTACTATAGCATTGTTTAAGTCGCCGCCTTGAATTAAACCATTGTTATATAATAATTCTAATTCATGCAAAAAGCAGAAAGTTCTGCATGATGATACTTCACTTTCAAATTCTTTTAAACTGGTAATTGAAGCATGTTGACTTCCTAAAACAGGTGAGTTATAATCAACCATTACGGTTAAACGATAATCATCTAAAGGCATAGCAATCATTTCTACACTTCTGTCAGATTCTGTATAAAATACATTTTGAGGAATGGTAAAATATTCTCTTTCAGCATCTTGTTCAACAACACCAGCTTCTTTCAAAGCTTTAATGAAATAACGAGAGCTTCCATCCATAATTGGAGTTTCACCACCATTAATTTGAACCAAGCAATTATCTATTTCTAAGCCAGCTAAAGATGCCATCACATGTTCTACAGTTGCAACTCGGCCTCCGTTTTGCTCAATAGTGGTTCCTCTTGATGTATCTACCACATTGTCAACATCTGCATCTATAATTGGTTGACCAGGTAAATCTACACGTTGAAATTTTATACCGTAATTTTCAGGTGCTGGCATAAAAGTCATACTTACAATTTGGCCTGTATGTAATCCTACACCTTCAACATTTACCGGTTTTTTTATAGTTGTCTGCTTCATAATATATTAGCAATTTTTTATTCTTTAAATGTCAAATTTGACAAAAGTTAATGCAAAAAAACAAAAAGCAGGCATATTGCCTGCTTTTCTTTATGAACATTTGTAAATTATTTCTCTTTTAAAGCTTTTTCTAAGGTTTCAATACGTTTTAACAATTCAGGAAGTTTCCTATGAATAGCTAATGAACGCATAGAATCTTTGTATTCCAAAGCTGGAGTTCCAAACCATTTTTTATCAGGGTCTTTGATACTTGCATTGATACCAGATTGTCCACCAATTTGTGTTCCATCTGCTACGTCAATATGTCCACCTACACCTACTTGTCCTCCAATTACTACATAATTACCAACTTTTCCACTTCCAGCTATTCCCGATTGTGATGCCATAACTGAATGTCTTCCAAGTTCGGCATTATGAGCAATTTGTACCAAATTATCTAATTTAGCACCCTGTTTTATAATAGTGGAGCCCATTGTTGCCCTATCAACTGTGCAATTGGCGCCAATTTCTACATCATTTTCAATAATTACATTTCCAGTTTGTGGAATTTTTTTATAACTCCTGTCGGCTTGTGGTGCAAAACCAAATCCATCAGATCCAATTATTGTTCCGGCATGAATGATACAATTATCTCCAATTACGCAATCATGGTAAATTTTAACTCCAGGATATAAAATGCAGTTTTTCCCAATTTTACTTCCGATGCCAATAAAAACCTGAGGATAAATTTTTGAATTATCTCCAATTTCAGCTTTTTCGGAAATATATGTTAAGCCACCTATATAAACATCATTACCAATTTTTGCTTTTTCAGAAATAATAGAACCAGGTTCAATTCCTTTTAATTGGTGACTTGGATTTCCAAATTTTTCTAATAAAAAAGTAAAACTTGAATAGGCATTTTCAACTCTAATTAATGTTGTTTTTACTGGTTGATTCGGTTTAAAATCATTGTTTACCAATACAGCAGAAGAGCCAGTTTCGTAAATATAAGGTTCATATTTTGGATTGGCCAGAAATGAAAGTGCACCTGTTGTTCCTTCTTCAATTTTGGCTACTGTATGTATTTTAACATTTGCATCTCCTTCAATGGTTCCATTTAGAAGCTTACTCAATTCTCCAGCTGTTATTTGCATGTATAAAAATTAATTATTCGGGTAAATGTAAAGATTTAGGATAACACAAAAAATATTTGGTTACAGATTTACTCAAAGCTTCAATATTATATTGGTCTGATGCTTGACTAATTTCAACCGTTTCTCCGCTTTTAAAAAGGATTTTTATGTTAAATGCTTCAATATTATAAGCTCTGTTTTTCACTGAATCGGTAAATACAAAATAGGAACTTTCATCTTTTTTAATACCTGAATTCTTAATCAATTCCGTTTTTAAGTCCTCGATTCTTTTCTCATCAAAAACTTCATTTGAAAATTCTAGTTTTGGCAATTTTCTGTTGATGAGCATTTTACATAAACTACTTAAAACTTTATCATCATGTTCGCACCAAACTTTTATAGAACTCATGATATCGTCATCATCTAACTTTACATAGTTTTTAATTCCATCTTCTGTTTCAAAGAAATTATTTTTATTAGGTTGATGTTTTAAAAACCATAAAAGTGCCGGTGGTGCAAACAATGTTTCGCCTAAAGATGCTAGTTCAAAGGCTCTTTCCAATGCTTTTATTAAAAGATTTTCAGTAGCAACCACTGTTTTGTGTAAATAAACTTGCCAATACATTAATCTTCTGGCAATCAAGAATTTTTCAATGCTATAAATGCCTTTTTCATCAACCACCAATTCACCGTTTTTTACATTTAACATGTTTATGATACGGTCTTGGCCAACAACGCCTTCTTGTACACCACTATAAAAACTATCTCGGCGTAAGTAATCAAGCCGGTCCATGTCTAACTGACTACTTACCAACTGATGTAAAAATGGTTTGTGGTACTGATTTTTAAATATAGAAATACAAAGGTCTAATCGGCCAGAAAATTCCTTATTTAAGGATTCCATTAAATACAAGGAAATCCTTTCATGAGACATTCCTTTAATTAAAATATGCTCTAATGTATGCGAAAAAGGGCCGTGTCCGATATCATGCAACAAGAGTGCTGCACAAACCGCTTCTTTTTCTTCTTCACTGATTTCAATTCCCTTTTGTTCAAGGTTTTCTAAAGCAATTTTACCTAAACTCATGGCGCCAATTACATGCTGAAAACGTGTATGTAAGGCTCCTGGATAAACATAATGGGAGAGACCCAACTGCTTAATTCTTCTCAATCGCTGAAATTTAGGATGCTCCAAAATATCAGTCAGTAATTTCCCTGAAATATTTACAAAACCATAAACAGGGTCGTTAATGGTTTTTCTTTTGATGATTTCCACAATTGATACTAAAACAACAAAAATAGGGTTCTTCTGCAAATAGACACTTTTTATTGTTTTTATTTGATGGTCTATTTTCAAGATAAATAATTTTCAATTGATAAAATTCAACCTATTTTCGTACTATGTATAATATCCTATGGGCAGATGATGAGATCGACCTGCTTAAACCTCATATTCTATTTTTAAAGAACAAAGGTTACGAAGTTGAAAAAGTAACCAATGGTATTGATGCCGTTGAATTGGTTAAATCAAGAAAATTTGATGTGATTTTTTTGGATGAAAACATGCCAGGCATCAGCGGATTGGAAACTTTGGCTCAAATCAAACAGTTTAATCCAGATGTGCCTGTAATCATGATTACCAAAAGTGAAGAAGAGCATATCATGGAAGATGCCATTGGAAATCAGATTGCCGATTATTTGATTAAGCCTGTTAATAGCAACCAAATTTTGATGTCGTTGAAGCGCATTCTCGATTCAAAACAATTGGTTACAGAAAAAACTGCTCAGAATTACCAGCAAGATTTCCGTCAATTAAGCATGGAAATGTACGATATCAATGATTTTGCCGGTTGGGAAAACATGTATCGTAAATTGGTTTATTGGGAACTTGAATTAGCTAAAAGTGGTGATACTGGTATGGATGAAATTCTTGCCATGCAAAAACGTGATGCCAATAATGGATGGGCGAAATTTGTATCGCAGAACTTTGTAAATTACCTCAAGAAACCCGATGCTAAAACTCCGGTAATGAGTCACACTTTACTCACCAAAAAATTACCAGCTTACCTTAAATCAGAAAATCCTGTTTTTTTAATAGTGATAGACAACTTCCGTTTCGACCAATGGAAGGTAGTTCAAAATCAATTAGCAGAATTTTTTAATGTTTTGGTTGATGAAATGTACATGACTATTTTGCCTACAACTACGCATTATGCCAGAAACAGTTTATTTGCTGGAATGTTGCCAAGTGAGATTGAAAAAATCTATCCGAATTTGTGGATTAACGAAGAAGATGAAGAAGGTAAAAATATTCATGAAGAAGAATTATTAGGCCGTCAATTGCAAAGATTGGGTTATAGCGATAAATTCTCTTATACCAAAATTACCAACTTAAATGCAGGTAAGGATTTGGTGGAAAAAATTCCAAACATGTTTCACAATAAATTCAATGCCATCGTTTACAATTTCGTGGATATGTTAAGTCATGCCCGCACCGAAATGAATGTAATGAAAGAATTGGCTGAAGATGAAGCAGCTTACAGAAGTATTACAGCCAGTTGGTTTGAGCATTCTCCATTGTTTGATGCTATCAAGAAAATTGCGGGTAAAAAAGCAACTGTAATTATCACAACCGACCATGGTTCTATCAGAGTTCAGAATCCTGTTAAGATTGTTGGAGATAGAAGTACATCAACCAATTTAAGGTATAAACAAGGAAGAAATTTAAGTTATAACGAAAAGGAATTGTTTGTGATTAAAAAACCTGAAGAGGCATTTTTACCTCGACAAAATGTAAGTACCTCTTATGTTTTTACAATGGGTGAAGATTTTATGGCTTATCCAAATAACTACAATTACCATGTAAACATGTACAACAATTCGTTTCAACATGGAGGAATTAGTTTAGAAGAAATGATGGTTCCATTTATTGTATTGGAAACCAAATGAGTGTAGTTTTATTAAACGTAAGTATCAATTTATTGCCGGAAGAGAAAAGCGGGAAATATGGTCCCGTTTTTCCCGGAACCGGCTGTTCTATTCAGTTTCACGATAACCAAACTTGGCATTGTTTACAAGAATTCGCAGATAGAGAATTTGCATATCCTGGCGAACAATGTAGAGCCAGCATAAGATTTTTAGAACCCGGCATCCAACCCGAATCGTTATACAAAGGCAAAGACTTTAAATTATTGGAAGGCGAAAAACTAATCGGCTCCGGCATAATTTTAGAAGTTCATTTAATAGATGAATGGGCGTAAGCTTAGAAAATTAGAAGCAAACTTTTGATAAAAGGAGTTTTACCAACTCTATGAATTCTATTTTCATGGTCAATTTATGTAATCCTGCATTAGTAATGAGATTTTATTTGCAGAAAGTACATGCAGAATTTGTAAAACAATTCAACTCAAAATATACATCTTCGAGCAATTTTCAAGTCCTTCTTGTCCCATTTGTCCTTTGCCCGATAGAAATTTGCTAAACTAATATAAATTTAAAGAACATAGTTTAAACCAAATCTCATGTTCTTTAAAAATAATTTCAACCCCCTACTTCAACTCCTCCAGAGCTTCCTTAGCCAAAGCGTATTGTGGGTCTTGCTCTAATGCCATTTCATAATTTAATCGGGCTTCCTTTTTAACTCCTAAAATCTGGTAAGTAAGTCCTTTCATATAATAGGCCTGAGGATAAAAATTGTTCATTCTTGTAGCAATATCCCAATTTCTTAATGCCTCTTTATAATCTCCTGTTTCGAAATTCATATAACCAACATTATAGTATGATTTATAATGTTCAGGATTGATATCAATAATCTTTTTATAATCTAATAAAGCCTGTTTTTTGAAATTCATTTTTTGAGCAAAAACGGCTCTGCCAAATAATGCATCAACACTTTTAGGTCTTAATTTTAGAGCAGAATTAAAGTACTCCATGGCCAAAGGATTTCTTTGTGCTGCATATAAATTGCCAATATAAATTATCGATTCAATGTCTTTAGGATCGTTTTCTACAGCTGTTTGAAAATTATAAATAGCACGTGCAGTATCGCCCATTTCCTTATAATTTAATCCAAGTGTGTGGTAAATTACAGCATTTCCTGGGTCCTGTTTCATGGCATTTGTTAGCAAATCAATCGACTTTTTATGCTCTTTTACAACAAAATACAAATCTGCTAATTTCAATTTTGCTTCCAAATAATCAGGTTTATTTAAAATTGCTTTTTCATAAGAAAGAGCCGCTTTTTTTGTTTGATTGGTTGCATACTGAACTCTTCCTTGGAAAAAATAATACAAGGCATTATTTGAATCCGCTTTAATAGCAGTTTCCATATCTAATTCAGCTCTGCTTAAATATCCCTGATTATAATATATATTCGCTCTTCTGTATAATAGCTCAGCATTTTCAGGATCTGATTCAATTTCTTTACTAATTTCCTTAACAGCTTCAATTTGTTCTAAAGAATCTTTAGGTACTTGGTATGATTTTGCTTTTTTCTCTCCACAAGATGACCATATAAGGGCAATTGTGGTGACATATATCAGTTTTTTGAAAATTGACTTGAAATAAATTTGCATCTTGAAAATTATTTTAAATAATTGTAGAAATAAGAATTTGTTTTCTTATAAGTCACAAAAAAAACCAAAATTGTTCGATAGATATCTAAATTCATTAAAAATCAATATAAAACCCTAATAATCATATGCCTTTTTACCATCGCCAAGGCCAAATTCCAGCAAAACGCCATACCCAGTTTCGAAAACCGGATGGTTCTTTGTATTCAGAAGAACTCGTTTCAACTGAAGGTTTCAGTAGTATTTACTCTTTGGTTTACCACTGTCACCCTCCAACTTTAGTAAAAGGAATTGAAGAAGCATACAGTGTTGCCCCAGAGGCCGCTTTAGCTAAAAATCTTCAAAACAGAAGTTTTTTAACCTACAAAACTGCTCCAAAAGACGATTATCTTGAATCGAGGACTGTTATGCTTTTTAACAGAGATTTGTACATGAGTTCTGCTGCACCTAAAAAAAGTATGGAAACCTACTTTTACAAAAATGCAGATGCCGATGAAATCATTTTTATACATGAAGGTTCAGGTACTTTAAAAACGCTTTACGGTAATATCAATTTTGAATATGGTGATTATTTGGTAGTTCCAAGAGGGATTATTTACCAAATACATTTTAATTCATCAGAAAACAGATTGATGATAATTGAAAGTTTTTCACCAATTCGTGCTCCTAAACGTTATTTAAATACTTACGGACAGTTTTTAGAACATTCACCATTTTGTGAGCGTGATATAAAACTTCCCGAAAATCTGGAAACACACGATGAACATGGTGATTTCAAAGTCCTTATTAAAAAACAGGATTTAATTTATCCTTATACTTATGCAACTCATCCTTTTGATGCAATTGGTTGGGATGGATACCAGTTTCCTTATGGATTTAGTATCCATAATTATGAGCCAATTACAGGAAGAGTTCACATGCCGCCACCAATTCACCAAACCTTTGAAGGACATAATTTCGTAGTATGTTCATTTGTTCCAAGATTATACGATTATCATCCACAATCTATACCTGCTCCATACAACCACAGTAATGTTGATAGTGATGAAGTATTGTATTATGTTGATGGTGATTTTATGAGCAGAAAACACGTGGAAAGAGGAATGATTAGTTTGCATCCAAAAGGAATTCCACATGGGCCACATCCTGGTACTGTTGAAAAATCGATTGGCAAAACTGAAACCAAGGAATTAGCTGTAATGATTGATCCTTTTTATCCATTACAAATTACAGCAGCAGCAATGTCAGTAGAAGATCCTGATTATTATTTAAGTTGGGTTCAGTAAATTTATTTTAGATTAAAATTTTCAATTACAGATAAGTCCTAAATAAAGGTGAAATTTAGGCTTATCTGTTAAAAATCTTTATTTTTGCACAAAAACCCCCATCAATGGAATCACAGAATTCAGATTTTTTGCCTTTAAATGGTACAGATTACATCGAATTGTATGTAGGTAATGCCAAACAAGCTGCTCATTTTTACAAAACAGCTTTTGGTTTTCAATCATTGGCTTACGCAGGTCCTGAAACCGGTGTTAAAGACAGAGCCTCTTATGTATTAGTTCAAAATAAAATGAGGTTAATGTTAACTTCTCCATTACATTCAGATAGCCCCATTGCTGAACATCACAAAAAACACGGGGATGGTGTTAAAGTGATTGCTTTAATGGTTGATGATGCTTACGACGCATTTGAACAAACCACAAAAAGAGGCGGAATTTCATGCTTAGAGCCTGTTACATTAACAGATGCTAATGGTGAAGTAAGAATGTCAGGAATTAAAACCTATGGTGAAGTTGAACATATTTTCATTGAAAGAAAAAATTATACTGGCGTATTTTTACCTGGTTTTAAAGCGTGGAAATCAGATTATAATCCAGAGCCAACAGGTTTATTATATGTAGACCATTGTGTTGGAAATGTGGGTTGGAACCAAATGAATCCTTGGGTTTCATTTTATGAAAATGTAATGGGTTTTAAAAATATCCTTTCATTCGACGATAACGATATTTCTACAGAATACTCAGCTTTAATGAGTAAAGTAATGAGTAATGGAAACGGTTATGTGAAGTTTCCTATTAATGAGCCTGCTGAGGGTAAAAAGAAATCTCAAGTTGAAGAATACCTTGAGTTTTATGAGGGTGAAGGAACTCAACATATTGCAATTGCTACGAGTGATATTGTTTCAACAGTAAAGCAATTAATGGCTAGAGGTGTTGAGTTTTTGAAAGTACCAAGTACTTATTACGATGATTTGTTAGATAGGGTAGGACCAATTGAAGAAGATTTAGCGCCTTTAAGTGAATTGGGAATTTTAGTTGATAGAGACGATGAAGGTTATTTACTTCAATTGTTCACTAAACCGGTTGAAGATAGACCAACGATGTTTTATGAAATCATCCAAAGAAAAGGTGCGAAATCTTTCGGAAAAGGAAATTTCAAAGCATTATTTGAAGCCATCGAAAGAGAACAGGAAATTAGAGGTAATTTATAATTCATATTTCGATTTATTCCGTTTTTAATATTTTACAATTTTTAAACGGAACTAAATTAATTTCGAAAAACTCCTTATAATTGGGATTGTTTAAATCAAACAATCCCAATTATATTTTATGGAAGAATCTAAATTCGCCTCCCAAAGAGAAAAATACGCTCATTCTGAAAGAAGATTTTTAGCAGGCCCACGTTCTAGAACCAGAGAATTGACTTTTTCTTTTAAAGTTCTATTTGAATTTATTAAAGGTTTTAGAGCTTTACATTTTGTTGGTCCTTGCGTTACTGTTTTTGGAAGTGCCCGCTTCAAAGAAGACCATGAATTTTATATCAAAGCAAGAGAAATTGGCGCTGGATTAAGTAAGTTGGGTTTTGCTGTAATGACAGGTGGTGGTCCAGGAATTATGGAGGCTGCAAACCGTGGTGCATTCGAAGCAAACGGAAAAAGTATTGGTTGTAACATAGTTTTGCCTCATGAGCAAAAAGAAAATCCTTATTTACATGTTTGGGTTGATTTTAGGTATTTTTTTGTAAGAAAAACGCTTCTAATTAAATACTCTTATGCATTTGTTATCATGCCTGGTGGTTGGGGAACAATGGATGAAATGTTTGAAGCACTCACTTTAATTCAAACAGGAAAAATTAATGAGTTTCCAGTTGTACTTTTTGGCAAGGATTATTGGAAGAATTTAATTGAATTGATTGATGATATGGTAAAATACCAAACCATTTCTCCAGCTGAATTAAAAGATTATTTTTTTATTACTGATTCCGTTGAGGAAGCAATGGCTCATATTGAAAAACACAGTATCAAAAAATTTGGCTTAAAGAAAGCCAGAAAGCCCAATTGGATTTTAGGAGAATTCTTCAAACCAAAAAAGAACTAATTTTCTATCTCCTTCTTCCTTTTTCTCCCATATAAGTAGTATCCTGCCAATCCAATTCCAGAAACTAAAGTAATTCCGATTAACCATAAAATTTTATTTTTGGTTTGAAGATTATTGTTTCTAAGAATATCAATAATTGCATAAATATAAAGTATGATATATACTAAGGGAAATATAAGTATATACAAGTCTGCTGATTCCATTTTTTTATTTTGAGTTATCTGAGAAAAACAGAAATAAATCCAATCTTAGATGCTGCCAAATTAAATATTTATATAATACTAAATTTGGCAGCTTCAACAAAGTTGGTCTTGTTTCTGTCTTTAAGTAATTTGAAATTTAAGATGGATTTTAATGAAATTTTTCTTAAAACCTTTCATTAAGAATATTATAACCTAATCCAATTAATTGACAATAAGTACTAATAAAGATTTTCAGCAAGCACTATTTTCCAATATATCTTTCTTCAATAATATTCCTGTGATGAATTTCATGTCCACAAATTATATATGGAAATGAACTAACAATGAATTCATTTCCGTTGGCCACGCCTTTTTGTAACCACATTTTTTCATCAAAACTATTAAACAACTCAATGGTGCTTGAGCGTAACAGTGAAAATTCTTTTACTAAATTTAAGATTTTCCTATCGTTTGCTCTGGCTTCTTTAGCCCAATTTTCTTCTTCAAATCCTGGCAATGGGGTTTTATCTCCTCTTGCTATGCTCAATGCCCTGTAAGTTAATACTCTTTCTACATCCAATAAATGAACCAGAATATCAAGGATACTCCATTTTCCTGGAGCATAAGCACTCATTAAAGTTTCATCATCTAAAGAAGTTACCAAATCAATGGTGTCCATCATTTGATTATGCAGTTCGGCAAGTATATTATCTGTTTTAGGCACCAAGTCTACGTATTTTTCATAATAGGCCGGGTACAAAGTTGAGTTAGGTCTTTTCATATCTATAATTTTAAAATGAACGATTGATTCCAATTAACCACCTGAATTTAATATTATCTTCTTCTTCAAATGGTGCATTACTTAGGAAAATTGGTAAGTCGATTCTAATATTTAATGGTTTAACTTCTTCTAATTTACCCCATTTTTTAATCTGTAACATAAATCCTGGTCCTGCACTACTTCTAATTCCAGTATTGCTATTATTAGTAATGTTTATTGGACTTGAGTTTGAATACAAAATTCCTGCATCAGCAAAAATATAAGCATCTAAATGAAAAGGTTTTAATAATCCTTTTGGTTTGATATTAAATAATCCATCATAGTCTAATTCAAAACTAAATGAAACTCCTTTGTTGCCACTAAATACAAAACTTTGAGTAAAATCTGAATTTTCTGTTGGCATCAAATAACCATTATATCCTCTAACATTTAAGCCACCTCCCATTTGGAAATGATTAGTTTTACTACCAATTGCACTCCAATCAGAATTGATAAATCCAGCACTTCTAGAAAACTTATTTTCCATCATTTCTTCAGGATTTGCTCCCGCTAAAAATAAACGCGATTCTGGAGCAATATTTCCCTCCATCCATTGGCCAAATAATCGAGTGCTTAGGTAAAACTTGCCTAAATTATGCTCCGATTTTATTTTAGCACTTATGCCATTGTATTGGTAGAATGATGATAATACACTACTTCTTAATCCTACTTCATAAAATAAACGACTTCTTCTTCCCCAATCTTTTGCTGTTCTCCATTCCAAATTAATACTTGTATTTTCTCTATCGTTTTGCCAAATGTTTTCATTAATACCTAACAAATTATTTAAATCAGAATTATTTCCATGTACATATAAATTACGGTTATTCCCAAATCGTCTCATGGTTTTAATGAAAACCTTAATGTTTTGATTACCCGGAGTCCACTCTAATCCTGCTAATTGTAAGTTTAATCCATCTAATTGTCTTGATTGAAATAAAACATAAGTGTTTTTACTTAGCAAATTTTTATACCAGAAGTTATAATCTATTAATGTATTGTTTGATTTAAAATCGGTTCCATTTGAATAATCAGTTCCAATATCAGTATTATACCAAGCAGTAAATCTAAACTGATGTTTTTTCTGCATATAATTACCATTAAAATGTAATCCAGCTTTTAATCCATCTAAACTATTCCACCAAAAATCAGGTCTCCATTTTAGTATATAATGTTTTCTATCTATAGGATTTCTTAATTGATGGTCGAATTGAATATCCAAAGGAAAACAACTACAATTATTTAATGTATTTATATCTGCTAACCTAAAGGTCGTATCAATTGCAATCCACTTAAGTTTGCCAGGAACCTGAATTTGTGTAGTATACTCCTTGTTCAACAATCCCCAACCTTTCCAAATTGGCAATGTTGTTTCAGCACTATTTTTTGTGAAATAAGAATTTGGAATGGTATAATGAAATGGTTTTCCTTCCTTAGTTTCACCATATAAATCAATTGGCATTTGCATTTCACCAATTCTTTTAAGTTTAATTAAATAGTTGAATTGATTGTTTCCAACTGAATTAATAAGTTTTGGCTTATATATTTTATAATCGATTTTTTTGGTTGTTTCCATCCATTGGTCGAAAAACCAGTTTAAATCGGTTTTGCTATGTTGAATGATGCTTGCTCTAAAATCTTCAAAATAAGGATGACAAGTTTTCCATTGATTAAAATACGACTGCATGCAATACAAGAATAAACTATCACCCAAAACATATTGTAAATTGTACAACATGGTAGCTGTTTTATAATAAACGGCTCTATATCCACCGCCATGTCCCAATGCTGAATTAAAATCATCGCTATGTGTATTTAAAGGCATGTCTTCATCTGTTAAAGCATCATTCATATAACCTAAATAAACCGTTGTTTCTCTAAGGTTTACTGGTTTGTAGTGATTTTTAACATACTTATCCTTCCCTTTATATTTTGGATATTCTCCTAATAATTTGCTAGTACTCCAATGGGTTAAGAATTGAGTAAATCCTTCATCCAAACTTGCTCTGTAAGTTTCATTATTTCCAACCATTCCGAAAAACCAATTGTGACCAACTTCGTGTGCTAATAAACCAAAATAACCTGGCGAACTTCCGCCATCTAAAGTTAACATCGGGTATTCCATTCCATCTCTAGCGTCTGCAACAATCATTTTTGGATATATATAATAGCCAATATCATTGCTATAAGTTTCTATAACTTTTGCAGTAAACGAACTTGCATCTTGCCAGCCTGCTGCATGTGGCTCTTGGGCTAATGATATAATTGAAACTTGATGTCCATTTTTTAACTTTAAAATTGTTTCTCCAATTCTATATGTTGGGTCGGCTGTCCAAGCAAAATCATGAACATTTATAGCCTTAAATTTCCACGTTCTAAATTCTTTTCTACTTGGGTCTGGTTCAATAATAATACTAGGTTTGCTTTCCCAAGCTTTATTAGCAAAGTTCTTTATATCTAATTTCGACCTTAAATCTGCATTAAGTGCCTCATCTTTGTTTTGAAGTTCACCTGTTGCATCCATAATATAATGATGTGGCAATTTTAATTCAACATCAAAAGAACCAAAATCACCATAAAATTCTTTTCCTAAATGTTGATCGGTTTCCCAACCAAATTTCCTGTCGTAAACGCAGATTCTTGGATACCAATGAACTCCATCATAATGTTTGTTTCCAAAATTGTCTTTAAACAATTTCATTCTGCGTCTTTGTTCACCACCATCATCAAAATAGGTTTCAAAATCAATATCAACAATAAGTTTTTGTCCGCTTTTTAATGCTTCATTTAAATCAACTTTTAATATTGTATTGTCTAAGCTAGCTTTAACCTCTTTTCCATTTATTTTAATTGATTTAATTAAGGTACCTCTTCCAGCAATTTCATGCCTACCAAACTTTTGAATAAAACCATTTTCTATATTCAAATTTTCTAAATAAGAACCTTTTATAAATGCATTTTGATACAAGTGAAAATACAATTGATTCAAATTATCGGGAGAATTATTGGTATAAACTAGTTGTTCATTTCCCCAAACAACATCATTTGTATCACTAAGACTTACTCTAATTTTATAACTCACATCTTGCTGCCAATAAGCTTCATTGGGTTTTCTGTTTTTCCAATAATATGGATTTTCTGTTGATGCATATTCCTGTGAAATGGCTGAAAACGAAAGCATCAGTCCAAATAAAAAAAGTAAAATTGTTCTTTTCATATTTCTAAAATGGTTTGAAATATATGTAAACCAATAAGATTTATCAAAATACTATGTCTTAATTTCAAATCCGTATTGAGTTTAAGACTGAAAAATTTCGGAAAGCATGCTTTTTTTTCTAATTTTGCCAATTGCAATGAAATCAAAATCAACATATCAGATATTAGCTTATTACTTTTATACCCGAATTCCTGATGCCGAAGAATTTACACAACATCACTTAAAATATTGCACGGAATTAGGTATTGTTGGTAGAATTTATTTAGCACATGAAGGTATTAACGGAACCATTAGTGGTACTGTTCAACAATGTGCAGTTTATATGGATGATTTGAAGTCTGATCCGAGGTTTGAAGGAATTGACTTTAAAATTGATCCCGTTGAAAAGCCTGCTTTTAACCGAATTCATGTTCGTTATAAAAAAGAATTGGTATATTCTGGATTAAAATACATCGACCCAAATAAAAGAACAGGTAAGCATTTAAGAGGGAATGAGGTGCAAGAAATGATGAAGAGAGAAGATGTTGTTTTGTTGGATGTACGCTCTAATTACGAAACAAGATTAGGAAGATTCAAAAATGCATTAACCTTAGATATCGAGAACTTTAGAGAATTTCCTGATAAAGTTAAAGAACTTGAAAATCTAAAGGATAAAAAAATAATTACTTATTGTACTGGTGGTATTAAGTGCGAGAAAGCATCGGCATTTTTATTAGAAAATGGCTTCAATGATGTATATCAAATGCATAATGGAATTATAGGATACGCACAAGATACAGGTGGGAAAGATTTTGAAGGCGTTTTATATGTATTCGATGGAAGGGTTTCTGTTCCAATAAATAATGTAAACCCAGTTTTGATTGCAAAATGCTTAAAATGCGGAGATGCTACAGACCGTAACCTAAATTGTGCGAATGTAGATTGTAACGAACAATTTAATATGTGTTCAAAATGCAGCGACGAAATGCAAGGTTGTTGCTCCGAAACTTGCATGGAATCGCCAGGAAAACGTGAGTATAATGGAACTGGATTTTATTCAAAACCACCAGTTGCAATTGCTATGTTAAATGGTAAGTGCGAATAATTACATTTTTTAAAAGAAATCAAATTTAAAAGGAGGTAAATTTTAGTAGAATTTGCCTTTTTTTGTTTTTTGAGCTTTGATTTCCCCCAAAATATGCACATGTATAGGGCTTTATGAAGCTTTGCCTTAAATTGCTGCCATGGCAAAGAAGAATGAAATTGCTGAAACTCCTTTAATGAAACAATATTTCGAAATAAAAGCGAAGTATCCTGGTGCTGTTTTATTGTTTAGAGTTGGTGATTTTTATGAAACATTTGGTGAAGATGCAGTTAAAGCTTCTTCTATTTTAGGCATTGTTCTAACTAAAAGAGCTAATGGCTCAGGAACCCATGTTGAATTAGCTGGATTTCCGCATCATTCATTAGATAATTATTTACCTAAATTAGTTCGTGCAGGCGAGCGAGTTGCTATTTGCGACCAACTTGAAGACCCTAAACTAACTAAAAAAATTGTAAAAAGAGGTGTTACTGAACTAATTACTCCTGGAGTTAGTTACAACGATAAAATTTTAGACAATAAAAGTAATAACTACTTAGCTGCTGTTTGTTATGAAAATGATAATTGTGGAATTGCCTTTTTAGATATTTCTACGGGTGAGTTTATGGCAACTCAAGGTCCAGTTTCATACATCGATAAGCTTATTCAAGGGTTTAAACCATCTGAAACCTTGGTGTCTAAAAAGGATTTGAAAAACTTCAAATCACAATTTGGTGAACGTTTATATACCTATCCACTTGATGAATGGATATTTCAATATCAATTTGCTTACGATAAACTTTTACAACATTTCAAAACTCAAAATCTTAAAGGTTTTGGAATTCAAGAAATGCCATTAGCAGTTACTGCGGCGGGTGTTTGTATGCATTATCTTGCAGAAACTCATCATGAACAAGTTGGTCATATTCAAGCAATCTCTAGAATAAATGAAGAGAAATATGTTTGGTTAGATAGGTTTACGGTTAGAAATTTAGAATTGCTTCAAGCTAGCGGCGACCAAGGCGTTTCATTGCTCCAAGTTATCGATAAAACGGTAAGTCCAATGGGCGCCAGATTACTAAAAAGATGGTTAGTAATGCCTCTTAAAGACCCTATTTTAATTCGTGAAAGATTAGATATCGTAGATCAAGCCAAAAAAGAAAAACATTTAAGAAAGGATTTGATTGATTTAATGCAACAAGTTGGTGATTTAGAAAGATTGGTTTCTAAATTAGCCATGCGAAGAATCAATCCAAGAGAATTACAGCATTTAAATAGGTCGCTTAAACTTCTTGATCCTATTCGTAAATTGTTACAAAATTCTCCGAATTCACTTTTACATAAATTGGCCGATCAACTCAATCCATGTCAGTGGGTTATTGATAAAATTGAAAAAGAACTTACTGAAGAACCACCTATTGCTGCAAATAAAGGTAATGTCATAAAAAATGGGGTTGATGATAAATTAGATGAATTAAGGAAAATTGCTTTTGGTGGTAAAGATTACCTGCTTCAACTTCAACAAAAAGAACAGCAAGCAACTGGAATTCCTAGTTTAAAGATTGCCTATAATAATGTGTTTGGATATTTTCTTGAAGTCACAAATGTCCATAAGGATAAGGTTCCTAGCACATGGATGAGAAAACAAACACTCACAAATGCAGAAAGATATATAACAGAAGAATTAAAGGTTTATGAAGAGCAAATTCTTGGCGCCGAAGAAAAAATTGCAGTAATTGAAGACCGTATTTATAATGAATTAGTTAGTTCATTATTAGATTATGTTTTACCAATTCAAACCAATGCCCAAGTATTAGCAAGGATAGATTGTTTATTTGCTTTTGCCCAACTTGCAGAAGCGAATACATATTGTAAACCCGAAATTCATGATGGTGATGATTTAATTTTAAAAGATGCAAGACATCCAGTTATCGAAAAACAATTACCTCTTGGAGAACCATATATAGCCAACGATGTTTTTTTGGATAGAGAATCTCAGCAAATTATTATCCTTACTGGTCCCAATATGTCTGGTAAATCTGCTATTCTTCGTCAAACAGCTTTATGCGTATTATTAGCTCAAATCGGAAGTTTTGTACCAGCATCATTTGCTAAAATTGCTTTGGTTGATAGAATTTTTACTAGGGTAGGGGCTAATGATAATCTTTCTTCCGGTGAAAGCACTTTCATGGTAGAAATGACAGAAACAGCAAGTATTCTCAATAATTTAAGTCGACATAGTTTAATTTTATTAGATGAAATTGGTAGAGGAACATCAACCTATGATGGAATTTCATTGGCATGGGCTATTTCTGAATACCTTAATAAACATCCATACAGACCTAAAACGCTTTTTGCGACCCATTACCATGAATTAAATGAATTGGAACAAGCTGGTAATGGAATAAGAAATTACCATGTTGGTGTTAAAGAAGCAGACAATAAAGTAATTTTTCTGAGGAAACTTAAAGAGGGGGGAAGTGAACATAGTTTTGGAATTCATGTTGCCAGGATGGCGGGAATTCCAAAAACAGTTTTACTTAAGGCTGATGAAATGCTAAAAGAATTAGAAAAAAATAGAGAAAATATCAATCCTGTTGAAGCAGGAAGACCAAAAATGCATCCAATTCAATTAAGCATGTTCCAATTAGATGATCCAATTATGCAAAATATTAGGCATCAATTAGAGCAAATCGACCTAAATACGATGTCACCAATTGAGGCTTTATTGAAGTTAAATGAAATAAAAAAGATTTTGAAGGCTTGAAAATCAGAGAGTACAAAATAAAGAGTAATTTTTTTTGTAAATACGTTTGCAAAAGTACTTTCTCTTTTTATCTTTGCACTCCCCAAATGCGAGAGTAGCTCAGTTGGTAGAGCATCACCTTGCCAAGGTGAGGGTCGCGGGTTCGAGTCTCGTCTCTCGCTCAAAAACAAAAAAGTTATGGTGGATTTCCATAGCTTTTTTTGTTAGACAAATCATCTTATTAAGATGATGAGTCATCCGCCCGGGTGGTGGAATTGGTAGACACGCAGGACTTAAAATCCTGTATCCTCAACAGATGTGCGGGTTCAAGTCCCGCCCCGGGTACGAAAAGCGATGAAGTGAAAATTTCATCGCTTTTTTGTTTTTATTCTAGCCTGATTTTGGACCAAGCTCAAATTTGTGGAGCAGTAACTAAAAGAATCTTCTTTTTTCTGAAATTGAATATGTTTTAGGACTACTGAACTTTCATCTTACTAAAATCTTTGTCGGAGCCTGAAATATGTTGACCGTTTTAAAGCGAAAAAACAAAATTTAAAACAATGGCAACAAGACAAGAATT
>JBIMKP010000025.1:0-65083 GCA_051861545.1 Bacteroidia bacterium | reverse complement strand
TCTTTTTCATTTTAGTCCTTGTGAAAGTTATTGTTTTTTATACTTTCATTTTGAACTAATTTTAGGGGTGAGGACAACATCAAATACAGGTTCTTCTTCCACTACAAAATTCTCTGTTCATGATTACACTACATCAAAAGTAGGATATGTAAAATTTACAATTGCTTTTAATGGAGGTACAAATGGGATTTACCAGTTTGCAATTGGTGATGGGGCTAATTACAGTGACAATATTGCAATTGGTACAGCTCAAATTTTCTCTGGAATTCAATGGTCATTTGGAGCATCAAATGCTATCACATATCGTGTTTTAAATAGCGCAACTTATGGTACAACAGGTATAACAAACTCAACAACGCTTTTCTCCCAAAGTACTAGTAATTCATACATAGTTGAAGCCTATTTTAATAATGAAACTACATCTCAAAATTATAGCAGAAGTGGGAGTTCAAATGCAATTGCTTCTGGGACATGGGATTTATGGATTGATGGCACTTTGATAGGGAATGATTTAGCTCGCGGAGGATTAGCAAATAATGTTAATATTGATTCTTGGGCATTTAATCATCAATCAAGTGCTACTGCTCCTGGTACAGTTTATTTAGATGACATAGAATATTCAAATAGTTTACCCTTTGCTACAGCACCCTTAGCTCCAACAATGGGAACTATAACTCCAGGAAATCAACAATTATCAATTGCATTTACTGCTGGTGGTGATGGCGGTTCTCCTTTAACGTCTTACAAATATTCTACAGACGGAGGAGCCACTTTTTTAACTAGACAAACAGGAACAACTGCATCTCCAATTGTTATCACTACTTTATCATCAGATGGAACTACTCCACTAACTAATGGAACAAGTTATAATGTTCAAATTAGAGCTGTAAATGCTATTGGCGATGGAACTGCTACCGCTAGCACAGCAGCTACTCCATATACCACCCCAAGCGCTCCAACTATTAATAGCATTACAGCTGGAAACACTCAATTATCAGTAGATTTTTCTGCCAATGCTACAGGTGGTTCAGCTATTACTAATTATCAATATTCAACAGACGGTGGCAATACTTTTTTAAACAGGCAAACAGGTACAACAGGAAGTCCAATTGTAATTACAACTTTATCATCAAACGGTTCAACACCATTGACAAATGGTGTAAGTTATGATGTTCAGATTAAAGCTGTAAATTTAGCTGGAGCTGGCGCGGCCTCTTCAACAACTTCTGGTACTCCTTTAGCACCAGTAACTCCAACAATTACTGCAAATGGCACTTTGACCGCTGTTAATACTACATACGGAAGTGTTAGTAGTAATACAAGTTTTACTTTATCTGGAGCTACTTTAACAGCAGGTATTACAGTAACTCCTCCTGTTGGTTTTGAAGTTTCAACCACCTTTGATTTTTCGAGTAATGTTGGCAATAATAGCAGTCCATTAGTAGTTGGTAGTGCTCCAACAGTTTCCACTACTACTATTTATGTTAGATTATTAGCAACTGCAAACGTTTCTGGTTCGCCATATAGTGGTGATATTGCGCTCTCAAGTTCTGGTGCTACTAATGTAAATGTGGCTACAGTCAGTAGTACAGTTGCTGCTAGAGAATTAACAATCTCAGGATTATCAGCATCTGCTAAAACTTATGATGGGAACACCAATGTTTCAGTATCTGGCTCACCATCATTTTCAGGTTTACAAAACGGTGATTTGGCTGCGGTAACAGGTAGTCCAACATTTGCATTCGCAACTTCAAGCGCGGGTTCAGCTAAGGCTATTACCCAAACAGGTTCCTATGGAGCGTCGTTTACATCTGGCGTTGTTGGGAATTATACCATAACACAACCTACTCTAACCGCAGATATTAATACTGTTGCTATCACTGTAACAGCTTCGGCACAAAGTAAAAACTTTGGGGAAGTTTCAGCTACAACTGGAGCAACGTCTTTTACAATTACTTCAGGCACATTAGTGGGCTCTGATAATATCAATACTGTTACATTGGCTTACTCTGGTAGTCCAGCAGGAAATTTAGCAACAGCTATTGCGAGTACTTATACAATAACTCCTTCAGCAGCATCTTTCAGTGTTGGAAATTCAAGTAATTATAATATAACTTACAGTACAGGAACTTTAACAATTAATGCCATAGCTGCAAGCGCACCTACGGGTATAGTTATTACCCCTAGCAATATTCAATTAAGTGTTGCTTTTACAGCAGCATCTAATGGTGGTTCAACAATTACAAGTTATAAATATTCAACAGATGGTGGCTCAACCTTTTTAACGAGACAAACTGGGACTACATTATCTCCAATTATAATCACTACACTTTCGTCTGATGGAACTACACCATTAACCAATGGCGTTACCTACCCAATTCAAATTAGAGCTATAACTGGATTTGGTGATGGAACAGCAACAGCATCTGTTAATGCAATTCCTGCCCTTTCTAATGCAACTTCCAGATTATGGAGTTCTGCATCTGGTTCAGCTTGGCTTTCAGCAGGAAATTGGACAGGAGGAATACCTTCAACAAATGAAGTTGCGCAATTTGGGGTAAATCCTACCCCAGGCTTAAATGTTGGAATAAATGGAGGAACAACTTCAGTGGGTGCTATTGAAGTTACTAGTTCAAGAATCTTGAATCTTATAATTGGAAATAGTTCTGGTTCTACTTCAAATGGTACATTAACTTTTAATGGTGTAACAGTTAACTCTACAGAAAATATTATTATTCGAAATAATAGTGCAAACATTTTAACTATACAAAATACTCATAGTTCAGGAAGTGTGTCTAATACCATGGGAGTTGCTTTGGGTAATTCAACAAATAATATCGTTAGTATAGAAGGTAATGGTGGAGTAACTATTTCTTCTGTAATATCAGGAAGTTCAAGAAATTTAACAAAAATTGGTTCTGGCTCAGGTGTTTTAGCATTAACTGGTGCAAATACTTACTCTGGTGTAACAACAGTATCATCGGGTACATTGCAATTAAACAGAACTGGAGGAACAACAATTCCTAACACAAACAATGTGGTTATTAATGGAGGCACTTTGCAAATAAGCAGTAACCAAACTCTTAATGATTTAACATTAACAAGTGGAACTTTAATTATTGATGCCGGTGTTACATTAACTATTAATGGAACTATCTTTAGAACATCAGGTGTAATTAGAGGTTCAGCTACATCTAATTTAATAATCACTGGTAATTCAGGAACAATTGCTTTTGACCAAACAACTCCTGGCACCACCAATGTATTAAGAAACCTTACAATCAGCGGCTCAGGTACAACTACTTTAGGTAATGCCTTAAACATCACCGGAGGTGCAACAGCCGGTATCGTTACTGTTGGTTCTGGTGCCACTTTAACTACTAACGGTAATTTAACACTAAAATCAGATGCCTCAGGCACTGCTTCAATTGGAAACTCAGCTGGAAGCATTTCAGGAAATGTAACAGTAGAAAGATTCATCCCAGCTGTTCGTAAATTTAGATTTCTAGCTCATCCGTTTAATTCAGCACAAAATTTAAATATACTTACCGATAATATTGATATCACTGGTAATCCTGCCGGAACAACTGATGGCACTGCAAAATCATTGGGTACAGGATTTACAGCAACCACAGGTTCGGTTATTGTTAATAATCCAAGTGCCTTCCGTTTTAGCACTGCTGATGCAAATGATGGAAGTTCAAATGATGGAGGATGGAAAGCATTCACAACGGCAGATGGTTCAGGATCAAATAATACTTGGGGTATTGGACAAGGTATTCGTGTATTAATTAGAGGTTCAAAAGGACAAGGTTTAGATGGTTCCGTATATACACCTTCAAATGTAACCCTTGATATGTCTGGACAATTAAACATTGGAAATGTAAATGTAAATTTAATTACTGGTGGAACAGGAAACACAGCAGGATTTAATTTGATTGGAAATCCTTATGCCTCACCTGTTGATTTAAGTGCTGTTGTTTTTGGGTCAAATGTGCCGGCTGATATCAATAAAACAGTGTATACACGTAATCCTCAAACAGGAGCTTATGTAACTCAATTGTTAGTAAATGCTACACCATTTAATATCCCAGCATATACAGCAGTTTTTATACAAAATACAGGAGCTAGCACCGTTACTTTACCTTTTACTGAAGCAAGAAAAGCAAGCAGTTCTAGTTTAACAACTTTTAAGAATGGTTTGAGCAATACAGCGATTTTTGATTTGAAAATTGGAGGAATCGTTTACGATAATTTAAACATTGTATTTAATGAAGATGCAAGTGCCTTATTTGAAAATAAATTTGATGCCATTAAATTAAATAATGATTCATTTAATTTTAGCGCAATTACAAGTAATGGAGAATATGTTTGTACAGATATGCGTCCATTTATAAATAGTGGAAAAATTAAGCTGTTTACAAATATTAGAAGTGGATCAACAGCCGTTGAAATTAGCGCTTCTTCATTTAATTTAACTAACGGTAAGGATTTATACTTTGTAGACCAATTGACAAATAAAACATTAAAAGTGGATGAAAAATTTGCATATACTTTTACTATTGATGCAACAAATTCTAATTCATTTGGTGCAGAGCGATTTTATTTAACTACAAGCTTAACTACTTCAATAAGAGAATTAAATAATCAGAATTTCTGTTCATTATATCCAAATCCTGCAAGTGAAAACATTAATTTAGCCCTTAATTCGAGCCAAGAAGGTTTGTATAACTACACTATCTTTAATCAATTAGGTCAAGAATTAGCTAAAGGAGAGCTTTTACTAACAAATGGCAAGTCTGAAAGTATCAATATCCAATCTTATGATAATGGACTATACTTTATTAATTTAAGTAATGGTAAAACAGCTCAAACCATTAAGTTTATTAAGTAAGAATTGAGAGTTAAGAATTAAGAAAAAAGAACAAATACAGATATGAAAAAATATATTTTATCAATCATTTTAGGTACTGCCCTCCTATTTACAGCCAATCAATTATCAGCACAACCAGGTTTTGATGATGATGTTGAAGATACACCTATTGATGGTGGTATTGCTTTGGTTTTAGTAGCTGGAGCTGCTTTTGGTGCTAAAAAAATAAAAGCATTAAAAGACTAATTTAACTTTAACCTTTAAACAATAATTAGAGCTGCTTTCATAACGAAGGCAGCTCTTTTTGTTTTTATTGGGTTTGTTTTTGGTAGATTTTTTTAAATTGCCAAATGACTTCATTTCACTCACTAGGTAAGCTTACTCTATTTTATAGCTTGATTTTATTTTCAATACAAGGAAAATCACAAGCTTATCACGATTCAATTCCACCTAAAATGGAATGGTTTGCCAATGCCAAATTGGGCATTTTTATACATTGGGGAATTTATGCAGTAAATGGTACTTCCGAAAGCTGGAGTTTTCATAATAGAGGAAAGTCTTATCCTTATTATATGAACCAAATCAAGGGCTTTAAAGCAGAAAAATACAATCCCGAACAATGGGCCGATTTAATCAAGGAAAGTGGTGCTCGTTATGTTGTAATTACTACTCAACATCATGATGGTGTTGCTCTTTGGGATACAAAACAACTCACTCCAAATACTTTATACAATTCACAAAAAGGTGAACCTATGCGTCCTGGTATTAAACCTCTTTGGAACCCTAAAAAACCTCTGAGTATTCCGGCTCAATCACCTTGTAAACAAGATGTAATTGCTCCTTTTGAAAAAGCTATTCGTGCTCGTGGACTCAAATTCGGGGCCTATTATTCCTTATTAGATTGGTCGCATAATGATTACAATGGATTCTTTAAAGATGAAAGTCGTTATCAACTAAAAGATGATACCATTCGCTGGAATCGTTTCTTGAAATTTATGCATGCTCAAATCAATGAGATTTCAAATCAATTTAACCCTGATTTATTTTGGTTTGATGGCGATTGGGAGCATTCAGAGGAAGAATGGAATGCTAAAAAAATTGCTTCTGATATTTTCAAAAAGAACCCAAATGCTATTCTAAATGGACGTTTAAAATCTTATGGCGATTACCATACTCCTGAACAAAATATGCCTGTTACAAGACCAGAATCTGCTACTTGGGAATTGTGCATGACAAGCAACGATAACTGGGGTTGGCGTCCTGATGATACTTTGATGAAAACTTCAAATCAAGTCATCAGAACTTTTGCAGAATGTTTGGGAATGGGTGGTAATTTATTAATTGATATTGGTCCGAAATCTGATGGAACAATCACTCAGGAACAAACTCAATTATTAAAAGATTTAGGTCGCTGGACAAAAAAACATGCGGAAGCAATTTATTCAACCAGGCAAGGTTTACCTGCGGGACATTTTTACGGTCCTTCTACCCTATCTCTTGATTCCCAAACATTGTTTTTGTTTATTACTGATGTAAGGAAAATCAATGGTAAAGAGACAGGAAATACTCAAGCAAATATCATTTTAAAAGGACTTAAAAATGAGGTATTATCAGCAGAAATATTGGGTTTAAACAAACAATTGAAAATGGTTGTAATGGGTAAAATCTCATGGAGTTCTGTACCTGGAACTTTGTTTATTGATATTCCAAATAAAGATTTAGATGAAGAGGTAACAGTAGTTAAATTGAAATTAAAAGGTTCATTGAGTTTATACAGAGGCAAAGGAGGATTTTAGTTTTGAGAAAGTTAATTTTATTATTTTGTTTGATATGTTTTTCTGTTTTTACAGGGAAATCTCAAAGTCCAAAAGCAAGTCTAAATAATTACCTGCAATTAATGCTTGGTAAAAAACATGGAGTTAAATTCAAGTTTCATACAACTTCAAAGAATCAGTTTAAAAATGAAAAAAGCTGGAAAGAAGATGGCTTTGGAATTCAGGTTAAATCTAAAAAAATCCATATTTACGGACATTCAGAAAGGGCTCATCAAAATGCCGTTTATTATATTCTTGAAAAGCTTTTTGCTTGTCAGTACCTTAGCGCTGATCAGGTATTAATTTCATCACTCAACCCTGAAGATAGTAAAGACAATACCATCAATAAAATCAAAGCGCATCAAACCGCAACACTTTTAAACATCCAACAAAATGGATTAAAGAATATGTTGATTGAACAAATTCCCGCCTTTGAATACAGAGAAGTTTTTTATGGCGAATGCAGAAGAGCTGATTATGCAAAATGGCATCAGTTAACACATGCAGATAGCGGAAATTTTGAAAACCATAAAGGTTGGGGTTTATGGGTTCATACCTTACATCGCTTAGTACCACCTGAAAAGTATTTTAAATCACATCCTGAATATTTTGCAGAAAGAAATGGCATCAGACTAAAAGACCAAATTTGTATGAGCTCTCAAGAAGCTTTAAAAATTGCAGTTCAAAGTCTAAAAGCAGAAATGTCGCACAAGCCTTTTGCTAAATATTGGAGTGTGAGTCAGATGGACAATTACAATTATTGTGAATGTTCATCGTGTTCAAAAACAGACAAGGAAGAAGCAAGTCATGCAGGCTCAATACTTAGATTCGTAAACCAAATTGCTGATTCATTTCCTGATAAAATCATATCAACTTTGGCTTATCAATATTCAAGAAATGCACCTGTTATTACCAAGCCAAGGTCGAATGTGAATATTATGCTTTGCACCATCGAAAGTGACAGAAGCAAACCCATTGCAGGTACTGATTTTGAATCCGATTTAAGGAATTGGAGTAAGGTAAGTCAAAATATTTTGGTTTGGGATTATGTGATTAATTTCTCTCATTTGGTCATGCCATTTCCCAACTGGCAGGTATTAGGTCCAAACTTGCAATTATTTAAAAAGTATGGCGTGAACATGATGTTTGAACAAGGTTACAATTCTCCTTCAGGTGATATGGAGCCATTAAGAGCATTTCTCATTTCAAAATTATTATGGAACCCAGATTATTCAGTTGATAGCCTAACAAAAGTGTTTTGCGATGCTTTTTACGGCGATGCTTCATCAAATGTAATTAGTTACCTCAATCAACAAACGTATGCCTTAAATCAATCTAAGAGAAGTTTGAGCTTATATGAACCTCCAATTAGTTTTTCAAACAGTTATTTAAGCTTCGAAAACCTAAATAAATATGAAGAAACGATTTATGAGGCTATTCAGAAAACTAAAAATAATAAAGAGATTCAACAGCGATTATTGATGATTAATCAAGGTATTTTCTATTCAGTTCTAGAGGTAATGAAATTCCCTCAATCAGGCGATAACTGGATTTTCACCTTTAAAAACAAAAGAACCAGAGAAAATCCTGAATCACATTCTCCCTTTAATTTTAATGATGATTTCAAACCTACTTATTCAGAAGTATTAAATGAGTTTACAAAAAATGCAAAGTTATACGGTCCAAAAATTCTACATGAAACCAGATTAAGTCCTGATGAATTTTATAAAAGTACCACCCAATACTGGAAGCAAGCTATAACCAAACACTTTGCCGTTTCTGCTCCTGTTTTGTACTTAACTAAACCTGATGCTAATTATAGAGATGGTTCAATAATTATAGATAGTTTAAGTTGGCAAAAAAATCAATCCATCAACAACGGTATTAGAGGTGTAAACGATTACCAGTACTCATGGATGGGTTGGTGGGGACGTGATGCTCATATTATTCTAGATTTGGGAGAAGCTACAATTGTAAGAGAGGTTAAAACCCATTTTCTTGAAAACAACGAAGCATGGATTTTAGGTCCAGCATCAATTGAAGTCATGCCCTATGAATTCGATAATAAATTGTCAAGAACATTTCCTTATGCCATTTCTGAAAACTTACAAAAAGGATTAAAACTTCCTGTTGGAATTCATGAGTTAAAAGCTGAATTCCAAGTTCCGATTCAAACAAGGTACTTAAAAATTAAAATCAACAAATTAGGTAAAATGCCGGCTTGGAGAGGTGTGAATGGTGATGCCTGGATGTTTATTGATGAAATAGAAGTTTACTAATGAAAAATACAATTCTTTCTTTTTTTATGCTGATGTGTTTATCAGCTTTTGCACAAGATCATAGCCAACAGAAGTATTATCCCAGTAAGGATTCACTTGTTGTGAAAAAGTTAAATCAGTGGCAGGATTACAAATTCGGTTTATTGATGCATTGGGGTCCTTATAGCCAATGGGGCGTTGTTGAAAGCTGGAGTATTTGTCCTGAAGATGAAGGCTGGTGCGAAAGAAGAGGTCCTTATGCCAATAATTATTTTGAATATGTAAAGTCATATGAAGGTTTACAAAAAACCTACAATCCAACAAACTTTAATCCTGAAAAATGGGCTTTTGCTGCGAAAAATGCTGGTATGAAATACATGGTTTTTACCACCAAACACCATGATGGTTTTTGTATGTTCGATTCTAAATTCACCGATTATAAAATCACTGGAAAAGAAACTCCATTTCATAGCAATCCAAGAGCCAATGTGACAAAAGAAATCTTTAATGCCTTTAGAAAAGAAGGATTATGGGTTGGAGCCTACTTCTCAAAACCCGATTGGCACAACAAAGATTACTGGGATCCAAAATTTCCACCTTACGATAGAAATCCCAATTATGATTTAAAAAGATATCCCGAAAAATGGAATGCTTACAAACGTTTCACCCAAAATCAAATCAATGAATTATTAAGTGATTACGGTAAAGTAGATATTTTATGGTTAGATGGAGGTTGGGTTCAACCCATGACAGAAACATCTCCAAGATGGGGCTATAAACCGGTTCATCAAGACATCAACATGGATAGCATTGCGATGGAAGGTAGAAAAAAACAACCGGGTTTAATTGTGGTTGACAGAGCTGTTGAAGGGCCCAATCAGAATTACTTAACTCCGGAGCAGCAAATTCCTGAAAAGCCACTTCCCTATCCTTGGGAAACCTGCATGACCATGGGAAATAGTTGGAGTTATGTTAAGAATGACCAATACAAAACAAGCAAACAAATTGCAAAAAATCTGGCTTTAATTATATCAAGAGGTGGCAATTATTTACTAAACATTGCTCCCGGTCCATCTGGAGATTGGGACAGCATGGCTTATGTACGTTTAGCTGAATTCGGAGAATGGATGAAAGTTAATCAGGAAGCAGTGTATAACACACATCCAATTAGTCCATATGAGTTTAAAACCAAAGCAGGACTTCATTTTGTAATGACTGAAAACAACAAAAAAGAAGTGTATTTATTTTTATTGAATCCTGAATTCAATAAAGGAGAAATCACTTTAGATGCTGAAGAATTAAAAGGTATTGTTAGTGCTAAAAATATTCAATTATTAAGTAAAGTTAAATCTAATAAAAATCAATTTAACAAGTCAATCAATTTTACGCTTAATACCAATGAAATTGGGGTATTTAAGCTGACAAAATAATTTATTTCAAACATTTATGAGCCGAATAATTTAACTAATCGGCTCATAAAATGTGTAAATTTGAGCCGAATAGTGTTTTTATTCGGCTCATTTTTTTACTTTTGAGGAGAGAATAAGGAAATGTTAAAGGCATATAACTGGCAGCAGGAAGATTGGCTTCAATTTAAGTACAACAAGGAGTTGGCCGAAGAAGTATTGCAGTTATTTTCAGCAAATACGGGCTATTTAAAAGGCTTTCAAGATGGATTATCTGATGAAGAGCAATTAGAATCATTAATAAAATTAATGATGAAAGAAGCCTTAAAAACATCAAGTATAGAAGGTGAAGTACTTTCTAAAAAAGATGTGTTATCATCAATCAAAAAGAAACTTGGATTACTTCAAACAAAAGAAAAATTAAAGGATAAAAAAGCAGAAGGAGTTGCGGAGTTAATGGTTGATGTAAGAAAAACTTTTAAATCACCATTAAATGAAGAAATGCTTTTTCGTTGGCATAAAAAACTTATGCAAGGATCTAATGATGTTTTAATCGGAGGATATAGAAACCATACCGAGCCTATGCAAGTTATATCGGGTGCAATGGGCAAAATAAAAGTCCATTTTGAAGCTCCACCAAGTATTGCAATACCTCTTGAAATGTCTAGATTTATTAGTTGGTTCAATGAAACTGAAAACGAAATAGGTAATCCTGTTTTACGATCTGCATTAACTCATTTATACTTTGAAAGTTTACATCCATTTGAAGATGGAAATGGCAGAATAGGAAGAGTTTTGGCCGAAAAAGCACTTTCACAAGGACTCGGTTCACCAGTTTTGTTTAGCTTATCTGCTGCAATAGAATCTGATAAAAAAGCATATTACCAATCTTTACAAAAAGCACAAACATCAAATGAAGTAAGTAAATGGTTGAAGTACTTTAACTCAATGGTAATAAAAGCACAAGAACTTGCAAAAGAAGAAGTGAAGTTTACTGTTAAAAAGTCACAGTTCTTTAAAGCTTATGGTCAATTCCTTAATAATCGTCAATTAAAAGCTGTAAATAGAATGTTTGAAGAAGGTCCTGAAGGTTTCGAAGGTGGGATGAATACAGCTAAATACATGGGAATAACAAAGGCTTCAAAAGCCACTGCAACAAGAGATTTGCAAGAAGCCAAAGAACTTGGGTGGTTCTTACAAAGCGGTGGTGGAAGAAGTACCTCTTATCAACTAAATATATAGGTTTCGATTAAAAAAATCCTATAACAAAAAGAGCGGCTCGAAATATTCAAGCCGCTCTTTTTAGTTTTAGAATTATAATCGTTTATTGATAAACTCTTACATAGTCAATTTCCATTGTTCCCGATTTAAAAGCAGGATCAATAGCACCTCCAAATGTACCTCCCATAGCAACATTCAAAATCATAAAGAATTTTTTGTTGTAAGGAACAGATGGACTATTAGGGAAAGTATATTGAGGAACATCATTTACTAAGAATATGATTGATTCTGGTGACCAAATAATCGAGTAAACAAAAAAATCCTTTGTTACATTTGGAATCATTTTAGTGGTTCCGGTTGCATTTCCACCGCTGTGTCCGGGATAATGAAGTGTGAAATGAACTTTATTTAAGCTATTACCAACATGCTCCATAATATCTATTTCGCCACAAGCAGGCCAACCTACAGTATTGATATCATCTCCTAAAGCCCAAATTGCAGGCCAAGTTCCTCCACCTTCAGGTAGTTTTGCTCTTACATCAACTCTACCATATTGGAAAGAGAATTTACCTTTTGTTAGAATTCTTGCAGATGTATAATTGCTTCCACTAAAATTTTCAGCTTTTGCAGTGATTTTTAATGTTCCATTAGAAACAACTACATTATCAGTTCGGCTAGTATAATATTGTGCTTCTTGGTTTCCCCAGCCACCTGAACCTGTCCCAATATCATAACCCCATTTAGAAGGATCAGGAGAACCTGGAGTATTAAATTCATCAGACCAAACTAATGCTAATCCACCTACTTCAACTGTAACTTTTGTAGTTAAAGATGTTAATTTACCTCCAGCGCTTTTAGCAATAACCTTTACAGTATAAGTTCCTGTTCTAGAGTATTTGTAAGTGATAACTCCACTTGCAACTGATTTGTAAACTCCATTTCCAAAATCATATTCATAATCTACAGCATTCGTTGCTTTAGCTTCAAATAGTACATTACCACTGTTATCAGTGCTAGGTGTAGCTTTTAGGGTTAACTCAGTTGGAGCAACATCTTCCGGTGTTGGCGACTGTGCCTTACTGCATGAAATGAATACAGTAATCAGTAAAACAATTAGAACTCTGTGAATTTTCATATTATGGTTTTGGTGTTAATTTCATGTACCAGGCTAATCCCGTTACGCCAACGCTTCTTAAATGAATTTCAGTATCTGAAATTGATAAAATTTCATATTCAGTTGCGCCGGTTCCAAAGTTAATGATTCCATTACCAGGAACAATAAACTGAATTTGTGTTGAATTAGAACTTGTTGAGCCTGTGCTTGCATCCATAAAAGCAAGATTCTTTTTACCCCCTGTGATAGCATAACATCCATCTTTTCCACTAAAACCATAAAATGCTGTTGCTGCTTCAATTGAAAATGATTCGCCTTTATTTGCTACATCCATTGAAATATTGCTTGCACCTTCTTTAGTGAAAGTAATCTCATCATCATAAGCACAAGCTTCTCTTGAATTTGGCGTAGCAGCATAATAAATTGGCGTAAAATCGGTTGTTGGTCCTACTCCAAAATGACCAGGTTGGTCTTTTGCAGTTATCCATGTTCTTGATGAACCTTTAGTTAAAAATTCAATTATTGATGGTGGAATATCAAATGCTACAAAAACACTTACCGATTTAGTTACAGTGCTCATCACACCACCTTTTCCAATTGCATTTACAACAACTTGGTAAGTTTTTGTTCCGGGGGTTCTGTATTTATAGGTAATCATTCCGGATGGAACTTCTTTTGTAGTTCCATCACCAAAATCGATATGATAAGTTAAAGCATTTGTTGCAGTTACTTTGAATTCAACACTTCCGCTACCATCACCATCAGGTTGTGTAGAAGAAACGCCTGCCACAGTTAAACTCATATCAAGAGATTCAGGAGTTTTAATATCTCCGAATGTGTATTTTTCCTTTTTGCAAGCGCTCAGGAACATCACTCCTGATAACAATATACTTGCTGTTAATTTTATTGGATTCATTTTAATCTGTTTAATTAAGACGGATATCATCGAAATGGAATGTAAAGTTTGCGGAACCATCACCTTGCGTTCCTAAGTCAAAAATGATAACCACTTTTGAATATGAATTAGCGGTATTGATAGCTGAATAGTCGAAAGTTAAATCTTCCCATCCGTTTGCTACAGTAGTAACAACTTCCTTTTCAAAATTAATTCCACCATCTGTAGCATTTTCAACTTTTAATAAAACTTTTGCTCCTACTCTTGGTGAATAAACTTTCATTTTGAAGGTTTTGCTACTGCTAAAGTTAATTGGAGCACTTAAAGTTAATACAGAGCCACCCCAAGGTTGACCAGCACCCTTAACCATTTTAGCAACTTTAGAACTTGGATTTGCTGGACCTGCAAAAGGATTATCTACAATTGTTACATTTCCTCCATCAAAATTTGTGAATGTATAATCAACACCTGCTTGATCAAATGTTAATGGTAATTCAGTTCCTAATGATTTTACCAAACTGATATCATCGAATAAGAAAGTGAAATTTGCAGAACCATCGCCGTTTGTCCCTAGTTCGAAAATTATTACAACTCTGTTATACTCTTTAGTAGCATCAATTGCACTGTAATCAAAAACCAATTCTTCCCATGCATTTGCAACAGTTGTAACAACTTCTTTTTCGAAATTAGTACTTGTTGTAGTTTGGTTTTCTACTTTAAGTAAAACTTTAGCACCAACACGTGGAGAGAAAACCTTCATTTTAAAGATTTTGTTATCAGTAAAATTCATACTAGAACCCATATTGATGAAACTTCCACCCCAAGGCTGACCAGCACTTTTTATCATTTTAGCAACCTTGTTACTTGTATTTAAACCAGATTTATTAGGATTGTCGATAATAGTTACCGCACCACCATCAAAACCAGTAAATGCATAACTTAAAGTTGGAGATTCAAATGTTAAAGGAAGTACTAATGGATCTTCAATTTTAACATCTTTTTCAAGTTCAGTTGTAGCAGCACCGCCACTAACAGCAACCAATTTCATTTTGTATGTGCCAACTTTTGCGTAAGTATGTTCAACATTTTGACCTTCATTAAAAGTAATTGGGTCTTCATTATCTACATCACCAAAATATATTTTGAAGCTAGTTTCATACAATGCAGTTGCTGAAACTTTTACTTTAAAATTGTTTTCTGGGTCTTTAGTTACAACTAAATCAAGATTTTCAGGAGCTTTGAAGTTAACTGTTAGCTCTTTTGAAAACTCAGATGATTTTCCTGAAGCTGAAAATGCTTTTAATTTTACAGTAAATAAGCCTTCACCGAAAATATGAGAAGCACTTTTTCCTGGTAAAACTTTTGCTGGAACAGTTGTTGTGTCTCTGAAATAAATTTCATAATAAGAAACACCTTCACCTGTAGGAAGTACATTTACCCTACCTGTATTGTCTTGGGTAATATCAAAAACCATTGATAGATTTTTTGGTGCTGAGGCTGAATTAATGAAAGACAAATCATCCGACTTATCCTTTTTACAAGCCATCATTAAAACCATTATGGCAAATACGCCACTTATATATTTGGTTAATTTCATTTTCTTAATTTTAATTAATGATTAATAACCCGGATTTTGACTTAAACCTGAAATCACAACCTCATCCAAAGGAATAGGGAAAACCTCATGTTTACCTGTAACGAATCCAGGAATTTTTGCTGCTGCATTTTTTGTTCTAACTAAATCAAAAAAGCGCTCACCTTCCATTGCCAATTCTAATCTTCTTTCATCAAGAATTGCTTGTTGTAGTGCTGCTCCACCTGCTGTTATATCGTGGTTGTCATCACCAAAAGCACGTTTTCTAACCATGTTAAGATATTCTTTAGCTTTTGCTTCATTTGCGCCCGGTGCTTTAGCATTTGCTTCAGCAGCCATTAACAATACATCTGCATATCTAATTGTTCTAAAGTTGTTTAAATAATTTAACTCAACTTGTCCAGATGTTTGTCCTTTTCTTGGTAAAAACTTCTGGCTGTATAAACCAGTGTTTTTGTAAGGTGCAACTTGATATGTAATATTATAACTTGGATGTGCAGCTTTGTATGCTTCAATATCAAGAATAGTTGCATTCTTTCTTTGGTCGCCAGCTTGATAAGCATTAGCTAAATCAGTTGTTGGTAAATTCGTACTCCAACCAGCAGCATAAGGCATAGAATCTGAACCGTTTAATCCTCTAACACCACATTGTTGAACTGCATAATTACCTTGGCCTCTTGTTACAGCACCCCAATTGTAATATGGAGTAGCATTAGAATATTGAATTTCAAAAACAGATTCTGGTCCGTTTTCACCACTTGATAAAAACATACTTGCAAAGTTAGGTACCAAAGTATATGAGTTTGAACTTACAACATTTTCTAACATTGCAGCAGCTTCAGTATATTTTTCTTGGTATAAATAAACTTTTCCTAATAATGCTTCAGCAGCATGTTTGGTTACTCTACCAGTTTGAGTTTGGAATGCAGGTAAAACAGTAATTGCAGCTTGTAAATCTGCTTCAATTTGTCTGTAAACATCAGCTTTTGAGCTTCTTTTTAATGTTTTAGAATCAGCCAAACTTAAACGTCCATCAACAAACAATGGAACATCACCAAAAAACCTAACCAAATGGAAATAATAGTAGGCTCTTAAAAAGTAAATTTCGCCAAATAAAGCCTCTTTTCCAGCAAATGAAACCACAACACCTGAAGGATTTTGGTTTTTATATTGATGAAGGTAATTAGCACGATTGATTCCTTCATAAGCCGACTGCCACAATTCTGTTAACGTAGAATTGATTGGAGTATGAGTATAATCGTCTATTTGTTGTAATGAAATTACATCTGATGCATTTTCACCACCGCTTACTGCGTTATCGGAAGCTATTTCGCCTACAACTACAGATTGATTTAACCACTGTAATGGAGTATAAGCACTTACAGCCATGGTTCTGTAATCGCTTTCCGACCTTAAATAATCTAATTCTGTTTGTCTAAAATCTTCACGGGGACTGTATTCAACCCATTTTTTACATGATGACAATAAACTTATCACCAATGTCAACATTAAGATGTTTGATAAAATTCTTTTCATTTTAGTATGATTTAGTGATTGATTAAAATTTAACATCTACACCGAATGAATAAATGCGTGCTTGTGGATATGCTCCTCTATCAATACCTGTATCCAATACACCACCAGCGATTTCTGGATCGAAACCAGAATATTTGGTAATGATAAATGCATTTTTGATTTGAACATATACCCTTAATTTATTAATGTTTCTTTTCTTCAATATGTTTGGTAATGTATAACCAATTTGTAAGTTTTTTAGTTTTATGAATGAACCATCTTCTACATATCTATCTGATACTCTTGCGTTGTTGTTAGCATCAACAAATGAATATCTAGGATTTTCTGCATCATTTGTAGAACCTTCTCCTGTCCATCTAGCTAAAATTCTTCTGTCTTTATTTGTAAAGTTAGCGTTACGCTCATAAGCTCTGTAAATATCGTTTCCTACAGATGCATATGTGAATGCTGATAAATCAAAATTTCCATATTCTAATGTCAAATTCCAACCCAATGTAAAATCAGGGAAAGGATTTCCGATTTCTGTTCTATCATCATTATTAATAATACCATCACCATTTACGTCTACAAATCTAATGTCACCAGGTTTTGCTCCTGTTTGTGTTGCATGTGCAGCAATTTCACCTTCATTTTGGAATAATCCATCAGTTTTAAATCCATAAAAATATCCTGGAGAAAAACCTTTTTCAAATACTGTAACACTTTGAGATTGTCCGTTGAAGTAATATCCACCAAAAATCTTTGCAGTTCCGTCAGTATTAGTAGCTGTAACTTCGTTTCTAGCCGATGTAACCGTGATTGAATTGCTCATTTTTACTTTTTTAGCAATTGTTTCATGGTATGAGAATGTAATATCAATACCTGAACTTCTTGTAGAACCAATATTTGCTGTTGGAATTGGAACAGTTCCTAAATACAATGATGCTGAAGGTGTAAATAATAATCCATCAACTTCTTTTGTAAAGAAATCTGCTGTTAAAGAGAATTTGTATTTATGGAAAATCATATCAAAACCAATATTAGATTGGATTTGCTTTTCCCATCTTAAAGCAGGATTTGCAGCAGAACCTACTGTTGAACCTGGATAAAATACATCACCAAAAGTATAACCATTACTATTTCCAGTAGGACCATAACTTGGACCACCAACTATAATTCCAACAAATTGAGGATTAACGTTTTCGTTTCCAATTGCACCATAACTACCTCTGATTTTTAGGTTGTTTACGAATTCAGATTTGAAAAAATCTTCTTTTGAAACAACCCATCCTAATGAACCAGAATAAAAGTTTGCATATTTATTATCGACACCAAATGCAAAAGAACCATCTCTTCTGATAGTAGCAGATGCTAAGTATTTATCGTTATAATCGTAGTTTACACGAGCAAATGAAGATAAGTTTCTTCTGAAATATTGATAGTAATAACCATCAAGTGCTGATGGATTGGTTGCAGTATTTGTTCCTGTAGCTGCTGTAAAATCAGCGAAATCCCATGAGTTAAAAGGTACATCCTGACGAGAAGCACCAGCTGCATTTCCTGAATTCTTTGATAATGCAAAACCTATTACTGTTTCGAAGTTATGGTCTTCTTTTAATTTAAAATCATAATTCGCAAAGGTTTCCCATGTATAGTTAAAATTACTTGTCTTTTCATGAGAAACTCTGTTGTTTTTGCCAATTACAGTTGAACCATCAGCGTTCATAGTGTTGTCAACATTGTTTGGACCATAAAATACCAATGGAGTGAAGTTTTTAGATAAACCATCATATTTTGTATATCCATAACGGCTACTCAATTTTAAGTTTTTGATAACTTCATATTGTAATTCAAATTTACCATACAATTTAGTTCCATTATTTTGATTGTAAGTATTATCTAATCTAGTTAATGGATTAAAAACTTCAGAAAGCAATAAATTACTGTAACCATAAGTACCAACCGTATTTGTAGTATTAAATTTAGGTACTGTTGGGTCGAAGTTAATAGCATTACCCAAAACACTATTGAATGAGTTTTCTGGAACACCCTTACTATCAAGTACAACCCCTGTTGTATTTAAAATGAATTTTAATCTATTTGTGATATCAAAAGTTAAGTTGGCGGTCATATTTCCTCTAGTGAAATTAGATTTATCGTTTCCACCAACAATTCCACCTTGAGATAAAGCACCTGCTGATAAGAAGTAGGTCATTTTATCACTACCACCTCTAGCAGTTATATTATGTGATTGAATTGCAGCTCTTTTAAAAACCTCATCTTGCCAGTTAACACCTTCACCTAATCTGGTAATATCATTAAAAATTAAACCACCACCAGCAATTGTGCTACCTTCGTTAACCATTGCAGCATATTCTGAAGCATTTAATACACCAACTTTATTTACAACTTCTTGAACACCATAATAACTGCTAAAACCGATATCAGTTTTTTGGTTTCTTCTACCTGATTTAGTTGTAACTACTATTACTCCATTACCACCTTTAACACCATAAATTGAAGTAGTTGCAGCATCTTTTAATACGTTAATTGATTCAATATCAGAACCATTAATTGAGTTAAAATCTGTAAGTGTTTGAGGAACACCATCAATAATAACTAAAGGGTCAGTTCCTGAAAAAGAAGGAATACCACGCACAAATACAGTTGGTTTAGCACCTGGCGAACCACCATTAATAATTGAAACTCCTGAAGCTCGCCCTTGTAGAGCATCCTCTACCCTTACAGGCTGTAGTTTTTCAATTTCTGCTGCTTTCACAGATGAAATTGCACCTGATACTTTGGTAATTTTTCTGCTTCCGTAACCAACAACAACCACTTCTGTGAGCCGGGTTGTGTCTGCTAATTTCCCTTGTGTTGGGGAATTTTGTGCCTTAGTTTCATTGGGACTAAATCCCAATAAAATGCCAAGAGACAAGATTGCAAATTTTTCTTTCATTTGATTAGTTTGTTTTTGAGGGATGATTTGATAACACAATTATAAGATACTTTACACATCAATCGACTAAATCAACCCAATCAATACTACATCATAATTTTTTAAAGTGTTGATTTACAATAAATTTTTACACATCAACACTACATCATCATAAAAATACGCCAGATTTTGGAGAAAAAATGTCGCTTTTGTGCCTGAAGAATTATTTCAACAAAATCTAAAAAAAATAACATCATAGTTAGAATTACAAAGGTCTATTATATTGATTATCTGATAAATAGAATCCCATTCAATAAAACACCATTTAAAATTCTACTTTTATTTTACACTAAATTTACTAAAAGTGAAAAATATTTCACATTTCGTAAAGTACTAATTATCAATATAAAAAGTCTTTGTAGTAGGCCAAAACTTGTTCTTTTTTTGATAAAATCTGATTGTTTAAGGCCTACTTTTAAATTGCTAAAATCAAAAACTGAATGAACAAATCAAGTTCTTATCGAATGAATTATTAGTTCAAAATTTATTTTTACAAAAGAGATTTGCAGTAATTGAAACTAATTCCATTTTAATTTCTTTCAATTTATATGAATCGATTTAGGTAAAAATGGAAGTTCAAAAACAAGAAATAAATATTGTGTGGCTAAAAAGAGATTTGCGCACCATTGATCATGAGCCAATGTTTTTGGCTCAACAAGCAAATCTTCCTGTTTTGTTGATTTATTCTTTTGAACCTTCATTAATCAATAACCATGATTCTGATATAAGGCATTGGCGTTTTGTTTACGAGTCCTTAATGGATATGCAAGTTAAACTTGAAGCCTATGATGCTAAAATTCATATATTTAATCGTGAATTAACTGAATTATTAAAAAAGCTGATATCGATTTACAAAATCAATTGCGTTTTTTCTCACATGGAAACTGGAAATAATCTGAGTTACAAAAGAGATATACTTGTGAGTGAAATCTGTAAATCAGAGGGAATTAAACAAATTGAGTGTTCTCAAAATGGAGTAATTAGGAAACTTAAAAGCAGAAAAGATTGGCAGAAAAAATGGGAAGCTAAAATGTTAGAGAAAGCCTATCATCCCGATTATACTAAGATTAAATTCATAAAAACCATTGATGATGAGTCACTTCAGCCTAAAGAAAATGAAATAAACCCTTCTTTTAAACTTCATAACAATTCGTTTCAACATGGCGGTGAGGACTTTGCATGGAAATACTTTAACAGTTTTTTATCGGAGCGATACATTAACTACTCTAAACATATTTCAAAACCAGCTTTAAGCAGAAAAAGTTGCAGTAGAATTTCACCTTATTTGGCTTATGGAAATATTAGCATTAAAATGGTCATGCAAAAAACCGTAGAGCTTTATCCAACTGCAAAAAACAAAAGGTCTTTATCGAACTTTATATCTCGCTTACATTGGCATTGCCATTTTATTCAAAAGTTTGAAGATGAATGTAGAATGGAGTTTGAAAATGTAAATAAGGCTTATGATTTATTGCTTAAACCCAAAAATGAAGTTTATATAAATGCTTTTGAACAAGGCAAAACCGGAATTCCTATTGTTGATGCCTGTATAATGTGCTTACAAGAAACAGGTTATGTGAATTTTAGAATGAGAGCAATGTTGGTTTCTTTTTTTGTATTTAACCTTTGGCAAGACTGGAGAGATTTACATATGCTGGCTAAATGGTTTTTAGATTATGAACCTGGAATTCATTATCCTCAGATTCAAATGCAATCTGGCCAAACAGGAGTTAATACGATTAGAATTTACAACCCAATAAAGAATTCAGAAGAGCACGACCCCGATGGTGTATTCATAAAAAAATGGTTACCTCAATTACAAAATATTCCACCTAAGCTTATTCATGAACCCTGGAAACTGAGTGAGATGGAACAGAAACTCTACAATATTGAATTAGGTGTCGACTACCCCTTCCCTATTGTAAATGTAGATGAAACAAGAAAAGTGGCTGGAAAAGAAATTTGGTCTTATCGACAAAATACATCTGTTCAAATTGAAGCTAAGCGAATTTTGAAAAAACATACCAATCCCAATAGAAAACTAACATGAATACGAGTAAAAATATAGGTTTAATATTCCCTCACCAATTGTTTGAAAACAATGAATTGCTTTTGCATTGCCAAGAGGTTTATTTGATTGAAGAATATTTATTTTTTAAACAATATACATTTCACAAAATGAAATTGGCTTACCATAGAGCCAGCATGAAGTTTTATGAAAATTACCTTCAATCTAAAAATATCAAAGTCAATTATATCAATACTTATGAGGATTTATCTGATATTAGAATACTCATTAAACACTTAAAAACAATAGGAATTGAAGCTATTGTTTATATTGATTGTACAGATAATTGGCTAGAAAAAAGAATCAAAAAAACATGTAATGAAACGGGCATTTCTATCACAAAATTAGTTTCACCATTGTTTCTAAATACAAGTGAAGCTAATACTGATTTCTTTGCCACTAAAAAGCGCTTATATCAAACCGATTTTTATATTTACCAAAGAAAGAAGTTTCAAATTCTAATAGAAGAAAACGACAAACCCAAACTAGGAAAATGGTCGTTTGATGCCGAAAATCGTTTAAAATACCCCAAAGGAAAAGTCCCACCACTAACACAATTTCCTCCTGAAAATGAATTTATAACTGAAGCAAGTATTTATATTGAAACGCATTTCGCTTCGAATCCAGGGATTATCAACAAAAAGAAATTTTACCCAATAAATTATATTGAAAGTAAAAAATGGCTTCAACAATTTCTTTCAAATAGATTTAAAGAATTTGGCGATTATGAAGATTCAATAGTAAAAAACGAGCATTTTTTAAACCATTCGATTTTAACTCCTATGTTAAATATCGGCTTATTGACACCTAAATTCATTATAGATGAGGTCTTACAATTTGCTGATAAAAATGAAATTCCAATCAACTCACTAGAAGGTTTTATTAGACAAATTATTGGTTGGAGAGAGTTTATTAGAGCCGTTTACGAATTAAAAGGAAGCGAAGAAAGGACCCGTAATTATTGGAATTTCACAAGAAGTATTCCATCATCATTCTGGACAGGCACCACTGGCATATTACCTATTGATGAAACCATAAAAAAGGTTTTGGAAACTGGTTATTGTCACCATATTGAAAGACTGATGGTATTGGGTAATTTTATGCTTCTATGTGAATTTAATCCTGATGAAGTGTACCAATGGTTTATGGAAATGTTCATCGATGCTTATGATTGGGTAATGGTAACCAATGTTTATGGCATGAGTCAGTTTGCCGATGGCGGATTAATGGCAACCAAACCTTATATAAGTGGAAGCAATTATTTAATGAAAATGAGCAATTACGAAAAAGGTGAATGGCAAAAAACATGGGATGCTCTTTTCTGGCATTTCATGCACAAACAAAGAGATTTCTTCCTTCAAAATCCGCGATTAGGTATGCTTGTCCATACTTTTGATAAAATGTCTGATGAAAAGAGAAATGAGCATTTGAAGACTGCGGAAAAGTATTTGGTAGGATTGAAATGAGCAATAATCTGCAATTATTAACTTCTCAACCAAAAGAAAATGTAAAGACTTTAAAGCAGGTTTTTACCCGTTAAAATCAAGTAAAACTTCAAAAAAGAATTAGAATTAGAAATATGCTTTTTTTGCAAGCTCTTAAAAATCCTGAGGTGATGAAATGATTATAGAAAACAGGAAATGATGCCTTCCAATTCTCATAAAAATTGTGGCGTTCATTGGTCTAGGCAACATTTTTTTTATTTTTTACCGCTACCACAAGGACAAAGGTCATTTCTGCCAATAACTGCTGTTTGGTTTAAAATTGGAAATTGACCCATTAGAGAATTTATTTCTACTTTTTGGTAATTTGGCCCCTTCTGTTTTGAATCCCAAAAAAGGTAATTGAAGCAGAGAATGCAATAGCCGTTGTTGCTTTTGAAAAGGATGAAACCAAAGAAGCCCGAAACTATTTTGTGGACATTTCCATCATCTTATTTTTTGTTAACGATTGGTCATACAACCGTTTTATAGTTGCACGAAAGCAGAAAGAAATATTATACAAGAAAAGCGAAAAATTAAAAAGAAGTTGAAATGTAATATGTTGACAATAAAACAATTTCTAAATTTAAGCATAAAAATTATGTACATTGCTTAATAATCTTAAAATTATGATTAAAAAATTACTAGCTACCATTTTTGTTTTTAGCAGCCTTTCTTTATACGCTCAAGTTCCCAATGGAGGTTTCGAAGATTGGTCAACAGATGAAACAACTCCTAATGGTTGGGTTACGACCAATTCGTTAATGGCATTAGATAATCCACAATCAGTTTTTAAAACTACCGATGCTCACAGTGGCAATTTTGCTTGTGCAATAAGAACAGTAAAACTTATAAATCCACCTCCCGGAGGCATTTTTGTTCCTCAATATTATGGTTCTATATTTATTGGTAAACAAAAATTTCCGCAATTTACTTATGGTTTCCCATTTAATTCGAAGCCAACTATGCTAAGGTTTTGGTATAAATACAATGCTAGAAACAACGATTCAGTTAGAATTAGTATTACAATTACTAAATGGAATAGTACTAAAAAGGTGCAAGATACAATTACCAGTACACTAGCATTTTTATTTGATTCGGTTGGTGTATATACCAAAGCCGAAATAATGCTAAACTTAAGAGATTCTATAAATACAGGAGACACAGCACAAATGTTTATTTCTTCATCTAATTTAACCTCAACCAATGAAGGTGCTACTCTTTTTATAGACGATATAGAATTTGCTGGTGGTAATGTTTCAATTAATGAAATAATCAATCAAAATGAAATCACATTTTTTCCTAACCCAATAAACAACAATTGGCTTCAAATAAACTTTACTAATCCTGAAAAAAATATTTCTATTGAAATTACAAACAATCAAGGCTTAACGGTTTTTAATAAAGATTTAGTTAATGAAAATAGTATTGAATTAAACCCTTTGAATTTGGCTCCTGGACTTTATTTTGTTAACATAAAAACGAACAGATTTACCAGTATTGAAAAAATTATTGTTCAATAATTTAATAAAAAAGTAAAATGAAAAAACAATTTAATTTTACTAAAATTTTATTCATTTTATTAGGCTTATTTTTTACTAATTTAGTTTTTTCACAAGAGTTTAGATCCCAATCGAGGCAATATTTTGAAGAGGCAGATACCATAGGTGAAAATAATGGTGATATTAAAAACAGATTAATTAGAGGAAATGTTCGTTCTGATAAAAACGAAATCATTCCTTTGGCAACCATAAAAGAAATAGGCAATACTAACAATATTGTGCTTGCTGAAATGGATGGAAGTTTCTTTATAAAAATAAATTTATTAAAACCCACATTTTTAATTTGCTCATTTATTGGGTACAAAAGCGATACTGTTTTAGTTAACAATAACACAAAGTTTGTAAAATTTAGGCTAATAGAAAATTACAATTCATTAAAAGATGTAGTTGTTTCTGCATCTCGAAAAAATGAAAGGAAATTTGAAAGCCCAGTAGCTGTTGAGATTTTAACAGGACGAGATTTACTGTTTAATCCAACTTTAACCATGTACGACAGAATTCAAAACATGGCGACTGTAGATGCAATTACTACAAGTATAAATTTTAGTACATTAAACACTCGTGGTTTTAATTCAAGCAAAAATCATCGTTTTATTCAACGTTTCGATAATATGGATTTATCAATGCCCGGGTTCAATTTATCGGTTGGACAGTTAAACGGACCTATTGATATTGATGTAGATAGAATGGAATTAATACCAGGGGCAAGTTCGGTTTTATATGGTCCAAATGCTATAAGTGGATTAATGAATATTATGTCGAAAAATCCATTTCAATACCAAGGATTAACCGTAGATCTAAAAACTGGTGCCAATCATTTAGATGGAATTGATAATACTACGCAAGCACTTTATGATTTAAATTTAAGATATGCAAAGGCGTTTTCAAAAAAAGTAGCTGCAAAAGTTACGGTGGGTTTTGCTCAAATGTCTGATTGGCACGCAACAGATTATAGAGATATTTCCAATTATCAATATGATAATAATTTAACAACCTATGGTTATAAAGCTGGGCCAGGCAATCCCGGTTATAATGGCTTAAATATTGGTGGAGATGAAGTATCCGCTGTAATTGATACCAGTGTTTTGGATCCAATTATCAAAAAACCTTTTTTACCAAAAGGACCATTAAGGGTTTCAAGAACAGGTTATAGAGAAGATGAATTATTTAATTATAAACCATTCACTTTAAAAAGTGATATTGGTTTTTATTACAGACCCAAAAAAGGAATGGAATTATCATGGACTTCCAGATTTGGATTTGGCAGCAGTAGTTTTCAAATAGATAATAGAGCTCAAATAAGCAATTTTATTTTGCAACAGCATAAACTAGAATTTAAATCAAAAAATTTAACTTTTAGAACTTACGCAAGTATCGAAGATATTGGTGAAGCAATAGATATAAGCATTACAGCTATAAATATTAATAGAATTAGTAAATCAGATGAAAATTGGTTTATGCAATACCTTTTTGCTTATTCAGGAAGATATAATGCACTTGCTAAAGTTATTGGAAAAGATACTTTAATACCAAATAACGATGCTGCTGCACGAAAATTTGCTGATTCGGATAACAGTGATTTATTTGAATTAATAAAACAAAATGCTCCTCCTGGTGTAGAAAATCTTATTTTAGGGAATGCCAGATATGAAGTAGGATCTAAAGGATTTGATTCTGTTTTAAATATTGTTAAAAATAACCACTTTAATAATAATGGAGGAAGAATAAAAAGTACTTCTAAAACATGGTACAGTGAGTTAATTTACGATTTAAGCGACATTACGAGATTTTTCACCTTACAAACTGGTTTAAATTATAGACTTTATGCACCTAATACACAAGGTTCAGTTTTTAACGATGGAGTAAATCCAATTTACGTAAATGAAATTGGTGGATTTGTGCTTGCAGAGAAAAAAATTATGGACGAAAGACTAAAATTTCAAGGTGCTTTTAGAATGGATGCTTTTCAAAGATTCACTCCCACTTTTAGTCCAAGAATATCCGTAGTAGCTTTAGTGGGAAATAAAAAACAACATAGTTTAAGGGCTTCTGCACAAGTAGGATATAGAATGCCAGCATTAGTAGACCAGTTTTCGGATATTAATATAAATGGTGCATATACATTTGGCGCATTTTATAACGATGTTGCAAAATTAAATTTAGTTAGAAAAAACAATGATGGAAGCCCATTTGTAAATTTATATACTCAAAAATCTGTTAGTGAATTTTTATATTCAGGCGACTCAAATAAACTAGTTAAACCTATAATAAAAGATATAGCACCTGAAGAACTAAGGACTATAGAAATAGGTTGGAGAACTTTTTTATTTAACAAATTAGAAACTGATGTAAACTTTTATTTTAATACTTTCCAAAACCAAGTTACTACACAAGGTTTTATTGGTCCAAAAATAAGAACAGATACAATTAATGCAGCTTACGCTAAAATACAAGATAAAACTCAAATATACAGAAAGGCAGTAAATTCATTGGTACCTGTAAGTTCATATGGAATTTCAACATCCATAAATTATTATCAAAACCGAAAATGGATGTATTATTTAAACTATAATTTTAATACAATTATAGAGAATCAGGCATTTATAGAACAAGATTATGTAAATGGTTTTAATACCCCTCGTAACAAATTTAATATTGGCTTTAGAGGTACTCGTTTTTATAAAAACTGGGGGCTATCATCAAACCTAAGGTGGGTTGAATCTTTTTATTTTAGAGAATATGATCGAATTGGAATGATAGACTCATATCACAATTTAGATTTAATGGTTAATTACACTTTTGTAAAGCAAAAAACCATTTTAAAATTTGGAGGAACTAACATTACCGGTAATAGATACATACAAGCACTTTCATCTCCTTCGGTTGGAACAATTTTATATTTCTCTATAATGTACGATGGATTAATTAAGTATTAATTTTAATGAAAAAAATATTTTTATTTATTGCCTTTAATATTTTAACTTTTTGCGTAAACGCACAACAGTTTTTAGTAAATAATTTTAATTCAAATCAATATAAATCGCATACATTAATGTGGGCAGCAACCCAAGATTTTAATGGACGAATATGGTTTGCTAACAATAATGGAGTAGTAAGATTTGATGGCAATAATTGGAAAACTTTTGATATTCCTTTTCCTGTAAGAAATTTAGTTTTTAATAGCAAAGGCAATCTGTTTTTGGCATGCAAAGGCAATTTTGGTTTTGTTAGCTTTAAACAAGACGGATCATACGAATACATAAGTTTAAATTCAAAAATTGAAGAAAAAAATATTATTATAAATGGCGATGAAAGAATTTTCTCATTAGGTGACGAAATATACTTTACATCGAGAAATACTGTTATTAAAATATATGAAAGTAACAATGAGTTTAAAATAAAAATACTTGATACTAAAACAATACTTGGCAGCACTGTTTTTGAAGATAAACTATATTTAAATATTGCAAAAGAAGGATTTGGCTACATTGCTAACAACAAATTTACTTTAGTAAATAATGGTTATTTACTTTTAGGCAAACAAATTTCGGCAGTTAATAATTGGAATAAAAAACTTTTGATAGCTACAAATTTTGATGGCATTTATGTGTTAGAAAACAATAATTTAGTTAAAGTAAATGGGACTATAAACAACATTGCAAACGATGGAATTGCAGGCATAAATATTATAAATAACACTATTTTTGTTGGTACATTTCATAATGGAGTTAAAGCTTATTCTGATTTTAATACTGCATTAAACAATAGCATTATCCCCAATCTGCCATCGAACGAAATATATAACTTAAGTTCTGATAACGAAAAAAATTTATGGATTGCGCATGCCAAAGGTTTAACTCAAGTTTTAGTAAATATTCCTGTTAAAAAAATAAATACTATCCAAATAGAAGGCAGCATTACCAATTTAGAAAAATATAAAAATAATGTTTATATAAGTTCATCAAATGGGGTAATTAGTTTAAACAAAGAGTCATTATTAGCTCAAAAAATAGATAAAATAAATGGCGAATGTTGGGATATAAAAGCCATAAATAATAACTTATTCGTTGCATCTACTAATGGTTTGTACGAAATAGAAAATAATGAGGTAAAGTTAATATTAGCCAACGAAACCATATTACATATCCAAAAACATATAACTAATTCATCCTTTTATGCATTAGGCGAAAATGGATGTTGGGTTATAAAAAAAGAAAATGGCGTAAACAAAGTAACAAAAATCAATGGTTTTACTGAAATGTGCAATTCTATTTATGAAAATAAAGATGGAAGTTATTGGGTAGGAACTTACAGTGGTGGCATTAAATGTACAAATATTTCAAATATTAATAATATTCCGCTATCACTTAAAACGGGTGAAGTAAAACTAAAAATGTTTAACAATGAATTGCTATTTATAAATAAAGATTCAGTTTTTACATTAAAAAATAATTTGTTTGAAATAAATAATGAATACTCAATATTATTTAAAAATATATCGAATAAGGAATTTTACATCAATGAATCTACTTATATTTTTAATGATTTTGAGTTTAAAACAATTAAAAATAATAGACCTAATAATACTTTAATAGAAAACTGTTTAACAGGAAAACCTACTGCTATTATCAGTGATGAGAATAATAACTGGGTAGCTACTGAAGATTATTTATATAAAACAGAAAACACCTCAAATTATAAAGCTGATTTAGTAACTAGCATTAATCTTTTAAATAGTAATAATAAAGTTTTTTTTAGCGGATTTTATATTGAAGAAAATGAAATTATAAGTCATAAACAATTAAAAATTCCAAGCTTAGATTACAATGAATTACCAATTAAAATTGAATTTGGAATAAACTCATTTGTTAACCCAATAAAAAATAAATATCGATATAAAATAATAGGATTAAATAATAATTGGAGCGAATGGGGCACTGAGTCGTTTATATCACTAAATGGTTTATCAGGAGGAAGCTATTCATTAATAGTTCAAGCCAAAAATGCTTTTGGAGTTGAGGGCAATGAAACTGAATTTAATTTTATAATAAATCCTCCTTTTTACTTAAGTGCTATAGCTTATTTAATTTATTTAACTTTAATAGCTTTACTGGTTTTCGTTATCATTAATTTATACTCAAAACAGTTAATAAAAAAGAATAAAATACTTGAAAATAAAGTATCACTAAGAACTCAAGAATTAGAAGCAGAAAAGCAAATATCAGAAGATTTATTGCTAAATATTCTTCCTTCTGATATAGTTACAGAACTTAAGAAAAATGGAAAAGTAGAAGCAAAATTATTCAATGAAGTGACTGTATTATTCACCGACTTTGTAAATTTTACAGGCATAAGTCAAAAGCTATCTCCACAAGAATTGGTGAACGAAATACATAATAATTTTGTTGTTTTCGATGAAATTATTGAAAGAAATGGTTTAGAAAAAATTAAAACTATTGGCGATGCATACTTAGCCGTTTGTGGACTTCCTGCATATTCTAAAAACCATGCAAATAAAGTTGTTAAAGCTGCTGAAGAAATTAGAAATTACATTCAAAAAAGTAATGGTAAATTTCAAATTAGAATTGGTATACATAGCGGGCCAGTTATTGCAGGAATAGTAGGTGTAAAAAAATACGCTTACGATATTTGGGGCGATACGGTAAATATGGCAAGTAGGATGGAGAGTACTAGTGAGGCAGGTAAAATAAATATCAGTGCAGCTACTTACGAACTAATCAATAAGGAGTTTAAGTGTGAGTTTAGGGGGAAGATTAATGCCAAGGGGAAAGGTGAGATTGATATGTACTATGTTGTTAAGCAAATTTAGTGTTTTGCATAATCAGTGAGGAGTGTGAGTGTGAGTGTGAGTGAGGAGTGTGAGTTTGGGTTAGGAGTTTGAGTGAGGAGTTTGAGTGTGAGTGTGAGGGGGAGATTAAGGGTGAGATTGATATGTACTATGTTGTTGAGCAAATTTGGTATTTTGCATAATCAGTGAGGAGTATGAGTGAGGAGTGTGAGTTTGAGTGTGAGTGTGAGGGGGAGATTAAGGGTGAGATTGATATGTACTATGTTGTTGAGCAAATTTGGTATTTTGCATAATCAGTGAGGAGTATGAGTTTGAGTGTGGGTGTGAGTTTGAGTGAGGAGTTTGAGGGGGAGATTAAGGGTGAGATTGATATGTACTATGTTGTTGAGCAAATTTAGTGTCTCGTTTAAATTACCAAATAAAGGGTAATGACTTTTATTGTTTTATTGTTTTATATTTTTAATGTTTATCCTTAATTTTACGGAATATCCACATAATCCTTGAAAACTATTTCTAATCCAGAAGCCCTAAGTCATTAGTTACTTTCCAATACAAAACTTACTAAAAATATTAGCCAATAAATCATCTGTTGTTATATCACCAGTTATCTCACCTAGGTGAAAAATACTTTTTCTAATATCAAATGCAAGTAACTCTCCGCTCCTGCCCGATTCCATACTTTCTAATACAGAAAACAATGAGCCTCTTGCATTATTTAATGCTTCATAATGCCTTAAATTGGTAATAACAACGTCGTTTTTAACCTTATCTTTTTCTATTACCTCAACCAATCTTTCTTCTAATAAATGAAGTCCAGTTTCTGTCTTACACGATATTGGTATGACTTGTAAAGCTTTGTCATAAAACAATTCTTGATTGCTTAATAAATCGGTTTTATTGGCAACAGGAACAATAACAGCATTGATTCCATCGAAGCGCGACAACTCTTCTTGAAGCTCATCATTGCTTGTTATGCTAGCATCAAACATATACATAATGATACTGGCTTTCTGTATCCTTTCTAATGTTTTTTCAATTCCAATATTCTCAATAATATCTTGTGAATCTTTTCTAATTCCAGCAGTATCAATCAGTCTAAAAGAAACACCTTTAATTACAAAACTCTCTTCAATAACATCTCTAGTCGTTCCAGCAATATCACTTACAATGGCTCTATCATCTTTAATTAACGCATTTAACAAGGTGCTTTTACCTGCATTTGGTTTACCTGCTATTACAGTTGGAATTCCGTTTTTAATGGCATTACCATATTTAAATGAATCAAGTAAAACTGAAATTAATGTTACTATATTTTGAACCAATGTTTTCAGTTCAGGTCGACTTGCAAACTCAACATCTTCTTCAGAAAAATCGAGCTCTAATTCTATCAAAGAAGCAAAATTTACTAATCTTTCTTTGAGTTCTAAAATTTGTTTAGAAAAACCACCACGCATTTGATTCATGGCAGTTCTATGTGTTTCAGAACTACTTGAAGCGATTAAATCGGCAACGGCTTCTGCCTGACTCAAATCTAATTTTTTATTTAGGAAAGCCCTCAGGGTAAACTCTCCAGGTTGAGCCATTCTACAACCATTTTTCACCAATAACTCTAAAATCCTTTGGAGAATATATGGAGAACCATGTCCACTTAATTCAATAGTATTCTCGCCAGTATAACTTTTGGGTGCAATAAAAACCGCAGCTAGAACTTCATCAAGTATTTCTTTTTCGTCTATCATCTTGCCTAAATGCAATGTATGTGATGATACTTCATTTAGGTTTTTTCCTTTGAAACAATTTGAAACTATAGAAATAGCTTTGGGTCCGCTAATTCTAATTACACCAATTGCACCTGTTCCCATTGGAGTAGCAAGGGCGCAAATTGTGTCTTCAAGGTTATTTCTGGTATAATTCATAAAGCAAATATAAGTACAATGTGATTTTTACTGAGTAAAATCAAGCTTTTTATAATTATTAATTTGAATTTTACCCTTAAATTGTACTTTTAAATTCATAAACTACCCTAACAATGATTCAAATCACAGTTAATCAAATCTTCAATCAGTTAAAGGCCGATTTAATTGGAAAAGATTCTTACAGAGGAGTTTCTTTAAGTTATAGCTGGCTGGCTAATCAATTTGGACATTTCTCTCTTGGATACTTTACAGCACTTATTGCTTACACCATTTCAGTAGATTTTTCAATTTTACAAATTGATTTAAATTTACTTGAGGCTATATTTTGCTCTGCTATTATCTGGACAATTTTTGAGTCAATTAATTTCTTGGGCCCTTTATTATTTAAGAAAAGTTCTCAAAAAGTTAAACTCAATATCCATGATTCATACACATTCAAACCAGATTGGTTAAATGTTGGTTTTGACACATTTACCGATTTGTTATACTTTTATTTAGGTGCCTTATTTCTAGCATTTTTTGACAAGGAATTCCCCTTTTTAGAAACGGTATTTTTAGTACTCTTAATATTGATATTTTTTCCGTTTATATATTGGTATAAAACTAAAATTGTCTTACAAAACTGTAAATTTCCTCAACAAATAAGGCTAAGTCAGTGGAAGTTTGAACTCGATGAGAAACAAAAGTTGTTGATTCATGATTTTATATCAACCAAAAACAAAGAAACCCATTTAATTATTACAGGAAAAGCTGGAGTTGGAAAAACAACCTTATCAATTGGAATTACAACAGAAATGGCCATTAAAAAAGAGAAAATTAGCTATTTTACAGCCATGAAACTTGTTCCTTTTTTGTTTTCAAATGTTAAAAATGAAAATACTAATGTGATTTGGGATTGGGTTGATGCTGATTGCTTAATTATTGATGATATCAATCCTTCAGCACCTGTAAATGATAATTGGATTTCTCCAGATACTTTCCTGAATTACATTTATAATCCTAATGAGAATAGAGATAATAGAAGCATATTGAATCAGAAAAAGGTAATTTGGTTAATTGATGGAAAAGCAAAAATTGAAGATTGGAAATCTATGCTTTTTCGAATTGGTGTTAAAAACGACAAGGTTTCTCATTTAAACATCAACTAAAAAAATTGCTAAAGGACCTTTTATCTTTTGATAAATTTTTGAAGAAATTGAAATATTTAGCAATATTAATTTGCTTATAAACAAATATTGTTAGATTATGAATCCTAATTTCTAAAGATATTTGGTTTAAAAGCAGAAATTGCGGGCATTTAAAAAGAAGAATTACAGTACTAAAATTGAAATAAAATGGACAAAAAGGAACTAATTTTTATTCCAGAATCACTACCTGAGACTGTCAAAAATCTAGTAATGGAAGAGTTTGGTACTGAGAACTATTTTCATTTTCATACACCTACTTTTAATTTAGACAGTAGGTTATTAGAAAGTGCATTTTTGGTTTTTATTCAGAATATTGAACAATTTGAAGTTTTAAAATCAGAAATATCAAAATGTTGTGTTTTTATTTTTTATGGTGATGAAGTACCAGAAAACGAAATAAATAACTTGGCTAAAGATTGCCGAATTTTTTCTGTAAGGAATGGTCAAGATAATTTATTAAGACAAATCTTTAAATTAATTATTTCTAAACATCAAACAGAAATTTCAGTAATTGATGGCTTTGAAAGTATTAGAAACAATGAAGAAAAATTTAGAAGCTTTGTTAGAAATATTTCTGATATCATAACATTGGTTGATGAAAAAGGAAAGATTTTGTACCAAAGTGCATCTATGATGCAAAAAATGGGTTATGGTGAGAATGAATTAAAAGGAAAAAGCATATTTGAGATTATTCATCCTGATGATATAGCAACTGTAGCTGCGAATTTTAAAGAAGCTTTAGAAAACCAGAGTAATGGAAAAATAACTGAATTAAGATTAAGAGATAAAAGTGGTGATTATTTATACCTAGAAGCTAATGGAAATAACCAATTCAATAATCCTTTAATTGGTGCATTCATTATTAATTCTAGAGATATTACACAAAGAAAAATTGCTGAAAAAGAGAGAATACTACTTATTGAAGAATTAACTAAAAGTAACAAAGAACTTAGGCAATTTTCGTTTATAACAACCCATAATATGAGGGCGCCATTAACAAATATTATGGCAATTTTAGAAATCATTAAAAATGATGGAGTTGAAATTTTAAATGAAAAAGAAATTTTAAATGGCCTTGAGAATTCAGTTAAAAACTTAGATGATACTTTAAATGATTTAATTAAAATTTTAATCATTAGAGATCAAACTTCAGTAGAAAAATCAAATATATATTTTAATGATATTTTAAATAGAGTTAAAGCTTTATTAGCAAATCAAATAATTGAGAACAATGCTAAAATTGAATTTGATTTTAATGAAGTAAGTCAGATTGAATTTATTGATTCTTATTTAGAAAGTATTTTCGTTAATTTAATTAAAAACAGTATTCATTTTAAACATCCTGATAGAAATCCTCAAATTAAAATTGAATCCTATTTAAAAAACGACCAAATATTCTTGAAGTTTAAAGACAATGGAATGGGCATTGATTTACAACGCGTAAAAGAAAGAGTATTTGGTTTATATCAAAGATTTCACACCAAATCTAAAAAGGGCTTTGGATTATATTTGGTTGCATCACAAGTGCAATCACAGGGTGGTACAATTTCAATTGAAAAGTCTGATGATTCTGGAACTGAAATATTAATTAGCTTTAAACCTCAATAATATGTTTAACAATGTAATGATAGTTGAGGACGATGATGTTACAATGATGTTGTGCAAAATCAATATCAAGAAAACAAATTTTACTGAAAATCTGATATGCTGCGCCAATGGATCAGAGGCATTTTTATACTTACAAAAGGAGTCTAATAAGTTAGAAATTGATAGAATGATACCTGATTTAATTTTATTAGACATTAATATGCCTGTAATGAATGGTTGGGATTTTTTGGAAGAATTTCAAAAGTATTTGATATCATATTGCCCTAATACATCTGTAAAGATTTTAACATCAAGCATTGACCCTCGAGATATTGAAAAGTCAAAATCATATCCAATAGTAAATGAATTTATTTCAAAGCCTTTAAACAGAGAAATACTAAATAGTTTACTTGAAAAGAATACATAATTAATTGATTAAAAATGAATTTTTTAAATAAGTTTCTAAAAACCCTCCTATTCTTAAATTTTGTTTTTGGTTTATTTTCATCAAAACTTGAGGCTCAAAAAATTATTTCAAATGCAACGGCTTCTGGTAAGCTAGTTAGGTTCGAGAACTTTCAATCGAAGTTTGTCGATTCAAGAACAGTTGATGTTTGGCTTCCAGAAAACTATATTGATTCAAAAAAATATGCTGTTTTATATATGCATGATGGTCAGATGTTATTCGACTCATCATCTACTTGGAATAAGCAAGAATGGAATGTAGATGAACATATTGGCAACTTATTGAAATCAGAAAAATTAGAAGATTGTATAGTAGTTGGTATTTATAATAATGGCTCAAAAAGACATTTAGAATTTACACCTCAAAAAGCCCTCGAAAATTTTTTAAGTAAATCTGAATTAGATAGTACAATTGTTGAAATTGGTAATTTGGTAAAAAGACCAAATACTCCCCTTTTAGCAGATAATTACTTGAAATTTATAGTAAAAGAACTGAAGCCGTTTATAGATAAAAACTATTCGACCTATAAAGACAAAAAACATACTTCAATTATGGGTTCAAGTATGGGTGGATTGATTTCAATGTACGCAGTTTGTGAATACCCAAATGTGTTTGGAAGTGCAGCATGTTTATCAACTCATTGGCCATTAATTTTCAGAAAAGGAAATCCTGGTACTGAAGCAATTTTTAAATATCTTAATTCTAACATCCCTTCAGTTAAAAAGAAAAACAGGTTCTATTTTGATTGTGGAACTGCTACTTTAGATGCGTTGTATCCAGAATTTCAATCCAGAGCTGATTTTATTTTTAAATCGAAATCATATAAGTCAAACCAGTTTGAAAGCAGAATATTTCCTGGTGAAGAGCATACTGAAAAGGCTTGGTCGAAACGATTAGATATTCCACTGTTTTTTCTTCTTGGGAAAAACAAATAATTTCTACTTTAGGTATTTCCAATCACGACTTTTCTTTTCAAGCAATTGAGAAAGCGCCTTTTCTATTCTTGAATTTCTGGTTGCCTCTCTTTTTGCTTCAACAATCCAATTGATGTATTCTTTTCTTTGACTTGGGCTCATTTGCTGAAAATTGGACATCGCAATTGGGACCTTGTTCAATTCTAATAGAAAATCATCTGGAATTGGGATTTCACTAACAAGTTCTTTTTTGTTTTTTTGAATTTTAACTCCTTTTTCATTCAAATCAATTGCTTCATAAATATAAGCCAAAAGAATTTCTCTAGGCGCTAATTGTTTAATTGAAGTTAATTTGCCAAAACCACCCATTGAATCACCAGATTTGATAAATAGATTTTCTGTATCTGCCATTAATTGTGCTTTCCAGAAATTAATAGCCATGTGTTTTTTAAATGCTCCCATTACAATTAATGGTCCTTTATAATCGAAGGAAGGCATTCCCCATTTAATCGATTCTACTATTTGAGGACAAGCTTCATGAATTAATTCACGTATATAAATCAGGATTGGTTGAGCAAACTCCTGGGCATTGTCTATAAAATTGTCAACTTGTGGACTTCTCATCTTTAATGCAAAATAGTGAAAACCCGTTTTTTAACAAATGTAAAATTCAATTAGCCTTCAACTAATTAGTATCATTTTTTTTCATGACTCAAGTCATACCCGACCGAAATCAATGTATATACTTTTATTCCCTCAAACCAAGAGGTAATTTGTAATGAAAAATACAGCTCAAGTTAAGATAATGGATGGCAATGAGGCAGCAGCCTATATAGCCTATAAAACCAATGAAGTTTGTGCAATTTATCCAATCACTCCTTCTTCTGCTATGGGTGAATTTTGCGATGAATGGTCGGCGGCCGGAAAACAAAATATTTTTGGCGAAGTTCCTAAAATCATTGAAATGCAAAGTGAGGCTGGTGCTGCTGGTGCGGTGCATGGCTCTATTCAAGGTGGTGCTTTATCATCAACTTTTACTTGCTCTCAAGGTTTATTACTCATGATTCCAAATATGTATAAAATTGCGGGTGAACATACGCCAGCTGTTTTTCATATTGCAGCAAGAGCTTTGGCTACTCATGCGCTTTCTATCTTTGGCGATCATTCTGATGTGATGGCTGTTCGTCAAACAGGTTGGGCAATGTTGTTCGGCAAAAATGCTCAAGAAGCAATGGACATGGCTCTTATTTCACAAGCAGCTACTTTAAAATCTAAAATTCCTTTTTTAAATATTTTTGATGGATTTAGAACTTCACATGAATTAATGAAGGTTGAGGTAATTCCTGATGAAATTATTCATGAAATGATTGATACGGAAGATATTCTTACTCATCGTAAAAGAGCGATGTCACCAGAAAATCCTAGCATCAGAGGCACTGCACAAAATCCTGATGTGTTTTTCCAAAGTCGTGAAGCCGGAAATCCTTATTATAACAACTTACCTGGTATCATCGAAAAAATGATGAATAAGTTTGCTGAACTAACAGGCAGACAATATCATTTATACGAATATTATGGTGCTGAAAATCCTGATAGATTAATTGTTATCATGGGCTCTGGAGCAGGTACTGTTCAAGAAATTACCGAATACTTAAATGAAAAGGGTGAAAAAGTAGGCTTTGTTTATATCAGAATGTATCGTCCTTTTGATTCTGAAGCTTTTGTTAAATGCATTCCTGATTCTGTTAAAAAGATTGCTGTTTTAGACAGATGCAAAGAGCCTGGAAGTCAGGGTGAGCCTTTGTTTATGGATGTAATGGGAGCAATCAGCAAATTCATTCCTGAACGTAAAATTGAATTAACAGGTGGTCGATACGGATTGGCTTCTAAGGAGTTCAATGCTGGTATGGTAAAAGGTATTTTCGACATGTTGAAATCAGACAAATTGAAGTATTCTTTTAGTGTAGGAATTGAAGATGATGTAACCAAACTCAGTATCGATTATGATAAAACATTTAGCCTTGAAGACCACCATTTATTCAGAGGTTTATTCTATGGCTTAGGAGCTGATGGAACTGTAAGTGCCAATAAAAACTCAATCAAAATTATTGGTGATACAACAGACTATCAAGTTCAAGGATATTTTGTTTATGATTCGAAAAAATCGGGCTCATTAACTGTATCACATTTAAGATTCGATAAAAATACAATTAGATCAAGTTATTTAGTTCAATCTGCTAACTTTATTGCATGTCACCAATTTCAGTTCATTCATAAATACAATATTTTAAAGAATGCTGAAAAAGATGCGGTTTTCTTGCTCAATGCACCTTATCCTCACGATGAAGTTTGGGCACAATTACCAGCTAAAATTCAATCTGAAATAAAAAATAAAAACCTAAAATTTTATGTCATCAATGCTGGTCAAGTAGCACGTGATACTGGCATGGGAAATCGTGTAAATACCATTTTACAAACCTGCTTCTTTGCCATTTCTGGTGTTTTACCTCCTGAAGAATCTATTCAAAGAATTAAAGATGCCATCAAAAAAACCTATTCTGATAAAGGCGATCATATTGTTCAGAAAAACTATATAGCAGTTGACCAGGCTTTGGCTAATATGCATCTGATTGATACCACCAATTTAGAAGTTGGTTCAATGGAATTAGATAAAATGGTTCCAGATGCTGCTCCCGATTTTGTGAAAGATGTATTAGCTAAAATCATGTCGTTTGAAGGTGATGATTTACCTGTAAGTTCTTTCCCTTTAGATGGCGCTTATCCTGTTGCAACAACTAAATGGGAAAAGAGAAATTTAGCTGCGGAGGTTCCGGTTTGGGACATGGACGCCTGCTCACAATGTGGCAAATGTTTCTTGATTTGTCCGCATGCTGCTATTAGATGTAAAGTTTATGATAAAGATTTATTGGAAACTGCTCCATCTGCTTTTAAACATACCAATCCAATTGGAAAAGAATTCAATAAAGAAACAGAAGCTTATACATTACAAGTGGCAGTTGAAGATTGCACAGGTTGTAATTTATGTGTTGAATTTTGTCCTGTAGAATCGAAAGCAAATCCTGGTAGAAAAGCCATCCACATGGAAGACCAATTACCATTAAGAGAGCAAGAAATCGAAAACTGGGATTATTTCTTATCATTACCTGAATTAGATAGAAGCAGAGCAAATGTTAAAACAGTAAAAGGAACTCAATTCTTAAAACCTTTATTTGAATTTTCTGGTGCTTGTGCAGGTTGTGGTGAAACTCCTTATTTGAAATTGTTATCTCAATTATATGGAGAGCGAATGATGGTTGCAAATGCAACAGGTTGTTCTTCAATTTTTGGTGGAAACCTCCCTTCTACTCCATGGGCTTGTAATGATGAAGGTAATGGGCCAGCTTGGGCAAATTCATTGTTTGAAGATAATGCTGAATTTGGCTTGGGAATGAAATTAGCATTTAATAAAAAGGCTGAAATTGCAACAAACTTATTACATGGTTTGGTTGATTTAGTTGGAATTGATTTAAGCAATAAACTCATCAACAATATCCAAATTAATGAGGAGGAAATTGCTCTTCAAAGAACTTATGTAAAAGAATTAAGATTATTACTAAAAGGTCAAACCAGTTTTGAAGCAAGACAATTAGATGTACTAGCAGACCATTTTGTTAAAAAATCACATTGGATTATTGGCGGTGATGGCTGGGCTTATGATATTGGCTTTAGTGGCTTAGACCATGTTTTGTCAACCGGTGAAAATGTAAATATCCTTGTTTTAGACACTGAAGTTTATTCAAACACTGGCGGACAAAAATCGAAATCAACTCCAATAGGAGCAAGTGCTAAATTTAGTGTCAACGGAAAACTAACCGGCAAAAAAGATTTAGCTATGCAAGCCATTGCTCATGGTTCTGCTTATGTTGCTCAAATTGCAATGGGCGCAAACGATATGCATGCAGTAAAAGTAATTCAGGAAGCTGAGGCATTCCCTGGCCCTTCAATCATTATTGCATACAGTCATTGTATAGCACATGGATTTGATATGTCTCAAGGTGCAGTTCACCAACAAAATGCAGTTAAAACAGGTTACTGGCCTTTGTTTAGATACAATCCTTCAAAACCTAAAGGAGAAAGATTTGTAATCGACAGCAAAGACCCAATTGCAGGTGCAAAAGAGTTTATGTATGGTGAAACTAGATTCAGTATCATCAATAAACAAAACCCTGAGCACGCAGAAGAATTTATGGCTGCTGCAGAAGATGGAATTGCTGAACATTGGATGAAACTCCAAACATTAAAAGGAATATAAAAACAAAAGCCGCTTTCAGATTTGAAAGCGGCTTTTTTAATATTTTAAATTAGAAGATTAATTGTAAACTACTTTAGCAATTCTGGCTTTGGCATGCCGATTTTGGCTAAATGCTCATTTGCCAAGGCTAGTTTTTCTGGGAACAAATTTGCGTTATCATATTTGTTCAATGATTTATCAATCTTGATGTTAGGATTTTTAACCGTAGGTGTTTTTGTTTCGAGTTTCATAATTCAAAATTATACATTTTTATTAAAACAAAAAACTATTTTCTGTTTACTAAGAAGGCTTCACATTTTAAATTAGCTTCAAATTTAATCCAATCGCCTTTTACTTCAACTAAAACTTCAAAATCCTTGCTAATTTCCTTCCAATATCTTGTAATTCCCATTTGGTATAACCTGTTTCTTGATTTTGTGCTCCCTTCAAGATAAATAAAGCAATTTTTATACCTTTCAGTGAATTCAAAAACTGCCGTTGCAACTGTAATAAGCACTTTTTCTCCGTCTCCATTATTGGTTACAATTAAATCATCTATTTCTCCTGTTTTGAGATTCATATCACCAAAAGCTAGATTAAAAACATGTTTAATATGTGTTGCTTGAAAAATGATTAATTTTTCAACAATTCCATGAGTACCTTCACTTGTGAATCGGTAACTCATGAAATTTTCACTTGCTGATATTTGATAGATACTATTGTTCAAAACTGAAAATTAAATTAACTATTTGAGCTTTTATTCCTCACTCCTGCCAATCATTTTACCATTGTAAAGCGAATTAGAGTTACTATCATTTGAAAAAGTTAGAATCTTATTATTGAGGTTTATCAAATCGGGTTGACCACCATTTACCCAAGCAGTATACCAAAAACAGGAAACTGCATAAATAGATGCACGCATTCTTCGCTCCACAAGATTGTTTAGGAGCCTGTGATAAGCCATCGCATACTCAAACGACCAAACCTTTACCTGCTGAGTTCCTCTTTGCTCAAAACTCATCTTTTTCGATTCAGGTGTTGTTAATCTCAAATGTTTATCGAATCTAAAAACAGAGTCTAATGATGAAAATCCATCTTCAATTCCTGTCCAGATAAAATTTAATGGATTATCAAGATAAACCGCTCTGTTTATCATGAAATCATATTGATATGAAAACAATTCAGGCAAACGAGTTTCGAAAAATCCATGTATGCCATGTTGTTCAGTCATTTGTCCATTATAGTTCATGGTATTGTGTAAAGGCACATGTGCATCGGCCACATAATGTCCTAATTCTGATGAGTACTTTAAAATCAAAGCTTCATTTTTATTCTTGAAGGCTTCACTTAGTCTGTTCATCATGGTTTGAATATGCCATGGTACAATTCCATATTCGTTAATGGTATCTTTTGTATACTTTTCACATGCCGCTTTAAAACTCCAAGGCATGGTATCAATTGGAGAAACCTTTTCGTAATAATCTAAATCAATGAAATGTCTCACTGCTTCTTCTGCAACAATATACCTGCGTTTATCTGGATCTACCGCATGTTCCTTTACATAGGAAATATGCTTTTTATAAAAAGGGAAAATTTCAGGAGGCAAACAAAATACTGCCTTTTCATTGATGAGTTGATGTGCAAAAAATCCCCATGCTTTTGTCTCAAATTGAAAAGCACATAGTGTAATGATTGAAACTAATAAGTTTAGTAAAAAATGTTTCATCTTGTTTTTGAAACGAAACTCTAATTTGAAACTCAAATTGAAAATCTACTTTATCATTCATTTACTTAATCCCTGATTTCTATACAATTGAATTCAGACACTATTAATACTAATTCGAAATTTCTTATCAAAATCACATTTATTCAGGAATTCCTTAGTTTGATTCAGGTTGATTCTGTTGATTTCAGATAATTGATTAGTTTAGCAAAAATTTAATCCATGAAATCTGTATTTACAATTGTCCTTTTATTTTGTCTGAATTTTGTTTTTGCCCAGGAATTTAAAGTCCAAGAACATTACAATAAACAAGAAGTTTATATCACCATGAGGGATGGTAAAAGACTATTTACTGCTATTTATACTCCCAAAGACCAATCGAAAAAATACCCGATTTTATTAAACAGAACTCCTTATGCTATTGGGCCTTATGGTGAAGACCAATTCCCGCCAAAACTTCGTCCTACAGAGGCTTTTGCTAAAGCTGGTTATATTTTCGTTATTCAAGATGTAAGAGGAAAATTCATGAGTGAAGGTGATTTCATCAACATGACACCCATGAATACTGACAAGAAAAACAAAAAGGCAATAGATGAAAGCACCGATACTTATGATTGTGTTGATTGGTGCATAAAAAACATCAAAAACAACAATGGTAGAGTTGGACAATGGGGTATTTCTTATCCAGGATTTTATACTGCTGCGGGAATGGTAAATGCACATCCAGCACTAAAAGCAGTTTCTCCTCAAGCACCTATTGTTGATTGGTTTACAGGAGATGACTTTCACCACAATGGCGTTTTGTTTGTGCCACACTTTTTTGGATTCTTTGCTTCATTTGGAAAAGAACGTCCTGAATTAACCAAACAATGGACCAAGGGTTATGATTTCCCTACAAATGATGGGTATGATTTTTACTTAAATCAGGTGAAATCAATGAAATATGTTGATAGTTTATACAATGGAAAAATCGCATTTTGGAAGGAGATTGCATCACATCCTAACTATGATGAATTCTGGCAGAAACGTAATCTTCGTCCTTTTTTAAAAGATATCAAACCTGCTGTTTTAACTGTTGGTGGTTGGTTTGATGCTGAAAATTTATATGGAGCATTACAAGTTTATCAAACAGTAGAAATGAATAGTTCTAAAACCAATAATAAATTGGTAATGGGTCCTTGGGTGCATGGCGGATGGAACAAATCAAAAGGACTTGGTTTAGGTGATATGAGTTTTAAATCAAATACCAGCACCTATTATCAAGACAGTATTGAATTTCCGTTTTTTGAAGCGCATTTGAGAAATAAAACTATAGATAATTTACCAGAAGCTTCAGTATTTGAAACAGGAACCAATGTTTGGAAATCTTATGAAACATGGCCTCCAAAACAAACAAAAGAATCTGTTTTGTATTTAAGCAACAATGAAAACTTAAGGCCATTTGAAAACAAATCACTGACTTTTGAAGAGTATACCAGTGATCCCAATAAACCTGTTCCTTATATGGTAAATTCTGAAATTGGTATGCAAAGAGAATACATGGTTGCCGACCAAAGATTTGCATCAACAAGACCAGATGTATTGGTTTATAAAACAGAAAAACTAGAAGTAAAAAGAACAATTACTGGTTCAATTGAAGTTGAATTAATGGTAAGTTCTTCCAATACTGATATGGATTTTGTAGTTAAACTGATTGATGTAAATCCATCAAAAATGCCAAATGATACAATAGATGGAAGAATTGTAAATGTATCGAATTACCAAAGTTTAATTAGGGGTGATATCTTCAGAGCCAAATACAGAAACAGCTTCGAAAAACCAGAGCCATTGGTACCTGGTGAAATGACAAAAATAAAATTCACTTTGAACGATATCAACCATGCCTTTTTACCAGGACATCAAATCATGTTGCAAGTTCAAAGCACTTGGTTTCCTTTGGCTGAAAGGAATCCCCAACAATTCATGAATATTTTTGAAGCTGAAGAAAAAGACTTCATTAAAGGAACCAATAGAATTTACAGAGGTTCGAAAATTATTTTTAAGGAATTGGAATAAACAAAAAAGAGGCTGTCTCACTTAATAAAACAGCCTCTTTTTTTATCTAATAAAATTTACTAAACAGCTACATCATATTCTCTTAAAGCAGAGTTTAATGAGGTCTTTTTATCTGTACTTTCCTTTCTTTCTCCAATAATCAATGCACAAGGAACTTGGTAAGTTCCAGCGGCAAATTTCTTCTCGTACATACCAGGAATGACAACAGAACGTGGTGGAACATAACCGTTGTAGGTAATAGGTTCAGCTTTGGTTACATCAATAATCTTGGTACTCATTGTTAAAGTTACGCCAGCTCCTAAAACAGCCTCTGCTCCTACTCTTACTCCTTCAACAACAATACATCTTGAACCAATAAAACAATTGTCTTCAATAATAACTGGTGCAGCTTGAACGGGTTCTAATACACCACCAATTCCAACACCACCTGAAAGATGTACATTCTTTCCAATTTGTGCGCAACTACCTACTGTAGCCCATGTATCAACCATTGTGCCTTCGTCAACATAAGCACCAATGTTTACATAAGATGGCATTAAAATAACTCCTTTCGAAAGGTAAGCTCCATATCTGGCAACCGCGTGAGGAACAACCCTTACTCCTAAATCAGCATAGTTTCTTTTTAATTCCATTTTATCATGAAATTCCATTGGGCCGCATTCAATGGTTTGCATCTGGCGAATGGGAAAATACATAATCACTGCTTTTTTTACCCAATCATTCACTTGCCACGAATCACCTTTTGGTTCAGCAACTCTTAAACGACCTTTGTCTAAATCTTCAATAACCGTTTCAATGGCTTTTCTTGTATCTGCTTCTTGGAGTTTTTCTCTGTGCTCCCAAGCATTTTCTATAATTGATTGTAAGTTCATTTGGCAATATTCATTTGCTTATTGCATATTTACAAACAATGAAGGAAGTAAAAATTGAAGAATCTTGGAAATTTGCCTTGAAAGAAGAGTTTGAAAAGCCTTATTTCACGGCACTTATCGACTATATCAAACAAGAAAAGTTAGCAGGAAAAATTATTTATCCACCCGGCCCACAAATTTTTTCTGCATTTGATTTTACCCCAATCAAAGATGTAAAAGTTGTTATACTAGGTCAAGATCCTTATCATGGTCCAAACCAAGCACATGGATTATGCTTCTCTGTAAATGATGGCATTCAGTTTCCGCCTTCGCTTCAAAACATATTTAAAGAATTACTAACAGATATAAATGGATTTACAATTCCTAAAACAGGAAACCTGAGTCATTGGGCCAAACAAGGAGTTTTACTAATCAATGCCACATTAACTGTAAGAGCTGGAGAAGCAGGTTCACATCAAAAAAAAGGATGGGAAACATTTACAGATGCAGTGATTAAAAAAGTATCGGAGACTCAAGAAAATTGTGTGTTCATTTTATGGGGTGCTTATGCAAGAAGTAAATCAGTTTTAATCAATAAAGAAAACCACTTCATTATTGAATCTGTCCATCCTTCGCCACTTTCAGCTTATAATGGCTTCTTTGGTTCTAAGCCATTTTCAAAAACAAATGATTGGTTAACAAGTAAAAATTTGAAACCCATTATTTGGTAAAATTTCGCCTCTCTAATTGTCAATTTTACCTCTTTGAACTTATCTTAATTTTTTATTAAGCAAAGATTCAATATGTTGCAATTTGCTTGATAATCAATACGAAAAATTTATAATTTATGATTAAAAAATACAGTTTACTTTTATTCTTATTCGTGTTTTTTGGTTCGATTTCCGATTTAGGTGCCCAAAGTTTTGTTTGGACAAAATCAGCAGCTCCTTCTGGAATTCCTGAAAATCATAGGTGGATAATACCCGAAAAGTATGGCGTATTTAAATTAGAATTATCAGAAATGAGAAATCTGTTAAACCAAGCAGAAGAAGAATTTAAGTCGAATGGAAATGCTGTTTTGGTAGAAATCCCAATGCCTGATAACACTTTCCAAAGGTTCGCTGTTTATCATTCATCTATTATGGAACCGGGTTTGGCCAAACAATTTCCTGAAATCGATACATGGCGTGGACAAGGAATTGATAACCCTAGAGCTAGTGTTCATATTGACATTACCTTACAAGGTTTTCATGCTATGATTTTATCGCCAGAAGGTTCAGTATTTGTAGACCCTTATGCAAAATCAACCACTGAATATTATATCAGTTATTTCAAAAAAGATTTAAAAGCAAAAAATAAATTTAATGAAATTGAAGTTGTAAATGGAAATAAAGCTAATCCAGTAACTCCTTTTAAAAACAAAACAAACTTAAATAAATCAGGCTCTTCAATTGCACAAAGGTCAAATGGAACTCAATTAAAAACATATCGATTGGCATTGGCTGCTACATTTGAATATACAACATTTCATGGCGGAACAGTTGCTTTGGCATTATCAGCAATGACTACAACTGTTAATAGAGTTGTAGGCGTTTATAGAAAAGAATTTGGTATAAGTTTAACATTGATTACAACCACAACAAATTTAATTTATACAACAAGCGCTGATCCTTATACTAATTCAAATGGCTCAATATTATTAAATGAAAATCAAACCAATGTTACAAATGTTATAGGTTCTGCAAACTATGACATTGGCCATGTATTTAGTACAGGTGGCGGTGGGGTTGCTTATTTAGGATCTGTATGTGTTGCAGCAAATAAAGCCAGAGGTGTAACAGGTTCTTCTTCGCCGGTTAATGATGCTTTTGACATAGACTATGTAGCTCATGAAATGGGTCATCAGTTTGGTGGAAACCACTCTTTTAATGGCAATACTGGATCATGTTCTGGTGGTAACAGAAATTCTACTACCGCTTATGAACCAGGAAGTGGAAGTACTATTATGGCTTATGCTGGAATTTGTTCTCCACAAAATCTTCAATCAAACAGTGATGCCTATTTTCACACCATCAACTTTGATGAAATCATAACAAATATTACCACTGGTGCAGCTACTTGTGGAACTGTTGTTTCATCTGGAAATAATTTACCAGTTGCTAATGTGGGCACAACAGCTCATGCAATTCCTTTTGGCACACCATTCTTTTTAACGGGCTCTGGAACCGACCCTGATGGGGATTCATTGACCTATTGTTGGGAACAAATGAACCTAGGCTCATCTTCAGCTCCAAATACACCTTCTGCAACAGGACCTAGATTTAGAAGTTATAATCCAAGTACAAGTCCAACTAGATTTATTCCAAATTATAATGCCGTTCTAAACAATACAGTTCCTGTTGGTGAAGTATTGTCAACTGCTGCTCAAACTTTAAATTTTAGATTAACTGTTAGAGATGGTAAAGCATTATGTGGAGGCGTTGATTATGATGTAAACAACAAAGTAATTACAGTAACGAATACAGGTCCATTTGCAATTACAAATGCACCAAGTTTATGGGCAGTGGGAAGTTCACAAACACTTACTTGGAGTTTAGTCGGAAGTAATGCTGCACCGATAAATGTAGCCAATGTTAAAATATCCCTTTCAGTAGATGGAGGTTTAACCTTTCCTTATGTTCTTGCAGCTTCAACACCAAATGATGGCTCTCAGTTAATAACATTACCAGCTGCACTTACAAGTCAAAATGCCCGACTAAAAATTGAACCAATTGGAAATATTTTTTATACAATATCACCTGTATTTGCAATTGATGACCCAAGTGCTGGAAGTTATATCACTATTGGAACTGGAACCGGCTCTAATACATCTACAGCTTTTCCTGCTCCTTATGGTAATTACTTTGGTGGAGTTAAGCATCAATTTATATATAGAGCATCCGAATTAAGCGCTAGAGGAGTTACTGCTGGTATGTTAACAGAATTTGGATTTAATGTAAGTTCATTGGTAAGTGGCAGCTTAAATGGCTTTTCAATTTCAATGAAAAATTCAACTGTTAACGACTTAACGCCAGGTTGGCAAACGGGTTTAACAACTGTTTTTTCAAGTACAACATATAATGCAAATATTGGTTGGAATTTACATACTTTAAACCCTGGTTTTTATTGGGATGGAACCTCCAATATTATTGTAGAAGTTTGTTTTAATAACAATAATACAGGTACTACTGGAAATACATTAACTGCCTTAACAGCAGGACTTCCAGCAGGTACTTCTAGGTGGTTTAGGGCTGACAATAATGCTACTTTATGCTCAGGAACAGCTGTAACAACAACTGGAAATACATCTAGACCAAACGCAAGAATGTTTGTTATTACAGCTCCAACAGTTTCTGCATCAAGTTTATCGTTTTCAAACATTACCAATACATCAGTAACCTTAAATTGGACAAAAGGTAATGGTGGCAGAAGAATTGTGATTGCACGATTAACATCTACTCCAGCTATAGCACCTACCCAACTAAATGATTATTTATCATCTACCTTTTTTGGAATGGGACAACAAACCGGAAATAACAATTTTTGTGTTTATAATGATTCAGGCAATACTGTTACTGTGACAGGCTTAAGTATGGTTAGCAATTATAGTTTTGATGTGTATGAATACAATGGTATAAATGGAAATCATGTATATAGAATTACCTCACCATTAACTGGAAACATCACTACATTACCTGTAAAACTATTGTCGTTTGATGCACAAAAAGAAGAATCAAAAGTTATTTTAAATTGGATTACTTCAAGTGAAATCAATAGTGAATTTTTTGAAATTGAAAGACAGCAAAACACTGAAGACTTTAATAAAATTGGACAAGTTCAGGCGGCAGGTAATTCGAACAACAAAAGATTTTATCAATTTAATGATTTCAATTACGATAATGAATCTGAAATTTTTTATAGATTAAAAATGATAGATAAGGATGGTAGTTTTGAATATTCACCTATCGTTTCTATTCAATTGTCTGATATAAATAACGATGTGAAAGTTTCACCAAATCCATCTAATGGTTTAATAGAAATGAACTGGACTAACAAAATAGCTGGGTTTTCTTATGAGCTGAAAGATTTAAATGGGATGGTTTTGTTTAAAGGCAATGCAAATAAAAACCCAGAACAAATTCAAATATCAGAAAAACACAAAGGCCTTTTTATTCTTGAATTTAAATCGGAAGATCAAATAATAAGAAAGAAAATCATTCTTGAATAATTCATAATTCAGTTTGTATAAAACCAAAAAGGGCTTGAATCATAATCGATTCAAGCCCTTTTTAGCTAGTTATTATATATTCAAAAAAACCAATTACCACTTAACTGGTTCGTTTTTTCTTAATGAAAATTTATCTTCAAATGAATGGATATTGGTAATTGCAATGAACTTTTTATTAAGTTCTAAGAATCCCTCAGACTCCCATTGGTGTAGCAATCTTACAACTGTTTCTGTCGCTAATCCTGCGAAATTTGCCAAATCCTCCCTTGTTAATAAAACATTGATTGCTCCATCTTCTCTAGTACCAAAATTATTTCTAATCCAGTACAAGGTTTCAGCTAATCTTTCTGGTGCTGTTTTGGTGAACATCGCATTTCCCTTTTGTACAGAATCATCTAAATCAATAGCTAACATTTTTAATATACTTAAAGTTAAATCATGATTGCTATGTAAAATTTGAAAAAATATTTGTGATGGGATGAAAAATAATACTGAATCCATGAGTGTTTCAGCAGCACCTTTATAAGGTTGTCCTGCTAATAACGCTCTATAGCCAAGTAATTCACCCTGACGAGCTAACCTAATAATTTGAACTTGACCCTCATCATTTGAATGAAAAAGTTTGATTGCACCTTCTTTAATTAAATAGATACCTCTAGGTTGCGAATTTTCCGAAAATATCACCATTCCTTTTTTATACACCTTTTGTGTTCTTTGTTCTTCCATCAAAGAAATCTCCTCTGGTTTTAAACATTTGAACATAGGAAAATCAATAACACCATTGATTTCTGTGGTTAAATCCGACCTTAATTCGTTTTGCATAATATGGTTCTTTTTCTGGTACAAAAAGAATAATCATAAGCAAGTTTTGAAATGACAATAATCAGAATAAATGGGGATTTAAATCAGTGAAATGAGAGTATTCCTTGATTTTATTTTCTCACTTTAATTTTCTTTAAATTGTCATAAATGATAAAAAGCATATTTAAAATAATTAATCATGATTATGTTTGTAAGGTTGAAAAGAATAATCAGCATATCACTAGTTTTAATCATGATGATTCCTTTGCTATCAAAGGGAGGTTTCTTCATTTGGTTTAAAATGAATCAAGATGAAATTGCCAAAACATTGTGTATCAACAAAAACACTGAGAAGTCAGAATCTTGCCAAGGTTGTTGTTACCTCGATAAAACGCTAGATAAATTAGATGAATCATCTGCAGATTCGGAGCAAAAAGAGAATAAAATTAAAGTTGTTCAAGATGAAATAATTGCAATTAGTAATGAAAATATCCAACTAATTGATTTAAAATCCTTCAAAGTAATATTTGCTAAATATTTATTTCATACAGCCTGCTCGGTTAAGTCAATTTTAGACCCACCACCACGGTTTTAGTCATTTTTTTTATTATGCATAAATAACAATTAGCTTATTTATGAAACCTCTTAATTCACTTTTGCAATTTCATTTTTATTGAATTTGTAATTGAATTTTAAGAAGTGTCATTCTATGTATTTACTTCATTGTAAAATCCATTGAATTAAACAAATTTCTATTCATTATTAATAGAATTAAATTAACAAAAAATCAAAATCGACTAAAACCAAAATCATGAAAAATAAAATATTATTGATACTTTTAAGTATCTCATTGGGCTTTGCTGCCTGCAAAAAAGAAGAATCAACAAACAATACAACTACACCTACCGATACTTTCCAAATTCCTTCTGGATACATTAAAGTTGGTGAAGCTTATGCGCTTGGTGCTAAAGCAAAAGTGGTAGTTTATTCAGAGGCTGCATTAAAAACTGGTTACAACAAATTACATACAATTGTTTATGATTCAGCTTCTGGAACTATATTAAAATCTGGTCATTTAGAAATTATGCCTATGATGGATATGGGTTCTATGAAACATTCTTCTCCAGTAGAAAATCAAGAATCTGAAACTCCTGTAAATAATTTTTACGAATCAGCAGTAATTTTCACCATGCCAAGTTCTTCAATGGGTTCTTGGAAACTTCATATTCATTTTCACAACCATACTTCTGATTTAGAAGGTGAAGCTGAATTAGATGTTACAATTGCAAATCAAACACCAGCTAGAGTTCTCACTTCTGTTATAGCTGCCGATAATAATTCAAAAGTGGTTATTAGTTTAATACCTCCAAGCAAATGGAAAGCTGGTTTAAATGATTTTGAAATCACTATCCATAAAATGGCAACTATGGAAGAATTTCCTGCTGTTGAAAATTATACAGTAGAAATTGAGCCAGAAATGCCAAGCATGGGACATGGTTCTCCAAACAATGTAAATCCAGTTCATACAACAAATGGACATTATATGGGTAAAGTGAATTTTACTATGTCGGGCTTATGGAATGTAAAATTGAAACTATTTAAAAATGGCACTTTAGTTTCTGAAGGATTATTGTTTGAAATTACATTATAATAAATGAAGTTGATATTAAGAAACTTCAAAAAACAAGCAGTTAAGTTAAATTTTCTGCTTGTTTTTTGTATAGCAATTTCCCTCTCACATCCTGTATTTGCTCAATCTTCTTCTGATTCAATTTATCAACAATTCAATTTAAACGAAGTAAAAATTGAAGAAAAAAAAGATGCCAATAGTTTTAATTTTTATAAAGGAAATGCACTCGCAAGTACTGAAGAAATTTTAAGCAGAATGCCTGGTGTGAATCTAACTAAACGCGGCGCTTTTGGTCAGGAGCCTGGCTTACGAGCTTATTCTGGCACACAGGTTAATCTTACTATTAATGGCATGAAAATGTATGGAGCTTGTACCGATAAAATGGATCCTGTATCTATTTATGTTGAACCCAATAATCTTAAAGAATTTAGCGTAAACCAAGGTGTTATAGGCTCTTCAATGGGGAATTCTATTGGAGGCTCTATTGATATGAAATTAGCTGAACCTGATTTCAATAACTCCAAACCAATCAATGTAAAATGGTCGAATACTTACCAATCAAACAACAATTCTATCAATGAATCTTTGGTTTTATCTGGAAATTTTAAAAAATTCTCCTACCGAGTAAGTGGTGTTTACAGAAAAGCTGATAACTATAAAACAGGTTCTTCACAAGTAATTCCATTTAGTTATTTTACCAAATACAATACATCAATTAACCTAGCTTATCAATTAAATCATAAACATTTAATAAAATTAGACTATTTGGGTGATTGGGGTCGCGATATAGGATTTCCAGCTTTAACAATGGATGTTGGTATAGCCAATGCTGGTATTTATTCGATTTCACATCATTTTTATTGTGATGATTATAAATATTTAAAAAGCTCTTTATCTCGTGTTTATTTTAACAAAATTTACCACGAAATGGATGATACTAAAAGACCAGATGTGCCCATTCACATGGATATGCCTGGTTGGAGTGAAACTATTGGTGCTTTTAATGAATCTAAATTTGAATTAGGTAAATATGAACTTGAAACTAGATTAGATGCGCATAAAGTTTTTTTAAGGGCTGATATGATTATGTATCCTAAAAATGAACCCGAAATGTATATGCAAACATTACCATCACATGAAATAAGAAATGTTGGTTTATTTGCGAAACTTAAAAGGTCTTTGGGATTAAAAAATCATCTAACTTTATATGGAAGATTAGACCATTATCAATCATTTGTGTTTCAAGGATTTGGTGCCGATCAACTATTGGCCATGAATATGAACATTAGCAAAGGAATTGAAAATCAGCTTAAAAGTTTTGGATTAACTTGGAATCACACATTTTCAAAAAAATGGAATTCAGAACTACTACTATCTTCAGGCGAACGATTAGCTTCATCAAATGAACGATTTGGTTTTTATCTATATAATCGTTTCGATGGATTTGATTATATTGGAAATGTTCAACTAAAAAATGAAAAGTCGAAACAAGCAGAAATAGCTTTTAATTACATTGGAAATAAAATAAGTTGGAATAATAGGGTATTTTATCACCACAATCCTGATGCTATTTATGCCATAGTTTTGCCAGGCTATTCCGTCATGACAATTGGGGCTAAAGGCGTAAAGTCGTTTATAAACCTCGATTATGCTAATTTTATGGGCATAGAAACTGCATTTAGGTATCACATTATTGATGGTTTAAAATACATGGGCACAATTAGGTATACCTATTCCGAAAATTCTTTAGGAAAAGCTATGCCTCTCACACCGCCATTAAAGCTTCAACAATGTTTACAATGGATTTATAATTCTAATAATATTCAATTGGAATCTGATTTAGCAAGTGCACAAAACAGAGTAAATTCCGATTTTTTAGAAAAAGAAACCCCTGCTTATTCATTAATAAATCTCAGGTTTTCTAGAAATTTCAATGTAAAAAAGGTGAATTTGCAAATGATGGTGGCTGTTGAAAATTTATTCAATGAAGATTATTATGAACACCTTGATATCATGAAAATTGCTAGACCTGGGAGAAATTGGATTTTAGGGCTTAATTTAAGCTATTGATTTACACCTTTCATCTGAACTTTTCAACCTTTATGTAAAGCATTCAGTTTTCATTGAATTAAATGAATATTATTGCATAATCAATGAAACAAGTTTTTATCATAATTAATCAGATTTTAGAAAGCGGTGCTTTTGCTTTAGAGGCTTTAAAAGCTAATAGGGTAAGAACATTCCTTTCAACTTTAGGAATCACGATTGGTATTTTTTGTATCATCATGGTTTTGAGTATTGTTGATTCTCTTGAGAAAAACTTACAAGAAAGTGTTGAATCATTAGGTAAAGATGTGGCTTTTGTAGAAAAATGGCCTTGGGAATTTGGTCCTGATTATAAGTGGTGGAAATACATGAATCGCCCCAATCCAAATTTATCTGAATTAAAAAAAATTAGTGAACAAACAACATTAAGTGCTGCAGCAGCTTTAACAATAGATTTACCAACTTTCACAGTAAAATCAGGAAATAGATCTGCTGAAAATGTTAGAGGTATTGCAGCTAGTTATAATTATTCTGTCATAAGAGCTTTAGATTTCTCTTATGGCAGATTTTTTACTGAATCAGAATCGAATAATGGCGATCCGGTTGCAATTATTGGTTGGGCCATGTACGAAAATCTTTTCCCAGGTGGAATTTATCCTATCGATAAATTAGTAAAGATAAATGGAAGACAATTTAGGGTTTGTGGTGTAGTTAAAAAGGAAGGGGAAAGTCTCATAAACAATAGCATGGATAACGTTTTTGTGATTCCAGTTAAGGCTGCAAATTCTTATATCAGAGTAAATAGCAACATGACAAACAGCAGAATTCATGTAAAAGCAAAACCTGGTATTCCTGTTGATATGCTTGAAGATGAATTAAAAGGTGTGATGAGAAGTATTCGTAAACTCAGACCAATGGAAGACGCAGATTTTGCTGTGAACAAAACCACTATGTTATCTGAACCTCTTAAACAATTGTTTTCAGTTGTGAGTGTTGCTGGTTGGGTAATTGGAGGATTTGCTATGTTAGTTGGAGGTTTTGGAATTGCTAATATTATGTTTGTTAGTGTAAAAGAAAGAACCCAACAAATTGGTATTCAAAAGTCATTAGGTGCCAAAAACTACTTTATTTTAATTGAGTTTTTAGTTGAATCAGTTTTATTATGTATTGTTGGAGGTACCATTGGATTGCTCTTGGTTTACCTTTTAGCTTTAGGAGTAAAAGAGTTCTTTGACCTCAACCTATTTCTTAGTTATTCAAATATTGTTTTAGGTTTATTTGTATCGGTAGCAATTGGTATCATTTCAGGATTTATTCCTGCTTGGTCTGCTGCTAAACTCGATCCTGTTGAAGCAATTAGAGCAAAATAATATGTTTGTCAGCGGTTTTACCATCATACGTAATGCTTCTAAATACGATTATCCAGTTTTAGAATCTATTCAATCTATTTTACCTATTTGCGATGAGGTAATAGTTTTGGTAGGGAAATCAGATGACAATACCCTCGAATTAATCCAATCAATTCAATCCGAAAAAATTAAAATTCATCATTCAATTTGGGATGATTCTTTAAGAGAAGGTGGCAAAGTTTTAGCAGTAGAAACAGATAAAGCCAAAGAATTAATTAACCCCAAAACCGATTGGTGTTTTTATATTCAAGCTGATGAGGTTTTTCCAGAAAAGGATATTTTAAAACTGAAATCAGCAATGGAAACTCACTTAAACAATAAATCAGTAGAAGGTTTATTGTTTGAATATGTCCATTTCTTTGGAAGTTATGATTTTATTGCTAGCTCTAGAGATTTTTACAGGAATGAAATTCGAGTAATAAAGAACAATAAAGAAATTCATTCTTACAAAGATGCCCAAGGATTCAGGATATCAGGAAGAAAGCTAAAAGTAAAAAAATCGGGTGCATCAATTTATCATTATGGTTGGGTAAGACATCCAGAAATGATGTCGAATAAAATAAAAAACTTCCATCAATTGTGGCATAGCGACCAATGGATTCAGTCGCAACAACAACTAAATGAGGCATTTGACTATAATGGTATAGATGCTGTTGATGTTTTTAAAGGAAATCATCCACAATTGATGTTAAAAAGAATCAGTGAAAAAAATTGGGATTTTCAACCTGCTTTGAATAAAAAAAATATACCTTTCAGAAAAAAAGTACTTTACTTCATCGAAAAACTTAGCGGTTATAGGTTAGGTGAGTACAAAAATTACCAAATTCTGAATGAATAAATTCCAAAGTTGGAGTCCTAAATTATTTTATATTTCATGCTTGCTAATTGTAGCAGGAATGATGCTAATTGATGTTGCCAGAGCAATTGCTAGTATAGGCATGATTTTAATGGCAATAAGTGGAATAGTTTACACTAGTTCAAATTGGAAAGAATGTAAAAACAAATCTGGCTTTGAGTACCTAGCATTAATTGGCATATTTCTAATTTTACTTCCCTCCTTTTTTTATTCTGAAAATAAAGAATATTTATTTGAACGTTGGCAAATTGCACTCCCTTTTTTAATTCTACCAATAATTTGGATGAAAGGGCCATTTCTTAAGTTAAAAGAAACATTATCGATATATGCCTTCTTTTTGGTTTGTGTAAGTTTTGTTGCAATTCATGCATTTGTGTTTTATCTATTGCATTTAGATGCAGTAAACGAATTGTATCTACATAGTCAAGTAATGCCAACATTGGTTACCCATCACCCTACTTTTAGTTTAATGACTGCTTTTGGAACTTTTATTGGATGGACACTTTACAATGAATCATTTCATTTTAAAAATGCAAAAGCCGAAAAATATTTATGGGCAGTTTTAGCCTTTTTTCTATTTATTTTTACCCATGTTTTTTCAGTAAGAATTGGATTATTAGCATTATACGGATTAATTTTTTTACAAGTTTTTATCTTTATCATCAGAAAAAAACAAATTTTAAATGGCCTAATTGCCTTATTTGTAATATTAGGAACTGGAGCTGGAATTTTGTTTTTATCTCCAACATTTAGCAATAAAATAATCAATACAAACGAAGATTTAGAAGCAATGAAAACGGAAGGTTCTGCCAATAATAAATCATTGGCAAGCAGAATGATTTCTTATAAAAATGCTTTTGAAATTACTGAAAAATCTTCTTGGATATTTGGCTGTGGTTTAGGTGATATTCGAGATTTAAACACACAAATTTTTAAAGAAAAATATCCTGATGTTACAAAACCAATTATACCACATAATCAGTTTTTGTATTTATTAGCAGCAACTGGAATTTTGGGATTTTTATTGTTTTTTATTCTTTGGATTTTTCCACTTTGGAAATTTAAAAGAATTGCACATCCCTTTTTATGGGGCATTTATACCTTGATGTTATTGGCTTTTCAGGTAGAAGCAGTGCTAGAAACCCAGTTAGGTGTTGCATTTTGCATCTTTTTTATTCTTTTAGGAATTCAAACAACCATTGCTTGTCAAAAACAGACTTCTATAAATTAGACATTTGTTTTTTGAACAATTTTCCTATATTTCACTTTTAATCACAAAGCATGAGAAAAATTTTTACTGCGTTTTCCATGTTGTTTATAGCTTTATCAGCTATATCTCAACAAGTTCAAATCACCCCTGAAGCCCTTATTAAAAAGGAACTTCAAAAAAGCGGTTTCAAAAATCCGGAGCAAATAAGCGTTGCAATTAGCAGCAGTTATGTTGATGCTCAAACCGGAATTAAACACATTTATTTTACTCAAACCGTAGAAGGTTTAGAAATTTTTAATTCAGCCTCAGCAATTCATTTAAGTAAAAATGGTCAGGTATTAAAATTTGACAATGAATTAATTGATAATGCTTCAAACTTAATTGCTACAAAAACCCCTACTATTCAGGCAGAAAAAGCTTTAGAAGTATCTATTCGTAACCAAGGAATGGAATTCAATTCAGCTTTAAACAAATCGGCGAACATTGAAAATGGAAAATTAGTTTGGGAAGGTAATTCTATAACTAGTGAAAAAATCTACAGTAAATTAGGATATTTTAATTCAAATGGATCAATAAAATTGGTTTATAGTGTTGAATTTTATCAAGATGAAACCAATGATTGGTGGAATGTTATGGTTGATGCTAATTCTTCTCAAATATTAAACCAAGTTACTTATACTGCTCATTGTAACCCAATCGAGTTAGCTAGAATAAGTTCTTTTAAAAATGAAGATTTTATTTTTACTGGTGATGAAGATTCAAAACCAATTTTAGGTAAAAAAGCAAGTGGAGAATCATACAGAGTTTTTGCTTTACCATTAGAAAGTCCTTCAAAAGGTCCAAGTGAGTTACTTTCGAATTTGTATGATAAAGATGCTTCTCCTTATGGTTGGCATGATACCAATGCAGTTGAAGGTCCTGAATTTACGATAACTAGAGGAAACAATGTTTGGGCAAAGGATGATACAATGGGAAACAATGGAACAACTGGATTTGCTCCAGATGGAGGAAATGATTTAGTATTTGATTTTCCTTTTGATAAAACTCAAAACCCAAGAAAAAGTCTTGCAGCTGCTGTTACAAACTTGTTTTACATGAACAATGCTTTACATGATATTTTTCATCATTATGGTTTTAATGAAGCAAGTGGAAACTTCCAACAAAAAAACTATACAGGTTTAGGCAGAGCTAACGATTATGTTCAAGGTGATGCGCAAGATGGAAGTGGTACTTCAAATGCCAATTTTGCTACTCCTGTTGATGGTTCTAGACCAAGAATGCAAATGTTTTTATGGCCAAGTGATAATAGCGCAGCACAAAATAATTTCTTGTATTTAAATAGTCCTAACTTTTTAGCAAGTGTTTACAATGCTCCTCAGGCTTCCTTTACTCCACCATTAACAAAAACTCCAATTACTGCTGATATTGTTTTAGTTAGAGATAGTAATGCTACAACTAGCGCAGGTTGCGGTTTAATTGCAAATGCATCAGAAATTGCTGGTAAAATTGCTTTAATCGACAGAGGTTCATGCACCAATACGGCTAAAATTACTGCTATGCAAAATTTAGGTGCAATTGCTGTTATTGTTGCACAAACTTCAACAACTGCACCAACAATTATGACAGGTATTGGTACAGGTATCAATATTCCTGCTGTACAAATTAGCAAAACCCATGGTGATTTAATTAAAGGTGCTTTAAAAACTGGTCCTGTTAATGCAACATTAGCAGATTCAACTGTTGTAAGCACAGCTCCAGTTTATGATAGCGATTTTGATAACGGTGTAATTGCTCACGAATATGGTCATGGCATTTCAACTAGGTTAACAGGTGGTCCTAACAACTCTTCTTGCTTATCAAATGCAGAACAAGCTGGTGAAGGTTGGAGTGACTTTTTTGCATTGGCATTAACTACTAGAGAATGGGAAGTAAATTCTGTTAGCAGAGGAATTGGCACTTATGTTTTTAACCAAGATTCTACAGGATTAGGTATCCGTCCTTATAAGTATTCAAGAAGTATGACTATTAATCCTGTTACATACAATAGCATTAAAACATTAAGCCAACCACATGGAATTGGTTTTGTATTTTGTTCGATGTTGTATGATATCTATTGGGATATGATTGATATTTATGGATACGACCCAGATTGGTATAATGGAAAAGGTGGAAACAATAAGGCTATGCAATTGGTAATTGATGGTTTAAAATTACAGAAATGTAATCCTGGTTTTGTTGATGCTAGAAATGCAATTTTATTAGCTGATTCTATCAACAATGGTTTTGCTCATAAAGAATTGTTGTGGAGAAACTTTGCAAGAAGAGGATTAGGATTTAGTGCAGATCAAAAACTAAACACATCAAGAAGTGACGGAGTTCAAGCCTTTGACTTACCCGGAGGACCTACCGGAACAAATGATTTGTTAAATGAAAACGATTTAAGAGTTTATCCAAACCCTTCAAGTGATTATTTCCTTATAGATATTTATGGAGGTGGTTTTATTGAAAAATTAGAAGTATTTGATATCAATGGAAAATCAGTTCTTTCAAAAAATTGTGAAAACAAAGAATGTTTAGGAACTCAAATTGATTTGAGTAATGCTCAAACAGGAGTTTATTTCTTAAAAGTAAGTTCAAGCAAAGGAACAATTACCAAAAAGCTAATAGTTAATTAATTTAACTCTTTCGATATCTCAATAAAGGCCAAAGCAACTAAAGTTTTGGCCTTTGTTGTTTTATGATTTCCATGAAACACTTAAATGAGAAATGCTTTCAAAAGAATCCTTAATTTCGGCATTATTATTGATTTAAAAGTTTCATTAAATAAAATTTAAGATGCAAAAATTACTACTCCTTTTAATTTTTACCATACCTTTTTTGGGCTTCAGTCAAGACAATCCTTGTTGTCCTGTAAACAAAGAGTTTCTTTTAATTCATTCAAGTAAAGACTATAAATCTGCTTTAATTACTGCAAAAAAAGCAGCTAAATCCTTAAATATTAAATTAGATTTAAGAGAATTAAGTCCAGTACCAGATTCCTTAGGTGGTTTAAGTTTTCCATATTATAGTTGTAAATCAATTTATGAGGATATTGAAACAAAAGATACTACATGTTATTTTGCAAGAGGCAAACTTCAAGATGATGGAGAATATATAAGTATTGAATATTCTAGCGCTTATAAAGGATTTGCAGAGGGTTATTATATAGTAGTTGTTTCAAGCGAAAAGAAGGGGAACAAAAATATGCAGTCATTACTTACTCGTGTAAAATCTAAATTTACTAGTGCTTATATAAAAAGTTCAATCGTATCTATGTGCTGTTTTTAACCATTAAAATTCATCAAATTAAATTCTATTTTTATAAGTGGAATTTGGAGGACTTATATTTAGTATAGTTTGCTTTATATAGAATTTCTATTTGTTGATTCGAGTTTTGAAAAGGCAAATTATTTGAATTTATACCAAAATTATATTCAAATAATCATTCAATATAATTACCTAATTATATCAAGAATTCTAAGGAACTTTTTCTAATTTTAACAGGACAATATTGATTTTAACTCAAGTATGCTGGATTCAAAAGAATCCTTAATTTCGGCATTATTATTGAAATCAATTTATAAAAACACGAATACCATGATACAAAAATTACTACTTCTATTTATTCTAATAACTCCATTTCTCGCCAAAGCTCAAGAAAACAGCGACTGTATGGAGAAAAAGGATTTTTTAATTATACATTCTAGTAAGGATTATAAATCAGCATTACTAGTGGCTCAAAAGGCATCAAAATCACTTAATATTAATCTCGATTTGAGAGAATTAAGTCCGGTATCTGATACAGCAATTGGACTCTCCTTCCCATACTTATCTTGTAAATCAATTTATGAAGATATAATTCCGCCAGATACTAATTGTTATATAGCTAGAGGTCGCTCAGATGATGGAGATTATATAAGTATAGAATATTCATCAGCCTACTCGAGTTTTGCAAGAGGCTATTATATTGTTGTAGTATCAAGTGGATTAAAAGCAAGTAATAGCATGAAAAGCTTATTATCAAAAGTTAAAACAAAATTCAAAGATGCCTATATAAAAAGTAGTTTGATTTATGTTTGTTGTATGCATTAATTTACTGACAATTTTAAGAATTCAAAGTACTATTTTGCTTTATTAAACAATTGTTCATGAAAAACTCTTATACCCTACTTTTTATTCTTTTAAGTATTGTTGCATGTGTATCGAAAAAGTCTGTAAAACCACCGCCAGCAGCAGAAAAAGCTGAAGTAAAAAAGGAAATTGAATCAAATTTAATAGAAATTAAAGAACCAATTTTAGTTTATAATCAAAAATGTGGTACTTGTCATAAGCCCTATAATCCTGGTGATTTTACCGAAGCTGATTGGAAAGTAATTGTACCTGATATGGTAAATAAAGCCAATCAACATGAATTAACAATTGGTCCTGGACAAAAGGAAATGATCTTACAATATTTAATAGCTAATGCTAAAAAGTAGGCTATCATTATATGGTTTTTAATGTCTATTTTCATTATAATTCTTAGAAATTTAGCTTCTTGTAAATTTCTTTGTACCGAGTTGAAAACAAATAAAATGACGAATTTATTATTGTATTAATTCGGCAAAAAGTTTAGTTTTAACAAAATTTTAATGAAGTGATTAGCGAAACGGCAAAAGCAGCTATAAATGCTTATGGTGGTGCAGAATTATGGCAACAAGCAGATTCAATTAGTGCTGTAGTAAGTGTTAAAGGATTGGCTTTTACATTAAAACAAAGGCCATATTTTAAATCGGTATCTATTGATTTAAAAATAAAACAACCATATGTTAAAATTTGTCCTGTTGGCCGCAATCATGAAATCTGCGGAGTTTTAGATGGTGATACAGTAAGGTTAGAAGATTTAAATGGAAAAGTTCTAAATGAAAGAAAAATGGCTCGCTCCTATTTTCCTTATGGAAGACGTTTATTTTATTGGGATGATTTAGATATGACTTATTTTGCTTGTTATGCTTTTTGGAATTATTTTAGCTTTCCTTATTTATTGATGCGAAAAGATATCAGGTGGACGGAGAAAAAAGCAAACATTCTTGAAGCAGAGTTTCCTGATAATTTTCCTACACATTCCAAAATTCAAGAGTTTCATTTCGATTCTGAAACAGGATTATTAAAGCAGCACAATTATACAGCAGAGGTTATAAGCAAATTAGCTAAAGCTTCACATGTAATTCGCGAACACAAAACATTTAATGCTTTAAATATTCCAATAAAAAGAGTTGTGAGTCCAATGAAAAAATCGGGCAAAGCATTGGGTTACCCAAATCTAATTGACATCAGTGTAGAAGAATTTGCAATTAAGATTGAGAAGAAGTGAGGGGATTTTAAATTCAGATTTGTATCAATAGACCATTTTGAAAACTATAGGGATGAAAATTAATAAGTTTTACCTATTTACCTTTTTTATTGCAATTCTATTGTTTTGTAATCCATCATATTCATCTGGTGGACGTGGTCAATACTTAATTAATTGTATAGCATTTGACACCGATAGTCTTCCAATAAAAAACGCTATTGTTTTTATCAAATTTGGACAAGAAATAATTTCAGATACTACAGATGAAAATGGAAATTTTGAAATTATTATTACATGGTCAACACCTTGTCCAACAGGAACTTCAAAACGGAGAATGAAAAAATTATTAGACAAAATGAATCCTGAATTTATTTATATTTACTATAAAGACAAAAAAGTACGAATTGAAAATGATTGGCAAAGCCAAGGTAAACAAGAAAAAGATGGTTCTCCTAAAAAACTGCGAAAAGAGTATTTGTATTTTTGTTAAAAAAATTAAAATCAAAGACCTGCCAAGACTTTGATTTTAGTAGTTTTTCAGTAAACATAACATTAAGAAATATAATAGAATTAAGAAGGAAATTAATACATTTTGCAATAGTTTTAAATTAAGTAAAATCAGCATTGTTGATCAAAATAAAATATAACATTATAAAAATGTGTTTACCATACTTAATGTGGCGAAAAACGATGAATTTAATTTTTACTATCTTATTCATTTCCTTTTTTAGCTCTTCTTTATATGGGCAAGTTAACGATACGTGTCAATGTAGACTCGTTTATGGAAATGGGTTATTCCCTACTCTAGTAACATATCATCATGATTCATTGGTAACTTATACGAATGCTTTAATTCCAAATGATACTTTGATTAAACTAGGTAAAAGATACCAATTCAAAGACACCATTTTTGGACTTGAAATGTATAATTGGGATAAAAAAGGTATTTCCTATTTCATCAAAGATGGAAACATTGGTCGTTCTTTAAAAGGAGAGTTTTACACTGAATTCACTAAAGAAATAAAGGACTCAGGTAATACAATTAATACTTTTTGGATAGGTCAATTTTATTTGATGCCTAATGTTGATTTTTTGTATGGTCGAAAAACTTTTTTTGAAAGACCAACAATAATAAATAACCAAACTTGTAATTGCTTTAATACTTTGGATTATTTCTACAAAAATTCACAAATTAACAACCTGAACTATAAGAAATTAGACTCAATAAAATTTACCGATTCAGATTCTACTGAAGATTCAAACATATTCATTCCAACAGATTCAAGATGTTGGATTGGAGTAGAGAAAAGTAAAACTTGCTATCTTAAAGGAATAGGAACAATTAACATATCAGAACCATATCCTAAAGAAATTAAATTAAACATAGTCTATTTGGATAAAGAATGCGATAAATTCCTAACGAACAAATTTAAATATTGAAGGCTAATCTATAATTCAATTTAATTCGTTTCTAATTGATAGAATTTTAGAAATAAAAAATAAAGTTTCTCAAATTTACATCTGAATTTATATTATTACCATTTTCAATGCTAATTGAATCTGGTAATTCGTTTAGTCAATTCAAAATTGTTGTAGAATAGAGTGATTTTTTTGCCATTAAGCACAAAACGAATTTCGCTCAAAGAATTACACCCTTTCAGGGCTAGGGGAAATTTCGTATCAACATTCCTAACGAATTTCGCCCTTTCAGGGCTAGGGAATGGCGCCTTTTCAAGGCTTACGAAATACGCTCATTCAGGGCTAAATCGATTAAAAAAAAATTATTGTTTTCAAGAAAAATGGTTTTAGTAAATATTTCCAGTAGCCAGTAGCCAGTAGCCAGTAGCCAGTAGCCAGTAGCCAGTAGCCAGTAGCCAGTAGCCAGTAGCCAGTAG
>JBIMKP010000024.1:0-70418 GCA_051861545.1 Bacteroidia bacterium | reverse complement strand
AAGCCAGAGGCCAGTGGCCCAAAAAGCGCCTCCGATGATGAAAGGCTTTTGCTTACTTTTTGCCTAAAAAGTAAGAATTAAAGCTACGAAAGTTTATCGTATATCAATCGAACTTGTAACAAGATATTACTTAAATTATTCATTTAATTACAAAACTTTTCATTGAAAACGAATTTATTTTCGGCTGCAGAAAAAAACATTGGCAATTTTGCCTTTAGCATTAGTGTATAAACCTAATTTACTTAGACTTTGCAATGAGAATTTATAATGATAGGATTATTTTTAGTTCTACAATTATTAAATGCCAATAGAAAATGTCCATTGCCAAAATGTTTTCAATCGGCCTACAATAAGAGTATCATAAAATAAGATTCTCGGAACTTTTATGCATAAAGTTTTCATTGGTTTCATTCAATTGAAAACTATGGTGTTGTAAGCCATTACTAATCCAAAGGTGGTTTACCTTGAAAATCTTGTTATATGTAGCAATTTGAATCAAAGTTTCTGAATTCAATTCAACCTCAAATGATTTGCATTCCACCAATAAATGTGGTTTACCTAGTTGGTTGAAAACTAGAATGTCAAATCGTTTTTTTAGATGATTAAATTCAAAAGCTCGCTCAACAGCTATTAGTGCTGGAGAAATTTTGCAATATTGAATAAGGTATTGAATAACATGTTGCCTAACCCATTCTTCTGGAGTTAGTACAATGTTTTTTTTTCTAATTGGGTCGAATATTTTTAGCGTTTCTTTCTCTTTTGAAATTCTAAATTGGTATTCAGGAAAGTTCAATTTCATTTGTAGAAATCGATATTCTAAAAAAGTAAACCTGCAAGTGTTGCGCTCATGTAAGAGGCCATTGTTCCAATCATTAGTGCTTTGAAACCTAATCGTGCTAAGTCACCACGTCTTTCAGGAGCTAATTCTCCAATTCCTCCTACCTGAATGGCGATTGAACTAAAATTAGCAAATCCACATAAAGCAAAACTTATAATCATAACAGATTTTGGATGAAGCATATTTTGAGCAATCATTGGTGATAGTTTTGAATAAGCTACAAATTCATTAATTACCATTTTTGTACCCATTAAAGAACCTGCTGTAACGGTATCCTGAGCAGGTACTCCCATTGTCCATGCGATTCCAGAAAATACCCAGCCAAAAAGTTTATCTAAACTTAAAACAGATAAATCCATTCCAACTACATCGGGAGTTAAGCCTGTCCATACCAATAAGGCTCCAAACCTTCCAAACAATAAATCAACCAATGCTATCAAGGCAATAAAACCAATAAGCATTGCAATTACATTCAACGATACTTTTAATCCATCGGAAGCACCATGTGATATGGCATCTAATAGATTTACATGTGTCTTTTTTACTTCTAATTTGATATTACCTTTTGTTGGAGAATCTTCTGTTTCTGGCCACACAATTTTGGATATAACCAAAGCTCCCGGAGCAGCCATAATACTAGCTGCAAGTAAATATGGAGCAGGAACTCCCATTGAAATATATACTGCCATCACACCACCGGCTATGGTTGCCATACTTCCGCTCATACTTGCAAGTAGTTCGCTTTTTGTCATAGTGTTGATATAAGGCTTAATCATGATTTGAGCTTCAACCTGACCAACAAATGCACTTGCTACATTCGATAGAGCTTCACTTCCACTAACTCGCATTAGTTTATGAACTAAACCTGCAATAAATGAAACAATTCTTTGCATCAAACCTATATGGTAAGCGATATTCACCAAAACAGCTACAAAAATGATTGTAGGCATAATTTTAAACATAAAAAGGAAGCTATATCTATCGCCAAAAATAGGTTTCAATAATTCAGGTTTCATTAATCCACCAAAAACAAATGAACCACCTTCATCTGCAAGCATTAAAAGTTGTTCAATTTTTTTACCAACCCAAGCAAATACATTTTGTCCGATTTGAGTTTTGAGAATAAATAAGGCTAGTGCTAATTGTAAAGCTAAACCACTAACAACAACTCTGTAATTAATCGCTTTTCGGTTGTTAGAAAATAAAAAAGCTAAGCCAAGTATTAAGGCAATTCCAATTAGTCCTGTAAATCTTTCCATATTTTATTTCTCTCTTCTATTTATTTCATCTCTAAATCTAGCGGCTAAAACATAATCTTCAACACGTATAGCATCTTCCAATTTTTTATTTAATTGTTCTAATGTAAGTCTAGTTACATCATTTGGGTCAGCTTTTGGTGGGGTAGGAGTGCTTCCAATTTCTTCTTCAAATTCGTTTTCTGGGTCATCATCATTAAAAATAACCCCAGCTGTATCCATAATTTCTTTATAGGTATAAATAGGACATTTAAATCTAACAGCTAAGGCAATTGCATCAGAAGTTCTGGCATCAATTTCTCTTATTTCGCCATTCTGTTCACAAATCATTTTAGCATGAAACACACCTTCATGTAAATTATAAATTACTACTTCATGAATATGAATATCAAAAGCTTTACAGAAATTTAGAAACAAATCATGAGTCATTGGTCTGAACGGGACAATTTTCTCAATTTCAATAGCAATAGCCTGCGCTTCGAAACTACCTATAACAATAGGTAATTTACGTTTCCCATGGTCTTCACTTAATATTAAAGTATATGAGCCACTGGTTTGACCTGTGCTTAGTCCTGAAATGTTTAATTTTATTCTACTCATTTTTTTTTAAATCAACACCGCGAAGTATCACCGCGATTCATCGCGGTGATACAAAGTTATGCGCGGTTTTTTGCTGCGTTAATGATTGCTGGTAAAACATCAAATGCATCACCTACAATACCATAATCTGCTGCTTTAAAAAACGGTGCTTCAGGATCCTTATTAATTGCAACAATTACTTTTGATGAACTTACACCTGCCAAATGTTGAATAGCGCCTGAAATTCCAATTGCAATGTATAAATTTGGTTTGATAGTAATTCCGGTTTGACCAACATGCTCGCTATGTGGTCTCCAATGCATATCACTAACTGGTTTTGAACAAGCTGTAGCAGCGCCTAATGCATTAGCTAAATCTTCAACTAAATGCCAGTTTTCTGGTCCTTTTAAACCACGACCACCACTAATTACTAATTCAGCTTCTGTTAAAGCGATTTTTCCACTTGCTTTTGAAACTTCAATTGACTTAGTTTTAAAATCGTTTGTATCAACTTGATTGTTGGCAGGTACGATATTTAAAGCATCATTTGTTTCATTAATAGTAAATGAATTTGGAGTAATAGAAATAACTTTTATTTCTGAGCTCATGTTAACATTAGCAAATGCTTTTCCAGAAAAAACAGTTCTTTTAACTACAAATCCGTTTGATAAATCTGGATATGAAATAACGCCACTAACTACTGCGGCTTTTAAAGCTGCGGCAGTTCTTGGGGCAACTGATTTACCACTATAGGTGTTTGAAAATACAATTGTTTTGCTGTTTTCTGATTTAGCTGTTTCAGCAATAATTTTCGAAAATACTTCTGCATTGAAGTTAATAACTGAATCATGGTTAAATGAGATAATTTTCTCTGCGCCATTTTTGGCTAATAAAGCTAATTGTTCTTCATTAACATTTCCGATTGAAATTGCGGTACAATTTCCACCAGTGATTTTGGCAACTTCTTTTGCATAAGAAATCGCTTCTAAAGTTGATTTTTTAAAAATCCCATCACTGTTTTCTGCAAATACTAAAACTGACATATACTTAATTATTATTATTTTTTTATTGTTACTATCCAGCCATCATTCATTTCATATTTTGGATTTTCAGGTAAAGCCAAATTTACTAAATAACTTACTCCGAAACCTACTCCTAATGAAACTAAAAATTGTTGACCTCTACTTATATTATTTTTTTCAATCATATTAGAAATTAGGAAAAATGTTCCAATTGCTGAGCCAAGTTTTAAAGTTTGTTTGAGCATTTTTCTTCCAATGCTAATTCTTCTGAATTTAACAAAATCTTTCAAAAGAATTTCTTTGTATGAAGGACCATTTTTCTCAAAATTCTGCCTTAAACCTGGGTGAACAAATCTGGTATCGTTTCCCAAAAAAACACTGCTATCTGTAATGGCAAATATATCTTGAGAATAAAACTCCTCTTGATTTCTATAACCGATATAGATGAGTGCTAATTGGTCTCCAACTCTTGCTTTGATTGATTTACCTGTTTTTTTATTTATAAAGAACAATTCTTGTGCATGTAATTCTTTGCATAATCCTAAAAGGATTGCAGCCAAGAATAAAACCTTCACCAAGCTTTGGGCTTTAATCATTGATTAAATAACTTTAGCTTCTTCGTTTAATATTCTAATTAAATCACCAGCATTTGATGCATCAATCATTTTACATGCTCCTTTTGGTGCTGGTAATTCAAACGATTGAGTGCTACTTCCAATTGCTGAAGCTTGAGCATCGAGCACCTGCAGTGGTTTGGTTCTAGCAGCCATAATTCCTCTCATGTTTGGAATACGTGGTTCTGTTAATTCTTTTTGAGCACTTGCTACAAATGGGAAGTTACATGAAAGTTTTTCTTTACCGCCATCAATATCTCTTTCCATTGTAGCTGTATTTCCATCAACTTCTATACTTGTAATTACGTTTACACTTGGCAAGTTTAACAAAGAAGCTAAAATACCTGAAACCAATCCTCCATTGTAGTCAATGCTTTCTCTTCCTGTTAAAATCAAATCAAAGCCTTGAGAACTGGCATAACTAGCAATTTGTTCGGCCACAAAATATGCATCTGCTGGTTCAGCATTAATTCTTACAGCATCTGTTGCGCCAATTGCTAAAGCTTTTCTAATACTCGGTTCAGTTTCTGCCAATCCAACATTGATTGCTGTTACTGTACCACCAACTTTTTCTGTAATTTCTAAAGCTTTGGTTAGTGCAAGTTCATCATAAGGATTAATAATGAATTGAACTCCTTGAGTATTAAATTTTGAATTGTTTTCTGTAAAAGAAACTTTCGTAGTTGTGTCAGGCACATTGCTGATGCAAACAAGAATTTTCATATTGATAATTTATTCGATTTCAAATAGTAAATGATGACTTTTTTAGAGCCAAATGTGCTGCAAATAATTATTTTTTTTTCAATTTGAGTAACCATATTCTCCCCAAAGAGAGAAATATTCATAAAATTACACTAAAATAGTTGAAATTATTTGATACGAAATGATAAATAGAAAAGAAAAATTGTTTGAAATGTTGTTGCAAAGTCCTGAGGATGTGTTTTTAAACTATGCAATTGCAATGGAATATAAATCTGAGAGTAATTTAACTGAATCAATTTCTTTTTTTGAAAAATGTATTCAAATTCAAGCCAATCATACACCATCGATGTATCAACTTGCGCTTATTTTTGAAGAAATGGATGAAACTGACAAGGTTTTAACAAATTTAAATAAAGGAATTGAAATACTAAAAGATTCAAAGGATGTAAAATCTTTGAATGAATTTTTATCTTTAAAAGAAATGAATTCTGATTTTTAAAATCGATTTATAAATTTACTACTAAGACCTATATTTACTTCGTTTGGGGTTGATTGGCACCTGCTCAAATAGAATTTTAGCTGTATTTTTATTTTTTTTACCTATTCGTGATAAAATTTAAATCATTGATTATCAGTTTAAAGTTTGTTTTGGGGATGAGCTATAAGTGCTAATTATTTACTGGTAAGTTGATTTTGGACATTTTTTCTTTAATTAGCAGCGATTTAACTGTTTAAATCAGATTTAAATACACTAATGAAGAATTTTATACTGCTTTTCATAATTTTTGTTTTAGCCTCATGTGGCAGTGAACAAGGTGCTAGCTTAGGAGTATTACATAGCGATGCTCCCGCTGTAAGAAGTGATTCTGGAATGATTGCGAATTCTTACAAAGTAGTAACTTTTGATAAGTTTGTTGAAAAGCCAATTTTAGCCAAGGTTTGGGTTGATACTACGGTTCATTTTAATTTTTCAGATATTGCTGAAAAAGATAAATTCAAGATTAAAATTGTTGGTGATGAATACTATGATGCCATGGTATATTTTTGGGTAGTAAAGAAGGATAGAAGTTTAATTTTTGCTGATTCCTTTCCTCTAATTGATGCATTATCAATTGCTTTAGATGGAGGTGGGCACTATGGCACCGATTCTCAAAAAGAGAGATTTGTAAGAAGATATGTAGATGGATTTTTAGATCCTGAAAATATTAGTGGAGCTATTTTAGATGAGTCTGCTAATTTGGTTGAGGAATATAAAGTACATCCTAATTTTGAAACACTAATTGCAGATAGTGCTTATAAAACATTCTCTTATGCTAAAAAGAAAAACAGTGAAACCATGATTTCTTTTAGTCCAGCACAAAAACAAGCGATGATTTATTACGAATACTAAATTCCTGAAATAAAAATTAGCTTATCATTTTTAGGACAATACAATTGCTAAAATATCGGCATTAAAACGGTGCAATTGGTGGTATCCCACCCATTGAATCGTCTTCATCAGTATGCATATCATTTAATCTTGAACTCATAGTAATTACACCTGGATTGTCAACCAAATCATTATTATTATCAAATGCATATTGGTCTTCCATTAAATCGGTGAATTTGGTATAATCATTCAAAAATCTCAAACGAATATTGTCTAAAGCACCATGACGATTTTTCGCAATCATAACCTCAGCTTGTCCGCTTGTAGGAGTTCCATCTTCCCATTCGGCCAATTGGTAATATTCAGGACGATAAATAAACATTACCATATCGGCATCCTGCTCAATTGATCCCGATTCCCTTAAATCTGATAACATTGGGCGGTTAGAGGCAGATCTTCTTTCTGTTTGACGACTTAACTGAGAAAGTGCAATAACTGGAACATCTAGTTCTTTGGCTAAAGCTTTTAGTGAACGAGAAATATAACTCACCTCTTGTTCACGATTACCATTTTTATTGCCAGTATCATCACCTCTCATTAACTGTAGGTAATCAATAACGACCATAGAAATGTCGTTTTGTTGTTTCATTCTGCGGCATTTGGCACGCAATTCAAAAACTGATAGGGCAGGAGTATCGTCAATTAAAATAGGAGCCTCACTTAAAGCAGCGATTTTTGTATTTAATTGTTCCCATTCATAATCTTTTAATTCACCTGTTCTAAGTTTATGTCCAGAGATTTCAGCTTCAGAACTAATCATCCTGCTCACCATTTGTTTATTACCCATTTCAAGTGAAAAAATAGCCACACCTCTTGGCGACTCATCTTTTCCTAAACCTTCAAATGATGCATTTCTAGCCACACTTAAAGCAAATGCAGTTTTACCCATACCAGGTCTAGCTGCTACAATAATTAAATCGGAACGTTGAAAACCAGCTGTAATTCTATCTAATTTAGTAAAACCTGAAGGAATACCGGTGTATTTACCAGTTTTCAACTTCATGTCTTCTATATCTTTTAAAGTTTGTTTTACAACAGCATTCATGCTTAAATAAGCACGTTTTATATTGCCTTGAGAAAGATCAAATAGTTTTTTTTCTGCCGAATCAAGCATGTTAAAAGCATCGGCACTGTCTTCAAAAGCTTCTGTTTGAATTTCACCTGAAATTCGTATCAATTCTCTTTGAAGGAATTTTTCAGCAATAATTCTTGCATGGTATTCAATATTAGCAGCAGAAGTAACTCTGTTTGTTAACATTGTAATATAGTAGGCACCACCAACAATATCTAACTGACCTTTTTTCCTAAGTTCTGAAGTAACGGTTAAAATATCAATAGGTTCTGCTTTTCCAAAAAGTACAACAATTGCTTCATAAATCATGGAATGAGAGTCTTTGTAAAAACTCTTAGGCGATAAAACCTCAGCAACAACAGTAATCGCATGTTTTTCAAGCATTAAAGCTCCTAAAACAGCCTCCTCTAAGTCTATTGCCTGAGGAGGTAATTTTGCTCCATCAGGTAAAGTGCTTTGTCTGATTAAGGGTTTTTTCTTCTTCGAATCCGATTTATAATTCTCTTCCATTTTTTCTCTTTGGGGGGTTAAAGATACGAAAGGAATCGGCTCTTTTTATTTTATTAAGTCATGCACATTTTTTAAAAACATCTTGATAAGCTGTGGAAAAGCAATGTGTTTTTTTGGTGATGCTTGATTATCAGATTTGAGTTACGCACAATTTAAAATAAGTTTCATTTTTAAGCTTTGTTTTAATGAGTAAAAGTACACTGAATTTGAAGCTATCTTTTTTAATTCACAAATGAAGTGGGATTTTTTCGTTTGGATTTTTCCTCTTCACGAAAATCTAAAGCTTACCTGAATAATTTTTTAATTCAACTAATTTGGAAGCAATAAGCTGCTATCACCATAACTTAAAAAACGGTAATTTTCTTTTAATGCTGCTTCGTAAATATTAATCCAATTTTCACCAACTAAAGCTGCTACCAATAATAATAAGGTACTTTGTGGTTGATGAAAATTTGTAATTAAACCTTTTATGATTTTAAATTGATAAGTTGGTGCAATCATAAGTTCTGTTGTTCCACTTAATTCTTTACAACTCTTTAATTCTAATTGTTGAACCAAATATTCCAAAACCTCTACTGAACTATAATTACATTCCAAATCATAAGGGTCCCATTGTTTTACCAAAAGTTCATGACAAACAGCTATTCCTAATTTTACTTTTAAAGCATGCCAAAATAAACTTTCTAAACTCCTGCAACTAGTAGTACCAACAGGTATAATTGGTGTTTGATTTTTTAATTGTTCTAGAATCTCTTTTATATTATCTAAACTGAAAATTACAGTTTCTCGGTGCATCAAATGTTCTTCCATTTTACTTGCTGAAACTGGTTTAAAAGTACCTGCCCCAACATGTAAAGTCAATTCTATTTTTTTATGTTGATTTGATAAAAGTTGTTGAATGATTTCCTCCGAAAAATGCAGTCCAGCTGTAGGTGCAGCAACAGAACCACTATTTTTTGCATAAATTGTCTGGTATCTTTCTTCATCAGATGCTTCTGTTTCTCTGTTTAAGTAAGGAGGAATTGGCAAGATTCCAGCAATATCTAAAATCTCAGAAAAGCTAATAGAAGTATTGTTCCAAGAAAACTCTATGATAAATTTTCCGTCGATTTTGTTTTTAATTTCACAGTTAAAATCAATTTCTTTTCCATTGATTTCAATTTTACGGGTGAGTTTTCCTTCTTTCCATTTTTTTGCATTTCCAATCATACAAACCCACTGACAGTTTATATTACTTGAAAAAGATTCTTCGTAATTTGAGGGTAAATGAGGGTCGAGACAAAAAACTTCAATTAAAGCACCGCTATCTTTTCTAAAAAATAAACGGGCATGAATTACTTTGGTATTATTAAAAACCAAAAACGATTTTTCTGGAAGAAATTCACCTATGTTTTTAAATTGTTCATGTTGAATTTTTCCATCTTTATATACTAGAAGTTTACTTAGACTTCTTTCTTCAAGCGGATATAGAGCAATTTTTTCTTCAGGTAAATGATAATTGAAATCTATAATAGAAAGATTTTTCGGATTCATTAGATATAGATATAAAAAAAGGAGATTTATAAAATCTCCTTATTATACAAATTGAGGTAAATTTAGTTTCCTGAAAAATTGGCTCTTCTTTTTTCAACAAATGCATTCATTCCTTCTTTTTGATCTTCTGAAGAAAAAGTAAGGTAGAAATTTTTTCTTTCAAAGTATAAACCATCTTGTAAACCAGTTTCAAATGATTTTAAAACACTTTCTTTTGCCAAACGGAGAGCAATTGGACTCATACTTGCAACTTCTGTGGCTAATTTTAAAGCTTCATCCAAATAAACCTCATCAGGAACAACTCTATTTATAAGACCAGCTTTTTGTGCTTCTTCAGCAGAAATAAATTTTCCAGTTAAAACCATTTCCATGGCTAAAGCTTTTCCAACAGCCCTTGTAAGACGTTGCGTTCCACCTGCACCTGGCATAATTCCAATTTTAATTTCAGGCTGACCAAATTTTGAACTTTCACCAGCAACAATCATATCGCAGGTCATAGCCAATTCACAACCACCACCCAAAGCAAAACCACAAACAGCAGCAATAATAGGCTTAGAAGTTTTTCTAATTTGGTCCCAAGTTTCGAATTGGTCAATCTTAATTAAATCAACCGGAGTTCTCGATTCCATTTGTTTAATATCGGCCCCAGCAGCAAAAGCTTGTTGGTTTCCTGTGATAATTATACAACGAACTTCATCATTTTTATCTAAATTTTGCAATGCATCTTTTAGTTCAAGCATCAACTGAAGATTCAAGGCATTCAGTTCTTTAGGTCGGTTTAATTGAATTAAAGCGATGTGTTTTTTTACTTCTGGATTAACTAAAATAAATTCGTAATTCATTTTTATGCGGATTTTGGTTCGAAATTAACTATTTTTGCACTCCGCAAGAGAAAATGAAGAATAAATCAATCTAAACTTGTCCATTTAGCTGGATTTTAGCTTGGAAAAGATTTTTCTTAAACATTTTTTTGCATTTTAATTTATTTCCCAGATATTTGCAGTCCTTTTTTCAAGAATAATACGTCATGAGAGTTTGTGATTTAACAGGTAAGCGTCCGATGGTTGGTAATAACGTGTCTCACTCAAATAGAAAGACAAAAAGACGTTTTTACCCAAATTTACAGGAAAAGAAATTTTTCATTCCTGAGGAGAATCGCTGGATCGTAATGAAAGTTTCGACCAAAGCGATTAAAACAATTAACAAGAAGGGCATTAGTGCCGTTTTAAATGATTATATCCGTAACGGACAAATCTAATAGGAGTAAAGAAAATGGCTAAGAAAGGTAATCGTATCCAAGTAATTTTAGAATGTACCGAGCATAAAACAAGTGGTTTAGCTGGAACATCAAGGTATATCACGACTAAAAATCGTAAAAATACCACCGAGCGTATCGAGTTGAAAAAATACAACCCGATCATGAAAAAAGTAACTGTTCACAAAGAAATTAAATAAGTAAGTCATGGCTAAAAAAGTAGTTGCAACTCTAAAAACCTCAGCAGGTAAAGATTACGCAAAAGTATACAGAGCTGTAAAAACCGAAAAAGGTTCTTACACTTTTAAATCTGAAATCGTTTCAAACGAAGAAGTGAAAACTTACTTCAAGAAATAATTTAATGAACCGCATTTATTGAAAAGCATTCTGTTTATCGGAATGCTTTTTTTATTTTAGCAGCATCAATATGGGAATATTCAGTTTTTTCAGCAAAGAGAAAAAAGAAAAACTTGATCAGGGTTTAGAAAAAACCAAAACAAGTTTGTTTGACAAAATTAGCAAGGCTTTAGTTGGAAAAAGCTCTGTTGATGATGGTTTTTTAGATGAACTGGAAGAAATTCTGGTAAGTAGTGATGTGGGTATTGAAACCACTCTCAAAATTATTGAACGACTTCAAAAACGAGTTGCGAACGATAAATACGTCGGAACATCAGAATTAAATGCCCTGCTCAAAGATGAAGTGGGCAAATTATTGGCTGAAAATAAAACTGAAATCCCAACAAATTTCGAAGATTTAAAAGGTCATAAACCTTATGTAGTAATGGTGGTGGGTGTAAATGGTGTTGGTAAAACTACTACTATTGGCAAAATGGCTAATCAATATAGAAAGGCTGGAAAAAAGGTTGTTTTAGGTGCCGGCGATACTTTTAGAGCTGCTGCTGTTGAACAATTGAAAATTTGGGGTAATAGAAATGATGTGCATGTAATTGCTCATGGCATGAATACAGACCCCGCTTCCGTTGCTTTTGATACAGTAAAATATGCAGTTGAAAATAATGCAGATGTGGCTATTATTGATACTGCAGGTCGTTTGCACAATAAAATTGGTTTGATGAATGAATTAGGCAAAATCAAACGTGTTATGTCGAAAGTTCATGCTGATGCTCCTCACGAAATCCTTTTGGTTTTAGATGCAAGTACTGGTCAGAATGCTTTTGAACAAGCTAAACAATTTACAGCTGCTACTGAGGTAAATGCTTTGGCATTAACAAAATTAGATGGAACTGCAAAAGGTGGTGTTGTTATTGGAGTTGCAGATCAATTTAAAATTCCAGTAAAATATATTGGTGTGGGTGAAGGTATTGAAGACCTTCAATTATTTGATAAGGTAGAATTTGTTGATTCTCTTTTTAAAGGTTAAGTCTAAAACTTATTCATTTTGAAAACTAAAACATTAAAGAAAGACAAGGTTAATATTATCACTTTAGGATGTTCTAAAAACATTGTAGATAGTGAGGTTTTATATAGTCAACTTAAAGCAAATAGTTTTGATGTTGAACATGAATCGCAAGATGATGATGCTAATATTGTTGTTATTAATACTTGTGGATTTATTGATAATGCCAAAGAAGAAAGTATCAATACAATTATTCGTTGGGCCGAAGCTAAACAAGCTGGTGAAATAGATAAGTTATATGTTACTGGTTGTCTTTCTCAGCGTTATAAACCAGATTTAGAAAAAGAAATTCCAGAAGTTGACCAATATTTTGGGACAACTCATTTGCCTCAATTATTAAAAACAATTGGCGCTGATTATAAACATGAGCTAATTGGAGAACGTTTATTAACTACTCCTTCTCATTATGCTTATTTGAAAATTTCTGAGGGTTGCGACAGACCTTGCTCATTCTGCGCTATTCCAATTATGAGAGGTAAACATTTGTCAAAACCTTTCGAACAAATTGAAGCTGAAGTTAGAGGCTTAGTGAAAAATGGAACCAAAGAATTATTAATCATAGCGCAGGATAGTACCTTTTATGGTTTGGATTTATATGGTGATAGAAAACTTCCTGAATTATTAAGAAGGATTTCTGATGTTCCAGGTGCAGATTGGATTCGCTTACATTATGCTTATCCGTCTCAATTTCCTTTAGAGGCCTTAGATGTAATTCGTGAAAGAGAAAATATTTGCAAATACATCGATATTCCTTTGCAACATGTAAGTGATTCTATGCTCAAAATTATGAGAAGAGGAATCACAGAAAAAAGAACAAGGGATTTAGTTACTACTATTCGTGAAAAGGTTCCTGGAATAGCATTAAGAACTACTTTAATTGTTGGTCACCCTGGTGAAACTGAGCAAGATTTTAATGATTTATGCAGGTTTGTTGAAGACAATAGATTCGATAGATTAGGTGTATTTACTTATAGCCATGAAGATGGAACTCACTCAGGTACTATGGCTGATGATGTTCCTCAGGAAGTAAAAGAAGAAAGAGCTGCAATTATAATGGAGATTCAACAAGGAATTTCTTCAGAAATAAATAAAGAAAAAGTAGGTAAAACTTTTAAAGTTTTATTCGATAGAAAAGAAGGTGATTATTTTATTGGTAGAACCGAAGCTGATAGTCCAGAAGTAGATAATGAAGTGTTAGTAAAAGCTGATAAACAATATGCCAGAGTAGGCGATTTTGCTCAGGTAAAAATTGATAGTGCAGAGGATTTTGATTTATACGGATCAATCCAATAAAATGCTTGAAAGAGTAAATTTAAACGAAACACCTTTAATTAATCCATTAGCTTTGGATTACTTAAACAAAGATGCCTTTTTTAAGGATTTTCATTCTTATTCTCATGAATTAAGTAATTATGAAAAACTCATAAATGCTAAATCAAATTTTCCTGTAGATAGAAGGAACTTGTTGGTTGATGAATTACTCAATCAATATGCTAATGCTGGAATTAAGCTAAAAGAAAATTCTCTAGTTAAAAAGCATATTCTTGATTTAGGCAATGAAAATGCTTTTACTGTAACAACAGGTCATCAATTGGTATTATTTGGTGGACCACTTTTTACTACCTATAAAATTCTTAGTACACTAAAATTAGCTGCGGAATTAAATAAAGCTTATCCTCAAAAAAGAATTATTCCGATATTCTGGTTAGCATCTGAAGATCATGATTATGAGGAGATAAAAACCACCTATGTAAATGGTGAAACTTTGGTTTGGAATACCAAACATGATAGCGAACCAGTTGGGAATTTAGTTTTAAATGGATTTGAAAATCTTATTTCGGAATTAGAGCAAATCCTTCCAAATTCAGCACAAAAGACAAAACATCTAAAAATTATAAGAGATTCTTATCAGGATGGATTTTCACTTTCAAAAGCTACATTAAGGTACTTTCATCAAGTATTCGAAGATTGGGGATTGGTAATTATAGAACCTTCTAATCCATTGTTCAAAGCAGAGATGAAGTCTTTATTGATTTCTGATATTATAGAGCAAAATTCTTTTAATGCACAGATTGTTTCAGATAGAATTTTATCAGAAAAGTATTCTCTTCAAATTAGAGCCAGAGAAGTTAACTTCTTCTATTTTACAGATTCTGGAAAAAGAATTTTAATTAAGAAAACTCAGAAAGGTTTCAATTTAGCCGATTCATCACAATCATTTACACAGAATGAAATTGAAGAATTAATCGAAAAACATCCTGAACGATTTAGTCCGAATGTAAATCTTCGCCCATTATACCAAGAAACCTTACTTCCGAATTTGGCTTATATTGGAGGTCCTGCTGAAGTTGCATATTGGCTTCAATTAAAATCGATTTTCGACATCAACAAACTAGCATTTCCTGCCGTTGTTTTAAGAATGATGCATTTGTTTTTGCCTCCAGGATTGGAAAACAGAATGAACAGATTTGGTTTAAAAGCCAAAGATGCTTTACTAAAACCAGATGATTTGTCAAGTAAATATTTTGAAACAATAGGGGAGTCTTCAATTGAAAATCAAATTAACTTGATTTTAAATACTTGGCAGGAATTATATGAGTTAAGTTCAAAAGTTAATGATGAACTACATGCAAGAATTTTGTCGGATAAACTTAAGGATAGAGCAGAATTAAAGGCTCTAAATAAAGAATACAAAGCAAAACGACTCTCAAAACATCATGAACGTTTGCAAAAGTTAATGAAAGTAAGGGCTGAAATTTACCCAGCCGGTATTTTACAAGAAAGAATTGAAACCCTTATGTGGAATGAGTGTTTAATGGATAAGTCTTTGGTAGAAGAATTGTACCAAAATTTAGATGTATTTCAGCCTGAAATACTTTTGAATTAAAGGTTTACTATTTGTTTATACGAATTCCGCTACTTTACCTAAATGTTTTACAAGCCTTCAAAAGCTCTAATGCAGAAGATTACTCGATTTAATTAGAATTAGAAGCATGTATTTCTTGAAATTCTTAAAAATCCTGAAGGGATGACATGATTATAGAAAATAATAATAAAGAAAACCATCTCCAAACCTCTTCCACCGCGGACCAAAGGTCCGCGGTGGAAGAGCTTTGGGGAATTCAATTCAAGCATTTTTCTATAAACATGAGACCACCTATCGGGGTCTTAAATTTCATAAAAAAGAACAATTTAACACCAAACTACTTTTGAAAATGTTTCTCAAAACATTCACCAGATTTGTAAAATATTAATGGAGGTAAACATGCGGATATTCGTTTTAATTTATTTCCAATTGTGAACAAATTGACCTTGGCTTAAATCTTTTCAATTTCTTCAAAAGAAAGCCCTGTAAGTTTGCTAATATCTTCCTTACTTAAACCCATTAATTTAGCTGATTTAGCAATTTCAAGTTTCCATTCCCAAATTACCTCCAATTTTCCATGGCGTTTCCCTTCCTCAAAAGCGGTATCTAAAACCCCTTTTAAATCTCTGTAAACTTTCAAACTGATTTCATATTTGTCTAATTCAGATTGACCAAAATTAGCTAACTCAGCTTTTTCAAATGCTCTATTAAAAACATCATCAGCTATACTTGAAGGAATCGACTGAAAATCTTCTAAGTGTTTTATAAAGTAAAGCCATTTGTCTAACCTAGTTTTTAGCTGTAAATCAGTTAGTTTAAAATTAGGCAATTCAAAGTAAATAAAAGTAAGCTTTTCGTAGAAAACCTTTCCGTTTTGGTTTTTTAGTTTGATGGTATGTGAAACCTCACTTTTTTCTTGAACAGTTTCATAATCCCTAAAAGTAAAATCTAAAATTCCGATACAATAAACAGCTTTTAAATTGTAGTTCCATTCACCTTTTTCGGCTTGTTTAACAATGGGAAAAGAGGAATAATATATAGTGCGTTCCTTAAAATAGTTTTGTTTAGCTTTTTGAAGTTCAACTATGAATTTTTCTCCTTTTTCATTCTCACAATAAATATCATAAATGGCTTTTCTATCAAAATCTGTTTGACCTAATTGCTCATTGTTTTTGAACGAAAGCTCAACTATTTTATCTGAATTAGGCAAAATCGCATTTAAAAAGTCGAGCAGAAGTGGTTTGCTCGCTTCTTCTCCAAATATTTTTTTAAGCCGAAATCGGTAAATGGATTGATGTATTTTGCTTTCATTCTGTTTTTTAACTACCAATTGATTGTTACAATTTACGATTTTTCAATTTTGTTTAAAAAGATAATTTGAATATAGGCAATGAAAGCTCTTGAGAATATTAAGTATCACTAAAGTTGATTTTATTTCCCCTCCAATACTTTAATCATTGCTTCTGCTTTTAACAAACATTCTTCGTATTCTTCTTCTGGATTAGAATCAAATGTAATTGCAGAGCCTACCTCAAAATTAAGATACTTTTTTTCTGAATTGTATTGTAAACTTCTAATAACCACATTGAGGTCGAAGTTTCCATTGGGCTCAATATATCCGATTGCTCCAGAATATAAGCCTCTTTTAGTTTGTTCATATTGATCAATTAAAACCATTGCTTTTACTTTTGGTGCACCTGTCATACTTCCCATTGGAAATGCATTTTTAATTATTTGTGCTGTATGGATATCTTCTTTTAGTTCCGCACTCACCGTTGAAATCATTTGATGAACTTGTTTGAAACTATAAATTCCATACAATTCATTCACTTTTACAGAGCCGGTTTTTGCACTCTTAGCTAAATCATTTCTGACCAAATCAACAATCATTAAATTTTCAGCTTTTTCTTTTTCAGATTGAAGTAAAAATTGTTTATTCTGTTCATCAATTTTACTATCATTACTTCTTTTTGATGTGCCTTTGATAGGCTGAGAATAAATGAATTCGTCTTCTTTTTTGATAAATCTTTCTGGACTTGCTCCCATCATATATAGCCCATTTAAATTAGCAAAAACAGAAAATGGAGTAGGAGATAATTTGTTTAAATCTTGATAGGTTTTATAAGGATTGATTTCTGTGTTTTTAGCATAGAATTCGGTGCAATAATTCAACTCATAAACATCACCATCTATAATATGATTTCTAATTTGTTTTACAGTATGAATATAATCTTCCTTGCTAACTTTTGCTTCAACTTTTATACTTCTATTATCTTTAAAAATTTCTATTTCTGTTTGATTTATAGCTTCCCAAAATTCTAAGCTTGAATAAACAATTTCTCCATTCGTTTTTATTCGTATAAAATCTTCAGGTACAATTGCAGTCAAGTCTGGAAATCCAATAGGGTCAAGGTGTGCCGAATGGAGATGTTCAATTTCGTTCTTTAAATCATAAGACAAAAAGAGAAGGATATATTCATTTTTATTTGCCTCTAAGAATTGTTGTAATTCACTAAATGCATGAGCACAATCAAATGTTAGAATTTGCTTATAACCAACAGCAAAAATGTATTCTGAACTTTGTAAGTTGAATGCATTTTTCTGATGATTATTATCTAAAATGGTACAATAGGAATAGTTTTTAGATATACTCAAACATTTCTGTTTAAGTATATCTAATTCTTCTGCTATCAAATTCATTTAAAATGTACCTTTCTTTAATTCATTTACAGCGTGCTCACAAGCTCTTGCAGTAAATGCTAAATAGGTTAATGATGGGTTGATACATGAGCTGGAAGTCATAAAACTACCATCTGTAATATATACATTAGGAACATCATTTAATTGATTGTTTCCATTTACAACTGAAGTTTTAGGGTCATTCCCCATTCTGGCTGTTCCCATTTCATGTACAGCTCTTCCTCCAACAGTATTATAATAAAAACTTCTGATGTTTTTAAATCCAGCTTTTTCAAGCATTTCCATTCCATGGTTTTTTTGATCTTCTACCATGGCTTTTTCATTTTCACCAAATTCAAAATTTATTCTAACAATTGGTAATCCCCATTGGTCTTTTTGTTCCTTATCTAAGGTAACCTGATTGGTTTCATAAGGCAAACATTCTCCTCTAGACATCATCCAAAAGGTCCATGGTCCAGGTGTAGTTAATTTCTCTTTGAAATCTTTTCCAAAACCGCCTTCCATTTTCATTCTATCAGGCCATTCTGCGCGTTCTCCATCACCTTGGTAACCAAATCCTCTTTTATAGTTTCTACTTATTTTATCACCTTCAATATTTTGAAATCTTGGAATGTAAACACCAGCGGGTCTTCTTCCTTGGTAATATTTGTCTTTAAAATCATCATGCTCTCCATAAGCACCACCTCCATATGGATGATCCATCAGGTTTTTTCCAACCATTCCGCTTGAATTACCTAAACCATTAGCGTGGCGGTTTGAAACTGATTGAAGTAAAATTGCGGTTGTGTTTATTGTTGATGCATTGATGAAAACAATTTTTGCATAAAATTCAGTAACTTCTTTTGTATTTGCATCTATAACTCTAACGCCAATTGCTTTTCCAGTTTTGTCATCAATTAAAACTTCTTTAACAATTGCATCATTTAATAAACTTAAGTTTCCAGTTGCAAATGCTGCTGGTAAGCTAGCAGAGTTACTACTAAAATATCCACTAAACGGACAACCTCTTGCACATAAGTTTCTGTATTGACAAGGTCCACGGCCTTTTAAGCCTTTTGTTAAATTAGCTACCCTGGCAATCGTAATAACTCTATCTGGAAAATGTTTTTGATTACTTGTAGAAAGGTGTTGTTCAATACAATTCATTTCCATAGGGTCCATAAAAATACCATCTGGTAATTGTTTTAGTCCTTCTGCTTTTCCACTAACACCAACAAACTGTTCGGCATAATCATACCAAGGTGCAATATCTTTGTATCTCACCGGCCAATCAACACCAATTCCTTCCTTTGCATTTGCTTCAAAATCTAAATCACCTAATCTATAACATTGACGACCCCAAGTAAGTGATCGGCCACCTGTTTGATAGCCTCTAATCCATGAAAATGGCTTTTCTTGGATATATGGATTTTCTAAATCGTTTACAAAAAAATGCTTGTTACTTTCATCACAAACAGAACTTTGAATTGCTTGCTTTTGAATATCTTCATTGGTCATTCTTAAACGATTTTCGAATTGCCAAGGATTGAGCATTGCAGTTGGATAATCTGTAATATGCTCAACTTTTCGACCTCTTTCAATCACTAAAGTTTTTAGTCCCTTTTCACAAAGTTCTTTGGCTGCAAAACCGCCGCTAATACCCGATCCAATTACAATTGCATCATAGCTTTGTTGTTGTTTTGCATTACCAGTGTTTATATAAACAGAATCTGTTTGAAGACTATCTGTTTTTAAAGAATCAATACTCATAAATTTATTTAGTTGCCCAAGATTTTTGTCCTGGATTAAGGGTGATACATCCTAAAAATTTACCTGGTACATAATCATATGCCAGTCCTTGGTTCATTCCTTCCATTGAGGTACAATAGGCTTCGCAGGTAAGTTCTTTTAATGTCCCAAAAAATGAATCTCCCAAAAGTTTCTTTTGAAGTTTTCCGGCACTACCCGGCAATGATTTCCCTGATGATTCTGCCTCTGTCATTAACTCTATTCTTTGTTCTTCTGAACAGTTTTCAAAGTCTAAATCAAATCGGCTATTTGCTTTTTGTTGAATTGCAACTAATCCATCAATAAATCTATTTTGTGTTTTTTTATCATAACACTTTTGAATCATTTTAGCGATATAAATACCTGCATTCGCATCACCAGCTCCTGGACTATCTGTCTTAGGAATGATGGTTTGAGCCAATGCGTTTAATAAAGGAATTTGATTTTGTAAGGAAGCTAAATCAGGAGTTTTGAATATTTTGTAAGCATTCCATGACCCTATTCCACCAATGATTGCTGTTCCACCAAAAAATAATGATTTTAATACCGTTCTACGTTTCATACTTAGGGATATAAAGCGAATATATAAAAATCTATGTCGAATAAGATTTACCTGCTAAGAAATTTTTGCTTTTATTTTCTTTCTTCATTTTTGAATACAATTATCCGCATGTTTACCTGTAATAATTTTTTATAAATCATATGCATATTTTGAGAAATATTTTTAAAAGCAGTTTGATATTAAATTGCTCCGTTTTATGAAATTTAAGTCCCCGATAGGTGATCACATGTTTATAGAAAAATGCTAGAAATGAATTCCCCCAAAACTCTTCCAACGCGGACCTTTGGTCCACGTTGGAAGAGTTTTGGGGGTGATGTTTCATCATATTTTGTTTGCTACAATCATGTCATCCCTTCAGGATTTTTAAGAGCTTGCTATAAGAAACATGACTCCAACTATAATAGAATTTTTGTGGTTTAGTTTGATTTTAACGAGTAATAATCAGGTATAAAGTTTCGCTAAATTTCTTTTCGGAAAAGATGCGGATAATCGTATTGATTTATGACTTTAAATTAAGGCAAAATGAATTAAAAATGGAATCCCGTTTTTTAATGAAATTTCCTAAAATCCCATAGGGATGACATTATTGTAGTAAATAAGAATGAATTACCCTCCCCCCCCAAAAACGGACGCGAACCGAAGGTTCGCGTCCGGTTTTGGGGGGGTAATCAAGTAATTAAATTATACTGGTAAAGAAACGGATATTCGCTTTTGAAATAAGGAATTTGTATATTTCAGCATGTTTTCAAATTTAGACCCACATATTTCTGTTAGGATAAAAGAGCTCTCCATTTATAAAGAGATTCCTGCTGGAACCGAAATTCTGCAACTAGGACAATATGTTAATGTAATTCCTATTGTTGAAAAAGGATTGGTGAAAGTTTTTACTCATCATGAAGACAAGGAACTTTTATTGTATTATATCCAACCAGTTGAAAGTTGTGTGATGTCGTTTTCGGCCGCATTAAAAGGTCAAAAAAGTAAAATAAATGCCATAACGGAAGTTGATTCAAATCTGTGGATTTTACCTGTAGAACAATTGAAGGTATTATTAGCAGAGTTTCCTAAACTAAACGATAAATTTTATGAGCATTATAACCAAAGATACTCTGAATTAATTGATACAATTCATCAATTGATATTTGCACATTTAGACCAAAGAATTTTTGATTTTTTGAAAGAACGAAGCTCTTTAACAGGTCAAAATCCTTTAAAAATATCTCATAAAGAAATTGCAAATAATTTAGGAAGTGCTCGCGAAGTAGTATCTCGATTAATGAAAAAGCTTGAATCGGAAGGAAAACTCCTGCAATTAAAGGACGGAATAGAAATTTTTTAGCTTGTGACATTAGTCACCAACATCTACATGTATTGCTTCTAATTTTGAATATTGAAAAACACATATTAAACACAATTAAATATCAAAATTATGAAAAAGAACATGGGTAACTTAGACAAAATCATTAGAATTATTGTTGCTATTGCTTTTGCTGGTCTTTATTTCGGTGGTATCTTAACTGGTACAATGGGTATTGTATTTTTAGTTTTAGGGGGAGTTTTTGTTTTAACAAGTTTGGTAAGTTTTTGCCCACTTTACACTTTAGTAGGATTAAATACTTGTCCTAGAAAATAAAATTTCCAAATCTAGCTTCATTCTTTGAGGCTAGATTTTTTTTATACGATTATCCGCTTTTTTACCTAAGAATAAGATTGTCCAAACTTTATGGCTGATTATTATTCGTTTAGATCAAACTACACCACAAAAAATGAATAATTTTAGTTAATGTTTCTTCTAGCAAGTTCTAAAACCCAGAATGGGTGACATTATTATAGAAAATAAAATAAGGAGCAACACCACCCCCAAACTCGTCAACGCGGACCTTTGGTCCGCGTTGACGAGTTTGGGGGGATTTGGTTTACAGCATTTTCTATAAACATGTGATCACCTTCAGGGTCACTAATTTCTGATACTCAATTAATATACTTGATTTATAAAAAATAATTCTGGTATACATGCGGATATTCGTTTTTTTTATTTATCAATTGTTTGGTTTTCAAAATATTTCACCACCTTTTCTGCTTTCGATTTTCCAACCAATTTTTGTAAATCATCAAAGTTTACTTTTTTAATTTTTTCTACTGATTTGAATTCCTTTAAAAGAAGTTGGGCTGTATTTTCACCGATACCATCTATCTCTTCTAAAACAGTTAAAAAGGTATTTCTGCTTCTCTTTTTTCTGTGATGTGTAATTCCAAAACGATGCGCTTCATCTCTTAACTGCTGAATGATTCTTAAGGTCTCCGATTTCTTATCAATATATAATGGAAATTCATCTTCGGGATAAAACAATTCTTCCAATCTTTTCGCAATACCTATAACAGGAATTTTGCCATATAAATCAAGCTTTTTAAGACTTTCTACTGCCGAACTTAATTGGCCTTTTCCTCCATCAATAATTATGAGTTGAGGTAAAGGTTCATTTTCTTCTTTTAGTCTTTTATACCTCCTAAAAACCACTTCCTCCATAGTAGCAAAATCGTTTGGTCCAACTACGGTTTTTACATTAAAAATTCGATAATCTTTTTTACTAGGTTTGGCATCTTTAAACACCACACATGCCGATACTGGATTGGTTCCTTGTAAATTAGAATTATCGAAACATTCAATATGCTGAGGTAGTTCAGTTAATCTCAAATCAGCCTTCATTTGAGTTAAAATTCTATCTACTTTAAACTCTGGATTTAATTTTTCATACTGACTCAATTTTTCTTTTTTGTAATACATTGCATTCTTCAAAGAAAGATCAAGTAGTTTTTTCTTATCACCCGCTTTCGGAATAGTAATTTCTATTTTTTCATCTTGCCAATCAGGTTCAATAGGAACAATAATTTCACGGCTGGTTGAATGATAAGTTTCTCTAGTTTCAGCTATAGCAAAATTTAAAAGTTCGTTATCTGGTTCATCAATTTTCTTTTTAATTTCAAAGGTTTGGGTTTGAATAATCATTCCATTTGAAACTTTTAGAAAGTTTACAAAGGCAAATTTATCATCACTAACAATTGAAAATACATCAACATCATAAGGAATACTTGTAACAATGGTTGATTTACTTTGGTAATTAGTTAGCATCGAAATTTTCTTTTTGAAAAAAGCTGCTTCTTCAAATTTCATTTCATTTGCAGCCTCATTCATTCCTGTTTTTAGATGATTTAGAACTTCAGATAAATTACCTTTTAGAATATTTCTAATGAGTTTGATATTGTTTAAATAGTCCTCTTCCTCTTGCAAAGCAACACAAGGGCCTTTACAATTGCCAATATCAAATTCTAAACAGGTTTTAAATTTATAAGCCCTAATATTAGCTTCACTTAAACCAAAATTGCAGTTTCTTAAAGGATATAAGGCTTTTATTAAATCTAGGATTGTATGCATCATTCCAACAGATGCATAGGGGCCAAAATATTCCGAGCCATCTTTTATTGGGTTTCTTGTTGGAAATATGCGAGGAAATCTTTCTTTTTTAATACAGATAAAAGGGTAGGTTTTATCATCCTTTAAATTGATATTGAATTTAGGTTGAAATTTTTTGATTAAACTATTTTCTAATAACAAAGCATCAATTTCAGTTTCCACTAAGGTAAATTGAATATCCTCAATTTTACTAACCATTACGGCTGTTTTTCTGTTTTCGTAATGGTTTTTATTAAAATAACTGCTAACTCTTTTTTTTAGATTTTTTGCCTTTCCTATATAAATAAGATTTTCGCTTTTATCATAATATTTATATATACCTGGACTATCAGGAAGCGAACTGATTATTTGTTTTAAATGGCTTTGAGACATACTGCAAACTTAAGCTTTAACTGAAGACTAAAAATCCCTAATATTTTGGATAAAAATTATGTAAAAGGAAAATGTTTTAAATTTGTTTTGTCATGAAATTGTCATAATTGACGAATTTATTAAATACAGATGTATGTAAATTGGGTTTAATTCCGCTACAGGCTTAAAAGGCAGCCGATTAAGAATCTAATATATTATTCTTAAAAAATTAAGATTTCATTTGAAAAATTTTACAGAAATAATAACTTTGGTAAAATGTAATGATGCTTAAAAACTAATTTCAAACCAAATAAAAAACATATGAGAGTAAAACTACAAACTTTTCGAAGAATAGCAGGCTTACTGCTATTTCTAACTGTTCTTTGGAATTCCTCTTCAGCACAGCTGGCGGGCACTCCACCTTATTTAAATTTAATTGTCGGTGGGCAAGCAGATAATGCATTCCCACTACAAAGTGCTAACAACAATGTTCAATGGATTTATGGTCCAGGTGCATTTTATGCTGGTGGTGTTTCAACCGGAACGCCTGCAAATCCTGGAAAAATTACTAAAGTTTACTGGCAAATTGGTGCTACTGCAAATTCATCGGTAGTTTATTCTAATTTTACAATTAAATTAGGTCAACCAGCCTCATTAGCTACAGCAACTGTATTTCCTAGTGCAGGTTGGATAACAGGTTTAACAACAGTTTTCCAACAAACAACTTTTACAATTACTGGAGCCTCTGCAGGTGCTTTTATTGAAATTCCATTACAAATGCCATTCATTTATGATCCAACAAAAGCATTAGTATTCGAAATGTATGTTACTGGTGGTTCTGGTAATCAAACTCGTCAATATAGTGGAACTGGTAACCAAAGACAATGGGGTGTTGCAGTAAATACTGGTACTCCTGGTGCAGGAGCTGGTTTAGCTCGTTTTGGATTTGAGGTAATGCCTAATGGTGGAAATGATATCGGTGTTTCATCAATAGATTCTCCAACAACTTTCTGCGGTGGTCCTCAAAGTATTATAGCTAGAGTTCAGAATTATGGTAACAATCAAGTTACTGGTTTTGATGTAAATTGGTCAATTAATGGAACATTACAAACTCCTATTACTTCAACAGCGGTATTAGATACATTTAATGGTACTTCATCAACTTGGACTCAAGTAACTTTAAATAGTGCTTACACTTTTCCTTCAACTCCTACTTTAATTAAAGCTTGGACATCTTCTCCAAATGCCGTTGCAGATACATCTAGAAATAACGACTCAGCAACAGTAATTAAGCAACCATCGATACAAGGAAACTATACAATTGACCCTGCTGGTTCTGGAGCTACAAATTTCATTTCATTTGCAGATGCAATTAATGCTTTATCTGTTGCTGGTGTTTGTGGTCCTATAAACTTTACTGTTGCTCCAGGAACTTACACAGGACAAATTGTAATTGGAAACATAGCTGGTGCTTCAACAGTAAATACTATCACTTTTGATGGGGTAAATCCAACAAATAGAATTATAACTGCAAACTTGACTACAAGTTCTGTTGTATTAATGAATAATTCTAAATTTATTACTTTCAAAAACTTTACGGTAACAAATACAAGCACAACAACAGGTACTGGTATTGGTATGGTTGGTGCAATTACGAATATTAAAATTATTAATAATAGAGTAAATGTTGCTATTCAATCAGGTACTTCATTAAGTGGATATGGCATTATTGCAACTGGAACTGCCAATGGAACAGGTGCTTCTGGTATGCCTGGTGATTCAATTTTAATTGATAGCAATATTGTTACAGGTGGTGGATATTCTATCACAGTATATGGTAGTTCATCTGCGGGTTCTAATAGAGGTATTGTTGTAACCAATAATACTGTAAACAATTCAAACTATATGGGTGGTTATATTGCTTATAACTACAATCCTGTAATTGTTAAAAATAATAAGATTAACATGAATGGTTTCCAATATGGTTACTATGGTTTATACTTCTATTATAACCAATCATCTAACACAACTATTTCTCATGAAATTATTGGAAATACAATTAATGGTTTTGGTGGTTATGGAATCCAATTATATTATCCTTTAGGAACAACAACTGCTGCTAAAGTTAAATGTCATAGTAATATTTTAACAAGTTCTTTAGGTGGCACATACCCTGGTTTATATGGTATTTACTTGTACCAATACAATGCTGCTTGTAATGCTGAAATTTACCACAATACAATTTCAATGAACGGAACAAGTACATCTACAGCAAATACTTGTTTCTACAATACAGGTTCTACTAATACAATGGTGAAAAACAATATTTTCGCTGTATATGGTGGTACTGCTACTCCAATGTATTTAGCAACTTCTCCTGCTGCTAGTAATGTAAATTATAATATCTATTATAATGGTACCAACCCAACTTCAGGTAATTTAGTTTTTAGAGGAACTTTCTTCAATCCATCTAATTTTATGACAACTGCAGCAGGTGGTGATTCATCTGTTAATACAAATCCTTCTTTCATTTCAAGAACTCCACTTCCGGGTAACCTTCATTTAACAGATGGTTGTAATGGTTATGGTGTTGACTTAAGAGCATTTGTTCCTTATGATATTGATGGTGATACTTTCTCAATTACTCCTACCATTGGTGGAGACCAATTTACAGGTGGTGTAAATGATAACTTAAGATTAATGAGTGTACTTACTCCAAATGCTCCAATTATTAGTGGTGCTCAAGATGTAAGTTATATTGTTAAAAACATTGGCGCGAATACCGTTTCTAGCTACAATGCAAGTTATAGATTGAATACAGCTACACCTGTAACTGTTATTAAAACCAATACAGTTGCAGCATGTTCAGTTGATACGGTATTATTTACTGGCTTAGACCAAGTAACTTTAGGTGCAACCAACAATATGACCTATTATACTTCATTGCCAAACACAAATGCAGATGCTGATGCTACAAATGATACATTAAGAGCTACATTATTGGCTCCATTAAATGGTGTTTATACCGTTGGTGGTACCACACCTGATTATGCAACAATCGTTGATGCTGCAAACGCATTGGCTAATGGAATTGGTGGGCCGGTTACTTTTGATATTCGTCCGGGTACTTATACTGGTCAGGTTGTTGTAAACGGTCCTATTCCTGGAACAAGCTCTACAAATAGGATTACTTTTGAAGGTAATGACAAATCAACTCGTACTGTTACATCTACTACAGCAGGTGCTGCATTTTTAGTTAATAATGCAAGTTTTGTTACAGTTCAAAATTTAACTATTACTAGTACAAACACAGCTTCACCAGTAGGTTTCGCAGCAGTTTCTGCTGGATCTACTTCCTTAATGAAAGGAATTACAATCAAAAGATGTAATGTTAATGTACCAATTATTGCATCTGGAACTTCTTCTATAGGATATGGTATTAACTTCACAGGAACTACAAATGGAACCGGATTTTCAGCATGTGGAGCCGATTCTTCAGTAATCGATAGTAATGTTGTTACTGGTGGTGGATATGCAATTTCACATTATGGCTCTTCAAATGCCTCTTTTAATAGAGGTATTATGGTCAGAGGGAATACTTTAAATAACATAAATTCTTATGGTTTGCAGATATACTATAATTATAATCCTGTTGTATTGAATAACAATATCATCAATATGCAAGGTCAGAACTATGGCTATTATGGTATATACTTCTACTATAACCAATCAAATAATACTTCAATATCTCATGAAATCATTGGAAATCGAGTAAATAATTTTGGTGGTTATGGTTTGTATTGTTTCTATCCAATTAACTCAACAACGGCTGCAAAAGCTAAAATTTACAATAACATTATTATTGGAGGTACAGGTACAACTTATCCTGGTTACTATGGTTTGTATTTATATCAAGCAAATACGCAATTTAACGCTGATGTTTATCACAATGTTGTAATAATGAATGGTTCTGTAACCTCAACTACATACTCTGCTTTCTACAATACGGGTTCGTCGTTGACAAATGTTAAAAACAATATTTTTGTAACAAATACTCCTACTTATACTCCAGCTTATTACGCAACATCGCCAGGTGCAAGTAATGTAAACTTTAATGTTTATTATAATGCTTCAAATCCAAATACTGGAACTTTAGGATTTAGAAATGGCGTTTTCTTTACTCAGGCTACCTATAAAACTACAACTGCCGGTGGTGATTCATCATTTAATTTAAATCCTCCTTTTATTGGTGGTGGTAATTACAATTTAACCAATGCTTGTTTAAGAGGTGTAAATTTAACTGCAGATGTTCCTACAGATTTTGCAGGTAATGTTCGTTCTACATCTCCAAATATTGGAGCTTACGAAGCTTCTGCTGTAACTTTAGATATTTCTCCTGTAATGCTTCTTGCTCCTACATTCCCTGTTACATTAGGTTCACAAGATTTACAAGTTGTTGTTAGAAACAATGGTGCAACTGCTGTTACTACTTTCGATTTAACTTATAAATTGAATAATGGTACTGCTGTAACTACAACCTTTACGGGTAATTTAGCTACTTGTGATACAGTTTCAGTTTACTTCACAGGTACACAACAAGTCAACTTAGTAAATGCTCAAAATACACTTCAATTGTATACTTCAGCTCCTAACTTAGGTTTTGATGGTTTACCTTCTAATGATACATTAAATGTTAATCTTTCAACTCCTTTAAGTGGTAACTATATTGTTGGTGCGGCTCCTTCTGATTATCTAACTTTTAATGCTGCAAACGATGCATTGAAAACCAGAGGTGCAAATGGAGTTGTTAATTTTATGGTAAAAACAGGAACTTACAATGAGCAAATTGTTCTTTCTGCTTATCCTGGTTCTACAAATCCTGCTAATACTGTTTCATTTTCTTCTATGGCTAATAATGCGGATTCAGTTTCTTTACAATTTAATTCTATAGGAGCACCTGAGCCAAGTGTTGTTAAGTATAACAGCGTTAATGGAATTAAATTTAATTTTATCTCAATTAGACAATTAGCTTCTGCAACTTCTGGCACATATTATACCATTCACTTTGTAGGTGCTAATAATTTTGATACTATTAATTCTTGTAAAGTTTCGATGCCTGTTTATTCTACAACTAATACAGCTGGTTCTTATACAATTTTTGGAAATGGAATGTCTGGAAATGGTATAGCTATCAGGAATTCAACTTTCACTGGTTCATACTACGGATTGTATTTATTTGCATCAGCTGCTGCTAGATTAGATAATATTTTAATTGAAGGAAATACGTTTTCAACTGCATACTATTCTCCATTTAATTATTTGTATTACACGCGTTATGCTAAGTTTATAAATAACAATATCAATATTACCTCTATAAGTGGTCAGACTACTAACTATATGTATTTCTATTATAATGATTCAGGTTATACTGCTACAGGAAATAGATTTACCTCAACTGGAGTTACAACCTATTGGTACAACTATTATTCAAATAATAATTTAAGCAGAAAAGGTTTAGTAGCAAATAATACCTATTCAACTAATACTGCTATTTATCATTATTTTGGAAACTCGATTACTGCTAACTTAGATATCGTTAATAATTCTTTCAGTATGGGAGCAGGTTATTTATACATTGCTTCAAGTGGATTAAACAATGTTAGAATTTTGAATAACGTAATTTTCGGAACTAGTACTTACAGTTATTATTGGTCTGCGGCTCCTTCAGGTTTAGCTACTTCTGATTATAACAATATTTTCAGTTCAGGTTCTACTACTCCAATTTATGCAGTAGCTGCGAGAAATCTTCAAACATTTAGATCAACTTATTTCAAAGATTTAAATTCAGTTTCTTACAGACCTGGTTACACTTCAAATACTAACTTAGTTCCAAACGTTAATGATTCAGCTGTTTGGAGTATCAACGGACGTGGTACTTTTGTTCCTGAGGTTTCAACAGATATTAATAATGTTGCAAGACCAATAGTTCCTTCATCTGGTGTTCCTGATATTGGTGCCTTCCAATTTACACCGGTATCAACTCCACCACTTTGTACAGCTGTACCTGCAACACCTGTTGCTGGTGGTACTCAAGTTTTCTTATTTGCTCAAGACACTGTTGCTAGAATTACTTGGGATGCTTTAACTACACCTCCAACTTCAGTTCAAGCTAGAGCTTATTCTGGTACTATTCCTCCTTCAATTGCTCCTGCAACTGATTATATGTACTACTACACTAACATTTCAGCTCCTTCAGGTTTATATTTATATGATATGAATTTACATTACAAGCCTGAATGGATGGGTACAATTGCAAATAAAACTGATTTGAGATTAGCTAAATTTGATAATGGAACTGGTTGGGTTGCTTACTCAGGAGCTTTAAGTTCAGTTGATACCTTAAGAAGTGTAATTAGTTCTTTAGGATTGACAACTTTCTCATTATTCACTGGTTCAAATGATAATTCTCCACTACCTGTTAGTTTAATTAAATTCAATGGTCAAAAAGTTGATGTTGCTGCAAACTTAGCTTGGTCTACAGTTTCTGAGAAGAACAGTAGCGTTTTCAATATCGAAAGATCATTCGATTCAAAAGAATTCGAAACAATTGGTGGTATGGATGCAAGAGGTAATAGTAACTCACTAGTTAATTACTCTTTTGTAGATGAATCAGCATTTATTACTAATCCTGAAGTAGTTTATTACAGATTAAAAATGATTGACCGTGATGGAAGTTTTGAATATTCTAAAATCATCGCTGTTAGAGCTGAAGATGAAACTAAGACTCCAGTAGTTAAAGTTTATCCTAATCCTTTCAATTCTGAAGTAATAGTAGAAAATATTCCTACTGAAGCTAAAGAAATTAAAGTGTTGGATTTAAGTGGAAGAGTAGTTTTCACTCAAAAAATTAGCAATGCAGAAGGAACTGTTCAAGTTATTTTGCCTGCAAGTTTAGAAAGTGGTATCTATTTCATGATGCTTGATGGTTCTTCAAATGAGCTTATTAAGTTGATTAAGAACTAATTTAAAGTTTTTTAATAGGAGAGGGGCTCGAATTTTCGAGCCCCTTTTTTTGTTTATATGCCTGAATATGAGAATGAAAACTAGGGTGTGATTATAGATTACATTAAATATTTTATACAAATAATTCAAAATCAATTTGTTTATACAAAAAACTTACCTATGTTTGCAGCCCCATAAGGGAAAACATTAGATAAGACTGATGGTTAAAGTTAGCATTAACCCGCTCAGCAACAAATATTTTCAATATTTTTTGTCAAGCACTTGCTTTGCTAGCTCCATCTCCTTACCTTTGCGCTCCCGTTTTTAAGACTAAAACTGCGTATTTATAGAGTAAGATATGCCTACTATTCAACAATTGGTTCGTAAGGGCCGCAACGATGTAATCACAAAAAGCAAGTCACCAGCACTTGATTCTTGTCCACAAAGACGTGGTGTTTGTACCCGTGTGTACACCACCACTCCTAAAAAACCTAATTCTGCAATGAGGAAGGTTGCCCGTGTTCGTTTAACTAACGGAAACGAGGTAAACGCTTACATTCCTGGAGAAGGCCACAACTTACAAGAGCACTCTATCGTACTAGTACGTGGAGGTAGGGTAAAAGATTTACCAGGTGTTCGTTACCACATCGTACGTGGTGCATTAGACACAGCCGGAGTTGATGGTCGTAAACAACAACGTTCTAAATACGGAACTAAACGTCCTAAACCAGGACAAGTTGTTGATCCAAAAGCAAAAGGTAAAAAGAAATAATTAAACCAGCGAAAGTAAAAGACAAATGAGAAAGTCAAGAGCTAAAAAGCATATCTTATTACCTGATCCAAAATTTAATGATGTTTTGGTTACCCGTTTCGTGAATAACATGATGTGGGGTGGTAAAAAAAATACAGCTTATACAATTTTTTACATGGCTTTAGATAAAGTTGAAGCCAAAGCTCAGGAACGTGGTTTAGACGTTTGGAAAAAAGCCCTTAACAATGTGATGCCTGCTGTAGAAGTAAAATCACGTCGTGTTGGTGGTGCTACATTCCAAATTCCTATGGAAGTACCTGCAGATCGTAAAATAGCAGTTGGTATGAAATGGTTAATCCGTTACGCTAGAAACCGTGGTGAAAAAACTATGGCAGATAAATTAGCCGGTGAAATTATTTCAGCTGCAAAAGGTGAAGGTGCTTCTGTTAAAAAACGTGAAGACACACACAAAATGGCTGAAGCTAATAAAGCGTTCTCGCATTTCAAAATCAGCTAATTAATCAGGAGAAATATTAAATGTCACGCGACTTAAAATATACAAGAAATATCGGTATCGCTGCTCACATCGATGCTGGTAAAACCACAACAACAGAACGTATTCTTTACTATTCTGGTGTTAACCACAAAATTGGTGAAGTACATGATGGTGCTGCAACAATGGACTGGATGGTTCAAGAGCAAGAAAGAGGTATAACAATTACTTCTGCTGCTACAACCGTTTTCTGGAATTACCGTAATAACAGATACCATATCAATATTATCGATACTCCAGGTCACGTAGATTTCACTGTTGAAGTTAACCGTTCTTTACGTGTATTAGATGGATTAGTGTTCTTATTTAGTGCTGTTGATGGTGTTGAACCTCAATCTGAAACTAACTGGAGACTTGCTAATAACTATAATGTTGCTCGTATCGGTTTCGTAAATAAAATGGACCGTTCTGGTGCCGATTTCTTAAACGTAGTTAAACAAGTACGTGAGATGTTAGGTAGCAATGCAGTTCCTCTTCAATTGCCAATTGGTGCTGAAGATAATTTCACAGGTGTTGTTGATTTAATCAACTTCCGTGGAATGGTTTGGAACGAGCATGATAAAGGAATGACTTACGAAGTAGTTGATATCCCTGCGGATATGATTGATGAAGCTACTGAGTGGAGAGAAAAATTACTTGAAGCTGTTTCAGAATATGATGATAAATTGATGGAGAAATTCTTCGAAGATCCATCTTCAATATCTGAAAGAGAAATATTAGATGCTTTGCGTCAAGCAACCATCGATATGAAAATTGTTCCTATGGTTTGTGGTTCATCTTTCAAAAATAAAGGTGTACAAACTATGTTGGATTTAGTAATGGAAATTCTTCCAAGTCCTTTGGATAAAGAAGTAACAACCGGAATTAATCCTGATACCAACGAACCTGTAACTCGTAAGCCTGATTACAAAGAGCCTTTTGCTGCTCTTGCATTCAAGATAGCTACAGATCCTTTTGTTGGTAGATTAGCTTTCATGCGTGTTTATTCTGGAATGTTAGATGCTGGTTCTTATGTTTTTAATACTAGAAGTGGTAATAAAGAACGTATCTCTCGTATCTTCCAAATGCATGCTAACAAGCAAAATCCAGTTGAGAATTTAGGCGCAGGTGATATTGGCGCAGCTGTTGGATTTAAAGATATTAAAACTGGAGATACTTTGTGCGATGAGAAACATCCAATTGTTCTTGAAGCAATGGATTTCCCTGAGCCGGTAATCGGTTTGGCTGTTGAGCCTAAAACTCAAGCTGACTCTGATAAATTGGGTATGTCATTAGCTAAATTAGCTGAAGAAGATCCTACATTCAAAGTTCATACAGACGAAGAAACAGGTCAAACTGTAATTTCTGGAATGGGTGAATTACACTTAGAAATTATCGTTGATAGATTGAGACGTGAGTTCAAAGTAGAATGTAATCAAGGTGCTCCTCAGGTTTCATACAAAGAAACCATTACTAAAGCGGTTACACACCGTGAAGTATACAAAAAGCAATCGGGTGGTCGTGGTAAATTCGCTGATATTCAGTTTGAATTAATCCCTGGAGACCCAGCTAAAAAAGGATTAGAATTTGTAAATGAAATCGTAGGTGGTTCAATTCCTAAAGAATTTATCCCTTCAGTTCAAAAAGGATTCGAATCTGCAATGAAGAATGGTGTTTTAGCAGGTTATGCAGTAGAAAGTTTGAAAGTTAGATTGTATGATGGTTCATTCCACGCAGTCGATTCAGATTCATTGTCTTTCGAAATTTGTGCTAGAATTGGATTCAAAGAAGCAGCTCGTAAAGCATCTCCAGTATTGTTAGAACCAATCATGAAAATTGAAGTTCTTACACCTGAAGAAAATATGGGTGATGTTATCGGAGACTTAAACAAACGTCGTGGTCAATTGGAAGGTATGGATAGTCGTGCCGGTTCACAAGTAGTGAAAGCAAAAGTTCCATTGGCAGAGATGTTTGGTTATGTAACTCAGTTGAGGACCTTAACTTCAGGTCGCGCAACATCAACCATGGAGTTTAGTCATTATAACGACGCTCCTAGAAATGTACAAGAAGAAGTATTAGCAAAAGTTAACGGAAAGGGAGCAAAAGCTTAATTATCATGGTTAGCCAAAGAATAAGGATCAAGTTAAAATCGTTCGATCACAACCTCGTTGATAAATCAGCTGAGAAGATTGTGAGAACTGTGAAGGCAACAGGTGCCGTGGTGAGTGGACCAATTCCATTACCAACACAGAAAAGAATCTACACAGTGTTGCGTTCACCACACGTGAACAAAAAAGCTAGAGAGCAGTTTCAATTGTGTTCGTACAAGAGATTACTGGATATCTATAGCTCAACAGCAAAAACTGTAGATGCTTTGATGAAATTAGAATTACCAAGTGGTGTGGATGTAGAAATTAAAGTTTGATAGAAAGCTATGTCAGGTTTAATAGGAAAAAAAGTAGGAATGACCAGCATCTTCGATGCAAACGGAAAACAAATTCCGTGTACTGTTATCGAAGTAGGACCTTGCGTAGTAACGCAGGTTAAGACCAACGAAAAAGATGGTTACAAAGCTGTTCAGCTAGCATATGGAGAAGCTAAAGAAAAAAATACTCCGGCAGGGCTTAAAGGTATATTTACCAAAGCTAATACTACTCCGAAAGCAAAAGTTGCTGAATTCAAAGGATTCGTAACTGAATTAGCTTTAGGTCAAACATTAACTGTAGATTTGTTCGAAGTTGGTGAGTTTGTTGATGTAGTTGGTACTTCAAAAGGAAAAGGTTTCCAAGGTGTTGTAAAACGTCATGGCTTCTCCGGAGTAGGTATGCAAACACACGGACAACATAATAGATTGAGAGCTCCGGGTTCAGTAGGTGCTTCGTCAGATCCATCACGTGTATTCAAAGGAATGCGTATGGCTGGTCGTACTGGTGGCGTAAGAGTTAAGAAAACCAATCTTGAAATCCTGAAGGTTCATAAAGACCAAAATCTTCTGGTAGTTAAGGGCTCTGTCCCTGGTCATAAAGGTTCAATAGTTTTGATAGAGAAGTAAGATGGAATTAGCAGTATTAAATACAAACGGATCTGAAACAGGTAGAAAGGTTACCTTGAACAATGATGTCTTCGGTATTGAACCTAATGATCATGCAATCTACCTAGATGTTAAACAATTTTTGGCTAACCAACGTCAAGGTACTCACTCCTCTAAAGAGAAAAGTACTGTAAGTGGTTCTACTAAGAAATTACACAGACAAAAAGGAACTGGTGGTTCTCGTAAGGGAAGTATCAAATCAGGAACTTTCGTTGGTGGTGCAAGAATTCACGGACCTCAACCACGTGATTATAGCTTCAAATTGAATAAGAAATTAAAACAGTTGGCTCGTAAGAGTGCTTTAGCTTACAAAGCAAAAGATAACAACATTACAGTTTTAGAATCTTTTCAGTTTGAAAGTCCTAAAACTAAAAATTATATCAATATCCTTGATGGTCTGAAGATGAGTGGTAGTAAAACATTACTTGTTCTTGCAGATTATAACGAGAATATTTATAGATCAGGAAGAAATCTTCCTAATACTAAGATAATGGCAGCAAAAGATTTGAATACTTATGATATCTTGCACGCTGATTCAGTTATCTTAATAGAAAATTCAGTTGGTGTTATTGAAAACATTTTAAATAAGGCATAATGAGTATACTTAAGAAGCCTTTAATTACAGAAAAGTTCACAGCAATCAGCGAAAAGTTGAATAAGTACGGATTTGTTGTAGCTAAAACTGCAAATAAAGACGAAATTAAAAAAGCTGTTGAAAGCATGTACGGTGTTAAAGTTATTAATATTAACACCATGGTTTACCAAGGTAAAAATAAATCTAGGTTTACTAAAAGAGGGTTTTTCTCAGGAAGAAAACCTTCATTCAAAAAAGCAGTGGTAACATTAGAAGAAGGCCAAAAAATCGACTTCTTCCAAAATATTTAATTGAACGATGGGAATCAGGAAGTTTAAACCAGTTACTCCGGGTACGCGCTTTAAAGCTGCTAATACCTACGAAGAGTTAACACCAAAATACGAGGTTGAGAAATCACTCGTAGTAAGCTTGAAAAATTCCGGTGGACGTAATAATACCGGTAAAATGACCATGCGTTACATTGGTGGTGGTCACCGCAAAATGTATCGTTTGATCGATTTCAAACGCAACAAACACGGAATCGAAGGTACTGTTGATTCAATTCAGTATGATCCTAATCGTACAAGCTTTATTGCTTTGGTTGTTTATACTGATGGCGAAAAGCGTTACATCTTAGCTCCAAAAGGTTTAGAAGTAGGTACAAAAATTATCAGCGGAACTGGTGTTGCACCAGAAGTTGGTAATGCATTACCAATGAGTGAAATTCCTTTGGGAACTACCATTCACAATATTGAATTACACCCTGGTAAAGGTGGACAAATAGTTCGCTCAGCAGGTTCAGCAGCACAATTGTTAAACAGAGATGGAAAACATGCGGTTGTTAGATTAGCATCAGGTGAAACTCGTATTGTATTAGCAAGTTGTTATGCAACTATAGGACAGGTTTCAAACCCTGATCACATGAACGAGCGTAAAGGTAAAGCAGGAGCAAATCGTTGGATTGGCCGCAGACCACGCACTAGACCAGTAGCAATGAATCCAGTGGATCACCCAATGGGTGGTGGTGAAGGACGTGCTTCTGGAGGTCACCCTCGTTCACGTAAAGGCTTGAAGGCTAAAGGTTACAAAACCCGTACGCCTAAAAAGTACTCAAATAATTTCATTATCGAAAGTCGTAAGAAGAAATAAGGATATATGGCGCGTTCATTAAAGAAAGGTCCTTTTGTTGACATCAAGCTGGAAGGCAAGGTTATGTCAATGAATGAAGCAAAAAAGAAATCAGTTATCAAAACCTGGAGTCGCAGGTCTATGATCACTCCTGATTTCGTAGGTCACACCTTCGCAGTTCATAACGGAAATAAATTTATTCCTGTTTATGTTACTGAGAATATGGTAGGACACAAACTGGGTGAGTTTGCTCCAACCCGTACATTTAAGTCGCATCCTGTTAAGAAAGATTAATCAGAATGGAAGCAGTAGCAAAATTGAATAATTGTCCAACCTCTCCACGTAAAATGAGGTTGTTGGCAGACCTGATTCGCGGTAAGCGTGTTGAAGAGGCTTTTAATATTCTTATTTTTAATAATAAGAAAGAAAGTTCTCACCGTTTAGAGAAGCTTTTACGCTCAGCGATTGCAAACTGGGAACAAAAGAATGAAGGTAGCCGTGTTGAAGAAAGCGAATTATATGTGAAAACATTATTCGTAGATGGTGGTCCTATGTTGAAGCGCATATTACCTGCGCCTCAAGGAAGAGCTCACAGAATTCGCAAGCGCTCAAATCATGTGACTTTAGTGGTTGATAGTAAATCAGCAGCTACAGTTATTAGTAACGAATCAGTTGATAACGCATAATTAAATAATAGAATGGGACAGAAGGTTAACCCGATAGGTTTTCGTTTAGGTATCATCAAAGGCTGGGAGTCTAACTGGTACAGCGGTCATAAACTTGCCGATAAATTGATTGAGGATGAGAAAATTAGAAAATATCTCCATGCCAGAATCAATAAAGGTGGTATCGCTAAAATCATCATCGAGCGTACAATTAAGCGCATTATCATCACTATTCACACTAGCCGTCCTGGTATTGTTATCGGAAAAGGCGGAGCTGAAGTTGATAAAATTAAAGAAGAAGTTAAAAAGCTTACTAAAAAAGATGTAGCTATTAATATCTTTGAAATAAAACGTCCAGAATTAGATGCAGCATTAGTAGGTGAAGCAATTGCTAGCCAAATTGAAGCTCGTGTTTCTTTCAAACGTGCAGTAAAAATGGCAATTGCGTCTACCATGAGAATGGGAGCTGAAGGAATTAAAGTAATGGCATCTGGTCGTTTGGCTGGTGCAGAGATTGCTCGTTCAGAATCATTCAAAGAAGGACGTACTCCATTACATACCTTACGTGCTGATATTGATTATGCATTAGCAGAAGCAATGACAGTTTACGGTAAAATTGGAATCAAAGTTTGGATCTGTAAAGGCGAGGTTTTCGGAAAACGTGATTTGTCTCCAAATGTTGGACAGGCAGCTCAAGGTGGAGATAACCGCGGTGGAAATAACAGACCTGACAGAAGAGGCGGAGAAAGACCTGATAGAAGAGGTGGAGATAGAAGAGGAAATTCTGGCGATAGAAGACAGGGTGGAAACGGAAACTCAGGTGATAGAAGAAAAAAGTAATTGTTGAAGATAAAAATAAACTGTAGAAATGTTACAGCCTAAAAAAACCAAATACAGGAAACAGCAGAAGGGCAGAGTTAAAGGTAATGCCGGAAGAGGGTTCACAGTAGCCTTCGGTTCATTCGGACTGAAAGCTTTGGATACTTGCTTCCTAACCTCAAAACAGCTTGAAGCTGCAAGGGTTGCCTTAAACCGTTTCATGAAGCGTGAAGGACAAGTTTGGATCAGGGTATTTCCTGATAAACCAATGACACGTAAGCCTGCTGAAGTAAGGATGGGTAAAGGTAAAGGAGCTCCAGAATTCTGGGTTGCTCGTTGCAAACCAGGTACTATTATTTTTGAAGCAGATGGTGTTCCTATGGCAACAGCCCAGGAAGCTATGCGTCTTGCTTCTCAAAAATTACCTGTTATTACCAAATTTGTTGTTAAACCTGAATACGCTGAATAATCATGAATAATAATGAGATCAGGGAGTTGTCAAACAAGGAATTGACAGCTAGAATTAATGAAGAAAGACTTTCACTTGTGAACCTCAGATTAAACCATGCTGTTTCACCTGTCGAAAATCCTAATAAGATAAACGAAAGCAAAAAGCTGATTGCTCGTCTTTTAACAGAGTCTAGAAAGCGTCAGTTGTTAAATGCTCAATAATCGTCGAAGATGGAAAATACAACTGTAGAAAGAAACTCAAGAAAAGTCATCGTTGGTAAAGTAGTTAGCAATAAAATGCAAAAAACTATTGTAGTTGCCGTAGAACGTAAAGTGATGCACCCGAAATATGGTAAATTCATTAAGATGACTTCAACATTCAAAGCTCATGACGAGAAAAACGAATGCGGCATCAATGATGTGGTAAAAGTTATGGAAACTCGTCCGATGAGTAAAGATAAACGTTGGAGACTAGTAGAAATCATTGAAAAAGCTAAGTAATCATGATACAACAGGAAAGCAGGCTTAAAGTAGCCGATAATAGTGGCGCACGTGAAGTATTGTGCATCCGTGTATTGGGTGGCACAGGAAGACGTTACGCATCTGTAGGCGATAAAATTGTAGTAAGTGTAAAATCTGCACTTCCTTCAGGTGCCGTTAAAAAAGGTGCTGTATCGAAAGCAGTAGTGGTGAGAACCAAAAAAGAAGTTCGCAGAGCAGATGGATCGTACATCCGTTTTGATGATAATTCATGTGTATTATTAAATGCACAAGACGAACCTCGTGCAACTCGTATCTTCGGACCGGTTGCCCGTGAATTGAGAGAAAAACAATTCATGAAAATCGTTTCATTAGCTCCGGAGGTATTGTAAGATGGGAAATAATATGAAAAATCCAGCAAAACTTCATTTGAAAAAAGGTGATATGGTTTTAGTTATCGCCGGTGATGATAAAGGTAAAAAAGGTCGCGTTATCGAAGTTATTAAAACTGATAGTCGTGCACTAGTTGAAGGTGTTAACATTGTTAGCCGTCACACTAAACCTAATGCTCAAAATCAACAAGGTGGTATCATTAAAAAAGAAGCACCAGTTCATATTTCAAATTTGAAAGTAGTTGACGCTTCAGGTAATGCTACCAGAGTTGCTCGTAAAGCTAACGAAAAAGGAAAATTAGTTCGTGTTTCAAAAAAGTCTGGTGAAGTAATTGACAAATAGTAGTATGTATACACCTAGATTAAAAGAAAAATATGCTAAACAGGTAATTCCTGTTATGCAAGAAAAATTCAACTATAAGAATATGATGCAGGTTCCTAAATTGGAAAAAATTTGTATCAATCAAGGAGTTGGAGCAGCTGTTGCTGATAAAAAATTAGTTGATCAAGCTTTAGAGGAATTAACTCTTATTGCAGGTCAAAGAGCAGTTGCAACTAAATCTAAGAAAGCAATTTCGAATTTCAAATTGAGAGAAAACTTACCAATCGGAACTCGTGTAACTTTACGCGGAGAAAGAATGTATGAGTTTCTTGATAGATTAATCTCAGTTTCTTTACCACGTGTTCGTGACTTCCAAGGTTTGAACCTTAAAGGATTTGATGGTCGTGGTAACTATAATATGGGAATCACAGAACAAATCATTTTCCCTGAGATTGTTATCGATAAAGTTAACAAAATCAATGGAATGGATATAGCCTTCGTAACTTCAGCTAAAACTGATGAAGAATGTTTGGCTTTATTAAAAGAGTTCGGTTTACCTTTCAAAAAATCATAATTGAATTATAATGGCTAAAGAGTCGGTAAAAGCACGTCAGCGTAAAAGAGAAAAAACTGTTGCGCAATTTGCAGCTAAACGTGAAGCATTAAAAGCAGCTGGAGATTATGAAGGTTTGCAAAAACTTCCACGTAACGCTTCTCCAGTTCGTTTGAAAAACCGTTGTAAATTAAGCGGTCGTCCGAAAGGATACATGAGAGACTTCGGTATTTGTCGTAACCAATTCCGTGAATTAGCCCTTATGGGTAAGATCCCGGGAGTTACCAAATCTAGTTTCTAAAATAAAAAAATTTGTAAGGGGTGTGAATATTATTATATTCGCAGCCCTTTAGTTTTCATTAGACAACTTAGCGAGAAAGAGTAAGGCCTTGGCTAACTGCTCGCAAGGAATTAAATAAAACATATGACAGATCCAATATCAGATTATTTGACAAGACTTCGTAATGCGATCAAGGCAAACCATCGCATCGTAGAAGTACCTTCTTCAAAGTTAAAGAAGGAAATTACAAAAGTACTCTTCGAAAAAGGTTATATCCTTAACTACAAATTCGAAGATGTTGTAAATCACCAGGGCACAATTAAAATTGCTCTTAAGTACAACCCAGTTACTAGAACTTCAGCTATCAAGAAAATGGAGCGTGTGAGCCGTCCAGGTTTACGTCGTTATGCTGGTGTTGAAGACATGCCAAGAGTAATCAACGGTATGGGTATTGCAATCATTACTACTTCAAGAGGTGTAATGACTGACAAAGAAGCCCGTAAGTTAAACGTTGGTGGAGAAGTATTGTGTTATGTTTATTAATCATTAAAAAGAAAAGAACATGTCACGTATAGGAAAAGCACCAATCGCATTACCAGCAGGAGTTGAACTACAAGTTTCTCCTTCAAATGAAATCACTGTTAAAGGTCCAAAAGGAACTTTAACTCAAAATGTTGACGCAGATATCACTGTTAAAGTGGAAGATGGAAATATTCTTGTAACTCGTCCAACAGATCAAAAAAGACACAAAGCTCTTCATGGGTTATACCGTTCATTAATCAATAACATGGTTTTCGGTGTTTCTCAAGGATACAAAAAACGTCAAGAATTAGTGGGTGTTGGTTACAAAGCCACTAACGACGGAAATATATTAGACCTTACTCTTGGATACTCTCACCATATTTATTTTGAGATTCCAAAAGAAATTTCAGTTAAAACTGAACAAGATAAAGGTAAAAACCCAATTATTACTTTAGAAGGTGCCGATAAACAATTAATCGGACAAGTTGCTGCAAAGATTCGTTCATTGCGTGCTCCTGAGCCTTACAAAGGAAAAGGTATTAAATTCGAAGGTGAGTTATTACGTAGAAAAGCTGGTAAAACAGCATCTAAATAATATTGAGTTATGGCTACAAAAAGCGCAAGAAGAAGTAAAATTAAAGCTCGTATTCGCAGCCGCGTTACGGGAACAGCTCAAAAACCACGTTTGTCGGTTTACAGAAGCAATAAAGCAATTTACGCTCAATTGATTGATGATTTAAATGGTACTACAATGATATCAACATCATCAAGATCAATAGCAGATAAAGTTACTAAAGTTGAAATATCTGTTATGGTTGGTAAAGCATTAGCTGAGAAAGCTATTGCTGCAGGTTTAACAACTTGTGTATTCGATCGTAATGGTTACTTGTACCATGGTAGAGTTAAAGCTCTAGCAGAAGGTGCTCGTGAAGGAGGTTTGAATTTCTAATATTATAGCAGTAGAATCATGTCAACAGCAAACATAAAGAAAGTAAAATCCAGCGATATCGAACTGAAAGAAAAGGTTGTATCAATTAACCGTGTTGCTAAAGTAACAAAAGGTGGTCGTACATTCAGTTTCTCAGCATTGGTGGTAGTAGGAGATGGACAAGGTATCGTAGGATATGGATTGGGTAAAGCCATGGAAGTAACCGATGCAATTAGCAAAGGTATCGACGATGCAAAAAAGAATTTAGTTAAAGTACCAGTTCTTAAAGGAACAGTTCCTCACGAACAATATGGTAAATACTCTGGTGGTAGAGTTTTCTTGAAACCAGCAGCTCATGGAACAGGTGTAATTGCAGGTGGTGCAATGCGTGCAGTATTAGAAAGTGCTGGTGTTACAGACGTATTAGCAAAATCTAAGGGATCATCAAATCCACATAACGTGGTTAAAGCTACAATCAATGCATTATTAAATATGCGTGATGCTTATACCATTGCTCAAACAAGAGGAGTAAGTTTAAAGAAAGTTTTTAACGGAGAGTAATACAATGGCAAAATTAAAAGTAACTCAAGTAAAAAGTACCATTGATCGTCCGGAGAATCAAAAGCGTACAGTTCGTGCTTTAGGTTTTACTAAATTAAACCAAACTATCGAAGTTGAAGGTTCTCCTTCAATCCTTGGAATGATTAAGCAAGTTTCACATCTTTTAAAGATTGAAAATATTTAATCAAAAGAAAGTTTAATAATGATTGAGAGCAATCTCAAACCAAATTAAAAAAAAGAAGAAATGAAATTACATACATTAAAACCAGCTGCGGGTTCAACCCATAAAGAAGGCAAACGTGTTGGTCGTGGTGAGGGTAGTGGAAAAGGCGGAACTGCTGCACGTGGTCATAAAGGTGCAGGTTCTCGTAGCGGTACCAGCACAAAACGTGGTTTTGAAGGTGGTCAAATGCCATTGTACAGACGTATTCCTAAGTTTGGATTTAAAAACCTAAACAGAGTAGAATTCGCTCCTATCAATCTTGATAAACTTCAAGAACTCGCTGAAAAAGGCTTAACTAAAATTGATCGTGAAGTTCTATTATCAAATGGACTAATCGGAAAGAAAGATTTAGTAAAAGTTTTAGGACGTGGTGAGTTAAAATCAGCACTTGAGATTAAAGCAGATGCCTTTTCTTCAGCAGCTCAAAAAGCTATTGAAGCTGCAGGCGGAAGTATTTCAGCAAATTAGTTTGAACCTTAAAGCTTCCATAAAAAAGTGAAGAAATTAATAGAAACTTTCCAGAACATTCTTCGAATTGAAGAATTACGCTACAAGTTAGCGTTGACTTTCTGGCTTCTACTTGCTTACCGCTTGGGAACTTATGTTACCTTGCCAGGAGTTGACCCTAATATGTTACAAGGATCAGCAAAACAAGCTGATGGTGGTATATTTGGTTTGATTAATATGTTTGCAGGTGGTGCCTTTGCTCGAGGTTCAATCTTTGCACTAGGTATTATGCCTTATATTTCGGCATCAATCGTAGTTCAGTTATTGAGTTTAGCTGTTCCTTCTTTCCAGAAGATGCAAAAAGAAGGTGAAGAGGGTAGAAGAAGAATTAATCAAATTACAAGATATTTAACAATTGTTATTACAGCTGTTCAGTCAATTGGATTTTTGATTAATCTAAAAACTGAAAACTCTCAAGCTATTGTTTCTATTACGAATCCAGCGGTGATGTCAGATTTCTTTTTCATGTTTAGTTCTGTTATTATCTTAACCTCAAGCACAATGTTTATTATGTGGTTAGGTGAAAGAATTACAGAAAAAGGAATTGGAAATGGAATCTCTTTAATCATTATGATTGGAATTATTGCTCGATTACCATTTGCAATCAAAGATGAATTCAACTTTAAATTATCTGAGAGTGGTGGAGGTTTAGTTATATTCTTAGTAGAGTTAGCTGCACTATTCGCCGTAATTATGATGACCATATTATTAGTTCAGGGTACTCGAAGAATACCTGTACAATATGCGAAAAGAGTTGTTGGAAATCGTCAATATGGAGGTGTTCGTCAATATATTCCTCTTAAAGTAAATGCAGCAGGTGTTATGCCAATCATTTTTGCTCAAGCATTAATGTTTATCCCTTCTACAATTGCTCAGTTCTTACCTAATTACGAATCTATGCAAGGTATCATGGGAGCTTTCATTAATCCTATGAGTTGGGCTTATAACATTACATTTGCCTTACTAATTATATTATTTACTTATTTTTATACTGCAATTTCAGTAAATGCAGTACAAATAGCAGATGATATGAAAAGAAATGGTGGATTTATTCCTGGAGTTAAACCTGGTAAAACAACAGCAGATTTCATAGATAATGTGATGTCAAGAATTACCTTACCAGGTGCAGTATTTTTAGCAATCGTTGCAATCATGCCTTCATTAGCTAGCGTATTCAATATCAATAGTCAATTTGCTCAATTTTATGGTGGAACATCATTACTTATCCTAGTTGGAGTAGTACTAGATACCTTACAACAAATTGAGAGCCATTTGATGATGAGACATTACGATGGATTGATGAAATCTGGAAGGATAAAAGGTAGAACAGCGGTTGGTGGAGTTGTTTAAATAACAATTAGTTGATATTTAGAATTAAAAGTGTATTTTTGCAGCCCCTTTTTCGGTTAATATGACAAAACAGTCGCTAATAAAACAAGATGGTACGATAACAGAATCGTTAAGTAACGCCATGTTCAGAGTACGCTTGGAAAACGGGCACGAAATCATAGCCCACATTTCTGGTAAGATGCGAATGCATTACATTAAAATCTTGCCAGGAGATAAGGTGTCAGTAGAAATGTCACCATATGATTTAACAAAAGGTAGAATAATTTACAGGTATAAATAAACCTATAAGAAATGAAAATCAGAGCATCTGTCAAAAAGCGCAGTGAAGACTGCATTATTGTAAAACGTAAAGGAAGAGTTTACGTAATCAATAAAAAGAACCCAAAGTTTAAACAACGTCAAGGATAAAATAAAGTATGGCTCGTATTGCTGGTATTGATTTGCCCAAAAATAAGAGGGGCGAGATTGGATTAACTTATATTTTCGGAATTGGACGCTCCACTTCTCAAAAAATTCTTACAAGTTGCGGCATTAGCTGGGACAAGAAAGTAAGTGAGTGGAATGACGAAGAGTTAAATGCAATCAGAAAACACATCACCGAAGGTTTAACCATCGAAGGTGAATTACGTTCAGAGCGTCAATTGAATATTAAGCGTTTGCTTGATATCGGATGCTACAGAGGATTACGTCACCGTAAAGGTTTACCTGTTCGCGGTCAACGTACTCGTACCAATTCTAGAACAAGAAAAGGTAAACGTAAAACAGTTGCAGGTAAAAAGAAAGTAACTAAATAGTAAGAAGTAAGAAAGATGGCAGCGAATAATAAAAAAGTTACCAAAAAGAGAGTAGTTAGTGTTGATGCTCATGGACAAGCACACATTAAGGCTTCTTTCAATAACATCATTATTTCATTAACCAATCAGACAGGACAAGTTATTTCTTGGGCTTCTGCAGGTAAAATGGGATTTAGAGGTTCAAAGAAAAATACTCCTTATGCAGCTCAAATGGCAGCAAGTGATTGCGCTAGAGTAGCATTTGAAGCTGGAATGAAAAAAGTTGATGTATTTGTAAAAGGACCGGGTTCTGGAAGAGAATCAGCAATTCGTACATTACAAGTAGCAGGTATTGAGGTTTTGTCTATTACAGATATCACTCCACTTCCTCACAACGGATGTCGTCCTCCAAAAGCTCGTAGGGTTTAATATTTAAAAAGAGACGCAAAATGGCAAGATATATAGGACCAAAAACCAAAATTGCAAGACGTTTCAAGGATCCGATTTTCGGACCTGATAAGTCTTACGAAAAAAGAAATGTACCTCCTGGGCAGCATGGTATGGCACGTAAACGTGCTAAACTAACAGAATATGCAGTTCAGTTGTATGAAAAACAAAAAGCTAAATTCACTTATGGAGTTTTAGAGCGTCAGTTCTACAAAACTTTTGAATTAGCTGCTCGTAAAAAAGGAATTACAGGTGAAAACTTGTTAAAATTCTTAGAAGCTAGATTAGATAACACAGTATTTCGTTTGGGTATCGCTCAAACTCGTGCTCAAGGTCGTCAATTAGTTTCTCACCGTCATATCACAGTTAATGGTAATATTGTAGACATTAGTTCATATCAATTAAAACCAGGTGATGTAGTTGGTGTTAGAGAAAGATCAAAATCATTAGAATTAATTACCGAATCATTAGCTGCTAGCAATTCAAAGAAATTTAATTGGTTGAATTGGGATGGTAAATTGATGAGTGGAACTTTCATGGCTTATCCAGAGCGTGATCAAATTCCAGAAAACATCAAAGAACAGTTGATCGTTGAGTTGTATTCAAAATAATCATTAATCAGATTTATCAATGGGTATCCTTGCTTTTCAAAAGCCCGACAAAGTTATTATGCATAAAGAAACTGACTTTTTTGGTCAGTTCGAATTCCGTCCTCTTGAAAAAGGGTATGGTGTAACTATCGGTAATTCTTTACGCAGAATTCTCCTTTCATCATTGGAAGGATACGCGATCACAGGTATCAAAATTGCCAGTGTTGATCATGAGTTTTCAACCATTAAAGGTGTAATTGAAGATGTAACAGAAATTGTTTTGAATTTAAAACAAGTTCGTTTCAAAAGAATTACAGATGGAGTTGATAATGAAAAAATCTATATCAACATTAAAGGTCAGGAGCAATTCTTAGCAGGTGAAATTGGTAAACATACCAATTCATTCAAGGTATTGAACCCTGATTTGGTAATCTGTAATATGGAATCATTTGTACATTTGGAAATTGAAATGACTGTTGAAAAAGGTCGTGGATATGTTCCTGCAGATGAAAACAAACCAAAAGATGCTGTTATTGGATTAATTCCAATGGATGCAATCTTTACTCCAATTAAGAATGTTAAATATGGTGTAGAAGATTATCGTGTTGAGCAAAAAACCGACTACGAAAAACTTCAAATTGAAATCACTACAGATGGTTCAATCCATCCTGAAGAAGCTTTGAAAGAAGCTGCTAAGATTTTAATTCAACACTTTATGTTGTTCTCAGACGAATTAATCACTTTAGACACTCAAGTGAAAGAACCTACTCAAGAAGTAGATGAGAACTTCCTTCATGTTCGTAAAATATTAAAAACTCCTTTATCTGATTTAGATTTATCAGTAAGAGCTTACAATTGCTTGAAAGCTGCTGATATTAAATCTTTGGCTGATTTGGTTGCTTATGATATTGCTGATTTGTTAAAATTCAGAAATTTCGGTAAGAAATCATTAAGTGAGTTAGAAGAATTAGTACGTGAGAAGGGATTAACTTTCGGTATTGATATTTCAAAGTATAAGTTGAACGAAGACTAGAACTTAGATTTTAGTTAAGAACAGATAATAAAGATGAGACACGGAAAAACATTCAATCACTTAGGCAGAACTGCTTCGCATAGAAAATCTTTACTTGCTAACATGGCTAGTTCATTGATTATCCATAAGCGTATTAGCACAACTTGCGCAAAGGCTAAAGAATTGCGCAAATATGTAGAGCCTCTAATTACTAAGGCAAAAGACGATAGCACTCATTCTCGTCGTATTGTATTTAGTTATTTAAAAAATAAAGAATCAGTATCAGAATTATTCGGTGCTGTAGCACAAAAAATAGCTGATCGTCCAGGCGGTTACACTAGGGTTTTAAAAACCATGAACCGTAAAGGCGATAATGCTGAAATGGCAATTATAGAATTAGTTGATTTCAATGAAAACCTTCTAGGTGAGAAGTCAGCAAAATCAACAGCTGCTAAAAGAACTCGTCGTGGTAAAACTGCCAAAAAAGCAGAAGGTACCTCAACTGAAGAATCAGCTAGCTAATTATAAGCATTCAATTCAAAAAGGCAGTATCAATTGGTACTGCCTTTTTTTTGTTTATATTTAGCCATTTTATAAGGTCTTTTTATTTTATCCCAGAATATGCATTAATCTTTCTATTACTGGTCATAATACCTTTGAAATTGGACCTGAACTCAGTTTCCCTCTTGCAACATAATTGTTCTGTATGAAACTACCTATTTCTTTGGTCTTTTGCCCCTCATTACGAATTTTAAAATAGATTTTCAATATATAAGTAGAAGGCCTCAAATTAATAGAGTTATGGAAGATAAACTAAACACAGATTACAAAGTTGGGGAGTTAATTTATGATGCTAATCTTTATGATGGTTTGAATTCCTTCATGTCGGATTTACAGTTTTATAAGAAATGGTTACCTAATGGAAACAATACTCAGGTGCTTGAACTTTGTTGTGGTTCTGGTAGATTAACAATTCCTTTAGCAAAAGAAGGTACTCATATTTGTGGTGTTGACAATTCTAATACAATGCTGGCTAAAGCAAAATCTGTAGCTCTATCAGAAGGTTTAAATATTGATTTTGTTGAGGCTGATATAAGAAATTTAGATTTAGCTAAAGAGTTTGATTTGGTTTTTATTCCATTTAATTCTATTCATCATTTATATCAAAACCAAGATTTATTTTCTGCATTAAAAGTTGTTAGAAAGCATTTAAAAGATGATGCCTTGTTTATTTTAGATTGTTATAATCCTGATATTCGATATATAACAGAATCTGAAAAAGCTAAGATTAAAATCGCTGAATATGAAACTACAGATGCTAGAAAAGTACTAATTTATCAAACAATGATATATGAAAATGATACCCAAATTAATAGAATTAAGTGGCATTATTTTATTAATGATAGTTTTCATTCAATACAAAATTTAGATATGAGGATGTATTTTCCCCAAGAATTAGATTCCTATTTAAATTTCATGGGATTTGAAATAGTTCATAAATTGGGAAACTTTGAAGAGGAACAGTTTAGTCAATCCTCAGAAAAGCAGATTTTTATCTGTAAGAAATTAGTGTAGATTAGAGGTAAACACATTAGCGACTAAAATCTCACCTGTTTCTGTCTTTTCAACGGGCACTAAATTATGTTTCTACTTTTTATGCCTTTTAAAACTTCAGCCGCAGTTCTTGCCGCTGCGCCTGAATTGGCATTCATCCAATCTTCTAATTCCTGATGTCTGTTTTCTTGTTTAACTTTATTTTGAATAAAGGATAACAACCAAGCATTAAAATCTTGTTTATTAGAAATAATGTTTGCTAGTTTTAACTCAATTAATTGAACTGCTTCTGGAAATCTTGAAATTTTAGGTCCAAAACAAATTGGAATTCCATGAACAATTGCCTCTAGGATATTATGTAAACCTCCTTTTGAAAACCCACCACCAATAAATGCGAAATTTGCATATTGGTAAGTCATGGCTAGTTTTCCGATACTATCAATTATTAAGGTTTGATAATTGCAGTCTTGATTTTTTTCAAAATTTGAATAAAGTATTGAATTAGGAATTAGTTTACTTAAAGTGTTTATGTTTTTACTATCAACAAAATGAGGTGCTACTACACATTTTAAGTTTGGGTTTTCATTTAGAAACTCAAGAATGGTTTCGATTTCAATTTTGTAAGCACTACCAATAATAAGTAAACTCTGATCTCCTTTGAATTTTTGTATTAAAGGAAGTTGATTGTTTCTTGATTTTAATTTTAGAACGGAATCAATTCGTGGATCTCCATTTACTTTTACATTCTTTATATCAAACTTAGAAAGTATTTCGGAGCTTTTGTTATTTTGACAAGAAATAGATTCGAATTTTTGAAAAACTTCAATAAAATTTTTGCCAGATTTTTTAAAATACATTTGATTTTCTCTGAACAAAGCGGCTATTAAAAAACAAGGAATTTTTCTTTTGTATAATTCATTTAGAAAATGAATCCAAAAATCATATTTCACCCAAATAGCAAAATCGGGTTTTATATTTTCGATTAGTTTTATAGCAGAATTTTTAGAATCAAAGGGTAAATAAAAGGCATAATCAATCAATGCATCATTGTGTCGGTTTTCATAACCAGAAGGAGAGTAGAAGCTTGTGAAAATGGATAAGTTTGGTATTTCTAATTTCAATAAATCTAAAACTGGTCTTGCTTGTTCAAATTCCCCTAAACTTGCCACATGAAGCCAAAGTCTGACTTCATCATTCTTTTTAGCAGGAGGATTAATTTCAGTTTTTCTAGAATCAATTAAAGCTTTTGCTCGGGCATTTAAGGGCGAAACTAATTTAGCAGCAGTTATGAATCCTTTTGTGGCAATAGAATAATAAAAATCTGATAACATATTACCTGAAATTAAATTCATCTTCATTTTTAGTTTGTAGATAAATAGGTATCATCCAACCGAAACGAAAACCAAGTGTGAAATCCTTTTTATCTGCATTGTCAAAAGCCTTTTTATCATAAACATACCCTCTACGATTTTTAGTAAAAGCTTCAGTTAAATCAAAACCTGCATAAAAATTTATCAAACGATTTTGGCTGTGGAAATAGTAACCTATAAATTGGTTAAAAGCTATTCCATTAGTTAGTCTATCATAACCTTTAAAGTATTCTTCATCTAATTGCGGAATATCATTATTTTGTGTTTGGAAGTTGATTTGATATTGAAGAAAACCAATTCCAGATTGAAGAATTAAGCCTCTATTTCTTCTTGATGAGCTAAAAGAAAATAATCTACCACCTTTTAAAAAGAAGCTATAACCTCTCATATTTACTGAATAATTTCCTGGAGAACCACTAACGTTTGAAATATAGCCAGAACCATTTACAAGGTTATTTAGAATATCAACTTCTTTAATATTGTTTCCAAAAATGTAATTTGCTTCAGCCGAAAGCAACCAATTAGTTTTTGTTTTATATAATCCTCCAAATCCAATAGTATTATGCGGCCCAAAAGATTTAGCCATGTCACCACCAGGATATTGTTGATTAACTAAAAATTGTAAATTAAATATTCGATTGCTAAATGCATATTTATCATAATTGGATTTTTGTCCCCAAACATTTAAGCAAGAAATTAAAAGAAGAACATTAAAAATTAGTGGTTTTTGGTTCATGATTTGACAAATATGACTTTTTTTGAAGATTTTTAACAATAATACATCATAAAAACTAGTAAAATTCATATGAAAATTCATTTGTAAAATGCGGTAAAATGTTATTTTCGTTCCATTGAAATTACAAAAAATCTTCAGACCTGATATTTGAGGAGTTTTGTATAGCTTATGTCTCATCTAAAAAATATTATAAAATGAAAATTGTTGTTATTGGAACCGGTTATGTTGGACTAGTTACAGGAACCTGTTTTGCAGAGGTAGGTATTGATGTTGTGTGCATTGATGTCGACACAAAAAAAATCGAAAATCTTAAAAAAGGTATCATGCCTATTTATGAGCCTGGTTTAGAGGAAATGGTTATTAGAAATGCTGAAAAGGGAAGACTTCAATTTTCAACTAGTTTAAAAGACAACTTATCTGAAGCAGACGTTGCATTTATTGCAGTAGGAACACCTCCAGGAGAAGATGGAAGTGCAGATTTGAAGTATGTTATTGCAGTAGCAAGAGAAATTGGTCAAGGAATCAATGAACATATTGTTGTTGTAACTAAGAGTACAGTGCCAGTTGGAACAGCTAATAAAGTAAGAAATGCAGTTCAAGAAGAATTAACTAAACGTTCATCTGATATTGATTTTGATGTTGCTTCTAATCCTGAATTCTTAAAAGAAGGTGCTGCAATCGACGATTTCTTAAAACCAGATAGAATTGTTGTAGGTGTTGAGTCGAGAAGAGCTGAAGAAGTTATGAGAAAATTGTATAAGCCATTTTTATTAAATGGACATCCAATTATTTTCATGGACGTTCCATCTGCTGAAATGACTAAGTATGCAGCGAACGCAATGTTAGCTACCAAAATTAGTTTCATGAATGATGTTGCAAATCTTTGTGAAATTATGGGTGCTGATGTGAATATGGTAAGAAAAGGTATTGGTAGTGATCCAAGAATTGGAAACAGATTTATCTATCCAGGTATTGGATATGGGGGATCATGTTTTCCAAAAGATGTGAAAGCACTTATAAAAACTGCTGCCGAAAACGGTTATAATATGCGCATTTTAAATGCTGTTGAAGAAGTAAATGATGCTCAAAAAAGTGTATTGTTTAACAAAATCAGCCAGCATTTTAATGGTGTAATGAAGGGTAAAAACTTTGCTGTTTGGGGATTGTCTTTCAAACCTAAAACTGATGATATGAGAGAGGCTCCATCATTGGTAATTATTGAAAAATTATTAGCAGCAGGTGCCAATGTTAAAGCATACGATCCAGTTGCAATGCATGAAGCTAAAAAGGATTTAGGAGAACAAATTGAGTATTCTAAAGACATGAATGATGCAATAATTGATGCAGATGCATTATTAATTATTACAGAATGGCCAGAGTTTAGAACACCAAACTTTAAGGTAATGGGCAAGTTGATGAAGAATAAATTGGTATTTGATGGTAGAAATATTTATGATATCAGTGAAATGAAAGAAAATGGTTTTGATTACTACTGTATCGGAATCAACACTACTAAATAAAAAAACATGCCTAATAAAAGAATATTAATTACAGGTGCTGCTGGTTTTTTAGGTTCGCATCTTAGTGATCGTTTTATCAATGAAGGATATGATGTAGTTGGCATGGACAACCTGATAACAGGTGACATGAAAAACATCGAACACTTGATGAAACTTAAAGAATTTGAGTTTTATAATCATGATGTAAGTAAATATGTTCATGTATCTGGTCATGTTGATTATATCTTACATTTTGCGTCACCTGCAAGTCCGATAGATTATTTAAAAATTCCAATTCAAACCCTAAAAGTTGGTTCTTTAGGAACACATAACTTGTTAGGATTTGCAATGGAAAAAAAAGCAAGAATTTTAGTAGCATCAACTTCTGAGGTTTATGGTGATCCAGCAGTTCATCCTCAAAATGAAGATTATTGGGGAAATGTAAATCCTGTAGGACCAAGAGGTGTTTATGATGAAGCTAAACGTTTTCAAGAAGCTATAACTATGGCTTACCATACTTATCATGGTTTAGAAACTAGAATAGTTAGGATTTTTAATACCTATGGACCAAGAATGCGTTTAAATGATGGTAGAGTTTTACCTGCATTTATTGGACAAGCGCTAAGAGGTGAAGATTTAACAATTTTTGGTGATGGTTCACAAACCAGGAGTTTTTGTTATCAAAGCGATTTAATTGAAGGTATCTATAGGCTGTTAATGAGTGATTATCCTTATCCAGTTAATATTGGAAACCCAAGTGAAATTACAATTAATCAATTTGCTGAAGAGATAATTAAACTTACTGGTACGTCTCAAAAATTAATTCATAAGCCATTACCTCAAGATGATCCGAAGCAACGTAAACCAGACATTACAAGAGCTAAAGAAATCTTAGGTTGGGAGCCTCAAGTAGATAGAGCAGAAGGATTAAAAATAACATATGATTATTTTAAAGGATTAAGTCCGGAGGAGTTGAATAAAACAGCTCACAGATTTGACTAATAAAAGTTCATTTATACTTTTTTAAGTTTTTTATTGGGCCGAAATGTATAGTTTCGGCCCAAATTTTTTAATACACACAAAACACCAATGAAGAAATTTATTATCGCATTAAGTTTAATTAGCTTAGTTCTTGTTTCATGCAAAAAAGAAGAAACTAGCACAAACAACACAAACAATAACAATGGAGGAGGTCCAATAACTCCAACAGAATGGTATTCATTTAAGGCAAATGGAGTTTTATATGAAATGAAATCGTTTACAGCAGGTAAAGATGACTCAATTTCTCCTGGATTATTATTCTTAGCAGGAACAAAGGTATTTGGACAAACAAAACCAGGTATAAGTATTTCTTTAAACCGTCCAACTGTTGGTTGGGGAGATGGTACAAATTTTTTATTAGACGAAACAGAACAATTCAATTGGGCTGAATACACAGATCCAGAAGGATTTATTTATAAATCAAGAGCAACTCCTAAGGGAACAGGTAATGGATTAACTATTGTGTTCACAAAAATGCCAATGTCGCCAAGAGAAACTTTAGAAGGAACATTTAGTGGGATATTGAAATTAGAAGAAGATGTAACTACTATAGCAATTACAGAAGGAAAGTTTAAAATAAAATCAGTAAACTAATTTTATTTCGAAATTATAAATTAGGCCTCTTCGGGGGCCTTTTTTGTTTCATTTAATGGAGCTTTTTCATAAGAACCAATTTTGTCGAGCTCAAGTATAGTTTGCAAACCTTCTTCACTACGTTTATACATAGGTAAAAATTTAGCTCCCCAAACAAAATCTTCAGCTATATAACTAAATCTTGTATGCACTTGTTGGCTATAAGTATCATCAAATGCTTTAAACATGATTATGAATTCGGCATTTAAATCCAATAAATCTGGTTCAGTTAAGCCATAAATTGGACTATTTTCAGTTATTGGATGTACGATTGTCCAGCTTAAAGCCAATGCGTTAATTCGTGAATATTCTAAATCGAGAGTAATGAAATTTCTTTTATTAGAATCTTTATCGATAATACTTAAAATCATAATTGCTTCGCATTCCAATAATTGATTTGTTCTGGTATTGGCAATTCGTATCATCAATGCATTGATATCATTAAAAGGAGCAATTATTCCATTTTTACTTAATGTAAGTTTAACAACAGGTCTAGAAAATCTTCCATACAGTAAACCAGTAACTAAAGCGAAACTAAGTAAACCAATCATGGCTTCAAAACTTGCAATTGTGCCGGCCCAATATCCAATTGGGTTTACTCTTCCATAACCAACAGTTGTTAAAGTTTGCGCACTAAAAGTAAGTAAGTCGAAGAATTTTCCTGGAGCATGATTAAAGGCAAAACCGGTGAATTCATCGAAACCCACAAACATGTAAAGTATACTAAAGAAGATATTTGTTAAGCAAAAAATTAAAAATATCATCAAAAAGAATTTGGTCCATGTCATAGTAACCAATGAATGAAAAGGACTATAATAATCTGTAAATGCCTGCCCTGTTCTTTCAACGTTATAGGTTCCATCTCTGCCAAGTAATCTTGCACCTTGACTATTAGCACCTGAACCAAAGCCAGTATATTTATCTTCTTTGAAACGTTTTTGAAGGTTTTTAAAAACACCCCTTTCTCTTTTATTCTGCATGAGATTCTAATTGTTTTTGAAGCGCGAACATTTCATCACGTAACCTCGCAGCTTCCATAAATTCCATGTCTTTTGCAGCTTGAACCATTCGTTTCTTAGTTTCATCAATTGCTTTTTGTAATTGATTTTTATTCATGTATTGTAAAACAGGATCAGCTGCTGCCGATACTTCTTCAGGTTCTAGGTAAGCCATTGATTCAGCTCCCTCTTTTGCATCAGCAACAGAAGTTTGTCGCATAATTTCATCCTTACTTTTTCTAACAGTTTTTGGTGTGATACCATGTTTTAGATTGTAAGCAGTTTGAATCTCTCTTCTTCTGTTGGTTTCATCAATAGTTCTTTGCATGCTATCAGTAATATGGTCTGCATACATGATTACTTTCCCATTTTCATTTCTTGCTGCACGACCAATAGTTTGGGTTAAAGATCTTTCGTTTCTTAAAAAACCTTCTTTGTCAGCATCCATAATTGCAACCAAACTTACTTCAGGTAAATCCAATCCTTCTCTTAATAAATTTACTCCAACTAAAACATCAAACTTGCCTAATCTTAAATCTCTAAGAATTTCAACTCTATCTAATGTTTTAACTTCACTATGGATATATCTACATTTAATATTAAGTTTTGCCATGTACTTGCTTAACTCTTCAGCCATTCGTTTGGTTAAAGTAGTAACAAGAACTCTATCACCCATTTTTATTCTTTCATCAATTTCATCAAGTAAATCATCTACTTGATTTAAACATGGTTTAACAAAAATAACAGGGTCTAATAGTCCTGTTGGTCTAATAATTTGTTCAACAACTACACCTTCAGATTCTCTAATTTCATATTCAGCTGGAGTTGCACTAACATAGATAATTTGGTTTACCATTTGTTCAAATTCAGGGAACATTAATGGTCTATTATCTAAAGCAGAAGGTAAGCGGAAACCGAAATCAACCAGATTCTCTTTTCTACTTCTATCGCCACCATACATGCCTCTTAGTTGTGGCATGGTAGCATGGCTTTCATCAACAATTAATAAAAAATCTTCAGGGAAATAATCGATTAAACAGAAAGGTCTATCACCGGGTTTTCGCTGATCCATGTATCGACTGTAATTTTCAATACCATTACAATAGCCTAATTCTCGAATCATTTCTAAATCGAAGTTTGTTCTTTCCTCTAATCGTTTTGCTTCAAGGTATTTTCCAATTGATTTAAAGTACTCAATTTGGCCTGTTAAGTCATCTTGGATTTCACGGATGGCTCTATTGAGTTGGTCTTTTGGAGTTACATAAATGTTTGCAGGGAAGATGGCAATATTATCAACTTCTTCTTGTTTTTTACCAGAAACAGGATCAATGATATGTAAGCTTTCCACATCATTTCCGAAGAATGAAATACGAATAGCGAAATCGGCATAAGCAGGAAATACATCAACAACATCACCCTTAACTCTGAAATTTCCTCTTTGAAAATCTGCAGTTGTTCTGCTATATAATGAATCAACCAAAGCAAACAACAAATTGTTTCTAGAAATAACTTGGTTCTTTTTTATTCTAATGATACTGTTTTCATAATCCTTAGGATTACCAGCACCAAAAATACATGAGACAGAAGCAAGTACTATCACATCTCTTCTTCCAGATAATAAAGAAGAAGTTGTTTTGAGTCTGAGTTTTTCAATCTCATCATTTATTTGTAAGTCTTTTTCGATGTATGTATTTGTTGTCGGAATAAAAGCTTCTGGTTGGTAATAATCGTAATAAGAAACAAAGTATTCAACAGCATTATTGGGGAAGAATTGTTTAAATTCTCCAAATAGTTGAGCTACTAAAGTTTTATTATGACTGATTATTAAAGTTGGTTTTTTTACCTGAGCAATTACATTGGCCATAGTAAAAGTTTTACCAGAACCAGTAACTCCTAAAAGAACTTGTGAACGATCTCCAGAATTGATTCCATTAACAAGTTTTACAATAGCATCAGGTTGATCGCCTGTTGGTTTAAATTCAGAATTAAGTTGAAAATCCATTTTGTAAAATTAGTCTTCTAATAATTCTTTTCTTAAAATATCTAAAGCCATTAAAGCAGTTCTAAGAATTGTTCTTTCTCTGTTATCTCCCATATTAAATACTCGACCAAAAGATTTAGATTCACTAGCAAAACCAATCCAAACTGTTCCAACAGGTTTTGTTTCGGTACCACCACCAGGGCCTGCAATTCCACTTGATGATATAGCATAATCAGCACCAGTTTTTAAACGAACTTCTTCAGCCATTTTTATAACACAAGCTTCACTTACTGCACCATGTTCAATTAATAATGACTCAGGAACATTTAATTGTTCCATTTTTATTTTGTTATGATATGCAATAACAGAACCTAAATAATAATTTGAGCTTCCAGGAACTGATGTTATTAAATGTGCCATATATCCACCTGTGCAACTTTCGGCAGTAGCTAGTGTTTTTGATTGACTATTAAGTAAAGCTCCAACAACTTCTTGTAATGAATCATTTCCTTCACCATAAATATAATGACCAATTCTATCATATAATTTATTGATGATATGGTTTAGTTCATCATGTAACTGCAATTCATTTTCACCATAAGCACTAAAGCGAAGCCTTACAGCCCCAACCGATGGCAGGTATGCAAGTTTAATATGATTTGGTAATTGGTCTTCAATATCTTCAATTTTTTTAGCAAGAAAACTTTCTCCAATTGAACAAGTTTGAATAGTACGATGTACAATTGCTGGGAATGAAAAAGTTTTTTTAAGCATAGGTATAACTTCTTCTTCAAAAATTGTTTTCATTTCAAAAGGAACACCTGGCATTGAAACATAAGCAACATCATTTTCGTAAAACCACATACCCGGAGCAGTACCACTTCTATTCCATAATAATTCACAATTAGTAGGAAGCATTGCTTGTTGCATATTGCTATCAATCATTGGTAAATTTCTTTTACTAAAAATTTCAGTAACCCAATCAAGTACTCTTTGATTTAACACCAAATTTGTTTGAAAGAATTCACACATAGTAAACTTCGTAATATCATCTTTTGTAGGACCAAGTCCTCCTGTGATGATTACAATGCTACTTCGTTTCGATGCTTGTGAAAGCGCGTCCAGTATGGCTTCTCGCTTATCGGAGATTGCAGATTTGTGATGAACATGTATACCTAGTTTATTTAGTTCTTGTCCGAGCCATGATGAATTTGTATCAATAACTTGCCCTAATAAAAGTTCATCTCCAATAGTTATAATTTCTGCTTTCATATATTTTTTTATTGATAGAAAATGTTTCTATACATAAATGATTTTTTAAAACAATATCATTTATAAATACAAACTTACATACAATTTCAATTATAGAATTATGTATTTAAAATTATACTCTTTTTTGTTTAAGTATATGTCAATTTTTTTCATGGTGATAAAAAAATAAAATATAAATCAAACTCATGATTTATGAAAAATTGTATTGATGAATCGTGGGAGTAATAGTAAAATCAGCTTGTGACAAGGATTTATAATTTTGATTAAGCAAGAATATGTTAGAATTCATTTTTATGTGTTTAATAAAAAGATAAAAAAAGTTAATGAATTTAATCACAATTTATATTAGAGCTTAATGGCTGAAGATATTAGTGAATTCAATAGTTTACAAGTATTGTGTTGAGTTATCAACAGTTGAAAGTGCTTATTTTTTTAGTCTGATATACAGCAAGTACTTGAAAATAATTAAGAGCCTTCTAACTTTGTTATGTAATCAATCAAATTTTTATACGTATGGCAACAACCAAAAAAACTAAAAAAGCAGCAGCTCCAACTAAGAGTGCTGCTCCTAAAAAAGCTGCTAAGAAAGCTGCAACTAAAAAAGCTGCTGCTCCTAAAAAGGCTGCAACTAAAAAAGCTGCTGCTCCTAAGAAAGCCGCTACTAAAAAAGCTGCTGCTCCTAAGAAAGCCGCTACTAAAAAAGCTGCTGCTCCTAAGAAGGCTGCAACTAAAAAAGCTGCTGCTCCTAAGAAAGCTGCAACTAAAAAAGCTGCTGCTCCTAAGAAAGCTGCAAAATAATTACAGTATGTCTGTACTGAAAAGACCTCTTCAATTAGAGGTCTTTTTTTTTGCATTAAAATGAGTAAATTGAATTAAATTTATTCTTATGAAAAGTAAAATATATATACTCTTACTTATATTCTTTTTAGGAGCTTCTTGTAAAGTTAAAAAGTGTCCAAGTGTTGAAGATCAAGAAAACAGAAAAGGCGCTCGTTATAATAAAAGAGGATTGATAAAAAAGTAATTAAACAGTTTCAATAATTTTAATTGAATCATTCATTCTTCTCAAAATATGCAAAGCATGCTGAATAGTATTTACTGGCTGAGCTAATAATGATAAATTATTACCAGTTTGTTTTAATCTCATTATAGTTGGATTCATTTGCACATATTGTAGTATCTGTGCAAATTTTTCAGACTGATAATAATAGTGTTTTGATTCTGGAGGAAAGTAGGCTGCCATTTTACCAGCTTTTAAAACCATTCTTTCAAAACCCATTTTCTTACCAAGTTCTCTTACTCTAATGAGGTCAAATAAATCATCAATTTGATGAGGTAATTTCCCAAATCTATCTTGAAGCTCATTACCAAATTTATTTAAATCTTCTTCAGTATTAATCGAAGCAAGTTGATTGTATAAGTTTAATCGTTCTCCAATATTTCTTACATAAGCATCAGGAATGAGTGCTTCAAAATCTGTTTCTAAATTGCAATCGCGAGATTCTAGTTTTTGTAATCCCGGATCATCTTTAAACAATTCTGCAAATTCATCTTCTTTTAATTCATGAATGGCTTCGTCCAGAATTTTATGGTACATTTCAAAGCCAATTTCTGCAATGAAACCACTTTGTTCTCCTCCTAATAAATTTCCAGCTCCTCTAATATCCAAATCTCTCATAGCAACATTAAAGCCACTTCCTAACTCACTAAATTCTTCAATGGCTTGTAATCTTCTTCTTGCATCATTGGTTAACGACATAATACTTGGAACCAGTAGATAACAAAAAGCTTTTTTATTACTACGGCCAACACGACCTCTCATTTGATGTAAATCACTTAAACCAAACATGTGCGCACTGTTGATGATAATTGTATTCGCATTAGGAATATCTAATCCAGCTTCAATAATGGTTGTCGCCACCAATACATCGTATTCACCTTCTATGAATTTAATCATAGCATCCTCAAGTTTTTCTCCTTCTAATTGTCCATGTGCAACACCTACTTTTATACCAGGACAAATGGTCATCAACCTATCAGCCATTTCATAAATATCTTTTACTCTATGATGAACAAAGAACACCTGACCACCTCTGCCTATCTCATGCATAATGGCTTCATGAATTAATTCATCATTGAAATTATGCATTTCAGTATTTACAGGCTGCCTGTTTGGTGGTGGAGTATTGATAACAGATAAATCTCTTGCACCCATTAACGAAAAATGTAATGTTCTAGGGATTGGAGTTGCAGTTAATGTTAAAGTATCAACATTGGTTTTAATAGCTTTTAATTTTTCTTTAGCTGCTACTCCAAATTTTTGTTCTTCATCAATAATCAACAAGCCAAGGTCTTTAAATTTAATTTCCTTACTTAATAGTTTATGGGTTCCAATTAATAAATCAACTTTTCCTTCAGCAACTTTTTTCAAAACTTCTTTTTGTTCGGCAGCACTTTTAAAGCGATTGATATAATCAATATTACAAGGGAAGTCTTTAAGTCTTTCTTTAAAAGTTCTATAATGTTGATTAGCAAGAATAGTTGTAGGCACTAATACTGCAACTTGTTTACTATCTGATATTGCTTTGAATGCAGCTCTAATTGCAATTTCAGTTTTTCCAAAACCAACATCACCACAAACTAGTCTGTCCATTGGATTTGGTTTCTCCATGTCTTTTTTTACATCAGCAGTTGCTTTGCTTTGGTCGGGAGTATCTTCATACATAAAAGAAGCTTCGAGTTCAATCTGCATGTAATTATCTGGAGCAAATGCAAAACCCGATTGTGATTTTCTGGTAGCATAAAGTTTTATCAAATCACGAGCGATGTCTTTAACTTTCTTTTTGGTATTGTTTTTTAGTTTCTCCCAAGCATCACTTCCTAATTTATTCATGCGAGGTTCGGTTCCTTCTTTACCTACATACTTTGAAATCTTATGAAGTGAGTTAATACTTACATATAATAAATCATTGTTTTTATAAACCAATCGAACTGCTTCTTGCAAATGTCCATTGATTTCAATTTTTTCTAATCCAGCAAATTTTCCAATACCATGATCTATGTGAGTTACATAATCACCGGGTTTTAGTTCTTTAAGTTCTTTTAATGTAATTAGTTTATTTCCTGAATAACCTGCTTTAATTTTTCCTTTGTAGAATCTGTCAAAAACTTGGTGTTCGGTATAACAAGCTAATTTTAGTTTATTGTCTACAAAGCCATTGCTTAAACCATGGTAAACCGGATCAAATTTTACATCCTTATCAAGGTCTTCGAAAATGGTATACAATCTTTCAACCTGTCGACTACTTTCACTAAAAATTAAATTGGTATAATTAGATGAAGAATTTTGTTTTAGATTTTCGATTAATAATTTAAAGTTTTTATGAAAGAGCGGTTGAGGTTGAATATTGAATTGAAAACTTGCTGTTGTTTGATGAAAATGTTTTCTGGTTCCAAATTCTATAATTCTAAAACGATTGATTTCTTTTAACCAATCAGTAGTGTTCATCCAAAGTTCTTTGCTTGATTTTTCTTTCAGTTCATGGTCTTTATTTTCTTCAAACCATTTATCTGCCTTTTCAATTCCTTTGGTGATTTGGTCTTTACCTAAATTTAAATCATGGAACCATAAACAAGTATCTTCAGGTAAGTAATGAAACACTACTTGTTCTTTTTCTCTGTTTTTTTGAACATGAGGAATGATAAAAAATCGATCAACTTTTTTTAATGATAATTGGTCATGAGGATTAAATATTCTAATAGACTCAATCACATCATCATTAAGTTCAATTCTATAAGGTTGTTCATTGCTAAACGAGAATACATCAATAATTCCACCTCTTAAACTATAGGTGCCAGGTTCATAAACAAAATCTTCTCTTTCAAAATGATGTTCATTTAAGAACTCCATAAAGAATTCAAGATCGAGTGTTGAACCTTGTTTTATTTCGTAAGTATTTTTATCTAAATCCTCTTCACTAATAACCCATTCTGCTAAAGCTTCAGCAGTGCTTACAATTAATTCAGGAATTCTATTGTTTTGTTTTAAACGATTTAATGTTTCAGCTCTTTCGAGAACTAAACTATTTTCTAAAGTGGCAGGAATAAAATTTCTTTTAAAGGAAGATGGTAAAAGTAAACAGGTTTTACCTTCGAGAATATTAGAAAGGTCGGAATAAAAGTAGCCAGCATCTTCTGTATTATTAAATACAAAAACATGGGTTTGTTGTTTAAGTTGAAAAATTGAGGCGGCAATAAGTGCTGAAGATGATGCCATTAATCCATTGAGATGAACTCTTGCTTTATTCTGTTGAATAGCAAGTGTACAAGCATTAACTTCTTCCTGACTACAATATAATTCTAATAATTCTTGAATTTTCATTGAATAGATTTCTAAAATGAACAAAAGCGAAAAACCCGTGAATTGTTTTTGGCAAATCACGGGGACATTTTGGGCGAAGATAAGAATTTGAATTTCATAAGAAAGTGAATGGATTTGAAGATTTTACAATAAGAATAAAAAATCTGATATTGATTTGGTTATAAAATCTTCCTGATTTTTTAGCAACAAAGCATCTCGAAAAAAGCTATTTTTACGCTTTCAGAAAAATGATACCACAAAGCAAAATAGAAGAAATCATTCAGGCATCGCCCATTGAACAAGTGATTGGTGATGTTGTTCGTTTAAAACGAGCAGGTTCTAATTTGCAAGGATTGTGTCCATTTCACCAAGAAAAGAGTCCTTCATTTTCTGTTTCAGTAAGTAAAGGGATTTATAAATGTTTCGGATGCGGTAAAGCAGGAAATGTTGTGAATTTTGTGATGGAGAACGAAAGTTTGGGCTATTTAGAAGCCTTAAAAACTTTGGCAGAAAGATTTAATGTTGATTGGCCTAAGCAGGAGAATATCAATATTGAGCAAGAACATCAAATCAAAACAGAAAAAGAGAGTCTTCAAATTCTCAATAACTGGGCTATCAATTATTTTGAAGAACAATTGTGGAATTCTGATACGGGCAAAATGATTGGCCTTTCGTATTTTGAAGAAAGAGGATTTAGAGAGGACATTATTAGAAAATTTAAGCTGGGATATGCTCAAGATGAATGGTCGGCTTTTCATGATTCTGCCATTGCATCTCAATTTAATGAAGAGATATTGTTTTCATCGGGCTTGGTTAAAAAATCTGAACAAGGTAAAATTTATGATGCCTATCGTGGTCGAGTAATTTTTCCAATTCATGGTTCAACCGGAAAAGTTATTGCCTTTGCTGGTAGACAATTAAAAAAGGATGATAAAAGTCCGAAGTATGTTAACTCACCTGAAACCTTACTTTATCACAAAAGCAATGAATTATATGGACTTTCATTTGCCAAAAATGCCATAAGAAAGCACGATTCAGTTTATTTGGTTGAAGGATATACTGATGTGATAAGTTTGCATCAAGCAGATGTTGAGAATGTTGTAGCAAGTTCAGGTACTTCATTAACAGAGAATCAAATCAAACTAATAAAACGACAAACAGAGAATGTTACAGTTTTATATGATGGTGATGCAGCTGGAATAAAAGCCAGTATCAGAGGAATTGATATGTTACTTGAGCAAGGATTAAATGTTCGAGTGGTATTGTTTCCTGATGGAGAAGATCCAGATTCGTATTGTAAAAAAGTTGGTTCAGAAGAATTTAGGACCTATCTAAAAACAGCTGTTCGTGATTTTATTTTATTTAAAGTTCAATTATTACAAAAGGAGAGTGAAGGCGATCCTATAAAAAAGGCGCAAGTAACCAGAGATATTGTTGAAAGTATCAGTAAAATTCCTGATGCCATTAAACGAATGGCGTTTATAAGAGAATGTTCGGTTTTGCTCGATATGAATGAGCAGGTTTTGGTTACCGAGCTGAATAAATCGAGGAAATCTTTTTTAGGTGAAAAAGAAAAAGAGTGGGTAAAAGAAGAGCCAGCGCCATTAAACTACGAAGAAGAAATTAAGGAACTTGTTAAAGAAACAGGTTCATTAAAACAAGAGCAGCATTTACTTAAATTATTGATGCAACATGCTCAATTTGAAGTAAACAACGAAACATTTGTATCATTGGTTTTTAAAATGATTCATGAGAATTTAATTGGTTTTGAAAATGAGGTAATGATTTTGTTGGCAGAAGAAATTCAGAAATTATATGTAGCAGGTTCAGAAATAAATGCGAGTTATTTTTTAATGCATGTAAACCCATTGATTTCGAGTTTTGCAGCAAGTGTGCTATCAGAAAGATATGAAATCAGCAAAAAATGGGAAGAGAAATATGATATTATTCCTGATGCACCTGAGGTTATTATAAAAAGAGATATTGAATCTTGTTTGTTTTACCTTCAATTACATTTAGTGAAAAAGTTGTTTGTTGAAGCCATGGAAAGCTTAAAAGCTGCACAAGATATTGGTGATGAAACAGAAATTAACATGAGTTTATCGATGGTAATGTTGCTAAAAGAAAGAGAAGCGGCATTAACAAAAGCTAATGGGATAGTAGTTTTTGAATAAATTTTGCCTCAATAGTATGACTTAAAGTTTATTCAAACTTTTCAAAAGTTTATTTTACTAACTTCGCCGGCTGTATGAGTACAATTGGCGTAATTAGAGAAGGCAAAAAACCTTTCGACCACAGAACACCCCTTACACCGCAACAGTGTGTAAGTTTGCAGCAGTTTTTTCCAGGCACCAAAGTGCTTGTTCAGTCATCGGCACATAGGTGTTTTGCTGATGAAGAATACAGTAAATTAGGTATTGAAATTACAGAAGATTTAAGTGAGTGCGATATTTTACTCGGAGTTAAAGAGGTTCCTGTGGCCGAGTTAATTCCTGAAAAAACCTATTTGTTTTTCTCTCATACCATTAAAAAACAAGCACATAATCGTAATTTACTAAGAGAAATCCTGAATAAAAAAATCAGGATGGTTGATTATGAAACATTGGTTTGGGATGCTGGTAATCGTATTATTGGATTTGGACGTTTTGCTGGTTTAGTTGGAACACATTATGCATTGATGATGTGGGGTAAAAAGTACGGATATTATACCATGAAGCCAGCACATGAATGCAAGGATTTAGCTGATATGATTAGTCAGTACGAAGGAATTAAACTTCCTCCAATGCGCATAGTTTTATGTGGTGATGGTCGTGTTGGCCATGGTAGTTTGGAGTTATTAAGGAAGTTAAAAGTACATCAAGTAAGTCAGGAAGAGTTTTTAAATGATGATTATAACGAAGCCATTTACGTACATTTAAGAAGTGAAGATTATTATGCTCATAGAGATGGTAGATTCTGGGATAAATCTGATTTTTACAAACATCCAGAAGATTATATGAGTGTATTCAAGCCATTTTATCAAAAAGCGGATGTGATGGTAAATGCTGTTTTTTGGAAGGAAGGAATTGCTCCATTTTTCACTCATGAAGAAATGAAAGGTTCTGATTTTAGAATTAAAGTTATTTCAGATATTACTTGTGATATTCCAGGACCATTGCCATCAACATTAAGAAGTACAGTTATTGGTGATGCATTTTATGGCTATAATCCATTATTGGAAAAAGAAGTACCTGCGTTTTTGCCTAATGTTATTGATATTCAATCTGTAGCAAATTTACCTTGCGAATTACCAATCGATGCATCATTAGAATTTGGGGAACAATTAATTAGGCATGTATTACCAAGTTTATTGGTTGAAGACAATGAAGGTATTATTGCAAATGCAACCATTGCTAAAGATGGAAAAATCTGCGATAAGTTTAAATATTTAGAAGATTACGTAGCATAAAAAGTTCAAAATGTCAGTTTGAGTTTTATGGACTGATATTTGGGTTTTACAAACATCATGGCAAAAAGAAGTAGTTATAATAGCAACGGTAAATTAGATAAAGAAGTTGAAAAAGTAAAAATATCAAAAGAGAGTTTAAAAGAAACGCTTTTATTGTTTACATACTTAAAGCCGTATCGAGTAAAGTTTTTTATTAGTTTAGTTTTTATTGCTTTGTCGGCATTTAGTACCATGATTTTTCCTTTTTTGTTAGGAAAAATGATTGATGCAGCAGCTCCTGGAGTAAAAGTAGATTTGCCACAAAGTCAGATGAGCGGCGGTTTTGGCGGTTTTGATTTAAAAACTGTTCAATGGAGTTTGAATACAATTATTTTACTCTTGTTTTTGCAATTAACTGTTCAGATGATTTTTTCATTCATGCGAATTTATCTTTTAACAGAAGTAGGAGAGCGCTCTCTGGCTGATATGCGTAAAGATTTATACGGCAAATTGATTTCACAACCAATGTCGTTTTTTTCTGAACAGAGAGTAGGGGAGTTAAGTAGCAGGATTAGCAGTGATTTATCACAAATTCAGGATGCCATATCTTTTACATTAGCAGAGTTTTTAAGAGGAATTTTTACACTTGTTATTGGCCTGTCTTTTATCTTTTGGATTTCAACTGAACTTGCCTTGGTAATGTTATCTGTTGTGCCGATGGTAGCAATTGTTGCAGTTGTTTTTGGAATGCGTATCAGAAAAATGGCACGCAAAGCACAAGACCAATTAGCTGATAGTGGAAATATTGTTCAAGAAACTTTTTCTGGAATTTCTGTAGTAAAAGCATTTACTGCTGAATCAAACGAAATGAAAAGGTATACCAAAAGTATTTTTAGTGTTGTAGAAACAGCCATTTTAAATGCAAGATATAGAGGTGCATTTGTGAGCTTTATGATATTTTCTGTTTTTGGAGCGATATCATTTGTAATGTGGTATGGTGCCAAAATGATTCAAACATCTGAACTCAGTACCGGCGATTTAACCATGTTCGTTATCTTCTCTGCATTTGTTGGCGGTACTTTTGCGGGTTTTGCAGACATGTTTTCGAACCTTCAAAAAACATTGGGAGCCACACAAAGAGTAAGAGAACTATTAAGAACAGATGGTGAACCTTTAATTTTAGATGAAAGAATTGTTAAACCTGCACATATCATTAAAGGAGAAGTTGAGTTTAAAGACGTAAAATTCTCTTATCCTTCAAGAAAAGATATTCAAGTTTTAAAAGGCATTAATTTAAAAGTAAATCCAGGTGAACAAATTGCCTTAGTTGGTCCAAGTGGTGCTGGAAAAAGTACCATTGCATCCTTATTATTGAAATTTTACGACCAAGAAAGTGGAAGTATTTTGTTTGATGGAATAACAAGCCATGATTTTCAGTTAACAGAATTACGTTCTCAGATGGCATTTGTTCCTCAAGATGTAATTTTATTTGGTGGAACTATTAGAGAAAATATCTCTTATGGAAATCAAGAAGCTACTGATGAACAAATTATTGAAGCAGCAAAGCAAGCAAATGCATTAGAGTTTATTAGTAAATTTCCTGAAGGATTTGAAACCATTGTAGGAGAAAGAGGCGTTAAATTGTCTGGTGGTCAGCGACAAAGAATAGCCATAGCCAGAGCCATTTTAAAGAATCCTGCTATTTTAATTTTAGATGAAGCAACGAGTTCATTAGATAGTGAAAGTGAGCAATTGGTTCAAGAGGCATTAGAAAGATTAATGAAAGGAAGAACCTCATTTGTAATTGCACATAGGTTATCTACTGTTAGAAATGCCAATCAGATAGTAGTAATTGACAAAGGAATTGTTCAGGAAACAGGTACACATGAAGCCTTGATACAGTCGGAAAGTGGCTTGTATAAAAGGTTGGTTGAAATGCAATTCGACTGGAAATAGGTATTTTGTTAAAAAAAAGGCAGCAGTTTTAGATTTAATTGCTTGATAGATAAGATAAAATCCTGAAAAGTTTTTTCAATCGGGAATTTCAGATAAATTTGTCGGCACAGAAGGAAACTCTATTTTATTTTTTATATTGGACCTTTAAGCTTTTATAAAAACAAAGATTAAAAACAAATAGAAATAGAATAAGTAACCATCTTCAAAATAATTAAAATTACATGTCTGAATTTCAATTGGTGATGCCCAAAATGGGCGAAAGTATTGCCGAAGCCACCATTATCCGTTGGACCAAGAATGAGGGTGATGCAATTGCTGTAGATGAAACAGTATTAGAAATCGCAACCGACAAAGTTGATTCTGAAGTTCCATCGCCTAAAGCAGGGATTTTAAAGAAGAAATTATTCAACGATGGTGATGTAGTGGCAGTGAATGCACCTATTGCCATTATTGAAATGGAAGGTTCAGCCGCCTCAGCACCTGCTCCTAAAGCAGAAGTTGTTCCTGCTGCAATCGCAACTCCTGTTCAACAAATAACCAAACAAGTTGAAACTGCAACGGCAACAGTTGCTAGTTCAGGTAGCAGATTTTATTCTCCATTGGTATTAAATATTGCCAAAACTGAGAACATCAGTATGGCAGAATTAGAAAATATTCCAGGTACAGGAAGTGAAGGAAGAGTAACAAAAAGAGATATTCTTGATTATGTTGCAAATCGTTCATCAGCTCCAGCTCTAGTTGCAGCACCAGTTGAAAGCGCTCCAGTTGTTACTTCAGCAGCGCCTGTAGCTGCACCAGTGGTTGAAGCGCCTAAAGTAGAAGCACCGGTTGCTAAACCAGTTGCCCCGGCAAAACCTGCTGTAAGTTTAAGTGGTGGTGATGAAGTAATTGAAATGGACAGAATGCGTAAACTAATTGCCGATCATATGGTAATGAGTAAGCATGTAAGTCCGCATGTAACTTCATTTGTTGAAGCTGATGTTACCAATATGGTAATGTGGAGAAATAAAGCAAAAGGCATTTATGAAAAACGTGAAGGAGAGAAAATTACATTCACTCCAATGTTCATTGAGTGCGTTGTAAAAGCAATTAAAGATTACCCTATGATTAATGTTTCGGTTGATGGAACCAATATCATCAAACGAAAAAACATCAATGTAGGAATGGCAGCTGCTTTACCTAGTGGAAACCTAATCGTACCAGTAATTAAAAATGCTGATATGATGAATTTAGTTGGATTGACTAAAATGGTAAACGATTTAGCAACTAGGTCGAGAGCAAATAAATTAAGTCCAGATGAAATTAGCGGCGGTACTTTTACAATTACCAATGTTGGTGGATTTGGAAACGTTATGGGAACACCGATTATTAACCAACCACAAGTTGCTATTATGGCAACAGGAACTATCAAGAAAAAACCAGCAGTATTAGAAACTGAAATGGGTGATGTAATTGCTATCAGACACATGATGTTCCTTTCATTAAGTTACGACCATAGAGTAGTTGATGGTTCATTAGGAGGAAGTTTCTTGCGTAGAATAGCTGATTACATGGAAGCTTGGGACGTGAATAGGGAGATTTAATACGTTGGCTTTTGGCTGTTGGCTATTGGCGGAGATGTAAAAGCCTAAATTACGTTGACCGCTTTTAAGCCAACTTTTTAATATTGTTTACCAAAAATACATCTTGAGCTT
>JBIMKP010000023.1:0-71142 GCA_051861545.1 Bacteroidia bacterium | reverse complement strand
AATTTTAATTTAAAATCAAATTTGAAAATCAAACATTAACTATACTTTTGAATTGAACTAAAGAAGGGGTAAACACACAATAAAAAATGGATTAGTATTTTTAGTTTGAGAAATTTCAGTTTGTTTTTTTTGGATCGCTAATCTAATTTTGAATAATTCATACAGTAAATCGGTTTCCCTTAGGAATTTTGAATCATTTAATTTTTGACAAATATTATTATACAATAAGAAAAATTTCTTCTCATGGTTTGGTATTCTAATTAATTTTAGAATTTGTTTTTTGGTATTTAAATAATCAAATTCATTAGCAGATAGAATTTTAGGAAATTGGTGCAATTCAAAACTATCATTGATAGCTTTATAAAATAATCCACAATTTTCAAATTTTTTCAAATATTTTGGGTCGAAAACTCTTTCTAAGTCATTCAAAAGATTGAATTGTTTTAATAAAAGTAAATGTTCATCAAAAAGAACATTATGCTTATCTTTATAAGCATTGAATTCTAATTTTCCATGGTCAGAAACAGAAAATGTCAATCCATAATTATTTTGTTTTTCATTTAGAATAATAGGGAAAGACTGATTAAACTCCGGAAGTTCAATTCTAAGAAATGTATTTTCTAAATTAAATTCCAGAGTTGAATTATTTACTATTGTATCAATTAATAAATGCTCTAATGAATTTTCATAAGAAATTATTCTAAAATGAACTCCTTTAATTCTTGGTGAATTATTTATATTTATTGTGATTCCCTTTGTATAATTAAAATATACCATTAAAACTAGGAGAAGTGTGGTTTTAATTTTAAAACTCATTAAAATTGTGGGATTATATTGTTTAATTCTTTATTACTTTTTTAGTGAATTTTTTGAAATCATATGAATCTATCGATAGAAAATATATTCCTGTGGTTAAATCTATCATATTTATTATCGTTTCGTTTTTTCCTTCCCAGACCAATCTCCCCTGAGCATCATACAAGATCATTTTATTGCAAGCTGGTCCCTCATAATTTAAAAAATCTGAAATTGGATTTGGGAATAGTTTTATGTCATCAATTTTAATTTGATTTAGGCCAGTATAGGCGCGCATACGTCTGTCAAATATTATATCTAATTCATTCCATTCTTTATAAAAGTTTATTAATGGTAATACTGGTCCGTTTTTGACGAAAACTCTAATATTTGAATAATTCAAAACCTCTTTTCCCTCATTAAATTTCCAAAGACCGTTTTCCGGAAGGAAAATATTAATTGAATCTATATAGATATCTTTTGTGCAAAAAACCTCAATTGTATCATTTTGTATTATGATTTTTCCATTGTTCAGTTTTTTGCATTTACTATAAAAAGTTCCGTAAATTTTAGCCGAATCACAAAAATTAAATTGATTCTGCCTTTTGAAAATCGGATAATTAACAATTGAGGTGTCGTATATGTAATCCTTAGAATTTTTCCCTATTGGCATTAGCATAACAGGTTTTTCCAAATACATTGTGTTTTTGAAAGCGGTATTACAAACACCCAACCAACCTTCAAGTCCAGAATAATATAATGAATTATCTTTTATAGAAAAAAAACGCCATGTTCCATCTTTTAATGCATATCCATTAGTGTCCATTCCAATTCGGTAAACTGGCGTATTTTGTGGTTTATCTATTATTTGATTCCATTTTTGTTTGTAATCATTTAAATTAATAAAGTTATTAAGATTGATTATAAAGTTTTCTGAATTTTCAAAATTTAGAATTGACTGAATTTGTGTTGAATCCAGACTATATCTCCTAACCTCAAAACTATCAGGCATATTTGGCAATAGCAGATTTTGAGCTTTGCTGTTGAATACAAATAATAGAATTACAGTTAAAATTCTAATTTTTTTTAACATATTATTTTTTCCTTATTTTGTTTAAAGTTTTTACTGTAATATTTAATTAAAAAATTTTGCTTTGTGAAATTGGTTTATAACTGATTCATTTAATATCTATAAAAATTAGCAAATTGAATATGGAATTACTTGAAATTGCTTTGCTTATTATCAACATTAATGTTAACTAAGTAATACTTCAACGGTTTTAAACATTTTCTCCTAATTATTTCTAAAACTTCCATATGAAATTTATAAATTAACATAGATTTATATTTTAATATTCTTATTCTCTGTAGTTTAAAGCTAAATTCTTACATTTTGGAATATTTATAGTTTAGTTTTTAACACATCTTATTGGTAAGGCTATATCTCTAAGGGTAAAATTGTGTTGAAAAATATCATAGTAAAAATTTGAACTTCCCCAGAATTGAATATATAAGCCCCATCCACCTTTAGTTCCATTATATTTAGTTAGCCAACTTGGGGCTACATTATCAAAGGCAAATGAACCTAGGCTTAACAATGGTGGAGAGGAGCTCCAAAATAAGGTTGATTGTTCTACTGGTGAGTAATCAAAATTTCCATAAAAAATGTTTACCCCACTTATTCCTACGTTTTGTGCTGATTGATATGAACAGATATTTGCAAATGAAGCTGAAAGCCATTCATTATTAGAATTTGGAACATAACCCTTGAATCCATTTGAGGATGCATTATTTTGCATTAAGTTATTTACTCTTGTTGCTATATTCGTTCCAGAACTATTAATTAAACCATTCCATTCAGCATAAGTTGCAACATGCCAACAGGGTGGGCAAGCATTTGCAAATCGGGCAAAATCACCCAAATATAAACCTCCATTTTTGGTGCAATTAGCTTCTTGGTTTAAATAACAATATTTTTTTATTGGTGAATTGCTATTTGCAGGCCAAGCAGGTTCCACGGTTAATGATGAATTTGTTCCATGAAAAGGAATCATAGCACCATGATTAAGGTTTTGTGCATGCCAACACTTATTATTTAAATATATGGTATTGTAATCCTTGCTATCTCTAATATCTCTAATGAGGACTGGATTTGTTTTTGTTCCGCAATTTCCTGGGGCATTACTGCTATAAACTCTAACATAATCAACACCACATGAATTAGTCCATTTTAACAAAATGCTTTGAAGTCCAGGAGCAATCCAAAAACTTGCATTAGGGTTTGTTGAAGTTTTTGCATTTGGGTTATTATCAAAATAACAACTTGGTGAGGAATTAGGTTCTGCCAGCGACCATGTTCCTATTCCAGTTGCACTTAAATAAACACCTGATCCACTAACACAGTTAGCAACTTTATCTGGGCCGCCATTTGGAGGCGAGTTGGAAATTGGTACAGTAATCCAATTAGATTCTACTAATTTACTAGTTGAAACACCATCGCAATTTTGAAGAAAAATTGCTTCTATAAAATATTGATATACTCCAGCTTGTAGTCCAGATAACAACATAGAATTTTGACTTGAATTAACTTCTATTCTATTATGTATAACTGTATTAGTGGTAGAATTATAAATTGTTAGATAAGTTTTACTGTAACAAGTTCTATTTGTCCACCTTGCTCTAAATGACCCACATCCAATATTAGTTGCAGCATTGCAAATTGGATTAGGGCAAGTACTTGAAAAATTTTTAGTTGTAACATTTACTTTAACTTTTAAATTAGGACAAGACATATAAAATGCTTCTATTTCATATGTTGTGCCTGGATTTAAGTTAGTTATTTGATATGAAAAAGTCCTTGGACTTCCTTGATTAACAGGCGGAACTGTTATTGATGCTAAATACTGTTGAGGAAGTCCATTTGGTTTTAGGTAGATAACTAATTCTTGATTATTACTTGGAAAATCATAGCATCTCTCAAATGTAATACCTATTTTGGTACATTCGATTGTAATAGGTGTTTTTATTATTGGTACATTAAGACAGTGGCAGCCCAGGTTTGAATACGATTTTTTACTTAAAATTAGTAAAAAGATTAGGGCGATAAAAATTCTTAAATAGGCTTTCATGTTAGTTTAAGATTAATTTTTTAATTACATTCTGAATGTTATTTATTCTAAATTTAATAAAATAAACTGATGGTTTGATTTTTGATGTATCTATTTTTGTATTCTCTGAATTAATTCCCTGAGGTTCCATAATTTCTTTCCCATTAATATCAATTAATTGGTATGTAATTGGATAATTTAGTAGAGAAATATCAATTTGTATATTAAAGTAACCGAAACTTGGATTTGGTGAAATTGAAATTTGTTTTTTTAATTGTTCAATATTTTCAATTTTAGAGGCTATACCTTGTGAAAGTTCAATAGTATTAGTATTTGATTCAACACCACAAGAATTAACTAATTTTGCATAATAACTTCCAGGTTCAGAGACAGTTAACATTAAACCATCAGTTCTATTGTAAAACACATCATTTTTATACCAATCAACTTGAAAAAGAGGGGAGTTAAGCGTATCTCCATTAAAGTAACATTGTAATGTAGCAGTATCATTTTCTGAATTAAGCGCTTCAATATCCGATGCAACAAATATTTCAGAAATTTCTGGATAAACTCTTAAATTATTGGAAGGAGCATAGCAAATTGTTTCATCCTCATAATCTTTTAACTCAGCTATTACATAGTATTCTCCTGGTTCTAAATAGGTGTTTAAATGGGGATTATCTAAATTAAAAATATTTGTATCATTCGTTAAAGTATGCTTATACCATTTATAGTTCAATCCATTTTGAAAATTGTTTGGCAAAACTGAAACTCCAATTTGACAATCGTATTGGTAACTAGGCAGAAATGGATTGTTTAGATGAGAAATTCTAAAATAATCCTCCAACTTATAGATATTCGAATTTGAATTTTTAATTAAAAAGGCATATTTCTGTTCTGTTAAGTTTTCAGTTAAATTCTCAATTTCAATTATTGGATTGAAAACAGGACTATTTTGCCAAAGTGTCGTACCATATATTGGTACAAAATTTTCGTTATTTAAAGAATCTAGGTAAACGATAGAATATGTATGACCAGTAGGCATTGGGTCTGAATACCTAATTTCTAAATTTGTATTACAAAATTGTTTGCGACTTAAACATTTTGGTTCGAGGATTTCAATAAATTTATTTCCTGACCAGATTGAATCTCCATTTAGGAGCGATATCTCCAAGCCTACTTCAATTGAATCTTCGAAATCCTCAATCTTAAATTTTATATTAGGGATGTTTAAAACTGAAGAATCTTTAGCAAATTTAAAGAGATAGGTTCCATATTTACTTCTAATTGACCATTTATAATAAAAGTTTTGAGTTGATATGAAGGAGTTGTTAACTGCATTCTTATTTAAAAATTGTATTTGTATTGAGTCAGCAAAGGGTTTGTAAATTGTTTGATTTAGACCTAAATCAATTTTAACATTACTAATTTGAGAAAAAGCGAAGTCAGAAACGCTAAATAAGTTCAAAAATACAAAAAGCTTGATAAGCTTTTGGGTAAATAAATTTTTCATAAACTATTAATAATTAATCAAACTTAAATATTAATAATCAATTGACAAAATATTTTAATGTTAAATTATTTATTTAAAAGGTTTTTTTATGATTTTAATTGTCTTTTTGTTGATTTCAGTAGGGGGGGCAGTTTTGTAAAAAGTTTTATAAATCCTTCTAATCAAAATTCTTCAACTCATTTACCCTGTTGGCATCTAATCTAATAAAGATAAACAGCAAGATGGTAAAGCTTAAAAGTGCTGAGCCTCCATAACTAAAAAAGGGCAAAGGAATTCCAATTACAGGCATTAGTCCCAAGGTCATTCCTACATTAATCAGAAAGTGAAAGAATAAAATACTCACTACGCTATAACCGTAAATCCGGTTGAATTTTTGTCGTTGTCGTTCTGCCATTACTAGCAATCGCCAGAGCATTACCATGTATAAAATAACGAAGATAGATGAGCCTAAAAAGCCATATTCTTCTCCAATGGTACAAAAGATAAAATCGGTACTTTGTTCAGGTACAAATCTGAATTTATTTTGTGTTCCCTGTAAGAAACCTTTTCCCCAAAATCCTCCAGAACCAATAGCAATTTTAGATTGTTGCACATTGTATCCAGCTCCTTTAATATCAACCTCTTTCCCCAATAAAACATTGATACGAGTTCTTTGGTGATTTTGAAGGATGTTTTGAAAAGCATAATCAATACTTCCCACCAAAAAAGAGGATACAATTACAACACCTGCAGTTAGTAAAATGAGGGTTCTTGTTCGTCTAACTAATAAAAGAAAAATACCTGCTAAAACAATTAATCCTATGATGATATATAGAGGTTTTATTAGCAAAGCCAGCACACCTAAAATTGCCAACATAAATCCGGCAAATAGTATCCAACCGGGTAATCCTTCTCTATACAATACAAATACAAAAGAGAAAAATACCAAGGTGGAACCTGTTTCATTTTGTAAAAGAATAATGACCATTGGGGCCAAAATGATTGCAATTGAAATGTATTGGTCTAATCGTTTTTTAGCAAAATCTTTGTTGTAACCACTCAGGTATTTTGCAATAGCTAGCGCAGTTCCAAATTTGGCAAATTCCGCGGGTTGCATTCTAAATCCACCTATTTCTATCCACGATGAAGAGCCTTTTACAGTGGTTCCAGCAACCAAAACCAAGAGTAACATAATAATTGTTATACCATAAATGGGATAAGCAAAAGCAAAAAAGAACTTTTCATCAATTAGTAAAATCAAACTACCAACAAAAATAGAAATGCCAATCCAAATTAATTGTTTACCATAATTCTGACTGGTATCCCAAATATGTGGATTGGTTTCTTTGTAAACCGAAGCGTACACACTTAGCAATCCTATTGTAATAAACAGGAAGTAAAGCAGGAGGGTAATCCAATCGATACTACTTGGTTTGGGTTGCTGCGGTGTCATTTCTATGGTTTAAATTTCCTTTCAACATATTTTCTTTCAAATGTGGACGTGTATTGTGTTTTCCAGTTAAATACTGTTCAATCATTAATGATGCAATTGGTGCTGCCCAAGTGGCTCCAAAACCTGCATTTTCAACTACTACAGCAATGGCAATTTTAGGATTATTAACAGGTGCAAACGCAAAGAAAACTGAGTGGTCTTTTCCATGTGGATTTTGAGCTGTTCCTGTTTTTCCAGCAATTTGTATACCCGGTATTCTTGCAATATAGGCAGTTCCATGTTCAACCACATCTTGCATTCCTTCTATCACAACAGAGAAATAATTGGTATCAATTGTTGTCCAATTTTTCTTGTTAAACTGTGGATTTGGATTCACTTTTCCGCCAATTCTTTTAACAATATGAGGTGTAATATAATAACCTCTATTAGCTACTGCTGCTGTTGCATTAGCCATTTGTATAGGAGTAATTCCCAATTCACCTTGTCCAATACCTAATGAAATGGTGGTTGTTGCTTGCCAACGGTATCTGCCATAAATTTTATCGTAATAGGTTGATGGAGGTAAAAAACCATTTCCTTCACCATATAAATCAACACCTAATTTTTTACCTAATCCAAAACTTGAAATATGTTTATGAAAACTGTTATAAGCATCTTCCGCATGAGGATACCTTGGATTGTTAACGATACTGCGGTAAACCTGACAAAAATAGGCATTACAACTTACTGCAATTGCTGGTCGAAGTGGTAAAGGAGAACCATGTGGATGGCAACCTACAAACATATATCCGTGATGGCAGCCATAAGTGGTTGCAGGATTCAAAACCTTTTCTTGTTGACCCGTTAATGCCATTAGAATTTTAAAAATTGAACCCGGAGGATAAGGTGCTGCCAAAGGTCTATTAAACAATGGCTTCATAGGGTCGCGAAGTAATTCCATATATTTATTTCCTCTATCTCTTCCAATTAAAAGATTGGGGTTATAAGAGGGACTACTTACTAAAGACAAAATTTCTCCGGTTTGAGGTTCAATGGCAACAATACTTCCGGTTTTATTCATCATTAATAGTTCACCTAATTCTTGTAGTTTATAATCGATACTTAAGTTGATATTTTGTCCAGCAATCGCAGCAGTATCAAACTCCCCATTTTTATACCTTCCTTGTGAGCGACTTTTGCTATCAACCAAAACATATCGGGTACCTTTTTTACCACCTAATTCTTTTTCATAGGTTTTTTCTACACCACTAATGCCAATAAAATCACCCATTCTGTAGTAACCTTCACTTTTTTCGATATCTCTATCAGTAACCTCACCAATATAACCCATCACGTGAGCGGCGTTGTTGTGTTGGTATTTTCTATCGGTTCTTACTTCAACAAAAAAGCCTTGAAAGTCATATAATTTTTCCTGGAAAGCAGCATAAGTTGGAATTGTAATTTGTCGCTCAAAAACAGCAGGTTTCCATGGGGCATAACCTTTCTGTTTTTTCATTTTATCGAATTTTTTTATGAAGTCATCTTTGGTAATTCCAAGTACTTCACAAAAAGCCAAAGTATCGAGGTTTTTGATTTGTTCGGGCATTACCGATAAATCATAAATTGCATCATTATAAACAAGCAATTCTCCGTTTCTATCATAAATTAAGCCCCTCGCAGGATAGATAGTTTGTTCTTGAAGCACATTGTTTTGTGCACTTAAGAAATAACTATCATCAACAATTTGCAGGTAAAACAGGCGGCATAAATAAATAAATGCCACAGTAATAAAAATAATAAGAAGTGTTTTTTGTCTAATGGCTTTATCCATTTTTCTTTCCCTGCGCTACCTTATAAAATAAAATCTGACCTAATCCAATCAACATAACACTAACAAGTGTACTTCCAATTACTCTTAAAAATGTTCTAAAAAATTCACTTAAGCCATAAACTTCAAAATAGAAAAGAAGCAAATGGTGAACAAAAATAAGAATGAAGGCATATAACATAAACCAAACTGGACCTTTTTTTGATAAAGTTGGAGCTAAACGAACTTCAAAATCTTCTTTATTAGCGGCAAATTTTAAGTAAAAAATCCTAATATAACCCATAAAAGTTGTAGCAGCCATGTGTAAACCAGGAGTGCTGCTAAATGTGTCCATAACCATTCCTGTTAGGAAAGAAAGAATTACAATTTGCCAAGGTTTAATAGAAACGGGAAGCGTAAGAATAAATAGGGGATAGATATAAGGATTGATATAGGTATTCAGCTCGATATTATTTATTACAAGTAATTGTAACAATATCAAGAAAATGAATCTCAGTACAGATGTTAAAATTTCAATTATCAACTTTCAGGTTATTTTCTAAGGTTTTTTGTTCTTCTTTTAAAATGTTTCTTATAACATAAACACTTTTCAAAGTACTAAAATCGGTATAAAGTTCAACTTTTAAATTATGAAAATTATCTCCTGCTTCAAGGTTTTGTTCACTAATAAACCCAATTGGGATACCAACTGGAAATAGGGTAGAATAATTATTGGTTACTACTTCATCACCAACTTTTATTGGTACATGCTTGTTAACATGAAGCAGAGATGAATATTTAGGATTATCACCATTCCATTCAAGCGAGCCAAAAGCACTATTTTTTTTCAGCATAGCTGATATTTTTGTTCCTGAATTTAATGCAGAGCGTATAGTTGCAAAATTTTCAGAAACACTGGTAACAATCCCAACCACTCCATTCGAACTTATTACACCCATATCTGGTTCAATTCCATGGGCACGACCTTTATCAATGGTTATATAATTGTTTCTTTTTGTGATGGAATTATTAACCACATTAGCTGCAATGTATGAGTATTGTTGTTTATAAACGGTATCAACAATAGAACTTAAAGTAAAGCCACTTTGGTAATAGGCATTCAATTGTTGTGCTCTTAAACGTGCATTTTCATTCATTAAACTATCATTGATTCTTCTTAAGCTAAAATAGTTTGTTGTATTGTTTACAGATTCATAGAATCCGGATGCAATACCGCCAGTATAATTTAAAAAGCTTGCTTTTTGGTAATTATTGAATTGAAACAAAATTACCATCGACAACATCTCTAATGAAAAAAAGAGAATGAATGTATAGTATTTATATAAAAAGAAAATCAGGTTCCTCATGCTCGCTCAGGGGAGAATCAGGTCATCAAGAATTTGTGATTCTTTAAATTTTTCAAAGCCATACCTGTACCTCTTACAACAGCACGAAGTGGATCTTCTGCAACATGCACTGGTAATTTAGTTTTGGTAGCAATACGCTTGTCTAAACCACGTAATAATGCACCACCACCAGTTAGGTATAAGCCAGTTGAATAAATATCTGCTGATAGTTCAGGAGGAGTTAATTCCAATGCTCTAAGCACAGCTTCTTCAATTTTAGAAATAGATTTATCTAATGCTGATGCAATTTCGCTATAACTAACAGTAATTTGTTTAGGAATACCAGTCATTAAATCCCTTCCGTTTACTGCAAAATCAGGTGGCGGATTGTCTAATTCAGGTAAAGCTGAACCTACTTCAATTTTAATTCTTTCTGCAGTTCTTTCACCAACCAATAAGTTGTGTTGTCTGCGCATATAATCTAAAATATCTTCGGTAAATTCATCTCCAGCAACACGAATAGATTGGTCGCAAACGATACCAGCAAGTGCAATAACTGCAATCTCAGTAGTACCACCGCCAATATCAATAATCATGTTACCCATTGGTTCAAATACATCAATTCCAATACCTATAGCAGCAGCCATTGGTTCATGAATTAAGTAAACCTCTTTAGCTCCAGCTCTTTCAGCAGAATCTTTAACGGCTCTTTTTTCCACTTCGGTAATACCCGATGGAATACAAATTACCATTCTTTGCTGAGGTTTAATAAACTTATTATTTTGAGGAATCATGTTAATCATGCCTCTAATCATGTGCTCGGCTGCTTGGAAATCTGCAATTACACCATCTTTTAATGGCCTAATTGTCTTAATATCCTCGTGCACCTTACCATGCATTTGTTGCGCCTGACTACCAACAGCAATAACATTACCTGTTCTTCTGTTGACAGCTATGATAGATGGTTCATCTACAACCACCTGATCTTTATGGATTATCAATGTATTGGCAGTGCCAAGGTCTATTGCTAAATCTTGTGTTAAAAAACTAAAAACGCTCATGGGTTTGTTTGATGCAAATTATAATAAATGTATTTTAATTTTAAAAGGAATTTTTTCCCTTAGTGTTTAAAATGTCTAACACCTGTGAAATACATTGCCATTCCGTTCTTTTCGCAATAGTCAATTGAGGCATCATCCTTTATCGAACCACCAGGCTGAATAACCGTATCGATTCCTTCTAAATGAGCAATTTCAACACAATCAGGAAAAGGAAAAAATGCGTCACTGCTCATCACACATCCTTTTAATTCAAATTCGAAACTTTTTGCTTTTGCAATTGCATGTCTTAATGCATCTACTCTGCTTGTTTGACCACATCCTATTCCTAATAATTGTTTATTTTTAGCCAAAACAATGGTGTTTGATTTGGTATGTTTAACAATTTTATCTGCAAAAATTAAATCTTCAATTTCTGCATCCGATACCGTTTTGCTACAAACAGCTTTTAAATCGCTAGGTTTTAAAACCACTAAATCTTTATCTTGAACCAAAACTCCATTTAAAGAGGCTCTTACTGTTCTGTTTTTTGGAAGTGAACCAATTTTTTTAAGAATAATTCTGTTCTTCTTCGATTGTAGAATTTGTAAAGCCTCTGCTGAATAATCAGGAGCAATTAAAACCTCACAGAAAATTTTGTCAATTTCCTTTGCAGTTTCAATTTCCACCGTTCTATTTAAAACAATAATTCCTCCAAAAGCAGAAACCGGGTCGCCTGCCAATGCATCTTTCCAAGCTTCTAATAAAGAATTTCTTGAAGCAACTCCGCATGGATTATTATGTTTGATGATGGCAACAGTTGGCTCTTCAAAATCTTCAATCAAACTAATTCCTGCATCAACATCTAAAATATTGTTGTACGATAATTCTTTTCCATGAAGTTTTTCGAGTAAGCTATTCAAATCACCATAGAAAAAACCTTTTTGATGAGGATTTTCGCCATATCTCAAGGTTTGACCTTCATTGATACTTAAACGATACGAATCTAAACCAGCTTCTAAGTTGAAATAATTAAAGATTGCAGAATCGTAATGTGAAGTAGTTTGAAATGCTTTTGCAGCAAATAATTTTCTATTTTCAAGATTACTACTGCCATCTTGGGTATTAATGATGTCTAATAAATTTGAGTAATCGCTTTTATCAGCAACAATTAAAGTGTGTTTGAAATTTTTAGCTGCAGCACGTATCAATGAAACTCCGCCAATATCAATTTTTTCGATGATTGTTTGTTCGTCATTGGTTTTGGCAAGTGTTTCTTCAAAAGGATATAAATCAACCATTACCAAATCAAAAAGTGGGATTTGAAATTCTTCGATTTCTTTTAAATCAGAAGCTTCTTCTCTTCTAGCTAAAATTCCACCAAAAATTTTAGGATGAAGTGTTTTAACTCTGCCACCTAAAATACTTGGATAACCTGTCAGATTTTCAACGGCAAAAACTGGAATTCCTAATGCTTCAATAAATTGTTGGGTTCCACCAGTAGAGTAAATTTTTACTCCGTGTTTGTGAAGTGCTTGAACGATAGGTTCTAATCCATCTTTGTAAAATACTGAAATTAAGGCGTTTTTGATTTTTATTGAAGCTGACATGAAGGCGTTTTTTAGAGCCTGCAAAAGTAGCTAATTGATTTTGTAATTGCCTGATTTAGCTTAAAATTATTTTTTGAAAGAAATTTTTCAATGTCAATCTTTTTAATTGGGTCGATATATTTATTACGAATATCAGCATGTATACCAGAAGTACTTTTTTTAGTCCATTATAAGTATTGAGAATTATTTTCAAAAAGTTTTTGGAATTAAATAACTCTATTCAATGAAATTATTGACCCAGAAGGAGGTCACATGTTTATAGAAAAATGCTTTAACCTCAATCCCCACAAACTCAACAAAGCGGACCAAAGGTTCGCTTTGTTGAGTTTGTGCGTCTGTTACTTCATATTTTATTTTCTATAATCATGTTATCCCTTCAGGATTTTAAGAACTTGCTAAAGGAAACATAACTCTATTAATCATTCATTTTTTGTGTTTTTTTGATTTTAACGATTAATATCAGCTATAAAGTTTCAGTAAATTTGTTTTTAGGTAAAGTAGCCGATAATCGTATACAGTTAAAATATATCTTTCACTTTCAACAACAATATGCATATAAATTATAGTTGTTGTTAAATGAGGAAACTTCCAGGACAAAACTCTAATCTGTTATAATTTAATAATTTTAAAAGCTTTGCTATAGAAATTATCAGCATTATTAGCAAGACAAAAGTAAATACCCGGTTTTAAGTTACTGGTTTCAATAATTGTTTCATCAGCAACTTTGTCTGCAAACACAACTTTTCCGTTCATATCATAAATTTTCAAGTCGATATATTGACTCAATTTGTTTTCAAATGAAATTGAAATATTATTTTCAAAAGGATTAGGATAAATCTGAAAAGAATTCTTTTCTATTTGTTTATCAATAGTTGAGTTTAAAACCCCATCCATACCAAGTTTTATTGCAAACAAAGGTAGTTCAGTTGAACCAGAAGTTACACTCCATCCGGTAAGAACATAAGCACTATCTTCTGCTTGTGCAACAGAATAATAATTAAAAAAAGGCATTTGAATAGTTTTCGTCCATATAAGGTTTAAATCACTATCTAGCTTTATAACAAATAGACCACCATTTTGATTTCTATAAGTAAATACTAATTTTCCATCTTTGGTACTAATGGCGCTTTTAATAATGGCATTAAATAAGCTTACTTGATAGGAGGAAACGTAATTACCATTTTTAAATTCTAACCAAGAACTACTATCAGTTGCCATAATTGGAAATAAAAACTTTTCTTTTATAAGTGTCCCATCTAAAGAGAATTTTTGAATACAAATCCGATTGTGAGTAGCTTCAAAAGTAGTATTACCTTTTCTTATTGATTCATCGTAATTAATTAGTCCGAGTGAATAATAATAACCAGATAATTCAATAAAATCATTAGAATAGGAAGAACTTTTATATTTTTTAGGTAAACTAGATTCAGTTTTAATTATATTGAATGAGTCATTTAACCAAAGTGTACCCTCTGTAAAACTATTGCTAATAAAGCCGGATTTAGCACTTTTTAATAGAGTCAAATTTGTTTTTGGTAGAATGAAATTTTCTTTGTTAGAAACATTTACCGGTGTTTTTTTTATCAGTTTAATTTTACCTGAATAATCCAATTTAAAAAATAGATGATAACAAGGTAATTGGTAAGCATTAACAAAGGTTTCGCCACTTATTCCGTCTTTTTTGGCAGAGCAAATTGATATACTACCATAAAAATTGAACTGTTTCGCGTCAAAATGTAAATCTACTTTCGGTGAATAATTTCGAGAAGGAATAATATTATCCGGGATTTCTAATTTATTAATTGTAGTGCTTATTAATTCAAGTTTTTGGTTTAATATTAAAATAACTAAATAGGCTGATGAGTCGATTGTGGAGTAAGCTAAACCCCCGGCGACCAAAGAGTCACTTGAATGATTTAATAATAGGGTCAGAATCCCTCTTTCTAAATTGTGTTTAAATAATGGTAATGAGATTGTTTTTACCAATTTACCTTCTCCCGAAATCTGTAATAATAGGGGTTCATGTTTTCCACTTAGGCTATCCAATTTTGTAGAAGATACAATAATATGATTGTTGAATTCTGTTGAAATCCAACCAATAGTTGCAAGATTATCATAATACCTCCAGCTTTGGCTGAAACCATTATTAAAAGAGAGAATTAAAAAAAATAGTAGAGTTGGAAATCGCATAATTGAAAATTATAAAATATCAGACCCTGCAAGTTTAGTTCTTGCTTTAGTAGTTCGGAATGAATATAAGTGTCTTAATTGCTCACCCTGAAATGCTGGCTCTTCATATTTTACAGTCATTGTATGAAACATTTCATTAAGACTTGTTGGTCTTAATGCATCAATTATATTAAGTGATTTTTTTAAATAATAATTCATTCCTATAGAATTAATGCCGCTCTTATGTCCATTCATTGTCGGATGAAACAAAAGAAAACAAGCGACTTTAATAGGGTTGGCAGCATAAATTGGAGACTTCTCAGGTTTGTCTGATTATGGACTTTATTTCAATAATCCGATGATTGTATCAGCCACAAAAGTTTGTTCTAAAACGTGGATTTTATCAGCAATACTTTCTGCTGTATCAGTAGGATTTAAATCAACCTTAAACTGAGCAATGATTTCTCCTTCGTCAAAATTTTCATTTACATAATGAATGCTGATGCCAGTTTCTGTCTCGTTGGCCGCTTTAACTGCTTCATGAACAAAATGTCCATACATTCCTTTACCACCAAATTTTGGTAACAAAGCAGGATGTAAATTCACAATTTTTTGAGGATATGCTTCTACTAGATAAGCTGGAATTTTCCATAAAAAGCCAAGTAATGCGATTAAATCGGGTTGATACTGATTCAGTTTTTCAAGAAACTCTGCTTCATTTCTGAAATCGGTCCTGTTAAAAAGAACTACAGGAACATCAAATTCCTTCATTTTTTCAATAACACCAGCATTCGGATTATTACAAAATAAAGCTACTACTTTGGTCTGAGCAGAATTTGCTGCGGTTCTGCAAAGTTTAACAGCATTACTGCCACTTCCACTTGCAAAAACGATTATTTTTTTGGGATTAGAATCCAAGCTCATTGACAAATACTTGTTTAAACAAACTATCTATATTGTTTTTTGCATTGAATCTTTCGAGGGGAATACTTGAAATAATAAAATTGCTCTTATTATCAGACTTATTAAATCTTCTAGCTAAAACAGTAGAAGTACCCTTCCAAGGGCTTGGCGATTGGCCTGAAATACTTTCGATGATACCTCCGGCATACAATGAATCGTAACCAACATCATTTGTTTCTGCGGGCAATGCAAATGGTCTTGCAGATGCAATAATTGCAGAAGCTTTAAGTATTGGCCAATTTGGTTTCATTGCAGGTACATCAGCATTAATGTTTACCCTAAAAACAGAACCAACTGCTGGATTTACAAGACTTTTTATTGGTGTCCAATCTAAAAAATTACTCAATGGATCGAAGCTCGAATTGATGGAAACAGCCATAAACATTTTTCCACCAGCATCAAAAAATGATGAAGTACTTCTTTGTCCTAATGATAAAGAGAAATTAGCATCATCACTAAACCAAAGAATTTTTTTGAATAAAGAAAAAGTTCTGGTTTGGGTTTGAAAATCGGGTTGAAGTTGGGTATAGTTATTATCTAAAATTTCGGTTGCTTGTAAGGTATCGAAATTTGTAATTCCAGCAGTAACAAGTCGTTGGCAATAGAAATTTTGTACAAATGACTTACTACTATTGTATGCATTAACAATTAAAATATCAGATTTTACTTTTTTTACCCAAACGGCTGGTGTTGGAGTGAATCCCGATTTTGATAATGCTTTGTCAACAGCTCTAATATAAATTATGTTAAAAGAGTTTAACCTTAAAAAAGGACTTAAATCTGGTAAAGCTTTAGAAGAAGTTCCAAGAAATACTTGGCAACGAGAAGAATCTGCTTTTGGATTTTCTGCAACTAGTGTAAAAGCATTAGTTGTACCTGAGAAAGTATAAGGAGTTTGATTGGTATCATTGATAAACAATTCAAATGATTGTAATACTTCACCATCTGGATCAAATCCTTGAATATTATATTTTAATACAGGAAAAACATTGATTGGATTGGTTGAAGGAATACCCGCTAGAACTTGTGAAAAGACAAATTTTACATCAGGAGCTGAATTTTTAATTGGAAATAAAGTAGAAGCAGGCGAATCATCTTTTTGTCCAAGTTGATCTATTGCTCTTACTAAAATTACGACATCAGAACTATCTTGACCAGGAGGAATATTCATTAAAAAAATGCTATCCTGTGAAGTGGTTTTTGTCCAATTTATACCATTATCGGCAGAAACTTCATATGAGGTAATAAAACCACCCGATGAATTTCCCCACCAATGCGCCTCAACTCTTGTGGTTAATCTATCAGGACCAGTTCTAAAAATGGTATCAACCACCATAAAAGTTTCAGGTAAAGCTTGAGATTTTTTATCGCCATCAAAACCTTTTTTACAAGCAGTAGAAAAGAGAATGGTGATTGTCAGAAAAGTTAAAATGTTAAATTTCATGAGATGCAATTATAATGCATTAGCGTTTCAAACTTACGAGAATAGCAAAAGACAAAAAAGTCTAAAACAGAGATTTGTTTAATAAACACATTTTTAAAGCCGTATCAGCAGCTTCAATTCCTTTGTTACCGTGTTTGCCACCGCTTCTATCCTTTGCCTGTTGTAGGTTATTGGTAGTTAGTACACCAAAAATCACTGGTTTGTTAAGTTTTAGTGAAACTTCTGTAATGCCATTTGCACAGGCATCGCAAATAAAATCGAAATGGCGGGTTTCACCTTGAATTACACAACCAATGGTGATAACTGCATCTATTTTAGATTTTAGCGCAAGCCACTGAGCACCAATTGGCAACTCGAAGGTTCCAGGAACAGCATGTACATGAATATTCTTTTTTTGAACACCCTTTTCAATTAAAAATTCAATAGCAGCATCACGCATTGAATAAGTAATTTCTTCATTCCAATCGGCTACAACTAAGCCAATATGAAGAGATTTGAAGATTTTATTTTGTTCCAGAGAAGTGTCTGAAAGATTTTTTAAAGCAGTTGCCATATTTTAAAAATAAAAAAGCCAACCTTTCGATTGGCTTTTCAAATACGATTATAAAAATTAATTAGCTGATTCCATTGCCTTAGCGCGAGCGATATACTTATCGATATCACCAGCCTCTTGGCTTTCAGAATAATCCTTTTTGATTTTTTCGTAAGCATCAGCAGCTTTTCCAAAGTTTTTTAATTCTTCAAAAGCAATACCAGCCTTTTTAAGGAAAATTGGAGATGTTAATTTGTTTTTGCTTTGGTTAGCAGCTTTCATGTATTGAGAAGCAGCTTTATCATAATCACCACTTTCAGAATAAGCATCACCTAATAAGCCAGTTGCTAAAGGTCCAACTAATTCATTTTCTGTAGAGAAATCTTTAAGATGATCGATTGCAGCAGCGAAATCGCCTTTACGCATATTACAAACACCAGCATAATAATGAGCTAAATTACCAGCATTAGTTAATCCATAAGTTTCAGCAATTGAATTAAAACCTTCAATACTACCTTGACCATTTAAAGCCAAATCAAAACTATCTTTTTCGAACCAAGCTTGAGCTTGAAACATAGCAGCTTGAGCTTCTTTTTCTTTAGGCTCTATATAAAAAGATTTGAAACCAATATAGGCTCCAACAGCTAAAACAATAACCAAAGCGCCATATTGGATACCTTTTTTATTGTTTTCATAAAATGATTCAACCTTATGCGATGTTCCAATTAATGTTGCATCAAGGTCTAATTGTTTTTTTTCTTCAGAATTCTCCATTTCTTAACTATTCTTATTCTTTAATAAAGGGGTAACCGCTTTCCTTGTAAACATCAGTAAATAATTCAGACTCATCCGGATAAGGAGAGTTTTCGCTAAATTCTACTGAATCAAGCACGATTTCATTCACTTTTTCTTCAATTTTTTCAAGATCAGCTTCTGTAGCCCATTTTTTTGCAAGGATTACACTTTTCACTTGTTCAATTGGATCTTGTTTTTTGTATTCTTCTACTTCTTCTTTGGTACGATATTTTGCAGGATCGCTCATACTATGACCACGATATCTGTAGGTTCTGATTTCTAGCAAAGAAGGACCATCGCCTTTTCTACCTCTTTCGGCAGCTCTAGCAATCGCTTCATGAACGTCTTCGGTTCTCATACCGTCAACAGATTCAGAAGGCATATCGTAAGCCAAACCAATTTTGTATAATTCTTCTACGTTTGAGGTTCTTTCAACAGAAGTTCCCATTGCGTAACCATTGTTTTCAATAACAAAAATTACTGGAATCTTCCATAACATAGCCATATTAAAGGTTTCATGTAAAGCTCCTTGACGAACTGCACCATCACCAAAATAGCAAACAGTAACCTGCTTACCACCGCGGTACATATCAGCAAATGCAATACCAGCACCTAAAGGAATTTGTCCTCCAACAATTCCATGTCCACCAAAGAAATTATGCTCTTTGCTAAACATGTGCATTGAACCACCTTTTCCTTTTGAGCAGCCTGTAGCTTTGCCATAAAGCTCAGCCATTACTTCTCTAGCAGGAATTCCGCATGCCAATGCATGAGCATGGTCTCGGTAAGCAGTTATTAATCTATCGTCTTTTTCAAGAGCACTCATCGTTCCTGCAACAACTGCTTCTTGACCGATATACAAATGACAGAAGCCTTTGATCTTTTGTTGACCATATAGCTGTGCCGATTTTTCTTCGAATCTGCGCATGAGCATCATTGACTCATACCAGTTCAAATAGGTTTCTTTTGTAAAAGTTTGTTTTGCCATTTTTTGAGAATTGCAAAAGTAACCAAAATCTTGTTATTGCCAAGTGTATGTGAAGTGCTCATAATCAGTTAGAAATATTTTTACATTCTTCTCAATTAACTAAAATCTTACCTTGCAGTCATGTATCTGGATGGATTAAAACTGCAAAACTTTAAAAACCACGCTTTTGCAGATTTTGTATTCTGTAAACAAGTCAACTGTTTTACAGGAAAAAATGGAATTGGTAAGACCAATATTCTTGATGCAATTTATTATTTAGCTTTCACAAAAAGTTTTTTTAATGGCCAAGATCAACATTCTGTACAACATGATGAACCTTGGTTTAGCATTGAATCGAACCTAATTAAAGAATCAATTTCTCAGCATCTCAGGCTTTTTTATCAAAAGGGTTCAAAAAAGTCACTTTTTGTAAATAATAATGAACCAGAAAAATTTGCAGACCATATTGGAACTATTCCTCTTGTGATGATTTTACCAGGTGATATTCAAATTATTCATGAATCTTCAGAAGAAAGAAGACGTTTATTTGATACTATTTTATCGAGTTGTGACAAGCAATTTTTGTATGCTTTGATGTCGTATAACCGACAATTAGACCAAAGAAATAAATTATTAAAAGATTTGGCAGAAGGCTATTCTGTTGATATGGAATTGTTGATGGTTTATAATTCTAAATTAGTTGAGTTTGGCTCCATTATTTTTAATAAACGAAATGAAATGGTTCGTGAATTATACGATTTGTTCAGAAATCATTACCACGAAATTTCTTCTGGTGCCGAATTAGCGGAAATAAATTACCAATCGGATTTAAGTGAAAAGCCTTTTGATGAAATTTTAATTATACAAGAACAAGTTGATAGACTAGCTCAAAGAACCACTAAAGGTGTTCATAAAGATGATTTTAATTTTGTATTGAATGGGTTTCCCGTTAAGAAATTTGGCTCGCAAGGACAACAAAAATCGTTTATGATAGCATTAAAACTCGCTTTTTTCGATTACCTCAAGATGAGAACAGGCGAAAAACCTTTGTTATTATTAGATGATATTTTTGAAAAACTCGATGAAGATCGATTAAGTTCCTTGATAAAACGCATTAGTAACCAAGAATTTGGTCAGATTTTCATTACCGATACACATAAAAAAAGAATTGAAGATGCTTTTAAATTCATTTCAAACGTAGAGGTTGTATTTCACCATATTAGTAATTGATTTTAAACTTAAAACAGATACTCAATTCAATTTCACATGAATTGACTAAATTTGAATCATGAGGTATTCGAATGAACAAAGTTTAAAAGATATTATTGGACAATTTCTTGAAAAGGACAAATTAGGGCTCCAACTTAAAGAAGCCAAATTAGTTGCCGATTGGGAGAAAATTGCTGGAACAATGATTGCCAATCATACAACAAAACTTTACGTAAATGGAGGAAAGCTTTATTTATACATTGATTCCCCAGCTTTAAAACAAGAATTAAATTACCAAAGAACTAAAATGGTTGAATTAGTCAACCAGTTTGTTGGTTCTGATTTTATAGAAGAAATTGTTTTAAGATAATTCTTGTAGTTTTTTATGTAATTGTACAGCAATTCTAAGCTTCGAATAAGTATAAGTTCCATTAAATTCATCAAATAGCGGCTTTAAACCCTCAAATGATTTTTCCTCTTTTACTTGATTAATTTTTTGAATTTCTTCATCAGATATAATTAGTTTATAGTCCAACATTCCATCAACAACTAGTTCAGAAAGATGTCCTTCAATTGTTGATTCAGCCATATTTCTTGATTTAGCAATTTCAGGTACTTTCATACCAGCAACAAACATATCGTGTGTAATTAATTTCGACTCACCTTTTCCTGGTTTTACGACTGTTTTTTCTGAAGGAATTTCAACGCTTAGCTTCATACCAGGCATTGTTACAAAGGCAATTTTTTTTCTTTTTTGAATGATTTGATTTTTGAATTTATCCAAAATTTTATTCAAGCCTTTGATTCTTTTTTTGCTTGAAACATCTGTTTTTATTTCCACCAGCGGTTCAAGACCATTTTCTCCCAACTCTTTGATGAAGTAGCGTTTTGCTCCCAGAATTTTTTGGCTAATCCAATCAATATCTTCATTTTCTTCTCTGAATTTAAAGTTGATTAATTGCTTAAATTTTTCTGCCATTTCATCTAAATGGAGAATCATATTTTGAATTTTCTTCCAGTTTTTTCCAAAAGTTTCGTGTTCAAAAACAGCAAGTTTTTGCAATTGAGAAATTGTACTTTTTTCTATTTGAATTAATTCATACATCGCAAAACAATCATTCATATTTAGAATTGAGTACATTCTTTTTTCTAATTCCAATTCCTCAATCCAATCTTGCGGACTCGTTTGCTTTTTCAGAAAATTGACAATATTTCTATCTGATATAATATTGGATGGTGAAATCTCTGAAAGTAGTCCTAGGCCGTTTAAACTAGTGCACCTACTAAGTGCAACATAAACCTGGCCAGCAGCAAAAGATTTTCCAGCATCAATCAGTACTTCATTAAAAGTTAAACCTTGACTTTTATGAATAGTAATTGCCCAAGCTAATTTGAGTGGATATTGAGTGAATTTTCCTAGTTCTTTTTTCTGAATCCTATCTTCATCAGCATCATAAACATACTCATGATTGGTCCAATTTTCTTTACTTACTTCAAACTCTTCTTCATCATCAAAACTCACAAATACCGAATCTTTTTCTAGTTTAGAAATTACAGCAATTTTTCCGTTGTAGTATTTTTGAAGTCCAGAACTATCGTTTTTAGTAAACATAACTTGGGCGCCTACTTTTAGTTCCAATTCAAGTTCACCTGGTACATTCCTTTCATTAAAATTACCAGAAAAACTAGCTTTATAGGAATAAGACTGTCCAGCTAATACATCTATTGAATTTTTGTTGATGGCTTCTGATTGGTAATTATGACTTGATAAAATAATGGTTCCCTTTGGAATTGGATTCGGCATTGATTTTCTCAAGCTTTTCATCAGCTCAAAATCAGAATTTTCACATTCATTATTTCTGATTTTGTTTAATAAATCGATGAATTTAATGTCTTGTTGGCGGTAAATTTTATTTAATTCAATTGTTTTAAATGGAGCAAGTTTCATTACAGTTGCTTCAAAGAAAAATGGGCTTGCATAAAACTGAGATAATAAAGCCATTTCATCATCTTTTACAACGGGTGGTAATTGAAACAAATCACCAATAAACAACATTTGTGCACCACCAAAAGGTTCATTTGCTTTGTTTCTTACATGTCTTAGAATATCATCAATGGCATCAATAACATCAGCCCTAACCATACTAATTTCATCAATAATAATTAGTTGAAGGTTTTTTATTAGTTCGATTTTATCATCTGAGAAACGCAAATTTTTGAGCAGCATATATTTTGATACTGCACCATTTGCACCAGGTTTTATATAAGTTGAAAAGGGTAATTGAAAAAATGAATGTATTGTCATTCCACCTGCGTTCATTGCAGCAACGCCTGTTGGAGCAAGTATAACAAGGTTTTTGGGAGAATCCTGAATGATTTCCTTCAACAAAGTTGTTTTACCTGTTCCTGCTTTTCCGGTTAGAAAAAGGTTGGAGCCTGTTTCGTGAATGATAATTTTCGCTATTTCAGCGGGTTCAAACTGATTCATGATTCAAAAGTGAATAATAAAAATTGCTTACTAAATGGTAATTTTTAAATAATTGAAAAACAGATATTTACTAATTTCTATTAATTGAATATACTTTGTTTTTTTTAATTTTCTGAGGCATACCTAAATTTAATTCAGGTAAAACAACTTGATTTAACTTCCATCTTGGCAATTTGGGATGATAAGTTTAATCTTGCAAGTAAATCAAACCGCATGAAAAAACTAATTGAGTGTGTTCCAAATTTTAGTGAAGGAAACGATATTCAGCTGATAAAATTAATTACAAATGAAATTGAAGCAGTTGAAGGTGTAATGCTTTTAGATGTTGATCCAGGTAAGGCCACAAACCGCACTGTTGTAACATTTGTTGGTGAACCAGCTCCTGTTATTGAAGCTGCTTTTAGAGCCATTAAAAAAGCATCAGAATTAATAGATATGAGTAAACATAAAGGTGAACATCCACGTATGGGTGCAACCGATGTTTGTCCTTTAATTCCTGTTAGTGGAATTTCTATGGAAGAAACTGCTGAATGGGCCGTGAAATTAGCGAAACGAGTAGGAGAGGAATTAAGTATTCCTGCATATTTATACGAATATGCTCAACCAAATAAAGAGAGAAATAACCTTTCAATTATTAGAGGTGGAGAATACGAAGGATTTTTCGACAAAATTAAACTTCCTGAATGGAAACCCGATTTTGGTCCTGCTATATTTCCAGCTAAATCTGGAGCTACAGTTATTGGAGCAAGAGATTTTTTAATTGCTTATAATGTTAATCTAAATACAAAATCGGTTCGTTTTGCAAACTCAGTTGCTTTTGATGTAAGAGAAGCTGGTAGAGTTAAAAGAGAAGGTAATCCAATAACAGGTAAAGTAGTTAAAGATGCCGATGGAAACGATGTAAGAATTCCAGGTACATTAAAAGCTTGTAAAGCCATTGGTTGGTACATTGAAGAATATGGAATTGCTCAAATTAGTATGAATCTTACTAATTATAATATTACTTCTGTTCACCAAGCTTTTGATGAAGTATGTAAGAGTGCAGATAAAAGAGGAATGCGTGTTACAGGTAGTGAATTGGTTGGTTTGATTCCTTTGAAAGCCATGCTCGATGCAGGCAAACATTATTTAGCTAAACAAAATCGTTCAACTGGAGTAAGCGAAAAAGAGCTGATTCAAATTGCTATAAAATCTTTGGGTTTAGATGAATTATCTCCTTTCAATCCTGAAAAGAAAATCATAGAATACAAATTAAAAAATTCAGCAGAATCAAGGTTAATTCAAATGAATTTAACTGAATTTGCTGATGAAACAGCGAGTGAAAGTCCTGCACCTGGTGGAGGTTCAATTAGCGCTTATTGTGGAAGTTTAGGTGCTTCATTAGGTACAATGGTTGCTAATTTATCAGCAGGAAAAAGAGGTTGGGAAGAACAATTAAGTTATTTTTCGGAATGGGCTTCAAAAGGACAAGAACTTAAAGATATTTTGTTAAGGTCGGTTGATGAAGACACCGCTGCATTTAATGAAATTATGAAGGCTTTTGCTTTACCTAAAAATACAGATGAAGAAAAGAAAGCAAGAACAGCGGCAATTGAAGATGCCACCAAATTTGCTTGTGAAGTTCCATTTAAAGTAATGAAAACTTCCTACGAAACTTTGGCTTTACTTGAAGCAATGGTTGAAAAAGGAAATCAAAATTCAATTACCGATGCTGGTGTTGGTGTTTTGTGTGTTAAAACTGCGGTAAGAGGGGCATATTTTAATGTTTTGGTGAATGCAAAAGGATTAAAAGACAGAGTTTGGGCTGATAAAATGGTTCAAGATGCTAAAAATTTATTGGCTTTAAATCACAAAACTGCTGATGAAATTCTTGAAAGAGTTGAAGCAGCTTTAGTTTAATATGATTCAAAAAATAGTTTTAAAACTAATAGGAGTAATCCTCATGATTCTAGCTCCATTCGTAGCCTTTAAAGCGGGTTACGAATGGATTAGAATTAAGTTTTTAGATGCTAAACCAACTTATCCATTAGGAAAAAAATGGCTGCAGAATGCAGAAATTCCGGATATCCAGTATTTAGCAAATTATGAGCAACAAATGTTGAGTATAACTTTGGTTTGTTTGGGAATTGCAGTAATTACATATTTAGCCATGCTCATCAAAACCTTAATCCGATTGGTTTGGCTGGCTTTGATGTTATCAATCTTGTATTTTGTCTATTTAAATATAAAGTAAAACCTAAAGTAGTTTTTCTTGATTATTGCTTACCGATTTACCAACTAAATCATAGATTACATTATCAAGTTCACTTAAAGATTCCTGAAGTTTTGATAGGATGAACTTGTTTTCTTCATTAAGGTTTTCAGTTTCAATCAGATTTATTAATCCAATCATGTTTGCTACTGGTTTTCTAATAATATGCGATTGGGTAAAAGCAATTTCTTTGAGTCTTTTTGATTGGTCTTCAATGGTTAGTCTATCGAGTTTTCTGCTTGAGATATCAATTGCATTATACGATACACCAACTACCTCTTTGTTTTCATCATACACTGGGTAGATTTCTAATCTTACCCAAGCTTTACCAGATTTTGGAAAATTAGCAACATATTCTGTTTGACAAATTCTGCCATTTAAAGCTTGATCAATGAATAGTTTAAAGTCGGGAAGAATTTCGTTATTAATGTATTTAAAAACGTTGCCATTTCTTTCCATTTTAACACCAAACTCTCGTTTAACAAAAGCTGATGCAACTCTATTAAAAAAGATAACATTATAATCTTTAGAAATCATGAGTTTGCTATACCTAGAGCTATTGTAGAGGGCGGTTAATGTTTTATTGAGATAATTATTTTCTAGCTCAATTATTTTGGACTGATGAATATTTTCAGCATTAAAACTAATTCCAATAATTTCTTTTCCGTTATATACAGGTTTGTAACTTACCTTATGCCAAATACCTTCTGAATTATTTAGATGAAGGAATTCTTCTTTACTAACTTCATTTCCAAGTAGTGATTCAGCAATAGAATACTCGAATTTTTCCTTTAAAATTTCTGGAACATATTGCTCAAATGATTCTCCTTCTTGAAGTTTTTTTCCAAAAAATATTTCTGCTGTTTTGTCTGCAATTTTGTTGAAATGCATGATTTTTTTATCAGGAGAAATCAGCACATTTATACTTGTACTGCTATTAACCAATGCATTTAATCTCATTTCAGAAACAATCAATTTCTCTTCAACTGTGTGTTCCGTTGTAATATCCCTAAGAAATACTGCAATACCTTTTTCTGAATAGTAAATAGTTACCCTTAGCCATTGATTTACCCTTGAAAAGTAATCTGTAAATTGGAAACTAGTTTTTGTTTCCATCGATCTTTTTAGTTCGCGACCTAAATTTGAGTTTTCAATTTCTGGGTCAATATCCCATAAACTGCCTTCTACTAACTCATATTTCGACTTGCCAAAATATTTTTCAATAATTGTATTTGAAGATTTAAACTTCCAGTTACTGTCTAATACAAAAAAACCATCCGTTAAATTTTGAATAATAGTTTCAACCCGCTCACTAAATTCTTTAAAGTTTCCAAAAACCTCAAAGTTTTCTGTTAAATCTATGCCCAGACACATGATTCCTTCCGGTTCATATTCTTTATTTAAAATGGCAGAAAATTCCCAATGAGTCCAGCTATATCTATTTGTATTTGCAAGAGGTTTTCTTACTTGCAGACTTGTTGATTCAAATTTATTCTGTAAGCATTTCTCAACTGCTTTGATAATAATATCATTATCAGCAGGATGTATAGCAGACATTATAGTTGATTTGAAATCTTTTGTAATAAGGTTCTTATAGAGATTAGAATAGGCTTGATTGTAATAAATTATATTACCTGTTAAGTCTGTAGCTACAACTAAATAAGTACTTGAATTCTTTAAGTAATCAGGAATTTCGATATTTTGAGTATTATTCAATTTGTTTGCTTGATTTTTTGATTAATTCTTTCATGAATTTGACATAAAATTGAAAATTGTTTTCATTTTTTTTATGTAAATTGATGTTATGCTTATGTAAGTATTGTGTTTATTGATTTGACCAGATTCTTAAAACTTTCTCTCCAATTTTTAACTTGTTTGTATTTGCAATTTATAGTCAATAAGTCTGAATCTATTTCAATATTTCTTCAATTAGTTTTGAATTAATTCTTCATTTTTAAGCTATTGATAGTCAGTATAAAACAAGAAAGCCTCGTTTAACGAGGCTTTTTTGTTAACTATTTATTAATACTACTTAGCATAATTTACTGACCTTTTTTCTCTAATAACCGTAATTTTGATTTGGCCCGGATAGGTCATTTCTTTTTGAATTCTTTGCGATAAATCTATTGATAGAATATCTGCTGCATCATCAGTTACTTTATCGCTTTCTACAACTACACGTAATTCTCTACCTGCTTGGATGGCGAATGCTTTTTCAACACCAGAATAGCTCATAGCAATAGTTTCTAGGTTCTTTAAACGTTTCATATAGTTTTCAGAATCTTCTCTTCTTGCTCCAGGTCTTGAACCGGAAATTGCATCACATGCCTGAATGATTGGAGATAACATGCTTGTCATTTCAATCTCATCGTGATGGGCTCCAATTGCATTCACTACTTCAGGATGTTCTTTGTACTTTTCGGCCAATTTCATACCCAATAAAGCATGTGGTGTTTCTGGATCTTCATCAGGAACTTTACCAATATCGTGTAATAGTCCAGCTCTTTTAGCCAATTTTACATTTAGGCCTAATTCAGCTGCCATTGTAGCACACAGGTTAGCAACTTCTCTTGAGTGTTGTAGAAGATTTTGTCCATAACTAGAACGATATCTCATTCTACCAACCATTCTAATTAGTTCAGGATGTAATCCGTGAATTCCAAGGTCGATACAGGTTCTTTCACCAATTTCTACTAATTCCTCTTCAATTTGTTTTTTAGTTTTAGCTACAACTTCTTCAATACGTGCTGGGTGAATTCTTCCATCTGTAACCAATCTATGCATGGCTAAACGAGCAATTTCTCTTCTAATAGGGTCGAAGCACGAAAGAATAATTGCTTCTGGAGTATCATCAACAATAAATTCTACACCAGTTGCTGCTTCTAATGCTCTGATATTTCTTCCTTCTCTACCAATAATTCTTCCTTTAAGTTCATCAGATTCAATATTAAATACTGAAACCGAATTTTCTATAGCTTGCTCTGCAGCAGTTCTTTGAATGGTACTTAAAACAATTTTCTTTGCTTCTTTAGTAGCCATCATTTTTGCTTCGTCTGTAATTTCTTTAACACGAGCCAAAGCTTCTGTTCTAGCTTCTTCCTGTAAAGCTTCAACCAATTGTTTTTTAGCTTCATCAGCGGTTAAACCTGCAATTTTTTCAAGTTGTTTAACCTGACTATGTAATGCTTTTTCAGCTTCTTCTTTTTTAGCAGCTGCTGCTTCTAATTGTTTTTGAAGCGATTGTTTAATGCTATCTAGTTCAGCATCTTTTCTTTGTGCATTTTCTAATTTTTGCTTGATGCTTTGTTCTTGTTGTTTGATTTTGTTCTCTTCTTTTAAAATCTGTTGATTACGATTGGTGATGTCTTTGTCGTGCTCCGATTTAAGTTGAAGAAATCTTTCTTTAGCTTCAAGAAGTTTGTCTTTTTTTAGAATTTCAGCTTTTGTTTCTGCCTCTCTAATTATTTCCTGAGATCTCGATTTCAGGATGTTGTTGTTAACAACCCACATGATTCCTGCACCAACGCCCAGAGAAATCATGATAAAAATAATAACTAAATAAATTTCCATATATATATATTGTTTTGTGTGCCGGGCAGATTGCTAACACGCAAAATCAAGATAGGGGAGGAAGGAGTTCATTAATCTCCTTTAACTTACTTTCTAATTCAACTTGCTCATTCCCTTGTTTTTCCAGGAGCTTCTGGTATTCTGAGGCTATCTCCAAGGCAAACATGGCTAGTGAGTCTTGGTGATCCCTTAGGGCAAACTGTCCGGCATAAGCCTGCAGTTTTTCTTGTATGAGTTTGCCGGCAGCCCTTACCCTAGCTTCATCTTCAGATGAAACCGTAAGCGGATAAACACGTCCTGCTATATTTATGTTAATTGAAAGTTCGTTCAACCCTTTTGATTTCACTGGTTTAACAACCTGATGCATTCATCTATCTCACGGAGCTGTCTGTTAATTTCAGTTTTAACAGATTTCATATCCAGTTTCGAGAGATGAATTCCCTCAGCAAGTTTAGCAATTTTATTCTTTTCTTCTAAGATTTCTATGCTTTGTTGCTTTTCTACTATTTCTTTTTTTAATTTTTCTTTTTCATTTTTTAGTTGATTCACCTCATTTCTCAGCATTTGCAGCTCTTCCGTGAGGTAAATTACCTTCAGTTTTATTTCTTGTAAATACTTGTCGTTTTGCCTAGTTAACATCTTAAGCCCTTAGTTTTGCTCCTGCTTCTTTTTCAAATTGTTGAATTAATTTCTTCATACAATCTTCAATTTCTTGGTCAGTTAGAGTTTTATTATCGTCTTGTAAAATAAAACTTAGTGCATACGATTTTTTCCCTTTTTCAATTTTATCACCTTGGTAAAAGTCGAAAATATTCACTGTTTTTAATAAGTTACCAGCCGATTTTTTAGCAATTTTCTCTAAATCTCTGTATGCAACTTGCTCATCTAATAATAATGCCAAATCTCTTCTAACAGCAGGGTAAATTGATACCGGTTTTAGTTTAAACTTATTGTCTTTCGCTAATATCAACCAGGTTGACCAATCAATATCTGCAAACCAAACGTTTTTATCTACATCAAATTTTTTGGTTTTGTTTGATGGGATATTACCTAAAAAAGCAACAGTTTTGTTTTTTATGCTGATTTCAGCTGCGTTTTCTAAACTAGCTTCTTCAGGATATTTCCATTCCCATTTTTCAAATCCACTTAACTCAAGTAATTGTTCTATCACTTGTTTTAATTGATAATATCCAAATTCATCAGTTTGTGTATTCCACGATTCTGGCTGCTTTCTGCCATGTGATGCCAATATCAAATGCTTCTTCTCTGCATAAGAATTCAATTGATTTTCATCACCCTGTTTTGAATAAGTCTTGCCAAATTCAAAAAACCTTAAATCGCTTTGTTTTCTGTTATTATTATATTGAATCGCCTCTAAAGTGCTGTTCATCATGTTTAATCGCATGATGTCTAAATCACTGCTTAATGGATTTTTTAAATAAACAGCGGCTTTTAATTCATCCTCGGTATAATACGAACTTTTTGTAAGTGAGTTAGTTGCGATTTCTAAAAAACCATTTGAACTTAAAAATACAGCAAGTTTGTTTTTTAGTTTTAAACCAAATTCATCTTCACTAAAACTCATACTCGATTTAATACTGGTTCCCATTTCAATATTATTCAAGCCATAAATCCTAAGAATTTCTTCGGTAATATCTGCTTGTCTGGTAACATCAGGTCTGTATGCTGGAACTTCTAATTCAAGTTCATTTCCTTTATCTGAGAGAATTTTTATTTCAAGTCGATTTAATATTTCAAGAATTCTCTCTTTAGATATTTCTTGTCCGATTAATTGATTTGATTTAGAAACATTAAAAGTAATTTTAGCAGGTTCTATTTTTTCAGGATAGACATCAACTATTGCTGAAATTTCGCCACCACCAATTTCGCTTATTAGCATAGCAGCCCATTCGGCAGCAAAAATGGTGATTTCAGGGTCTGTTCCTCTTTCAAACCTGAAACTTGCATCAGTATTTAATGCATGTGATTTAGCGCTTTTTCTGGTATAACTTCCTGCAAAGAAGGCACTTTCTATGAAAATATTTGTAGTTGTGTTTTCAATTCCAGAATCTTTTCCTCCAAATACTCCAGCTAAAGCTAAGTTTTGGTTGGTATCTGCAATCATACATTCATGACCATGAAGTTTTCTTTCTACACCATCAAGTGTTACAAATGTTTCTCCAACATTGGCTTGTTTAACAATAATTTTATTTCCTGAAATTTTATCAGCATCAAAAGCATGTAAAGGTTGTCCAATGCTATGTAAAACATAATTGGTAACATCAACAACCTGATTAATAGGCTTTAAACCTAAAACCGACAAACTGTTTTTTAACCAATCTGGAGATTCTTTAACAGTAATTCCTGAAACTGATAATCCAGAATATCTTTTGCAAGCTTCTGAATATTGAATATCAACAGCAATAGGGCAAGGTTTTCTATAAGAATTAATTTTTAATTCAGGAAGAATAATTTTAGCACCAGTAAGTGCATGTAAATCTCTAGCAACACCTAAATGACTAGCAGCATCGCCTCTGTTAGCAGTTAAACCTATTTCAATTAGATAATCGTTATAAACAGGAAAATATTTGCTAGCATTTGCCCCAACTTCATATTCCTGTGGCAGAACTAAAATTCCATCATGACTTTCACCAAGACTTAATTCATCTTCAGCACAAATCATTCCTTCGCTAACTTCACCTCTAATTTTTGCTTTTTTGATTTCAAAAGGCTCTCCTTTACTTGGGTGAACTGTTGAACCAACTGTTGCAACTAAAACTTTTTGTCCAGCAGCAACATTTGGGGCTCCACAAACAATTTGTTTAGGTTCAGTTAAACCAATATCAACCAAACAAACACTAAGTTTATCTGCATTTGGATGTTGCTTTCTTTCTAAAACATGTCCAATAACAATACCTTCTAAGCCTCCAGGAATGCTGTAAAATGAGGAAATATCTTCAACTTCCAAACCAGAACCTGTAAGCAATTTGTCGGTTTCTTCCGGACTAATAGAAAGGTCTATAAATTTTTTTAACCAATTGTAACTTATTTTCATATCTAAATAAAACTTGGCGAAAATAAGCAAAACTTCATGTTTGCCCCTTGTTTTGTGGAAATCCTATGGTAATTGGCCTACTTTTTTTGATTTACTTTGCATAATCATGAAAAAAACGCTCATAATTGGTGCCAGTTCAAAACCAGATAGGTATTCATATAAGGCAGAAATGATGTTGAGGTCGTATGGACACGAGACATTTTTATTCGGAAAACAAAAAGGTGAGGTTGAAGGAAAAGAAATTAGCAGAGAATGGCCTGAAACTAACGATTTTGATACAGTAACTATGTATGTAAATCCAAGTTTACAAGTTGAAATGGAAGAATCTATCATCAAACTAAAGCCTAAAAGAGTTGTTTTTAATCCAGGAACTGAAAATCCTATATTCGAAAATCGTTTGGAATCTAATGGTATTCAGGCTTTAGAAGCCTGTACATTGGTCCTTTTAAGTACTAAACAATATTAAAGTCTAATGAAAAATATATTTAAATTCTCATTCGTGTTTGTTGCTGTATTAACAGTATTTGCTTGTCAATCGCCCAAAGAAAAAGCATTAAAATCTATTAAAGATTTAGAAGCTGGTGACAGTGCATTTAGTGATGAATTGATTCAAAAATTGAAAACCGCTTATGTCGATTTTGCTACAAAATATCCTGATGACCAGCAAAGTGCCGAGTTTCTTTTTAAAGCAGCACAAAAGGGAATTTATTTAGATCAACCAAAAGAATCTGTAGAATTTTTAGATAGATTAGTTAAAGATTATCCTTCATCACCAATGGTTGAAGAAGCTATGTTTTTATCGGCCTATACTTTAGAAAACAATATTCAAGATTATGAAGCTGCAAAAGCTAGATACGAGCAATTTCTTGCAAAATATCCCAAAGGAGAATTAGCAGATGATGCCAAGTTTTCTATGGAACACATGGGTGAAAGTGCTGATGAATTATTAGAAGACAAAGAATAGAAAGAATTCTTTTCGGAGTATTATTCTTTAATTTTTAGCTTCAATTTTAATTTCCCGTAATCAATAATGGCTTTGGTTTTCATTAGAATATCGCTGCCTAAAATTCCTTGTATTTGCGGGATTCCTGCCGCCTGATAAGCCATATTTACATGTGAAATATCTAAAATCGCTATTTCAGGATTCTTTAATTTTATTTCTCCAATATTCAAACTACTTAAGTTAAACAAGCTGGTTTCAACTTTTGATGCACCCAATCCAACAGATTCTGTTTTATGTATTTCATTCTTTTTGCCTGAAATTTCAGCTATTTGCTCCAAATCAAAAACCGTTTTTGATGCTCCAGTATCGAGCAAAAGCCTTACTTTTTTTCTTCCAGCTTTTGCCGAAATAAACAAGTGGTAATTTTCTTCTTCAATTTCGATTGCTTCGATATCTATTTCTACTTTTTTAGACATAATTTTTTTTTGGCAAGGTACAAAAGCTTCCAACAGTTTTCAACGCGACATTTTTTTAATTGCGACATTTTTCCTACTTGAAGTGCTTGTATTTATTGGTCCTGAGCACTATTCACAACCTTGTGGATAACCCATGTTAATATACACAAGTGGGGAAAAGTGGTGAAAAGTGGAAAAATGTAATTACTTTTACCCTGCAATTGCTATAGCTCAATAATGACGCAGCTTCACGGAGAATATGAATGTAAAATGGATGCCAAGGGACGGTTAATGATACCGTCTGCCTTGAAAAAGCAGCTTCCCAAAGAGGCCGCTGATTCATTTTTTATTAACCGTGGTTTTGAAAAGTGTTGTGTGCTTTATCCAAGTAATGAATGGCAAAGCATTGCTGAGGAAATTAATAAGCTGAGTGATTATATCCAGAAGGAAAGAACCTTTAAACGTTATTTTTTAAGAGGTGCTTCTAAGTTGGATATGGATAATGCATCTCGTGTTTTGTTACCAAAATCACTTCAGGAATATGCAAATCTTGAAGGTGATTTGATTTTACTGGCTTATGGTAACAAAATTGAAATTTGGAATAAAGCTGAGTACGAAAAAATGTTAGATGAAGAGCCATCAGATTTCAGTGCTTTGGCAGAAGAGGTAATGAGTAACAGAAAAAAGGAGGACAATGATGGAAAATAAATACCATGCTCCTGTAATGCTTTCTGAATGTTTGGATGGTTTAGCTATTCAAAAAGATGGAGTTTATGTTGATGTTACTTTTGGTGGTGGTGGACATTCAAAAGCGATTTTAAATCTATTAGGAAAAAAAGGAACTTTAGTAGCATTCGACCAAGATGAGGATGCAAAGAATAATATACCTAAGGATGAAAGATTGGTTTTTATTGACCAAAATTTCGAGTTTATGGAGAACCATCTTTTGTATCAAAATAAGGTCCCTGTAAATGGAATTCTTGCAGATTTAGGTGTTTCATCACATCAGTTTGATGAAGCAGGAAGAGGTTTCTCTTTTAGGTTTGATGATGCTGAGCTCGATATGAGAATGAATGCACAAACTGGAATGAATGCTGCAGATATTCTTAATGATTATAAGGAAGAAAATTTGGCGAATCTCTTTTATTTATATGGTGAGCTGAAAAATTCTCGTGCTTTAGCTGCTGCAATTGTTGCTTATAGAAGTCAGCTACAAATTACAAAAGTTATTCATCTAAAAGAGGCATTAAAAAGATATACTCCAAAGTTTGGTGATTATAAATTCTTTGCCCAAGTTTTTCAAGCATTAAGAATTGAAGTGAACCGTGAAATGGATGTTTTGAAAAGTTTCTTAGAGCAAAGTTCAAAGGTCTTAGCTCCAGGTGGAAAATTGGTTGTGATGAGCTATCACTCACTTGAAGACAGATTAGTGAAAAACTTTATGGCTACAGGGAATTTTGAAGGTGAAGCCATTAAAGATTTTTATGGAAATCTAATTCGTCCCTTTGAACAAATGAACCGAAAAGTTATAACGGCTTCTGATGAGGAATTACAAAGAAATCCTCGTTCGAGAAGCGCAAAATTAAGAATTGCAGAAAAGGCTTTGGTTTAAAAGAATGAATAGGATAGTTGAAGAAATAGAAGAACAAAAACCAACTGATAAAGAATCGGTAAAATTCACCGAAAGGATGAAAAAATTTGCTGATTTCGATTTCAGTTTAAATAGAGCTCAGCTTTCAAAACAAGCTCCGTTTTTGGCTTATGTTTTCTTATTGGTTGTGTTGTTTATTTATAATAGTCATACCGCCGAAAAAACTATTCGTAAAACCAATAAACTAAATAATGAAGTTAAAGATTTAAGAAGTGAATATATAACTGTACTAAGCGAATTGATGGGTGAAAGTAGACAAAGTTCAGTTGCAAAAAGATTAGAAAAAACAGGAATTAAAGAATTAAAAACACCTCCAAGTAAAATAACATATAGTGGCAATTAATACAAATACCAATACAAGAAAAGCAATACTAATACGCACGGGCGTAGTATTTGCCTGTATGTTCTTGTTTGGAGCTGTAATTGTTGCATACATTTTTAAAATTCAGGTAAAAGAGGGTTCTCAATGGATTGCCTTGGCCGAAAGTTTAAGCACTAAAGAGGTGAATTTGGAGCCGGTTCGCGGTAATATATTTGATTGTAATGGTAATTTATTAGCCACTTCTGTTCCTATTTATGATGTAAGAATTGATGGTAAAGCAACTGGATTTACTAAAAACGAAAACCTAGAAAATGATTTAGATTCTCTTGCTATTTGTATGGCGGCAGAGTTCAAGGATAAAAGTGCAAGAGCATACAAAGATTTATTCAAGAAAATTACAAAAACAGGTAACAGATACTATTTATTAAAGAATAAAATCAGCTTCCGCCAAATGAAAAACCTAAGTAGGTTTCCTATTTTTAGAATGGGTAAATACAAAGGTGGTTTACTGGTTACTGAAAGAACTAAAAGAGAAAAGCCTTTTGGTTACTTAGCTGAAAGAACAATTGGGTTCAGACAAGCCCTTGATGCAGATGAATCGAATGTGATTAAAGTAGGTTTGGAAGGAAGTTTTGATAAATACCTTGGAGGAAAACGTGGTAAGCAAATCATGCAAAGAATTGCTGGTGGAACTTATATTCCAATCAACGATGAAAGTACCATTGACGCCCAACAAGGAAAAGATATTTACACAACTATTGATATCAATTTACAAGATGTAGCTGAAAATTCATTGATGAATACTTTGGTTGAAAATGATGCTGAATGGGGAACAGCTATTTTAATGGAAGTTGCTACCGGTGAAATTAAAGCAATGGCCAATTTAAGCCGTATTTCTGAAGGAAAATATACCGAAAAATTTAACTATGCCATTGGTGAAAGAATGGAGCCGGGTTCAACTATGAAACTAGTTTCTATGATGGCTTTATTGGAAGATGGTCATGTTAAACCAACAGATCATGTTGATGCAGAAAATGGAGAAAAATTATTCTGTAGTTCAACCATGCGTGATTCTCATTTAGGAACAGGTGTGGTAACAATGCAAGAGGCTTTTGAACATTCATCAAATGTGGCTTTTGGAAAACAAATCAATCGCTTTTATCAAAGAAATCCTCAACAGTTTTACGATCATATTGCCAAGGTAAATTTAACCTCAAAGTTAGGTTTACAACTAACAGGTGAACCCAATCCTTATGTAAGAAAACCAAATGATCCTCAATGGTCGTGCACTACTTTACCTTGGATGAGTATTGGTTATGAAGTTTTATTTACTCCACTTCAAGTTTTGAGTATTTATAATGCAGTTGCTAATAATGGTAAATTAATGCAGCCACTATTGGTTAAATCGGTTTCAAATGCTGGTTCAAAGGTTATTGAATATCCTTCTAAGGTTTTGGTTGAAAATGTATGCTCACAAAATACTGCTAAACAATTGCGTTCAATGATGGAAGGTGTTGTTAGTAGAGGTACTGCAAGTTCTTTAAAAAGTGATTTTTATTCTTACGCAGGTAAAACAGGAACTGCAGTAATTGCTAAAGGAAAACAAGGTTATTCTGGTGGAGTTGGTAAAATATACAGAGCTTCTTTTTGTGGTTATTTTCCAGCAGACCAACCAAGGTATTCTTGTTTTGTTTTGATTAGTGAACCTCGAAAAGAGAACTATTATGCTGCTAAAGTTGCATTGCCGGTTTTCAAAGAAATTGCTGATAAGGTATATGCTACTTCATTGAATTTGCATAAAGAACTTAAATATGCGGCTCATTATACAATCAACGATTTGCCTCAATCGAACAAAGCTTATACCGATGATTTGAAATTGGTTTTAAATCAAATTGGTATTTCAAATCACTTTCATAATGATTCTATTACTGAAGAAGAAAGTATTTGGGCAAAAGCTGAGATTCAAGATAAGTCTGTTGCTATTCAACCTCTCCTTCATAATAAAGGTATGGTGCCCGATGTTAAAGGCATGGGATTAAGAGATGCAATCTATCTTTTAGAAAGTAAAGGTTTAACTGTTAGAGTAAAAGGTGTTGGTAAGGTTGTTAAACAATCTGTAGAACCAGGAACTCCATTAGGATTAGTAAAAGTTATTCAAATTCAATTAGGCAAAGCATGAAAAATTTAAAGGAACTTATTTCAGCCATGCAGCCTGTTTCACTAACAGGAAATGTTGAGCAAAACATAGATTTGCTTTGCTATGATTCAAGAATTGCAAAAGCAAGTTCTTTGTTTTTTGCAATCAAAGGAACTAATGTTGATGGACACGATTTCATTCAATCTGTAATAGATAATGGATGTAAATCAATTGTAATTGATCATGAAATTTCAATTGAAGATTCTGATGTTACTTTTATTTTAGTTAAAGATAGTTCTGCTGCAATGGCTTTAGCTGCTAACTGCTTTTATGATGAACCTTCTAGGAAACTTAAATTAGTAGCAGTTACTGGTACAAACGGAAAAACCACTGTAGCCACTTTATTATTTAGTTTGTTCCGTTCATTTGGACATCATGTTGGTTTATTATCAACTGTTCAAAATCAGATTGATGAAACAGTTATTCCAAGTACACATACTACTCCCGATTCAATAAGAGTTAATGAGTTATTGGCTCAAATGCTTGATGCTGGTTGTGAATATTGTTTTATGGAAGCAAGTTCTCATGCCATTCAACAAGATAGAATAAAGGCATTATATTTTGCAGGAGTTTGTTTTACTAATATCACACACGATCACTTAGATTATCATCTAACATTTGATAACTACATTAAAGCAAAGAAGAAGTTATTCGATGAAGTAAATGATGAAGCTTTTGCTTTGGTTAATAAGGATGATAAAAACGGATTGGTAATGTTACAAAATACCAAGGCTGCAAGGTATACTTATGGTATTAAGAACATGGCCGATTTTAAAGCCCGCGTTATAGAACACGACTTCAATGGCATGTTATTAAATATTGATGGCGATGAAGCTTGGTTTAGATTGGTAGGACATTTTAATGCCTATAATTTATTAAATGTTTATGGAGCTGCATTTTTATTGGGTAAATCAAAAGAAGAAATTATTACTCATTTAAGTTTATTAGGCTCTGTAAAAGGTAGGTTTGATTATTGTCGCTCAGCAAACGGAATTCATGGAATTATTGATTATGCACATACACCTGATGCACTAGAAAATGTTCTTTCAACCATTAATGAAATAAGAACTGGTAATGAAGAATTGTTTACTGTTGTTGGTTGTGGTGGAAATAGAGATTCTGCAAAACGTCCAGTAATGGCAGATGTTGCCAGTTCTAAAAGTACCAAAGCAATTTTTACATCAGACAATCCTAGAAAAGAAAATCCTGAAAGCATTTTAGATGAAATGCAAAAAGGAGTTAAACCTCTTCATTATAAAAGAACATTAAGAATTAGTGATAGAAAAGAAGCCATTAAAACAGCTGTTAGTATGGCAAAAAGGGGAGATATTATTTTAATAGCAGGAAAAGGACACGAAACATACCAAGATATTAATGGAGTTAAACATCCTTTTGATGATAAAGCCATTTTAATGGAAATGTTTGAAATTTTTAATGAAAACCAAGCCTAAAATCAAACTATAACTATGTTGTATTATTTATTTGATTATCTAAACTCGCAATTAAATATTCCTGGAACGGGGATGTTTCAATACATCTCATTCCGTGCTGCTTTGGCAATTTTATTGTCGCTTACCATAACCATGATTTTTGGTAGAACCTTAATTGATAAATTGAGGAATCTACAAGTAAGTGATGAAATTAGAAACCTTGGTTTAGAAGGTGAGCAACAAAAAAAAGGTACACCTACTATGGGTGGTTTAATTATTCTAGCTGCTATTCTTTTGCCTACTTTATTATTTGCTCGCATTAATAATGTATATATTATTTTGATGTTGGTTTCTACAATTTGGCTTGGTATTGTTGGATTTTTAGATGATTATATAAAAGTATTTAAAAAGAACAAAGAGGGTTTAGCTGGTAGATTTAAAGTTTTAGGTCAGGTTGGATTGGGTTTTATTGTAGCAACAACATTGTACTTTAATCAACATGTAAAAACTAAGGAATTTATTAGGGTTTCAGATGTTACTCAAGAATACATTAAGGAGAATAATTTAACTCCAAAGTTGATTGATAACCAAATGATGTTAGTAAGAGACCATAAGGCCACAACTACAACAATTCCGTTTTTTAAGTCATCTGAATTTGATTATGCCGATTTACTAAAATTTGTTGGTGATAGTTATAAAGACTTTAATTATATCATTTATTTATTGGTTGTTATTTTTATCATTACTGCGGTTTCAAATGGAGCAAATATTACAGATGGTATTGATGGTTTAGCAGCAGGAACTTCAGCAATTATAGGAGTGGTTTTAGGCTTGTTTGCTTACTTAAGTGGTAACATAGTTTTCTCTCAGTACTTAAACATTATGTACATTCCTCACTTAGAGGAAATGGTAATTTTTGCAGGTGCGTTTGTTGGTGCTTGTGTTGGATTTCTTTGGTATAATTCATTTCCTGCCCAAGTATTTATGGGAGATACAGGTAGTTTGGCAATTGGAGGAATTATTGCTTCTTTTTCAATCATGGTTCGTAAAGAACTATTGATTCCAATTTTATGTGGAATATTTTTAGTAGAGAATTTATCTGTAATGATTCAGGTTTCATACTTCAAATACACCAAGAAAAAATATGGTGAAGGACGCAGGATTTTCAAAATGTCACCGCTACATCACCATTACCAAAAAAGTGGTTTTCATGAGGCGAAAATTGTTACTCGTTTTTGGATTATAGGAATCATGTTGGCTATTGCAACCATTATAACCTTGAAAGTTAGATAAAATGACTAAGCGCATTGTCATATTAGGAAGCGGAGAAAGCGGAACAGGAGCAGCCATTTTGGCCCTTAAGCAGGGTTATGATGTGTTTGTTTCTGATGCAGGTGCTATACCCGAAAAATATCGCGTTGAATTAGATCAACATGGTATTTCTTATGAAATGCAACAGCATACACATGAACTTATTTTAAATGCTGATGAAATCATAAAAAGCCCAGGAATTCCTGAGAAAAATGAACTTATAAAAACAATCAGAAAACAAGGAATTCATATTATTTCTGAAATCGAATTTGCTGCACGTTTTACAACTGCTCCTAAAATTTGTATTACCGGCACCAATGGTAAAACTACTACTACTTCGCTTATTTATCACATGATGAAAAAAGCAGGTTTAAATGTAGCAGTTGGTGGTAATATCGGAATAAGCTTTGCAAGATTGGTTGCTGAAGGCAATTACGATTATTATGTATTAGAAATAAGTAGTTTTCAACTCGATGATATGTATGATTTCAAAGCCGAATGTGCGGTACTTTGTAATATCACACCAGATCATTTAGATAGATACAATTATGAACTGCAGAACTATGTGAATTCGAAATTCCGTATTCTGCAAAATCAAACAGAACAAGATACTTTCATTTATTGTGCAGATGATGAATTAACCATGAATCATTTAAAAACAATTAATGTAAAGGCTAAATGTTTTCCATTTTCTCACGATGTAGAACAAGTTCCAGGTGCTTTTATAAAAGATGGACAACTAATCGTGGACATTAACAACGAAAAAATCAATCAATTTACCATGTATACTTCAGATTTAGCTTTAAGAGGCAGACACAATGCCTACAATTCAATGGCAGCCGGAATTACCGGAAGCGTATTTCAAATCCGTAAAGACATAATTCGTGAAAGTTTCATGGATTTTCAAAATGTTGAACATAGATTAGAAAAAGTTGCAACTATTAGAAATGTTGAGTATATCAACGATTCTAAAGCTACAAATGTAAATTCATCTTGGTTTGCTTTAGAAAGCATGGATAAACCTACAATTTGGATTGCAGGTGGTGTTGATAAAGGAAATGAATATGCAATGCTTCAAGAATTAGTACGCGAAAAAGTTCGAATTTTAATCTGTATGGGTTTAGATAATTCAAGATTACATGAGGCTTTTGGTGGTGTAGTTGATTTAATCATTAATACAACTAGCGCGCAAGAGGCTGTTCATGTGGCATCAAAAATGTCTAAACCAGGAGAAGCGGTTTTATTATCACCAGCTTGTGCCAGTTTCGATTTATTTAAAAATTACGAAGACAGAGGTCGTCAATTTAAAGCAGCTGTTAAGCAGTTATAATCATGTTATCCAGATTTCTTAATATCGATAAAATCAAGCCGCAAGGTGATCCAGTCATGTGGATTATCATTGTGCTGTTATCGGTATGGGGTTTGGTTGCTGTATATTCTTCTACTGGTGCGCTCGCTTATGCAAAACATGGTGGCAGTGCAGAGGTATATTTATTTCAACAGTTTGCTTACTTAGCTATAGGATTTTATGTCATGCTTTTTATTCATAGCATACATTATAAAATGTTTATGAAAGTTGCTAAGTTGGTGCTGTATATTTCTTATGTTCTTCTTGTTTTAACACTCTTTGTAGGTGCAGAAATCAATGATGCTCAGCGTTGGTTAAAGATTCCATTTATTGGAATTACTTTCCAAACATCTGAAGTAGCTAAAGTAGCATTGATTATGTATATAGCAAGTGAGTTGGCTAAAAAACAAGATGATATAAAAGATTTTAAAAAAGGGTTTTTGCCCATTCTAATTCATGTGGGTGTTACTTGTTTATTAATTGCTCCTAATAATTTATCTACAGCGCTTGTTTTAGCTGCCACTTGTGTGGTTGTTATGTTTATTGGAAGAGCCAGTGTTAAACATATTCTAATGGTTGGTGCACCAATTATTTTTGCTCTAGCTTTACTTGCGTTTATTGTTGCAAATACAAATGATAAATATCTAAAACCTTTCGGCCGTTTACTTACATGGAAGCACCGTATCGAAAATTACTCTAATCCAGTAAAAGACCGCGATGTAACTTACCAAAACGACCATGCAAAAATTGCAATAGCTAGCGGAAGTTGGACAGGTAAAGGTCCAGGACAAAGTACTGAAAGAAATTTTCTTCCAGAGGCTTTTTCGGATTTTATTTACGCAATTATTGTTGAAGAATATGGCATGGCTGGTGGTGTTATTATGTTGGGTTTGTATCTCCTTTTTATGTTTCGTGCACTGCGAATTATTTTTATAAGTCCCAAAGCTTTTGGCGCTTTGGTTGCAGTTGGATTATCGTTTACTTTAGTCATGCAAGCCTTAATTAATATGGCTGTGGCAGTTAATTTATTTCCTGTAACCGGACTCACACTTCCATTGGTTAGTAAAGGTGGTACTTCAATTATCATTACAAGTTTTGCTTTTGGTATGATAATGAGTGTAAGTAGACATGTTGAAAAGGATGAACCAGAATCTGCTTCTTTGGCAGCTTAATTTTTTTGAATCATGAATGAAAAATTAAAAGTATTAATCAGCGGTGGCGGAACTGGCGGACATATTTATCCAGCTATTGCTGTTGCTCAGGCTATTGAAAAGAAATTAAATGGGAATATAGAATTCCTTTTTGTTGGTGCCTCCGACAGAATGGAAATGGAGAAAGTTCCAAAAGCTGGTTATAAAATTGAAGGTTTATGGATTAGTGGTTTTCAAAGAAGTTTAAGCTTCAAAAACCTCATGTTTCCTTTAAAAGTAATAAGTGCAGTTTTAAAATCTAGAGGAATTATAAGTCGTTTTAAGCCAGAATTAGCTATTGGTTTTGGTGGTTATGCAAGTGGTGCTAGTATGTGGGCAGCGGGTTCAAAAGGTATTCCAGTATTAATTCATGAACAAAATTCGTTTGCGGGTATTACCAATAAAATCCTAAAATCAAAAGCAAGCAAAATTTGTGTTGCTTATGATAATATGGAGCGCTTTTTTCCTGCTAATAAAATCATCAAAACTGGAAATCCAGTTCGTGCTGATATTTGCGATCCAAGTGATAAAAGAGATAAAGCTTTTTCGTTTTTTAAATTAGATAGTAACAAAAAAACAGTCTTAATTATTGGAGGAAGTTTAGGCGCAAGAACCATCAATCAAGCATTATTGGCAGGATGGGAGCAACTAGTAAATGCAGGATATAATGTTATTTGGCAAAAGGGAAACAATTTCCCTTCAGCAGATGGATTGCAACATCAAAATTTAGTTGTAAGAAACTTTATTTACGAAATGGATTTGGCTTATGCTGCTGCAGATATCGTAATTTCAAGAGCTGGTGCTTTGTCGATTGCTGAATTAGCAATCGTAAAAAAGCCCGTTATTTTAGTTCCTTCTCCAAATGTTTCTGAAGACCATCAAACAAAAAATGCGATGGCTTTGGTTGATAAGAATGCTGCTATTCTAGTAAAGGATATAGATGCTGCTCAATCATTAATCAGTCAAACACTTACTTTATTAAATGATTCTAATCTTCAATCAAATCTTCAAAATGAAATAGGTCATTTTGCTATTCATAATGCCGCAGAACTTATAGCAAATGAGGCTTTAGCTTTAATAGGAAAATAATATGAGCAGTATTGAAATGGATTTCAGTTTAATTAAAAAAGTATACTTTTTGGGTATAGGTGGCATTGGAATGAGTGCTATTGCTAGGTATTTTAATCATGCAAAAATTCCTGTATATGGTTACGATAAAACATCAACCGTTTTAACCAAACAACTTGAAGCAGAAGGTGTACATGTTCACTATTCTGATGATATCAATTATGTACAATCACTAAGTTTAAATCCAAATGATAGTTTAGTTGTATTAACTCCTGCCATTCCAAAAGACCATCAAGAATGGGCTTGGTTAAAGGAAAATGGGTTTAATATTTTAAAGCGTTCACAGGTTTTAGGAGTATTAAGTAGTTCTTTCAAAACAGCTGGAGTTGCTGGTACTCATGGTAAAACAACTACCTCAACTATGTTAGCACATTTGTTAAAACAAAGTAGTGTAGATTGTTCCGCATTTCTGGGCGGTATTTCCAGTAATTATCAAAGTAATTTATTGCTTCCATCAATAGATGTTTCTCAAAATTCGTGGTTGGTAGTAGAAGCCGATGAGTTCGATCGTTCTTTTTTAACGCTTCATCCTTCGGTTTCTATTATCACATCAACCGATGCCGACCATTTAGATATTTATGGTGAGCATAGTGCTTTGAAGGATTCATTTTTAGCTTATGCAAATCGTTTGCTTGAGGGCGGAAGTATTTATGTTAAACATGGTCTTGATTTGGTTCAAGAATTAAAAGGTAATGTTTTTACTTATGGTTTAAATGAAGATGCGGATGTGTTTGCATTTAATATCAGAATCAATGGAGATGAACATATTTATGATTTGAATTATAAAGGAAACATCATAACAGATATCAATCTAGGAATACCGGGTTTACATAATATTGAGAACTCTGTCGCAGCTTCAGCCGTTGCTTTACAATTGGGTGTGAGTGAACAAGAATTAAAAGCTGCTTTAAGTGGATTTAAAGGTGTTAAACGCAGGTTTGAATACATCATCAAACAAAAAAATCAAGTGTTTATTGATGATTATGCGCATCATCCTGAAGAACTAAGAGCAATTTTGGGTTCGGTAAAACGAATGTATCCTGATAAAAAATTAGTAGCTGCTTTTCAACCACATTTATTCACCAGGACAAGAGATTTTGCAGATGGTTTTGCAGAAACACTTTCAATGGCAGATGAGTTGTATTTATTGGATATTTATCCTGCTAGAGAATTATCCATCGAAGGCGTGAATTCTCAAATGATTTTGGATAAAATGAGTTCAACTAACAAGCATTTAATTTCAAAACAAGATTTAGTAAAAACCATTATCGAACAAAAACCAGAACTGTTTTTAATTTTAGGAGCAGGTGATATTGATACTTTAGTTGAACCAATTAAAGCCGGATTGTTAGCAGGTGGATAAACCTAAACCAAATATCAAAGTTGCAATTAAACGAATTGCTTTACTATTATTTTGGCTCAGTATGTTGGGCGGGACATTGCTTGCTTTGGCTTTTGGGTTTAGGATGGAAGATGAGCTTACTTGTAAAGAGGTTTTTGTAGGAATTTATCCGAATGAAGTACATTTTTATAACCGACAAAGAATTTTAGAAACTGTAAAAAAAGGAATTGATAATGAAGAGAAATTAATTGGAATGTCGTTTAATGAAATTAATACCTCAAGGTTGGAAAAATCATTAAATAAACAAAATTGGACAGAGAAAGCGCATGTTTACTCTGATATGAAGGGAAATCTGAATATCAAAGTTTACCAAAGAGTACCACTTTTTAGGGTTTTAAGGTTTGATGGCACTCAGTTTTACGTCGATAAATTTGGAGTTAAATTCCCTGTTAGTGAGCATTATACAGCAAGAGTCATCATGGCAAATGGAAATATCTTCGAAAGATTGGAAAAAGGAGATACACTGTACTCTTTTGTAGGAAATGAACTGTTTAAAGTAGCCTCTTTTGTTGATAAAGATGCTTTCCTAAAAGCATTCATTGAACAGATATTTGTAAGAGCCGATAATGAACTTGTACTAGTCCCTAAAATTGGGAAACAAATCATCATTTTTGGAAACTCCGAAAACCTGGAGGAGAAGTTTAATAAACTAAAAGTGTTCTATAAAGATGGCCTAAACTTAATTGGCTGGAGTAAATATAGTAGCATCGATGTTCGTTTTAAGTCTCAGGTAATTTGTAAAAAATAAAAAGGCATATTATGTCAAACGAGTTGAAAATTGTTGTAGGATTAGATATTGGTACCACAAAGGTTTGCGCCATTGTTGGTACTAGAAATGAGCATGGTAAGCTCGAGGTTTTGGCAATGGGTAGGGCCGAGAGTTTAGGTGTGATTCGTGGTGAAGTTAGAAATATAGAAAAAACAGTAAAAGCTATTACTGAGGCAATGGAGAAGGCTAAATCTTCATTGGTAAAAAGTAATTCCAATATAAAAGTTGAAGTAAATAGCGTTCATGTTGGTATTGCAGGTCAGCATATTAGAAGTTTACAGCATAAAAATAGTATCAGCAGAGCAAATACAGATTCAGAAATTAGTCGCGAAGATGTTGAACGTTTAATAAAAGATACTTATAACCTCGCTTTGCCTCCAGGTGATGATATCATTCACGTTCTTCCTCAAGAATATACTGTTGATGATATTGGCGATGTTATTGACCCAATTGGAATGTCAGGCATCCGTCTTTCTTCTAATTTTCATATCATCACTGGTAATGTTGATGCTATTAAAAACATCTACAAAAGTGTAGAAAGAGCAGGCTTTAATGTTGCCGATTTAATTCTTGAGCCACTTTCATCTGCAGAAGCTGTTTTGGCTCCAGAAGAAATGGAAGCCGGAGTTTGTTTGGTTGATATTGGTGGTGGAACTACAGATATTGCTATTTTCAAAAAAGGTATTATTCGTCATACTGCAGTTATTCCTTTTGGTGGTAAAGTAATCACAAAAGATATTGAAGAGGGATGTAATGTGCTAAACAACCAAGCAGAGGCTTTAAAACTAAGATTTGGTTCTGCTTTGGCTGATGAAAATAAAGAAAATGAAATTGTAAGTATTCCAAGTTTTCATGGTCGCCCTCCAAAAGAAGTTTCTGTTAAAAATTTAGCTCATGTTATTCAAGCAAGAGTTGAAGAAATTTTTGAAGCAGTTCTTTATGAAATTAAAAGTTCTGGTTTAGAGAAAAAATTAAACGCTGGTATTGTAATTACAGGTGGTGGTTCTCAATTAAAACACCTCGATAAATTAGCAGAATTTGTTACTGGTATCGATACTAGAATTGGTTTTGCTAATGAACATTTAGGAAAATCGGAAATTGAAGATATAAAAAGTCCGGTTTTTGCAACAGGTGTTGGTTTAATGATTAAGGGTTTTAAGTCGATGGATGATTCTGACCTTAGCAAAATTGGAAAAACCATGGAAAAAAAGGAAGAAAAGACTCCTGAACAGAGTGGTGGTTTCCTTAAAAAATTAATTGAAAAAGGTTCTAAATGGTTGTATGAAGATGGTGATCTTAAAGATTTTTAGAACTAATTGAGTAGAAGAATAAAAGCAGAATATGGAAAGTACATTTAAGTTTAACATGCCAAGAGAGAAATCATCTATCATTAAGGTGTTAGGTGTGGGCGGAGGCGGTGGTAATGCCGTAAACTATATGTTTTCTCAAGGTATTAAAGGGGTAGATTTTATTATTTGTAATACCGATTTACAGGTCTTAGAAGCTAGTCCTATTCCTAATAAAATTCAACTAGGTGCAAGTCTAACAAACGGACTTGGTGCAGGGGCAAATCCAGAGATTGGAAAACAATCGGCGATGGAGGCAATTGAGGATATTATTGAGACTTTGGGTGTAAATACCAAAATGCTTTTTATTACTGCCGGAATGGGCGGTGGTACTGGTACAGGTGCTGCTCCAATTATTGCTAAAACTGCTCGTGAATTAGATATTTTAACAGTCGGTATTGTTACAACTCCTTTTTCTTTTGAAGGAAAAAGAAGGAAAGAATATGCTATTGAAGGTATTGAAGCCTTAAAGCGTTCTGTTGATTGTTTACTTGTAATTAGTAACGATAAAATCAAAGATATGTATGGAAACTTGCCTATGAGTCAGGCTTTTTCTCATGCAAATGAAATTTTAAATACTGCTGCAAAAGGTATTGCTGAGGTAATTACATATCCTGGAGAAATTAACGTGGATTTTGAAGACGTTAAAACTGTAATGAAAGCAAGTGGTGTTGCGCTAATGGGTTCTGCAGTGGCAAGCGGTGAATCAAGAGCAATTGATGCAGTAATGTCGGCATTAACTTCTCCTTTATTGAATGATAACAGAATTACTGGTGCTAAAAACATTTTGTTAAACTTAAGTTCTGCTCCTGGTAAACATGAATTACTTATGAGTGAATTCGAAGAGATTTCAAACTATATTCAGGAAGAAAGTGGATTCTCTGCCGAAATGATTATTGGTACTTCTTATGATGATAATTTAGGAGATGCTGTAGCAGTAACTATCATTGCAACTGGCTTCGAAAGTGGGCCTAAAGAAAATAAAATTATTATTGGTCAGGTTGAAAGTAAAACAATTACTCCTCCAACACCTCCTGTAGCGCCAGTTCCAGTTCCGGTTATTAACCAAGTTTCAGAACAACCAAAGGCGATGGAGGAACCGCCAATACGCCATTTTTTAGAGTCTGATTCGGTTCCTGTACCTGCTGAAAACAAACAAAGTAATGAGATTGATTTAAGTATGCGCATTGAAGCAGAAGAGGAATCAGAAATGTTTGAATTGGAGCCGGATCTAAATATGTCAGCTAAAAAAGAGGAGCCAGTAACTAGGCAAAATCCCTCCTTACTCGATTTTCACACCAATCCCTTATTTGAAGACCCTGAGAAAAAAATTGAAAGACAAATTCTCAGAATAAAAGAATTGAAGGATTTAAATGTTACGCTAAATACAAGTCAGGGTGTTCGTGATTTAGAAAAAGAACCTGCTTATAAACGTAAACAGAAAAAGCTGGAAGATATTCCGCACTCATCTGCAACACAAGTATCTAAACTGAGTTTGTTTGATGATGGTTCAGGAAGACCGGAAATTAAAAGTAACAATACATTCCTACATGACAATGTAGATTAAAAAAAGGGGTTCATTGAACCCCTTTTTTATTATAGATTTGTGATACTATGAAAATTTCTAAAGCCTACCAAAAAGATGTATTTTGTTTAGAGGGTGATTGGAGTCGAAATCTCATCAAACAAAACAGTATAATGGCTGCTTTGGCTTTTTTGAAGCAAAACAGAGATATCGATTTCATACACAGGCATTGTGGTACTAAAGAAAATCTTGAACATTACCTCAAGCAATGGCAGCTCAAACGTTATTCCCAATACTCAATTTTATACCTAGCATTTCATGGAAAACCCAATGAAATTTTAATCAATAAACAAGCAATTAATCTCGATGAATTAGCAGAGATGTTAGGCACAGAATGTTACGATAGAATCATTCATTTTGGCTCATGTCAAACCCTTAATACAGATACACGACATGTAAAGCGTTTTCTACGTAAAACCAATGCCTTGGCTGTTTGTGGTTTCGAAAAGGAATTACAGTTTGTTGAAAGCTCGGTGTTTGATATTCTCCTAATCGATATGTTTCAAGAATATAAAGATGTGAGGAAGGTTGCTAGAAATCTAAGGTCGGATTATGGTTCTTTGGTACGCAAACTAGAATTTAAACTAGTTCATCTGTAAGGTTTTTATTGCCTGAATTTCTTTAATTGCCCAAGTGTCAAAAGGCTCTTTTGCCCAGATAGTGTGGATTCCTGCTTCTTGAGCCCCTTTATTATTGATTTTGCTGTCATCAATAAAAACGGTTTCAAATCCTTTTAATCCAGCATCTTTCAATAACATGTGAAACGAATCCGGATTTGGTTTTCTTAGTCCTATTTCATACGATAAATACATTTTATCAAACATACCACTGAATACTCCGCTTCCTAAATGTTCATCGGTATATTTAAGAATTTCCTCCATATGGATGGTGTTCGTATTACTAAATAAAAAGATTTTGTATTTACCTTTTAATGAGTTGATTAAATCCACTCTTTGCTTAGGTAAATCTAATAACATGGCGTTCCAAGCGTTTAAAATTTGAGAAGTTTCTACACTTCCTTTTAGAGCAGATTTTAAATGATGTACAAAATACTCAGCATCTACTTTTCCTGTTTCAAAATCTTTAAAAACAGTTGATTGGGCATTTAAATCATCTAAATCAGCTCCAAGTTTTTTAAAAGCCCTAAAAGTTCTTTCTTGGTCTAAGTTTAAGATAACTCCACCTAAATCGAAAATAATATTTTTAATCATTTGATAGTAATTTTACAATACATAGACTAACAATAAACTATATATATTGTTTAACAGGAGTTAATTTTACTACCTTGATTTTCTTTTTGTTATATATTCCTTGTTTTCTTTTAATGCTTTAATATGTTCTGCCTGCGACTCTGTTAATCTTTTTAAATACTCAATTTCCTGTTCTAGGTTTTTAATTTTATCTGTTGATTCTTTACTAACATAAGTATGCATTGGGTCGTAAGCAGGGTCAGTAAGTTCGTCAATATCTAAACCCAAAACTTCACAGATTTTTTGTAAGGTGTAAAATCCTGCTTTTCCTGTTTGCTCAATACTGGAAACTAAAGCTCGGGTTTTATTTATTTTCTCAGCAAGTTCTGCCTGAGTAAGTTTTTGTTTGATTCTTTCTACCTTAATTTTTAGTCCTAAATGCATGTGGGAAGATGCATCTAATGATATTTTCGTAGCGATGATTCTATTAGCATTATGATGATTTTATTATTAATTTGATAGTTGGTTAATTTGCTAATTCATCAACCATATCTAAATAAGTATATCCATCTTTAGGTAGTTCATCTCCTGATTTTGAAGCACGTTTATGTCCCAATCTTACCATTATTATATTTTTTGAAGGAATGGCAAAAATGTACTGACCCAATATTCCTCTTGCATAAAATATTTGTTCTCCTTTGTAATTTGCTATCCACCATTGGTAGCCGTAATTATCTACAGGAGTTTCATCTTGTTTTACTAATGGCGATGGTTTTATTGAAGCTTCAACATACGAACTGTCAACAATTTGCTCTCCATTCCAATTACCTTTTTTTAGGAATAAACTGCCGAATCTTGCAAAATCTCTTGCACTTGCATAATAACAGCAGCTTACTTTTTCCATGCCATCTTCAACATCTATACTCCAATATGATTCGTCTTCTGCACCAATTTTTTTCCATAATTTTTCTGATGCATATTCAGCCACATTTTTACCAGTAACTTTTTTAAGTATTATACCTAATAGCTGCGTATCTCCACCTTTATAATTATAGTGTGTACCTGTTTTTTGAGATACATCAGGTTGTAAAACTGTTGAATTTACATCTGTTCCGTAATAGGCTTTAGCAGGCCAGCCAATCGGGCTACCATAACTTTCATGAAAGTCTAATCCTGAACCCATCCACAACAAATGTTTGATGGTAATATCTTTATAGGCATCAGCTTTGAATTCTTCGATATAATTGCCAACAGGTTCATCTAAACTTTTAATCAATCCATCTTTCAAAGCAATTCCTATTAAAATAGAAGTAAATGATTTTGCCATTGAAAATGAATTCGACAAACTATGTTCATTGGTTCCTTCCCAATATTCTTCATATACCAAGCTATCATTCTGAATTAAACACAAAGCTGTAGTTTGGTAATCAGCAGATGCAGTTAACAATTCTTTTGAAGGATGAACTTTACCATATCTGCTAGATTTAGGCCATGCTTGTGGGTTTCCAATCGAAATTTTTCTGCTAGGAAAATCTTGCAATTCAAAAATATCAGGTCCTGTTTTACCACGAAAAATGGTCATTGCTAATACTCTGTTTACATGCCAATTGCCACTTAAAACTAAGTAAACTTCTACTATAAGTACCATACCCAATAGAACTAATAAAACCTTTTTAAGTATTTTCATGGAGGCAATTTATGGAATCAAGATTTAGTTTTTGTAATCAAATGTCCATTCGTATGTGGCTTTACCTTTTTTGTTGATTCGGCTACCTTTAGTAAATAAACCTTGTTGATTGTATTCAAAATTATTGCTGTAAAACACACCTTTTTTGTTTGAATTCTCTTGCTTGGTAACCTGTTTGTTTGAATTATATTGATAAGCAGTTTTGTAATTCATCTCTCCTCTGAAATTAAAATTTTCGGCCAACATCAACAATGAATCAGCAGAATAATAACGTATGTACTTGGTTACTTTTCCTTTTTCATTTTTGTACTCAGAAATTTCCATAAAGGAACCATCATTTTTGTAATCTTTCTTTACACAGTAATTTCTATTTTTAACTTCTTTATCTTCTAATTCTCCTTTGGGATCACATTCATAAGTATAGCGGTATTTTAGTATGTTTTTTGAATTGTAATAACGGGTTTCTTTCTTACTACCATTTGCATAAAATTCATACTCATATCTATAATTCAACTTTCCTTTTCTAAAAGATTGAGTCATGATTAATTTACCAGAATCGTTGTATTGGTTTTCAGTTTTCCAAGTAGGAACATCTAGTTTATTTTTTTTATAATAAATTCTACTTATTTCTTTGTTGTTTTTATAAGTATATCTAGTCATATAAATGGTATCGCCATTCGCTTTTTGAGCACGCAATTCATTCAATAGATTGTTTTGAAAATCACAATGAATATTTAACTTAACTTTCTTTCCTTTTTTATTAAACTGATAATATTCAATAATCCTTCCGGAATTATTCAGTTTATATTCTTTGACTTTAAAGAATTCTCCAGTTTTTTTATCTTTAGATGATTCAATTACTGCAGTAATCTTTTGCTCTTTCAGTTTTGTATTTTCTTCATACCAATTAACTTGGCTTGAATAAGGATAAAAAGCGAATTGGTAATAAGCGCCTTTAAAAAACTGCGCATTTACTTGAAGGGTGAATACAAGAAAAGAGAATAGGAGTAATTTTTTCATTTTTTTGATAATAAGCTACTAAAACGAAAGTATTAAAAATATGTTACATCGGGGATTAATAAGGAATTAAAAACAAAAAAAAATCCCCGCTTTTGGCGAGGATTTTTTCTTTTATAGAACGAACTATTAGTAGTCCATTCCACCCATACCACCTGGCATTCCACCTGGCATTGGCATTGGATTGTTTTCTTTTTCTTCAGCTAAAATGCACTCAGTTGTTAAAATCATAGCAGCAACAGAAGCAGCATTTTGCAAGGCAACACGACTTACTTTAGTTGGGTCGATAACACCAGCAGCAATTAAGTTTTCATAAGCTTCAGTGCGAGCATTGTAACCAAAATCGCCTTTACCTTCTTTTACTTTATTTACTACAACCGAACCTTCACCACCTGCATTAGCAATAATTTGACGTAAAGGCTCTTCAACAGCACGTTTAATAATAGCGATACCTGTTGACTCATCTTCGTTAGCACCTTTTAATTTCTCTAAAGATTCAACTGCACGGATATAAGCTACACCACCACCAGCAACGATACCTTCTTCAACAGCAGCACGAGTTGCATGTAAAGCATCATCAACACGGTCTTTCTTTTCTTTCATTTCAACCTCAGTAGCTGCACCAATATAAAGAACTGCAACACCGCCAGCTAATTTAGCCAAACGCTCTTGTAATTTTTCTTTATCGTAATCAGAAGTACTTGATTCGATTTGAGCTTTGATTTGGTTTACTCTAGCTTTGATATCTTCAGTTTTACCAGCACCATTGATAATAGTTGTATTGTCTTTATCGATAGTGATTTTTTCTGCTCTACCTAAGTAAGAGATATCACAATTTTCTAATTTGTAACCACGTTCTTCGCTGATAACAGTACCACCAGTTAAGATAGCAATATCTTCTAACATTGCTTTTCTTCTATCACCAAAACCTGGAGCTTTTACAGCAGCGATTTTTAATGCACCACGAATTTTATTTACAACCAAAGTAGCCAAAGCTTCACCTTCAACATCTTCAGCAATAATTACCAAAGGTTTTCCAGTTTGAACAACTGCTTCTAAAATAGGAAGCAATTCTTTCATATTGCTTACTTTTTTATCATAAATCAAGATATAAGGAGCATCTAAATCTGCTTCCATTTTATCTGCATTAGTAACAAAGTATGGAGATAAGTATCCACGGTCGAATTGCATACCTTCAACTGTTTTTACTTCAGTTTCAGTACCTTTTGCTTCTTCAACAGTAATAACACCTTCTTTACCAACTTTCGCCATAGCATCAGCAATTAATTTACCGATAACTTCATCGTTGTTAGCAGAAATAGTTGCAACCTGACGAATTTTCTCGTTATCATCACCAACTTGTTGTGATTGACTTTTTAAGCTTTCAATAACAGTATCTACAGCTTTGTCGATACCACGTTTTAAATCCATTGGATTAGCACCAGCAGCAACGTTTTTCAAACCTGCAGAAACAATAGCTTGAGCTAAAACAGTAGCAGTAGTTGTACCATCACCTGCAATATCAGCAGTTTTAGAAGCAACTTCTTTTACCATTTGCGCACCCATATTTTCGATAGGGTCTTTTAATTCAATTTCTTTAGCAACTGAAACACCATCTTTAGTAACAGAAGGTGAACCAAATTTTTTGTCGATAACCACATTACGACCTTTTGGTCCTAATGTTACTTTTACAGCATTTGCCAATGCATCAACACCACGTTTTAAACCGTCACGAGCATCAACTCCGTATGAAATTTTCTTAGTCATAATTTTTTAATGATTTGATTTTTAAACAATTAAACAATTGCGAAAATGTCTGATTCACGCATAATCAAATAATCTTTGCCTTCAATACTGATTTCAGTACCTGCATATTTACCATACAAAACGGTATCACCAGCTTTTACGGTTAAAGGCTCATCTTTTTTGCCATTACCAACAGCTATTACGGTTCCGCGTTGTGGTTTTTCTTTTGCAGTGTCCGGGATGATGATACCACCCGCTGTTTTTTCTTCTGCAGTTGCAGGTTCTACTAGAACTCTGTCTGCTAATGGTTTTAAGCTTACTGACATATACTTTGTTTTAATTTAGTTTTAAAATACAAATGGTAAATAGCAAGAGATGTGCCATTTGGTTGTGGCTGACATTTTTACTTAAACCGCTTACAATTTGCGTTAAAATGTCGGATATATTGACAATTTATCTATTTTTACCTTTCATACAACCTTAGAAAAATTAATTTTGACTTGTTAAATAAGTGAGTGCTTATGCCTATTGATGAACATGACGTAATCCAAGGCTGCATAGATGGAAAAAGGAGCAGCCAAAAACAACTTTACGAGCATTTTGCTGGTAAGATGTTAGGGGTATGCATGCGTTATGCCAAAGATAGGGCTGAGGCTGAAGATATGCTACAGGAAGGTTTTTTGAAAGTTTTCCAAGGCATTTCAAAGTTCAAAGGGGAGGGGAGTTTCGAAGGCTGGGTTAGAAGAGTAATGGTTTACAATGCCATTAATCATTATAAACACAGAAGTCGGAAGTTTCAAGAAGACCTTGATAAAGAGGATATCGATGCTGTTTATCAAGATAATATTCTTGAAAAAATATCCGCCAAAGAAATTTTGGCACTTGTGCAACATATGCCCGAAGGTTATAGAGTAATCTTTAACCTTTACGCCATAGAAGGGTATACGCACAAGGAAATTTCAGAACAGTTGGGAATTGCTGTTGGCACTAGTAAGTCTCAATATTCCAGGGCTAAGCAATTTATGCAAGGTTTACTGGCAAAACATTATCAGATTTTAAATGAGCCTTTTGAAGAAGCAAAATAAGTTCGAGGAGTCCATCAAAGCCAAAATGTCGGAATTGGAAACAAAACCATCCGATTCTTTATGGGCTAAATTGGAAAAGGAATTAGATACAGATTCCTTTGAGCCAACTTTGCGTGCCAAATTTGAAGACTTTTCTCTACCAGTTTCTGAACAAACTTGGACAAATATTGAGGCTCAATTACCTCAAGAAAGAAATAAAAAAAGAATCCTTGCTTTCTGGTTTACTGGAATTTTCTTAACTGCATTGAGTCTCGGATTTATTGCAAGCAGATTCTATTTTCCAGGTAATTCTTCAGATAATTCTATAGCAATTGTAAATAGACCTCAAAAAGTTGAAAATCAATTGCCTCTTACTAATCAACAAAAACTAAATGAAGTGGAATCTTCTACCCAAGAAGAATCTTCAAACCAACAAAAAATAAAAAACTCCTCATTAACTAATGAGGAGACAAAACAAAATTCAGTTTCTGAAAATACAGCAGCTGAAAATTCTAATTCTGAAAATATTGCTTCTGAAAACGCTGCTTCAGAGAATTCTACTGCAAAAAAATCTGTATCCGTATCAACATCTGCCAAGAGTTCAGCTAAAAGATCCAAGGCAAAAAAATCTTCAGGAAAGACTATTTCAAACTCAGCTCTTGCAACACGTACAATTGCTTTGGGGGCAAAATCTTCAAAAGCAAAAAATCAATCCTCTGATTTAGGTCCAAATGCTACTTCTCCTGTTTCTGTAATTCCTCCTGTTGATTTGAACACCAAACAATCTGTAAATTCTCCGCAATTAGCTCAAACTATTGAAAAGCCAAATCCTATAAAAGAAGAAGTGCGTGAGCTGCAAGATGTTAGTACTAAAATTAAATTAGATGATGTTCAAATTAAATTTGATAAGGATTCTATTGTAAGAACCCAAGAAGTTATTACAGAAAATTATGAAAGCGAAGACGATAAACCAGGAAAGTTCTCTATTTCTGCAATTGTGGGTGTTTATAGAACCGAAATGCTTTTGAGTAAACCAAGTTCAAGTATTTACGATTTAAATAAGGTGTTTGATTTAAGAACCAAATTGGAAAAAGCATCTGTTGATTGGTCTGGAGGATTTCTTTTAAACTATCATGTAAATAATCATTGGATGATTTCTTCTGGAATTCAAATCACTAATATTAAACAATCTTTGCATTACGATTTAGCAAACCCAATTGCTGATACTTTTGGACAAATTCAATCTCAAAATTTGTATTTGCATCCAACTGATTCAATTATTGAAGGACATGTAAAAACAGCTGTAAATAAATATAGCTTTACAGAAATTCCAATTTGGATTACCTACTCTATTTTAACTGACAAAAAGATAGGTTTCGATTTTATGTTGGGGTATAGTTTTGCATTTTTAACCTCAGTTAATGCATATATGCCAGATCCAGCAATGGTTGGTTTGTTGAATGTAAATGACAAAAATAGTTTTCCATTTTTAAAAGGAAGCTCATTTATAAATATTGCTCCTGCTGTTAATTACAGAATAAATAATAGTGTTCAATTAGGTTTGATGCCTCAATTTAAATTGGGTTTGAGTTCTGTTATCGATAATAAAAATTGGATTCAAGAAAAACCGATAGCTGTTGGATTGAATTTTTACTTGAGAAAAAGATTCTAATCTTCAGTTTATTTACTAGTCATGTTTAATACTATCAAAAGTGATTAGAGCAATTACTTTTGATATCATTATAAGCATTGAATTTCATCAAGTTTAGTTCCTATTAAAAATCAATTTTCTAGTTTAGAATTCTTAAGATTTTAGAAATAGAACTTTTTGAAATTCGTATAATGCTAAAACAGCCTTTGCCAAATTAAACCCAGATTATGCATTGGAATTCGTAGTGAGGGGTAAAAGACCCAAGAAATTGGCAGTTTGGTGAGTAAAGCATACTGAACTAGAATGGTGCATGAGGGAAACTGAGTTTACGTCCAATTTCAAAGGTATTTTGACCAGTAATAGAAAATCTAATACATATTCTAGGTTAAAGCCTTAGGATTGATATAGATTTCTTTTCATTGTAGAGGAATTTTATTGAAATACAATCCTTCATTTGAACTTAAAGTGCCTGTTTAAAAAGCTAATAATTTGCTGAAAATATAGTTTCAATAGGCTTTGATATTTCTTTTAAGTAGCTCAATAAAACGCAAAAAAGCCTGTTGAATCATTTCAACAGGCTTTTAAATATTTTGTAAAATTATTTTGCTTGTTCTTGAGTTGCAGCTCCGGCACCGGCAGCTTGCTCTTGCGTTGCAGCTCCTGCAGGAGGAGGAGTTTGTGCTGGTGCAGCAGGCACATTCACGTTTTCAATAGTTTCTTTGATTCTAGACTCATTCACATTTTCTGTGCTTGCTTGGCTAGGTCTGAAGAAATTTGAAGCAAGAGATAATACGATTAAGGCAACTGCAAATACCCAAGTTGCTTTTTCAATTACATCTGTGCTCTTTTTTACACCCATAATTTGAGTTGGAGCCACAAAGTTTGCAGCGATTCCACCTTTAGGGTTTTGAATTAATACTACGCCAATTAATAAGATGGCGGCTAAAATAATCAGGATAAGAATGATTGTCAACATAATCTAGTCTAAGTTATTACTGTTTCTGATTTGGTCTATCAGGCTTGCGAAATACGTCTTTTTGTCGGGATAAAGCAACACTAATTTTTCATAAGTTAAAATTGCCTTTTTATAGAGTCCCTGCCTTACATAAATTTGAGCCAAGGTTTCACTTACCATTTCTTCACTTTCCTCAGCGCTCTGACGTGCCATATTTATTGGGCTGTAGAACTCTGCTTTTGGTCGTGTTATTACTGGATTTTCCCTTAAAAATTTATCTAAAATCGATTCAACTTCAGGATCTTTTTTAGCTTTTTGGATATTTTCTTGTTTATATTTTTCAGGTTTTAATTCAAAAACCGAAGTAATATGATGAATTTTTTCTGCTACTTTTTCTTTAGGTTTTTCTTGAACTACTTTAGTTTTTGGTGTTTCAACAATTACCTTTTCGGAATCTTCATCATTTGATGATGTAGTTTCTTCAATTATATCTGTAGTTTCTTCAATTACTGTTGAAGTTTCTCCCTCAAGTTCTATTTTTTCAATGCTTATAGAATTTTCTACATTTATTGAATTCTCTATTTCTTCTTCCTCATCACCAATATAAATTGGTTCAGGTTCTGGAATTGAAAGTTTTCCAGCTAATTCAGGTTTTCCTTCACCAAAAGTTAAATCAAATCCTTTATTAAAACTTTTATCTGAATAAGTTAATTTCTTATAAACAACTGATAAAAGCTCATTTACATCGTGATTTTTTAAACTTTCAAGTAATTGATTTTCTTCTTTTTTATCTCTGAAAGGAAAGGTGAAAACTGGATTAGAAATTTGAACAGGTTCAATAATTTGATTCTGTTCAGCAATGCTGTTTTCTGCTTTCTCAGAAAGCTCAGGAATATCTTTTAAAGCTTCTAATATTGAAGAAGGTGCCTCAGTTATTTCAGTAGGAATAAGCTTTTCATCAGCTTTAACAAGTATTTCTTCTTTAGTTATTTGAACAATTTCTTTTTCAGATTGTAAAGGTGCTATTTCTACAGTCTCAATTACTTCATTAGATTCTATATCTGCAATTTTTTGAAGTTCTGCTAGTTTACGGGTTTCTTCAATTTGCAGAAGTTCATCTTGGATTCGTTTTTCTTCTATTTTTTGAAGTTCCTCTAGTTTGCGAGTTTCTTCAATTTGCAGAAGTTCATCTTGAATTCGTTTTTCTTCTATTTTTTGAAGTTCTTCTCGTTTGCGTTTGTCTTCAATTTGCAGAAGTTCATCTTGAATTCGTTTTTCTTCTATTTTTTGAAGTTCTTCTAATTTGCGAGTTTCTTCAATTTGCAGAAGTTCAGCCTCAGCTTTGGCTTTTTCTTCTTCAAAAAGTTTTGCTTTAAGATTAACTTCATCAATAATAGTAGAATTCAGTAATTCATTAGCTTTTTCTGCATAATCCTGATGGAAAACACCAATTATAACATCATCTTTTTGCCCTATTTTAATAATAGGAGTTTCAATGATTTCTTCTTGCTTTTCAGCTTCAACATCTTGCTGCTCTATAACTAAATTTCTCTCTTCTATTTTCTCTGATTCTATATTTTGAGATTTAGAAGTATCAATTAAATTAGATTCAATTTCTTGTTTTTCAGTAGATTCACTAACAAGTGTTTCTTGGGTTTTATTTTTGCTTTGAAGCCATTTTAAGAAATCATCTGTTGATTGGGTAAAATATTCAACCTCTTTCTTAGGAGTATTTTGTTTATTTACTTTTTCTTCAACAGGTTCAAAAATTGTAGTAGTTTGAATTGCATTTGCCTTTTCTTCTACAGTTTCAATAAGCGAAGAAATTGGAATTGAGTTTTCTATTTCAGAAATTATTTCCTCTGGCTTATTTGAAATAATATCATTAGGAATTGATTCAATTATTGGCTCAATATTATTTTCGAATGAATTTTTTGTGATTGATTCGAAATTTTCTTCAATAGATATTTTACTTTCTATTTGTGGTTTATTTAATTCTAAATCTGGAACTTGAATGCTTAATGGTTCTTTCTCCTGATTTTCTTCCTCTAGTGTTGAAATATCAAAGCCACTTAAAATATCTTCATCATGAATATTAAAAGAAACAGGTTGATTAATAGAATTTGGATTAACAAATCGGATTAATTTACCGGTACTTTCAATTAATTTAGGATTTTCTGGTTCAAATAGCTTTTCAGTAACAATAGGTTTTTCCAAAATAGGTTCAGGAATAATCAATCGTTCTGTTGGAATTTCAATTACCTTTTCCTCAATAATTGGAAGAATATTTTCTTTTATTTCTTCAATTTGATTTGAAGTTGAAATCAGCTCTGGAGCTAATTCTTCCTCAAATTTAAAATCAGCTAAAATTTCATTACTTGAACTATTAACAATTCCAGGTTCTGAAGCTGGAATAACTTCTTGAATTGTAGGAACTTCAATAATTGGCTTTTGATTAAATTCAGGTTTAAAATTCTTATCTTGAATGGTAATAGATTTCTTTTCTAATGGCAAATCATGAACAAGATTATATAAAACAGATCTATCACCCGAAAGTAAAGAAGCTGCTTCTAAATACTTGTCGTACTCATAATGTTGCGAATTATGTAAAGCTTTCACAAGTAAATTATGGCCAATAGAAAAGTATGGAAATTCCTTTACAAGTTGCTTTAAAGGCTCAACTTGTTCATTCCCAATGTTTTTAGGGCTTTTTACTAAGTTTGTGAAATCGTGTTTATTCAAAAAGATTTAAATTGAATGGCAATATAGTGAAAATTCTTTTTTTCTGGGTGATTACCAATTGATAAATGCCTTATTAAAAATGTCTTGAACTAAGCCATCAGTTACTTTTACAATTAATCCTTGTTCAACCGTTGCAAAGTTTTGTTGAGCATCAAAATCGGTAAAGTTGGTAAACGTTTGGTTGAAGTTTTTTGTAGGATCTAATCTGTTTTCGAAAGTAATTTCAACGCTAACAGTTAAACGGTTTACTGCTGTAGTTTGGTTTCCTTGAATAGCAGAAGGTGCTGTTTTATAATCAGTAATTTTGCCATAAAAATGCAAATCACCTTCACCAGTTGTGAGTTTTAAGCCAGTTTCGTTAATGAATTTGGTTTTAATTTTTTCAGTAAAAACCTGACTTAATGTTGGTGCTACAATACTTGCATTATTTACAATATAATTTACACTAAAAGTTTTAGCATCTGCTGGAATTGAAGCTCCCGAATGTGAATATACTCCACATGAGCTAAAAATACTTAAACTAATTCCTACTAATATAAAGAGACATTTTCTCATGGTTCAAATTTAGAATAATCAAGTTCAATAAAGAAGTTTAATATTAGAATGTAAAAATCTCTGCAAAAATCTTACCAATACGCAAAAAAAAAGCGCAGAGAACTGCGCTTTTTAGAATTATTTTTAGAATTAAATAGCTGTTTTTCTAACAGAAACAGCAGTTTTAAGCCATTCGTAAGTTACAGATTTTGGTCTTTCTAAAGGAGTACCTAAAGTTCTATCCCATAACAATGAAGCCATAACACCTAAAGCTCTTGATACACCAAATAATACAGTGTAGAAATCGTATTCATTTAAACCATAATGTAACAATAATGCACCAGAATGGGCATCAACATTTGGCCAAGGATTTTTGATTTTTCCTGTATTTTCTAAAATTGGAGGAGCAACTTCATAAATATTCCAAACAATATTTACTAATTCATCTTCAGGCATATAAGTTTTAGCAAATTCTTGTTGTGCTAAGAACCTAGGGTCGGTTTTTCTTAAAACAGCATGTCCGTATCCAGGAACAACTTTACCATCTGCTAAAGTTTTATGGATATAAGCAGCAATTTGATCTTTAGTTGGGTTTTGACCAATTTCTTCTCTTAATTCAAGCACCCAACGAATTACTTCTTGGTTTGCTAATCCATGTAAAGGACCTGCTAAGCCATTCATTGCCGCAGAAAATGCCAAATAAGGATCACTTAATGCAGAACCTACTAAGTGAGTTGTATGAGCAGATACGTTTCCTCCTTCATGGTCGGCATGAATGGTAAGGTATAGACGCATTAATTTATAAAACTCATTTTCGTTGTAACCCAACATATGGGCAAAGTTTGCAGCCCAATCTAAATTTGGATCAGCAGCAATGTGTTCGCCGTTTTTGTAAGTTCTTCTATAAATATAAGCTGCTACTCTAGGTAAACGAGCTAATAAATTACAAACATCTTCATAAGTTGGATCCCAATAATCTTTTTTGTTGATACCATCTCTATAAGCTTTAGCAAATAATGAATCTGTTTGCATTGCCATGATTCCAATACTGAATTGAGTCATTGGATGAGCTGTAATAGGCAAAGCATCAATGGTATCATAAACATGTTTTGGAACCTCTGCTCTACTTTCCCAATCTTCTTGAATGGCAAGTACATCTTCATAAGTTGGCATTTCACCAATTAACATCAAATGAAACAGACCTTCAGGAAGAGGCTCGGTACCACCCGGAACTTTTGGTAAGAATTTTCTTAATTCAGGAATTGAATAACCCCTGAAACGAATTCCTTCGTTAGCGTCTAATAAAGATGTTTCAGTTAATAAACCAATTACACCTTTCATACCCGCATATACATCTTCCACGGTGAATGTCCCTAACGCTACATTAGCATTTTCTTTCACAAATTGCTTAATTTCAGCTGATAAAGGGAGTGCCTTGTCTGCAAATTTCTGTTTTAGATTTCCCATTTGAATATTTAATACGATTTCAACTTATAAATAACCCCGCTAAATTAGTATTTGTTTCAGAACTAAAAAAAATACTTGCGGAATTTCGCCTTTTAAAACCTTAGTGTTTTGTTAAAATACTATATTCTTATTTTGTGCACTAACTACTTAAACCTCATTTTCAATTAAAACTACCTCGTTTTTCAGGCATTTTCAAGAATTACCTTATTTTTACAAACAAACTGTTTTTAATGAGAAAGAGTGTTTTTATAAAATTGATGATTCTTATCAGTGCTTTTTGTACTAAAATTTATGCTCAAGATAATTTGGTGAGTGGAATAATTTTAGATGCCAATACATTTAAGCCGCTGTCTTTAGTTTCAGTGAATGCAGGTAAAAACTTAAAATCACTTTCTGATTCTTCAGGCATTTTTAAAATGAAGCTTGAAAATGGCAAATACAGGCTTAATTTTTCAAGAGTGGGTTACAAAACTCAGGAAATTCAGTTTTCATTACTTAATGAAAAAAAGGAGTATCAAATTTTATTAGAACCATTTGCCAATCAATTAGACCAAATGGTAGTTGCAGCCTCACGAAATGCTACTCAAATTTCTAGAGAGGTTAGTAGTTTAAATATAGTTCAACCTTATTTAATAAGTAATACCAATGCAAATGATTTGTCGGATGTGCTAAATAGAGTTCCCGGTGTTTCTGTAATTGATGGACAACCTGCTATTCGTGGTGGTGTTGGATATTCTTATAATACTGGTAGTAGGGTTGCTGTATTATTAGATGATATGCCAATTATGGGAGCTGATTTGGGTGATGTGCGTTGGAATTTTTTACCAATTGAATCGGCTGAACAAATTGAAATTATTAAAGGTTCAGCTTCGGTTTTATATGGTTCTTCTGCTTTAAATGGAACTGTAAATGTTAGAACTGGCTGGCCAACTGATAAACCTGTTACTAAATTTTCGTTTTATCAGGGAATTAATTCCAATCCCAAAAGAAAAGAAACCATTTGGTGGGATGCCTTTTCAAGTCCTTTCACAACGGGTTCGTTTTTTAGTCACAAGCAAAAATTTGGTAAATTCGACTTGGTTTGGTGTGGAAATTTAAATGCAAATCGTAGTCATTTATTAGGTGGCGATAATTACAGGGCAAGAACTTATTTTAAAACTAGATACCGTTACAGTAAAAACCTGAGTTTTGGTGTAAATGGAAATATCATGTTCGAAAAATCAGGAAGGTTTTTTCTTTGGAACAATGCCGATAGTGGTGCGTTAAGACCTTTTAATAATTATATTGTTGAAGATTTTTACAGAATTTTTTCCATTGACCCACATTTAGATTATACAAAAGGAAAACATACACATGCTGTTAAATTAAGGATGTATCAAATTCATCGTTTTGTTGACCCAATTAAATTCCCGGGAAACAACGATGCTATTGCTAATTTGTATACGCTTGATTATAACTATAAGACCTATATTTTGCCTGATTTGTTTTTTACGGCAGGTACTTATAATACAACTTTGTGGGCACAGGGAAATGTTTATAGAGGAACATTTGCAGGAGTTAGCTCTGCTGCTTATGCCCAAGCAGAATACCGTTATAAACGCTATACTTTTTTAGCAGGTGCTAGGTTTGAATTGAACGGTTTAGATACTCTGTTTGAAACTACAGGTTTATTAAAACGTTTCGGTATAAATTATGAACTTGGTAAAAATACTTTCTTAAGAGCGAATTATTCTGAAGGTTATAGATTTCCTACAATTGGCGAAAAGTATGTTGAAGATAGGGTATCATCTATCAATATATTTCCAAATTATAATTTAGTTTCTGAAAAAGGTTTTACCGCAGAAATTGGGATTAAACAAGGAATAAAAATTGGTAATTTTTCTGCTTTGCTTGATTTTGCTATTTTTAATCAGGAATTCGATTCTATGATTGAATTTCAATTTGGACAATGGATTAATCCATTTGAAAACCCTCAAATTGATTTCTTAAGAACTATAGGTTTTAAATCACAGAATATTGGTCAGACACGCGCTGCTGGTTACGAAATTTCGATAAGTGGAGAAGGTAGAATCAAAAATGTGCTAATACGTACTTTAGGAGGTTTTACTTATTCAATGCCAATGAACTTAAGTGTGAGTCCTGAATACAAAAATTGGGGAAACTATACACGTGCATTTTTTGAAAGTATGGGAACTTTAGACAGTGCTAAATATTACTCATCCATGTTAGCTTATCGTAATAGAAAATTAGCTAAATGGGATATCGAATTCACCTACAAGAAATTCATGCTTGGCTATAATTGGCAGTATTACAGTGTATATGAAAAAACAGATGAATATGTAATGTTATTGCCTGGTGTAAAAGAGTTTTTTAGCAGGGTTGGTTCTGGCGACCATATTCATAATATGAGAATGGCCTATTCTATAAATGATGTGGTGAGAATTAGTTTTTTAGTAAACAATTTAACCAATAAAGAATATGCTACCAGACCTGGTAAAATGGATCCACCGCGTTCATTTAACATTCAATTAAGAGCAGTTTTTTAACATGAAAAATAAGCCACTTTTAGTATTATTTCTAACTATTTTTCTCGATTTATTAGGATTTGGAATCATAATTCCAGTATTTCCAATTATTGCTAAAGAGTTAAATGCAACTGCCATCCAAATTGGCTTTATTGCTGGTATTTATTCTTTGATGAACTTTTTGTTTTCTCCATTTTGGGGAACACTTAGTGATAGAATTGGAAGAAGGCCTGTAATGTTAATCAGTATTGCTTTAACTGTTTTGGCATATGTGTTTTTTGCCTTTACAAATAGTTTGGTATTTCTAATTTTATCAAGGGTTTTTGCAGGAATTGGTTCTGCCAATATTTCTGCTGCTCAGGCTTATATAGCTGATATTACTCCACCTGAAAATCGTGCTAAAAATATGGGATTTATTGGAGCAGCATTTGGCTTAGGATTTATATTTGGTCCACCAATTGGCGGTTTCCTCAAATCGATGAGTGGCACTGGAAGTGTTGAATACGTAGGATGGTTTAGTGCAATTTTAAGTAGCATCAATTTAATTTTGGCATTTGTTTTTTTAAAAGAATCACTTCAACAAAAGCAAAAAGACAAAGCATACAGCTTTAAGCCAATTGCTAATTTGCTAATCGAATTTAAAAAGCCTGTAATTAGAGAATTGATTTTGTTCAATTTCATATTCATTGTAGCTTTTGCAATGATGCAAATCTCTTCCACAATTTTTTGGGCTGAAAAATTTGGCTTTAACGAAAAACAAATTGGCTGGGTATTTATGTATATCGGTGTTTTAAGCGCAATTATACAAGGTGGATTAGTAGGCAAGTTAAATAAGTACTTTGGCGAAAAACAATTACTTACTTATGGAACAATTTTTATGGTGATTGGCTTAGGTACATTGCCATTTACACCTGTTGATATTTTCTGGCTTCAATTGGTTTCTTTGTTTTTTATAGCACTTGCAAATGGATTTATATCTCCAGCTATTCTTGCATTATTATCGAAGAATACTCCTACGCATCAACAAGGACAAGTATTGGGTTCTAATCAATCATTTGGTTCATTAGCCAGGGTAATTGGTCCTGCTTTAGGAGGATTGTTATATTCTTTAGATTGGGGTTTTCCTTTTTGGGGAGGAGCCTTACTTATGGGAATATGCTTTTTCCTAATAAGTGCAATTGGGAAGTTTACGGAAGCGAAATAGGAGGTAAAAAATGAAGGAAATTATTACTGATTTGTATGCAATTCCTTTAAAAAACTATCGCGATTGAAATTTTGATTTATACCAGAATCTTCTCCTTTCTTTAATTCTGTAATTAATTCTAGCTTCTTTTTTTCTTCATATTCAAACATTCTTAATGCAGCTCTTACAACTTCACTAGCAGATGAATATTTTCCTGAATTAACTTGTTGAAGTATAAAATTATCAAAATAATCGCCTAAGGATATAGATGTGTCTTTTTCCATGATTGTTATGAATTAAACAAATATACCAAATTTGATATTACAAAATTTCAAGTGCACTTTAGAATGAGGGAGAATTTTATATCGCCCAAATCTGTTTTTTTAATGAAAAATTGTCTTCCTATTTCGAACTTGCCAATGGAACCAGCTTAATTATTCCTATCCAATTCATGAATTTAATAACTGGATAAACTGGATCGAATTCCCACCATTTGGATGCAAAATTTGGTCTGGCACCAGCATGATGATGGTTGTTTTGAAACAATTCTCCTAACATGATAAAATCAAAAATCAATGTGTTTTTAGAATGGTCGTTTTCTGGGTAATTTCTATAACCGTATTTATGTCCGGCCCAGTTTACAACCGCACCTTGAATTGGTCCCATTAAAAAGTGAATGGGTAAAAACAAAAACATCCACCATTCTGTCGCGAAGAAGTAGTAAAAAACAACATAAGCTGCTCCAAAACCAATTCTAGAATACCAAGAATCAGCAATTTTATCTACTTTAGGGTAAGAAGGATAGTTTTTTAAGAATTTTTCTTCTACCTCCCAAGTGCCAGCCAGAACTCCATTATAAACTTTTCTTGTATGCCACATCATGGTAAATACTTCTTTGAAAAAATGAGGCGTATGGGGGTCTTTTTCTGTATCTGAATAGGCATGGTGCATTCTGTGTAAAATAGCGTAAGCCCTTGCATTTAAATAAGATGAACCTTGCAAAACCCACGTATATACGTACCAAAATTTCTCCCAAAAAGGATTCATAGTGAACATTTTATGAGCAGCGTATCTATGTAGAAAGAAGGTTTGTCCGAATAGGGATAAATACCAATGTAGAATGAGAAACAAAAATATAATCATGAAACAAATTTGAACGACAAAATTAGGAAATCTGTTTGGATTTTGAAATTTCAATGTCTTGAAGGAGTCATTTTTCTAAATTCTTCCTTCTCTATAAGCCAAACGGGTTTTGGCTTTTTGCATCATTCTGTTTATAATTAATTTACTAATAGCAGGTGCAATCGTTTTAGGTTCACCCGAGTTAAATAAATCCTTCACTTGTTTCTCATTCACGTCGATTCTATAGAGAATATTCCACAATTTTTCTGATGAATGCAGCATTAATCGAATAATTTCACTGCTTAAAATCAGTTCTAATTGCTCTAAATTTTCTGATTTTAGCTCGATTTCAAACTCTTTTTCTAAGAGTGAAAGCCCAATTTTTAGTTCTTCCGGGTTCATAAGTATACTAATATAGCAAATAAGCTGAAATTCAATTCTGTTTTTTTATAATAAGAATTAACTTGCGGCCGAAATCAAAAGTTGAAAAGTGGTTTAAACTTTTCTTCCAATCAGTTTGTTCACATTATATATTAAAAAGATATGGTTTTTGACTTAGAAATGATTAAAGCGGTATATGCTCGCATGGATGAGCGTATCAGCGCTGCCAGAAAGGTAGTTAACCGCCCTCTCACTTTATCAGAGAAAATTTTATACACCCACCTTACAGAAGGTAATGCATCAACTGCATTTGAAAGAGGAAAATCTTATGTGGATTTTGCTCCAGATAGAGTTGCAATGCAAGACGCAACTGCCCAAATGGCTTTATTGCAATTCATGCAAGCAGGTCGTCCTAAAGTTGCTGTTCCTTCAACTGTGCATTGCGATCACTTAATCACTGCAAAAGTTGGTGCTGAAAAAGATTTAGCTGTTGCAAATTCAGAAAGCCGCGAGGTTTATGATTTCTTAGCTTCTGTTTCTAACAAATACGGAATTGGATTTTGGAAGCCAGGTGCTGGTATTATTCACCAAGTTGTTTTAGAAAATTATGCTTTCCCTGGTGGAATGATGATTGGTACCGATAGTCATACTGTAAATGCAGGTGGTTTAGGTATGGTTGCTATTGGTGTTGGTGGTGCCGATGCTTGTGATGTGATGGCTGGTTTACCTTGGGAACTTAAATTCCCTAAACTTATTGGTGTGAAATTAACTGGTAAATTAAACGGTTGGACAGCTCCAAAAGATGTGATTTTAAAGGTTGCTGGTATCTTAACTGTAAAAGGTGGAACTGGTGCTATTGTTGAATATTTTGGTGATGGTGCGCTTTCTATGAGCTGCACAGGAAAAGGAACCATTTGTAATATGGGTGCCGAAATTGGCGCTACTACTTCAACTTTTGGTTATGATGAAAGTATGGAACGTTATTTACGTGCTACTGGTCGCGCAGAAGTTGCTGATTTAGCAAACGGAGTGAAAGCTCATTTAACTGCAGATGCTGAAGTTTATGCAAATCCTGAAACATATTTCGACCAAGTAATTGAAATCAACTTAGATGAATTAACTCCTCATTTAAATGGTCCATTTACTCCAGATTTGGCTACTCCGGTTGCCAATATGAAAGAAGAAGCAGCTAAAAATGGCTGGCCTTTAAAAGTAGAATGGGGTTTAATTGGTTCATGTACCAATTCATCTTACGAAGATTTATCAAGAGCTGCTTCTATTGCAAAACAAGCTATCGATAAAGGATTAGTAACTAAAGCAGAATTTGGTATCAACCCAGGTTCTGAACAAGTAAGATACACTGCAGAACGTGATGGTTTGTTAAAGACTTTTACAGATTTAAATGCATCTATTTTCACAAATGCTTGCGGTCCTTGTATTGGAATGTGGGATAGGGTAGGAGCTGAAAAGGCTGAAAAAAACACAATAGTTCATTCATTCAACAGAAACTTCGCAAAACGTGCAGATGGTAATCCAAATACTTATGCATTCGTAGCTTCACCAGAAATGGTTGCAGCTATTGCTATTGCTGGAGATTTGTCATTCAATCCAATTACAGATACATTAATCAATAACAAAGGTGAAGCAGTTAAATTAGATCCACCATTTGGAGATGAATTACCTGTAAATGGTTATGCGGTTGAAGATGCTGGATATCTTGCTCCTGCTGCCGATGGTAGTGGTGTAAATGTAGCAGTTTCTCCAACATCAGACAGATTACAATTATTAGATCCATTTGCTGCTTGGGAAGGCACCGACTTAAAAGGTTTGAATTTGTTGATTAAAGCAAAAGGAAAATGTACAACCGACCATATTTCTATGGCTGGACCTTGGTTGAAATACCGTGGACATTTGGACAATATTTCAAACAATATGTTAATTGGAGCTGTGAATTTCTTTAATGAAAAAACAGATTCAGTTAAAAATCAATTAACCGGTGAATACAACTCTGTACCTAAAGTTCAACGTGCATACAAAGCACAAGGAATAGGTTCTTTGGTTGTTGGTGATGAAAACTATGGTGAAGGTTCAAGTCGCGAGCATGCAGCTATGGAACCACGTCATTTAGGTGTAAGAGCAGTATTGGTAAAATCATTTGCCCGTATTCACGAAACCAACTTGAAAAAGCAAGGAATGTTGGCATTAACATTTGCTGACAAAGAAGATTACAATAAAATTCAGGAAGACGATAAAATTGATATCAATGGATTAACCAGTTTCGCACCGGGTAAATCATTGGAATTGGTTTTCACACACAAAGATGGTTCATCAGATACTATTTTAGTAAACCATACTTACAATGAGCAACAAATAGAATGGTTTAAAGCAGGTGGTGCTTTGAATATTATTCGTAAGCAAGTTGGAGCTTAATTGAGTTCAATTTTTTAATTATAAAAGGCGTTTCAAGCAATTGAGATGCCTTTTTTGCATATTCAAACTTCTTCTAACTATAATTCTAAACCAGCCGCCAACAGCGCACTTTGGCCATTGGCCATTCGCTATTGGCTTTATATTTTGTTTAATTTAGTACTTTAGTTTACTAAGAAACATCTTCAAAATCTCCTTAGTAAAACCAATTTTTATCATGCTAAAATGTTGTCGGAGCCTGAAATATGTTGACCGTTTTAAAGCGAAAAAACAAAATTTAAAACAATGGCAACAAGACAAGAATT
>JBIMKP010000022.1:0-73777 GCA_051861545.1 Bacteroidia bacterium | reverse complement strand
GAAAAAGCTATTTATCATACACTTTTTATTCATTTTGTTTCCAATTGCTGCCATGTCACAGGAAACAAAAATTCAGTTAACTGAAAAAGTTTCCATCAGCTTCCCTGAAAAACCCGAAGTGAAAAATATGCAGAAAGGAAGCTCGCTTTATGTGGTAAAATTAGCCGATGGAACTGCTAATTTTAATGTCGTCGTTCAAAACTTATTGGAAATGGGACAAACTACAAAACAGATTGAATCTCAACAGTTAAATCCTAGTTTCTGGGAACAGATAGAACCGTCTCTTATTGCACCTTATGGCACTGAAACGAAGGTTTTAGCAAGAGAATTCAAAAAGATTGGCAGTAAAGAAGTTTTAAGTCTTGTATTTAGCGCGGTGATTAATGGGATGAACAGGGAGATAAGCTCTTATTTCTTCATAGAAGGTGTTAATAGTATCAATATTGTGCACTATAAGCGGGCTGGTAGTGCTTCAGAGGAATTAAAAAATAATTTTTTTAATTCCCTTAAGATATTGGATTAAAACTTCAAAAGTACGATCTCGAGCGTTCTCGATCTTTTATCTTATAATAGTAACTTACTCAATCACCGCGCTGTAGTTGCAGTTTCTGTCAATAAGCGGAGTAAAATAAAACTCGATACTAAAGTATTGGTTTTTAATGTGTTTTATCAATATGAAAAGTCTTTTTAATGATTATTAAAATTATTTTAGAAAATACCAATCATGCATTTGCCTTAGTAGGTTCTATGGAGGAAGGGATTAAGCTTAAGCATTCAATAATCTTAAATATCAAAAATATGAATCAATTCTATAATGATTTAAAAAAGCTTATAAAAACCCATTGGGAAACTATTGTAATCATAATAATTATTTTATTAATATTGATAGAATCAAATTATTCAGATATAAAATCTGGCATATTGGATGCTTGGTAACTACGCACAAATTATGCAAGATAAATTTAACCCATTAGTAGTAACTAAAACAGTTGAATGGCTGGCGTCATTTTAAAATTAAATCAAACCATAAAAAAAATTCTAGTAATAATAGCCTTATTTTTAGTAATTATAATTGTTGCTTTTGGATGTAATATTTATAAACAAATCAATGCAATGAACAAGATGTCTCGTGGTATTTTAATTACTCATGATTTTGTAAATGAAATTCCATTCAAAAGAAATGAAGGTCACATCGTAATTGAGGCAACAATTAACGGACAAAAAGGTCTTTTCTATTTTGATTCAGGTGCTGGTAATATTCTGTTTAAAAATAGAATTAAAACGGACTCATTTGATAAAATTGGAAATTTATCATCCACAGATGCTTCCGGTAAAAAAATGGAAATGAATATTGTAACAATTCCATCACTGAAAATAGCAAATGCAGAATTCCAAGACTTAAGTTTTAGACTCATTAATGAGTTTGATTTACCATGTACTGATGATATTGTAGGTATTATTGGCTATTCTGCCATGAGATATGCCAATTGGCAAATAGACTATGAAAATCAAATCATTCGGTTTTCAGATAAACTGAACAAGCTAGACGTAAAAGGAGATAAGGTAGCGCTTAAAATCAATAAATTTACTTATGAGCCTGAAGTGGCTTTACAGGTAAATGATACAACATCAATTTATTTTACGTTTGATACTGGAAATGCTGGTGGTATTTTAGCTGATAAAGAAACATTTGAACAAATAGCATTTCAACATAAATTTTTATTTAGCGGTGGAAAATCTACAGGATTAGCTGCAGCAAATAAAAAAGAATTTCGCGATTCTACAGTGTATAAATTGAGTGACCAACTTAAACTAGGTGCTATCAATTTAGATCCTACAATTATAGATTACAAAACCCCTAAAGCACTTAATTTACTGGGAAATAAGGTGCTCGAAAATTACTTGGTTACGATAAGTTGGTCTGAAAATGCTGTTTGGTTAAAAAAAATAAAAACATCTACACCTACTCTATTCAATTTACAATACCATAAAATTGGAGACAAATGGTTAATTTCTGCAATTGAAAAAAATTGTCAATCTCAATATCATGTGCAACCTGGTGATGAAATACTTGAAATAAATAACGTTACCATAAATAAACAAAATATGTGTACAACGTTTCCTGAAAACACGATATTCACTGTACAATCACATAGAAAAAAAGAAATTGTGAATTTAACATTGGTTAATTTAATAAATAAATAATAATGCGATTGAAGGGTTGAAAAAAATTGCACTTAGGAGTTGAACTTACAAATGTTTAATAACGTTAATTTTTTATTTAAGAAAAGATGCTGAAATGATACACACTTACAAACCTGAATCAACCATATTACAAAAATACATCGAATGCTTCTATGTTTTTATTGATGAAACACCTCAAAATTTTAGCTATATCGTTTTCCCGCATGTATTCACTAGCATTTCGTTTTTTAACGGGGTTGATATTAATAGAAAAAACCATACAATAAACATAAACACTTCTACAGATGACAAATACGTTATAGACATACTAGGAAAATATACCCAGCCTGTTTTTCTTAACTATAAAGGTAAATGCAATGAAGTAACTGTGGCTTTTAAACCATTAGGAATGAACCATTTTTTTCAGAACGATATTATAGAATTAACACCTCTATTTTCTCAGGAATTGAAAAATAGCCATTGGGCAGAATTTACGCATGTACTATTTAATGAAAATAAAATTTCAAAAAAAATCCAAATACTAGAAACGTTTTTACTTAGTAATTTAAAGGAGGTAGAAATTAACGGAATTTATAAAGCAATAAAATACTTAGAAGATTTTGATAAAAATTATTCAATGGATGATATTACTTCTTTGTGCAACTATAGTTTAAAAAGTTTTCAAAGGCATTTTAAAAAACATGTTGCATGTACACCCTCTGAATACAGAAGAATTGCCCGTTTCAGACATGCTTTGCAAAACAAAATAACTTTAAATGAAATAAAAACACTTACAAGTGTTTCCTCTCAAAGTAACTACAATGATCAATCTTATTTTATACGAGAATTTAAAAAACTAACACATCACAATCCAAAGAGTTTTTTCGAAAATATTTATGTCTTAACCGAAAACAGAATTGTTTGGAAGTTGATTTAAAAATGTCGTAAAAGTCCAATTTTAAATAAAATTGCTTGCGGAAATTTGCATTACAATTATTAAAAAAATCTAAACAATTAAAATTTAAAATTTCATGAAAAAATTATTTTTATCTATTGTGTTGGGCATTATGCTCTTTAATTCAGGTTGTAAGCGCGAGGATAATTCCACACCTATTTCATCAACCAATCAAAAACGAGAGCAAGAACTTCTAAAAATTTTGACAGAAGCCAAATCTGCTTCTCTAGCTCCAGCCATCATGTTATCTGTTGCACGACCTTCTAAAAACTGGAAATGGTCAGGTGCTCTAGGTAAAGCTAATATTGGCTCAAATGAAATTGCAAGTACTGCTCATAGATGGAGAGTAGCTAGCGTAACCAAAATGTTCACAGCTGCATCTATTATGTTACTAGTTGAAGAAAATAAAATCAGCCTAGATGATAATATTGGTAAACATTTAGACACAAGTATGATGGCTAAAATAAGCAGCCGTATTAGCAATGCAAACAGTATTAAGGTAAGAAATTTACTAAATCACACATCTTCCTTAGGCGAATATACTGGCACAACTGAATTTTTAAGTTTATTTCCTAACACTAGTGCAGCACCTACCCGAGAGCAAGTTATTGATATTGGATTACAAAACTCGCCAGCGGGTGATATGGGTACTTGGAAATACAGCAATACAGGTTATAGTTTACTAAGTTTAATAATAGAAAAAGTATCTGGTAAACCATATAGAACCTTTGTAAAGGAACGTATTTTGGATCCGCTTAAAATGAATAATTCTTATTTTTCTAATGATGAGTTTATGATAAAACCTTTTTTAACTCCTTACTTTACAACAACTCCTCCAGCTACAGAACAAAATAACTTTGCCCTTTTTAACTGTAATTGGGCTATCGGCACAGGCGATTTAATAAGTTCACAAGAGGATTTACAAACTTTCTTACAGGCATTAATGCAAGGCAAAATTGTTTCCAATCAAAGTCTTCAACTGATGAAAAATAATGGAGTTCCATCAGCTTACACAGGTTTACCAAGTGAAACATATGGCTTAGGCTTAATCATGGCCGAAAATCCAGATTTTATAGGACATGCAGGAGATTTATTTGGCATACATACCAAAGCATTTTACCTTAAATCTATTGATACTTATATTATTACTGCAGTAAATCAAAATGATCAGGATGATCAGGTATTTGAAATGATGGGAAAGGTTAAAGATTGGATAGAAAAAAATGATAAATAATTTTTAAGCTATTTGTATTAACAAAAAGGTCGGTGCTTACATCGTCCTTTTTGTTCGAAAAAAATTATATGCGAGTCATAAATATTAATAAAACACATGAAAAAAATACTATTAATTTGTTTGATTTTGAATACTCAATTTCTATTCGGACAAAATGAAAACATGTTTCGAAAAGGAAAGTTTCAAGTTTTAATTGCGTATGGTTTAATACCAATAAATCAAACTAACTCACAAATTGGGTTTAGATATATTGATGGAAACCAAAATTCTAATTATTTATTAGATACCATTTCAGCAAAATATAGGTTAGATAAAAGTAATTTTGGAAGTGCAATAAACATTGGAATTGGTTACTTTTTCACTGATAAATTCAGAACTTCAATCAATGTAAAACCATACTTAAACTCATTTTTATCGAATAGTGAAAAAAATGGTAAAGTTTATGGTGTGCAATTTGATTTAAGTTTAGATTATTTTGCTACTATTTCCAAGGATTTAAGTGTTTCATTTGGAACAAATGTGTCAAGAATTATAGGTGGATTTGGCATTACTTCAGGAGGAGCAAAAAACAAAGCATACTTAGCAGTTAATGGAAACGAACTTTATGATAATGATATTGGATTTCATATAATAGACAATAGCTGGGCATTTAGTCCAAAAATAGGTTTGCATTATAAAATAACTAATAATATTACTTTTTATGCAAATAGCGGATTTCAGATGACATTTGGACGCGAAAGCAGAATGAATTTTGCTGGATTACTGAAAGACGGAGAAACAAAATGGAATAGCAAAGGTTACAATGACTCAGATGTTAATTTGACTATTGACAACACAAAAATAAGTACTGACAATATAAATAGTTTACCATATAAATTTTCAGGTGTGTTTTTTGAATTGGGAACAATAATAAACTTGAATAAATAAAAGAAGAGTTCGTAGGCTAAAGGAAACTACATTTCATTTTAAATCCTTAAAGCGCTCTGCTAAATCAATGATAGTTTTTTTTAAGGTGTAATGGAAAACCATGTAAATAAAATTCAATTCGTAATCGCAAAGCACAATGGATTCCTTATTTATTGTCTTATTTTATAATTATGAATCATAATGTAACTTTTTTCTAAGTTATTACACTTACTACTAGAATCCAGAAATGAAACTAACAAAACAGGAACAATTTATGCAATTATACGAGCCGATTCATGAGCGGTTTGAACGCTATTGCAAAACCCGTACTTGCGGTGAGTTTCATTTCAAAGATATTATGCATGATACACTTTTAGTTGTGCTTACCCCTCCTTTAGTTCAATTTGAAGTCATCCCCCTTTTAGTACAGTTCAAAAGTAGACATTTAATATTAATATACGATTTTGGGAGGTATCACAACAAAATTTCTACACTTTTTTTTATAAATTCGTAGAGTTAAAAAGCATAGGGTGTTATAAGGCAGTGTCATAGTCAATGAGCAATACATTAGCCAAATGTTAAAATACCCTTATTGTTTCATCCATGTTAGACTTAACCAACACGAACAATCAAATACAACTTGTTGCTACTTTTAAGGAGCTGGTGGATTCATCTTTTGTGGGCCATGGTGCACAACCAACCCTTAACTTAATTAAATACTACGAAATGGACCATAAAATACCAACCAACCGCAATGAATAAAACAAGACAATTTATATTTTCATTGCTATTTTCATCTTTTTTTGCGCTACCACTTTATGCACAAAGCAATAAAATAGATAGCATAAAAACGCTTTTAAGTACAGCTAAAGTTGACACTATAGAGAACAAACTCTATTTAGACATTGGATTGGAGTTTGAAAAATTTAATGTTGATTCTAGTTTTGTTTACTATGAAATGGCATTAAATAAAGCAAAAAGAAGCAACTTTTTGTTTGGAGAGGCAAATGCAAAGATTTTTTTATCAAAGTACTATATCTTACATTTTAATGATTATAAAACAGCGTATAAATATACGCTAGATGCTAAGATTATCTTAGAAAAATTATTACTAAATGAGACAACAACAGGTAGAGATAAAATACTAGAAAAATTGATTAGCGTTTATAGTGGATTAAGCGTTTATTATTCCAATATTGGTAAAAATGATGTGTCAGTTTATTTTATTAGAAAATGTTTAAACTTGGCTAAAATTATAAAGAATGATAATCTTATTGCAAGATCATACTACAATTTAGGTCATCATTCACTTATGGTAGGTGATTTCCCAGCAGCTTTAAATTGGTTCTTGTTATCTATAAAAATAAGAGAAAAAATTGATGCAACTAATTTACATGAATTGTACATTGGAATTGGTGACGTTTATTCTAATTTGAAAAAATATTCTACAGCATTAGAATTTTATACTAAAGTTTTTAAGTTAGGAAATAAAAACTTTGACGCCAATGTTAGAAGCTATATCTCTATAGGAAACATGTATCTGAAGCAAAATGAAACTTCTAAAGCATTCGAATTTTACACAAAAGCAGAAGCATTAATTGGAACATATCATTTAAAAAGATCACAAGTAATGCTTTATAATTCGTTAGGCCTTTATCACCAACAAATGGGCCAAAATGATTTAGCCCTAAAATACTTTTTAAAATTGCTTACAATTGGAGAACAAACTCAAAGAAAAGAAGTTATTACAATTACAAAATTTTCTATTGCTTCAATTTATGAGAAAGAAAATAAAGACAAATTGGCCATACAATTTGCCACAAGTGCTTCTAAATTAGCTAAAGAAATTAGCAGATTTGACACCTATTGGGTTGCAGAAGAATTATTAAGTAGGATTTATGAAAAACAAAATCAACATCAATTGGCATTATACCACTATAAACAATATATAATTACCAGAGATAGTATTGAAAATAAAGAGAATACCGAAAAAATTGTCAAAGCTCAAATGAACTATGAATTTGAGAAAAAAGAATTGATTGCAAAAGCAGAGCAAGACAAAGAAAAAGCGATTGCATTGCAAGAATTAAACAGACAAATATTAATTAGAAACAGCGTTGCAGGATTTTCAATACTGATAATGATTCTATCTTCCTTATTAGTGTTTAATTATAAAAAGAGGTCTAATATTAGTAAAGCATTAGCCCAAAAATCAGAGGAACTGTATCTACAAAAAGCGGTAGAACTGATTAAAAACGAACAAGTAAAATCGATGCGTAATTACATCAAAGGCGAAGAAAACGAAAGAAATAGAATTGCGTCTGAATTGCACGATGGTGTTGGAGGAACGCTTTCTGCAATTAAACTAAAATTGATAAAAATTAAAGAGGATGATAAAAACCCTCAAGTAGATAAGGTAATCAAAAATGTTGATGAATTATATCAAGACGTTAGATCTATAACCCATAATTTGATTACTCCACAACTCAAAGATTCCATTTTTATTAAAATCATCAATAATTTGGTCAACGACATCAAGGATGCTACTAGTCTTGAAATTACCTTAGATTATTTAGAAGAAGATAAAATAAACCAATTATCAGAAGAAATTCAAGTAACTGTTTATAGGATGATTCAAGAATTGCTTAAGAATTCTATAACCCATTCTAATGGAACCAAAATCGAAATTAATCTAAACAAATTTGAGCACGAATTAAACTTAGTTTTTGAAGATAATGGGTCGGGATTTGACTCTACAACTAAAAAAACAGGAATAGGGTTACGAAATATAGAAACAAGAACAAAAGCACTGGGAGGAAAACTGATTATTGACTCAGTTATGGGAAGAGGTTCAGCCTTTAATATTACCATACCTTGTTAATGAGTTTTGAATATGATGAAGAAAATAAACATTGCCATAGTTGATGATCATTCCCTTTTTTTAGAAGGGCTGACTTCATTATTGAAAGACATAGAAAATTTCAATATTCTTATCACTGCTTCTAGTGCAAAAGAATTATTAAATCAACCCAATTTAGCAATTATTGATGTTTTAATTAGCGATATCAGTATGCCAGAAATAGATGGAATAGCACTTAGCCAAACGATAAAAAAACAGTTTCCATCAATTAAAATCCTAATCTTATCAATGCACGAAGAAACTCAAATTATTAAAGCATTGATTAAAACGAAGGTTGATGGCTATCTTTTTAAAAACGCTGATAAAGAGCTATTAATTAGCGCAATAACAAGTATTGCCCAAGGAATACAATTTTTTAGTGAGGAAATTAAAAACAAAATCTTATTCACAAATGAGGTGGGGAGCGAATCAACTACTAAAGCCATTTTGCCAAAACTATCCACTCGTGAAAAGGAAGTTTTAGATTTAATAGCCAAAGGATTAACCATTAACCAAATTGCAGAAACGCTATTTATTAGTCAGCATACTGTAGTAAGCCATAAACAAAAACTTTTTTATAAGTTTAATGTAGATAAAATAACCTGTCTTATAAAGAAAGCCATTGATTTGGAATTTATAGACTAGCAAATTTTTACTCCCTTTTTTATATGATTTTTTAAACATCCATCAAAAAGAGGATGTTTTATTTTTTAGTTAAAAATAACTTTGTAATACAAAGTTTTAGGTTCTCAATTTATTTCATTTGGGGATCAAAAAACTAACTAATAAAAATTGAATCATGAAAAAACTAATTTTATTTGGCATTAGGCTAATTTTTATGCCTCCCTTATTGTCTGTTTTTAGGCTTAAAAGAGGCACAATAGGCAAAGCCGCTTTGGTGCTCTTTCTTTTTACTTTTTTTTCTTATTCACTACAAGCGCAAATCAGTCTGCAATGGGTTAAGCAGTTGGGCGGGGGCTTCGATATCAATCGCGAGCTTGGACCTGGCCCAGAAGCTCTTAATAATATTTCAAGGAAAGGGCACTCTGTAACAACGGATGCTAATAATAACATTTTGGTAACTGGTTTTTATTCCGACTCTACTGATTTTGGCAATGGGGTTTGGATGATTCCTCCTTCAAACCATAAGAATGTAATGTTTCTAGCCAAATACGACAGTGCTGGTAATTTTCTGTTTGTAAAGAATTTTTATGGCTTAGGTAATCCGACTTTTGCAAATCTAGGGCACATGTTTGAGAATACTTTTGTACGAACTGATGAGGCAGGAAATGTTTACATGACTTTTTGGCTAGAAGGTGGCCAGGCTGATTTGGATCCCGGAGTAGGAGTAATCGCTGGGCAAGCAGGTAGATACTATCTTGTGAAGCTAACTGATCAGGGCAATTTTGTTAAAGCAACTATGCTTCCTATTTTCCTAGTACGCAGCTCTTCCAATACCATCGAAAGTGCTTATAAAATTACAGCCACTCATTTTTATGTAATATATCAAGAAAAGGTATACCGCTACAGCCTTAACTTGGATTTAGAACTAACTATTGATGTGCGCGTTTCTTCTGGCTTAGAATACAATGAATTATCTTATACCGGTATAACTTCATTTGATGTGGATGACAAAGGCATCATCTATTGTACATTATTAGATGCCAAATCCATGTGCCAAACACCTCAACAATGGCTGGTAAAGTATGCTGAAAACGGCACACGCATGTGGACTAAGCCTTTCATCAACTCAGATATTAGCCTTTATAAAAATCGCTTAAAGGCTACTGGCTATTTACCCTACCAGCAGCAGATCGATGTTGATCCCAGTATCGACTCCTTCTTTGTTTCTGGTTCAGCAGAATTCCCCGGCTTTGTTGCCGACTTTGATACAGCAGGCCAGTTTCTGCATGCCCGCACAGTGAGCCGTTTTATGAGTAAAAATTACAACCGTAGCGGTTCTGTGGCAGCAACAAGTATAACTGGAACCAACTCTATTGGTGACATGAATAATACCAATGATTCGTTGCGCTATTTCTATGAAGGAAAATCTGGAAATAGCACTTTTTTGGCAAGAGGTTATACAGATTTTATTGTAACTAATAGCGATGATTACGACAACCTCATTTCCTTGACTCATTTTGGTGGTGTGGGAGAAGAAAGGGTTTACGACTGGACAGTGGACAAATCAGGCAACATGATAGTGGTTGGTACCTTCAACCATGCCGATGATTGTGATTACGATCCCGGGGCGAATACGGTAAAACTCAGCAATACCAACATGGTGTCGGATCCTGTTTTTCATGACCGTGTGTGTACTTCAATTTTTCTTCTTAAACTAAAGTTAAACCCTTAAAATACAATCCAGATGATACGTTATTTATTCATAATTCTATTTGCAGTGGCATTTCAAACCAAATCCATTGCACAGCCACCAACAAAAGTTCGTGCCTTGTTTCTCGGTAACAGTTATGTTACGGTCAACAATCTCCCGCTGCTTATTAAGAATGTGGCTTCATCAGTAGGTGACACCTTGATATACAACGATAATTCTCCGGGAGGCTATACATTTAACAATCACTTAAACGATCAGGTGAGTTTGGATATGATGGCTGATCCGCAATGGGACTATGTTGTTATCCAACAACAGAGCGTAATGGGCGCAGCGGTTTGCAATGAACCCTCCATTATTGCCCCCAATAGTTTCGAACCAAACAACATTCAAAGTGTTCAGGACCTCAAGATCTCGATTGACCAAGAAGGTGCAATACCGATGCTTTATATGACCTGGGGAAGAAAAAATGGCGAGCCTTCACTGTGTGCACAGTTTCCTAAGGCAGCTTACTATTGCACCTATCAGGGCATGGATTCGTTGTTGCAACAAAATTATATGCAAATGGGAGGCCCCAACATGTGGTATAATGAGCAACTTCCTGTAGCTGCTGTTGCCGCTGTGTGGCGATATGTGCGCACCAATCATCCGGATATTGAACTCTATGACACCGATGAATCGCATCCTTCTATGGCAGGTTCCTATTTGGCTGCGTGCACATTCTACAATATGCTTTTTAGGAAATCACCAATTGGCATCACCTATAATCCTGGTCTTTCAAGCACAGTTGCTTCCAACATTAGGTTAGCAGTTAATCAGATAATCCATAGCAATCTTCAAAACTGGAATGTGGGCTATTACGATCCCGCCCCAGATTTCATGGTATCTGCTTATGATGCGGCAACGCAAAAAGTTTCTTTCAAAAACGAGTCGAACAAACTGTTGTTTTTTGCCAATCAGTATTATCAGAATTTCAACCGTTACAAGTACCGTTGGAGTTTTGGAGATGGCAGCTTTTCTGATGAGGTGCATCCTACCCACAAATTCAATACACCGGGCGTTTATCCTGTAAAACTATACGCCACCTACAAAAATGGCAGTTTTAAAGATAGCCTTACCCGAATGGTGCGTATTGGTGGGCCATTGATTTTGCTTAATGCTGCATTTGATAATGAATTGGAAAAAGGATTGGCCAACAACGACAGCCTTTTGTTTCCTTCTGTTATGGTGGGCGATACGGTGTTTAGGACCTTTCATGTATACAACCAAGGAAACCTGCCACTTACGATTAATCAGGTACTATTAAGCAGTAATATAGGTTGGTCTTATAGGCTAGATAGCACTACGGTAAATCCTGGAGGAATAGCAACACTTACTATCAGATTTCATGCTACGCTTAACGGCCTGTCAACATCCTTATTAAGCCTCGTAACAAACGACAATTATACTGGTAATTACACACTTAGGCTATTTGGAAATGGAATTGGTCAGAACATAACCTATGAAGTACACAGAAATAAAACACTTTTGCCAAATGAGGCAGTTATTAGCTATGGAAATCCATCTGCTGGACAAGAGATTGAAACCATGCTCGAACTGAAAAATACGGGTAATACTCCACTGAAAATTAACTCCATATACATAACCGGAGATACAGCTGCTTTCTCTGTAGTAAGCAGACCGAGGATACTTAACACTAAGAATAGCCTATCTATTCCAGTGTTATTTCGCATATCTGATACACTTTCCCGCACTGCATTCCTTAATATTTCCACAAACCACCCAACCCAGCCACTTTACCGGATTAAACTCACTGCTTGGCAAAAAACTACCACAGGACTTAATGAGGTTATTGAAAATAAGTTTTCTATTTATCCCAATCCTTCAAGAGATGAACTTAATGTTACACTAAGTTCTGAGCGCATTATCGGATACAAAATTACCGACCTGCAAGGAAGAAGGATATTAGAGGAACAAGTTTCAGCAACCCACTTACTTAAACTGAATTCCTTGTCTTTTGGGCCAGGTATTTACCTGATGGAGGTGACAAGTGAAACTGGGAAGAAGTATGTAAGTAGAGTGTGTAGACAAAATAATTGACAATTCACAAAAATCATCATCTAAAAGATTTTAATTAAAGAATTATGGTCTATAATTAAAGTAGACTGTCTCGTCCTAAAATAGGTTTACACAAAAAAGTGTAAACAAAAATGAAAAGAAGAACGAAAACAAAAGAAGAACAAGAGAAAATCATTGCAGAGTATTTAATGGGCGAATTAAGTTACCGCCAGTTAGGAAAAAAGCATGAGATTGATTTCAGATTAATACATTCGTGGGTAAGAAAATTTCAAGGTAAATCAGTGCCAAAAACAAAAACACAAATCCAACCAATTTCTGCAGAGCCCTTACCAACTGATGTAAAAACTTTGCAGGAAGAATTGCGTAAAGCAAAACTTCACAACGAGCTGCTCAACGCAATGATTGATATTGCAGAAGATCAACTTAAAATTGACATCAGAAAAAAGTCTGGCACCAAGCGGTAGAAACAGTTGGACAAAGGAAGCCTCGTTGCATAAACGACCTTTGTTTGCTGCTTGGTTATAGTAGGCAAAGCTACTATCAAGGCCTAAAATTTATTCAGCAAAAAGCATACGAAGCTGATATTGTCATTGATGAAGTGTTGCGTTATCGAAAGCATCAGAAGCGATTAGGCACCCGAAAACTATTGCATGAAATGCAAGGATTTTTAGAAGACCATAATTTTCAAATAGGAAGAGATGCAATGTTTAATCTATTGGCAGAACGAGGCATGTTGATTACAAAACGAAGGCGCAAAGGATGTATAACCACACTTTCCAAACATCATTAAAGGCTTTATACCCATTGCCCCTAATCAGCTTTGGGTAAGTGATATAACCTATATTCATTTATCGGATGACTTTGCTTATTTATCACTTATAACAGATGCATACAGCCATAAAATTGTTGGCTTTTATTTGAGTGAAGATTTATCGGCAAAAGGTCCATTAAAAGCATTAAAAATGGCTTTGACCGGTAATACAGATTGTGAAAATTTAATTCATCACAGTGATAGAGGAGTGCAATACTGCTGCGATGAATATGTAAAGTTATTACACAATAATACCATTAAAATTTCAATGACAGAAAATGGAGACCCCTTGGAAAACCCGCTTGCAGAAAGAGTAAACGGTATTTTAAAATCTGAACTTTTAGAAGAGGTATTTGTCGATTTTAAAATAGCACAACTAGCAATAGCTGTAGCTTGTAGCACTTACAATCATTTAAGACCGCATGGGAGCATTGATAATCTTAAACCTGTTGAAGCACATCAAGGAACCGGAAAACTCAACAAACGATGGAAAAATTATTATCAAATCAATAAACAAAAAAAGGAGGAGGTAGCTATGGCATAGGTTTTATTAGGCTTGGCAGAAGTGCATATAAAAAGTAAATCCATTATCAAGTGTAAACCTAATAACGGATTTATATGCTCATCTGACTGGATTATTCCTGGCGAGTTGCTCCTCAGCAGAGCTCGCTTCCGCTTCATCCAGTAAAACAAATGTAAACGGTATTCAGGATTTAAAAAATTGTGTAAACATGTAACAGGATTATTTATCAATAAGTGTAAACATTTTTCAGGACGAGACAAATTTTTCAGTGGACTGTTGTGACAAGTGTCGCAGCAATCAGGAACCTTCTTTCGAAGTCTTTAGAAATGTTATTTCAAATAAATACACTTTTGACATAGAAACCTATCGACTCTTATATGGACTTGGTATGTTTAGAACAAGATAAAATAATACATCAATTGCCCAACCGGAGCAGATTAAAAAAAATCTAAAAAGACAAATTGACTAGAAATAATAATAAACTATAAATAAAAAGACGACAATTTAAAATAAAGTACTTCTATATTTTAAGACACCGAAGTTTATTTTATATCAAAACAAGACCTTATAAAAGTATAAAAATAACGTAAATAAAAAGGTCTATTTGGACAATATTAAAGTCAGAGAAATTGATGACGATGACCAACACAACTACCGCTTACAGCACATTCACAATAGGCATGCAATTCGTCTCCATTTAAAGGGATTTTAGTGGTTGGTAAATTCCTTTCCCCTATTTACATTTGAGCATAAACGCACAACCATCGCAGAAGCGCTAAAAACATTGAATGCTATTATAGCGAAACACCATGAACAAACTAAAATATGGACAAAAAAATGGAAAGAAGAAAATTTATAAAAGACTCCTTAACAGGTTTACAAATTTTTCTTATCGCACCTTCAATTTTAGCAAGTTCTTGTAATAAAGATGAAGACCACGAACCAAACGGAAAAACAGTTGTAGTTATTGGAGCAGGAATTTCAGGTTTAGCAGCAGCAAAAAAACTGAAAGAAAAAGGTTTCAATATAATTGTGTTAGAAGCACAAGATAAAGTGGGTGGACGATTACGAACTAATCGATCTCTTGGCTTTGCTTTTGACGAAGGAGCAAGTTGGATACACGGAACAAATGGAAACCCAATCACAAATTTGGCTCAACAAGCAGGAATGAACACAGCTTTCACTGATGATGAAAGTTTAGTGTGCTATGATATTAGTGGCGTTTTGAGAAGCGACACAGCATTTGATAATGCCGAAACAGAATTACAAACCATTTTAAGTACTCTTAAAAATAGCGGAAGTGCAAACCAAAGTTTTGAAACTGTTTTTAATAGCTTGCACCCAACAAAAGTAAATGATAGACTTTGGAAATTTTTATTATCTACTTATGTAACATTTGATTTAGGCGAATTAGATAAAGTTTCCTCAACATTGTATGATGAAGGCGAAGAGTTTACAGGAGAAGAAAGAATTTCAACGAATGGATATGACACTATTCCATTTTTTTTAGCAGAGGGATTAAATATTCAACTTAATCAACGAGTTTCAAAAATTGATTATTCAAACTCTAAGGCAAAGATTACACATAATGAAACTATCACAGAAGCTGATTATGTATTGGTAACCGTTCCACTGGGAGTTTTAAAATCAGGCACTATACAATTTGTTCCAACATTGCCTACAGCTAAACAAACAGCTATTCAAAAAGTTGGTATGAATTGCGTCAATAAATTTTTACTTACTTGGAATACTGCATTTTGGGACAATGAACAATACATTTGTTACACACCAGAAACAAGAGATAAGTTCAACTATTTTGTGAATGTTAAAAAATTTCACCCAAGCCTAAATGGTTTAATGACTTTTGCATATTCAAATTATGCAAGGCAGACAGAATCAATGACGGATGCACAAATAATAGACGAAATAATGGCTCATTTAAAAGATATTTATGGAAATAGTATTCCTAATCCTACCAATATGCTGAGAACTAAATGGCAAACGAATGTAAATTCATTCGGAGCTTATTCTTTCACTCAAATTGGTACAGAAATGCGCCATTTTGAAGACTTGGCAGAAGAAATTAACGATAGATTATTCTTTGCAGGCGAACACACCGAAGCCGACTATTTTTCAACCGCACACGGAGCATACTTAAGTGGCATTAGAGAAGCAGATAAAATAATTGATTTGATGTAAAATATAGAAGATAAAATTCAATCATATCGACAACCTTTGGTAACCACAATAGGAATAATTTTAGGTTTTATACTCAACCATGCTTCAACATTTTTATAGACAGATAGTGTTAAATGATTTAACTTCTTAAACTATTGTTATTAGTATTTTTTTGTTTAATAATCGTGTTGAGTTGAGTTTTGAGGATGAAATACCTAAAAGAAAAAGCAAAAGAATTTTATCAAAAACGCTTACTGTTTTTTTGTTTGAAATGAGTTTATCCCTTGTGATTTTTATTATAGAAATGTTTGCAAACTTTATGATTAAAAAAAACGACATTCAATAGTCGTTTAGTTGCAATAATGGCTTTAAATCTTAGAGGAAAAAGAATCGGCAGAAAAGTTTATTTTTGAAATTAACAGTTAAGGTAAAATTTGTGCTAAGCTATCCCTTAATAGGTCAATTACCAAAACCTTAAGTGTAGGCTTAGCCGATGATTTACAGTTTAACAAATTCATAGACAAATGGAATTATTACCAGTTAAAGAATTAAAAATTAATCAAGCCAAAATTGATAAGATTGACCATTTAGTAAAGTCAATTTATAGATTAATTATATATAGCCGACACCATTTGGATGACGACCTTTTAGACACATACTTGACTAGTGTACAAGAACTCCAAGAACTTCTTAGTTTGAAAAATGCACAAATGGAAGCTCAAAATGAAGAGGAAGCAGAAGAATATTTAAAAAACTTAAAAATATCGTTAGACTTTGTAATTGAGGAGATAATAACACACAACAATTTTGAAAAAGAATTACAACTTTTTCAGTTACTCCGTTTAGTTTCTCCTGAGACCAATGCCATTCACCCAAATCGTTACAGACAGACTTTAGTGCAAATAGGTGGACATATTTGTCCTGATCAAAACATTGTTCCGCAGTTAGTTTCGGAGCTATTTTATCAAATGAATAGTATAACAAATCCTATTATCAGAGCTATTTATTTTCATCACGAGTTGATTAGAATTCATCCATTCGCAGATGGCAACGGGAGAGTAACAAGAATTGCGAAAAACTGGATGCTGATGTTTGATTTATATCCACCAATTTTTATCAATGATGCTCCACAAAAAAAGGAATACATTTCAACTCTTTCAAAAAGTTTTAGAGAGTTGAATAATTCACCAAAAAAGTGGAACGAACATACTGAAGCATTTTTTGAACAAGAGCTTGAACGCTTGTTAGTGAATGCAACTTTACTTTATGAAACCGTAAACAGAATTGGGTTAGAGAGAGAGAAATCAAATAATAGCTAATAAACTAATATTAAATAAAGCAAAAGATTGGATAGAACATCAGCCACTAAGAGTACAGAGTACAATTACAATAGGTGTGCAATTCGTCTCTGTTTAACGGGATTTACTAGTTGATTAATTCCTTTCCCCTATTTACATTTGAGTATAATCGCTGGCCAATAACAAATAATCAAAACCCTATCGACAAGTTTTAACAATCAATCTTGTCAAACCAAAAATGCCAAAAATTACGAATGAAAATAGTTGAGAAAAGTCTATCATCTTCTGTACTTGCTGACTTAAAAAAGCAAAAAGAACATTTAAGAAAAAAAGCACTTAGTGACAGCGTAATAATTGGCGTGCTAACATTCTTCGGACTAATGGTACTTTTACTTATTTCCGAAAAGTTCGGACTAATCACGCCCTCAGTGTATTTAAAACCTGTATTAGCTGGTCTTTCAGTGCTTAGTGCAACTATTTATTATTTGAAGGGACTTCATAAATTGAAATCGAAAGACAATAAAAATAAAGAGATTACTCAACATATATTCACTATTACAGACTACTCCTACGAGTTTGTTTCAAATACTGAGTATATGATTTATGCTTGTAAAACAACAAACAACAAAACAGTTGTTTTTCAGACATCTCAATTACCGACTGATAAATTTTTCGACACCTTAAGTATTGATATACTAAATGGCAAAATTGTATCATTACAAAACTATTCAACTGGCAAGACAGTCAAACAACTTAACTTGGATAAGAAACTGATAGATAATTATGATAAGGAGTTTTATCTTTTAAACAAAGACATTAACAACCTATAATAGTCTTCTCAATAACTACTACTTCAAAAGAAGAAATTGATAAACCACCTACTTACAAAGGGCTTATTGTAATGTGGTTTTTCTTTTTGTGAAAGTATGATCTTCCCACTAAGTTCGCATTTGGCTGAAACAATTCTGTATCGAATCCGCACTGTGCAAGCTCTCAGAACATCAGTGGAAAGGCTATGACAAAAACTATGAATGGAACGATTATCATTATAACTTTTATTTCACTGTTGACAATTTCAAGTTGTTCAACAGAAACAAGTATTGAAAAATATATTGACCTCAATTCACCATTGAATTTAACAATTCACAAAATCAACGACCAAACTGGACTTACAGAAAGTGTAACAAAAAAAATTGACCCTAATTCTGAAAAGTTTAAAAAATTAATCCACTGGGTGAACAACAATCATGATAATTGGAAAAGCACTACTGCATCTTACATTGCTAAAGTTAATGTGACACAAAAAAACTTTCGACTTTTATACAACCAAGACTTTGTTGTAATTGGGTTTACCAACAATGACGGAAAAGCAAAACAATACACGAAAACTGTAGAAAAAGGAGAACTTGAGTTTTTAACTGATGTTAATTGGATGACATATCGAGACACAGTAAATTTTGGTTTTGTAATAAGTTTCAAATACCCCGAAAATTTAGTTGTAGAAAATATTCAAAATGGAAAGTGCATTGGAGACAAAATTGAGAACCCCGAAAATGATATAACAAATTCAATGAAATGGTGCATCTGGATGCAAGACACTAGCGACTATAAAAATGAGCATTTTATTGCAATAGAAAAATCTATATTCAAAGGACAAGTAAGCGAAAAGCGTGACACAATAAACATCAATAATACAAAAGCAATACGTGTAATACTTCAAAGCACGAACAAAAAGGAACCATACAGACAAATGATTTATTTGAAAAAGTATTCCACCTTATTTGAAATCATAAACAACTATGGAGAAGACAAAGACTTTGAAACTTTTTATAAAAGCTTGACAATTGATGAAATCAACAAACCCAAACATTAAACACACAATTACAATTTACTGGCATTACCTCTCCGTTTTACAGATTTTAGAGGTTGATTAATTCTTTTCCCCTATTTACATTTGAGTTTAAACGCAGGTCCAAAGCAAATGTGCAAAAAGTTATAGGGTATTATAAAAACGACAAAAAAAATGGCAAAAACCATCAAATATCTTTTAACATATTTATTTATCATATCTATGATGACAATAATTGGGTTAGAAATGGACTTTGACATTATAATATATCTACCACTTTACGGGATAATTGGAATTGGTATATTCTATGGCTATAAAGCTTATGATTTTTTCGGGTTAAGACCACGATATATTAAAGTCATAATTATTACATCAATATTTTTTACATATATCTTAATTACAACTATAATTATTTACGAGACGAATTGGGCTTTTGATAAAGTAAAATCAATACCAATTAACAATTTGATACAATTCTATAAAACTAAGGACATCCAAACCATTCCTCAAGAAAAAAGACGAGCTTGGATAGGAGTTAGATATAAGGAAATCGGTGTTATAACCAAAAATAGAACAAAAAGTATTAATGCCGTTGGATGGCAATGCAATTCTGTATTTGCTTATTATGACCTTGATGAGAAAAAATATTTCGGTAGCTCGCACTAACGATTGAAAACTCAATATAACAATTTAAATGCAATACCTCTCCTTCTAATGCGATTTTATTGGTTGATTAATTCGTTTCCCATATATACATTTGATTATAAACGCCGGCCAAAAACAAATATATAAAACGATATAAGCCATTTTAAATAATGATACCGAAAATCTATCTATTGAATAATAAATTGGTTTTTAAAAGCCACTATGTTGCACTTATTTGCTTGATGCTATTGGTGGCTTGCAATAATAAAAATATCGCTTACAGACGTTTTAATCTGAAACATAGCCAAGCAATGTCTGCTAAGCCTTTAATCACAAATCAGGTGATTTATTGTGGGCTTATAAACCATATAGCTACCAATAAAACTGGCCAAAGAATATTACTTAATGATACCTTCTATAGAGATACCATTATTAAACACCTTTTTACAGCCTTAAATAATGATATTCTTTTTAAGATTAAACCTTTTACGGTGCAAGCAGCACCTCTAAGTGTTGTTAGTGATAAGTTATTTTTTAAGCCATTGCTCGATTCGTTAAGTAAAAATTACTCAGTAACTCAAGCGCACATGTTACCTATCCTAAATTTTTCAGCATATGAAGGTGTAACTTCTCCACCGGGCCAAATTTTGTTTATGCAGAATACGCTAACTATATTGTTTTGTGTATTTGATGAAAATGGCCTAAGCTTTATTAACGGACAGCAAGTACATTGGGATAGAAACATGTACAGTAAAAGCCAACATGTAAACTTTAAAAATATTGAAAAAGCGCTTAAACGAGCCGTTAAAGCTTACCGCAAACAGGCCCTTTAAATGCCTTTTACATACTTTAACAATTTTGAAGAACAGGAAAATAAAAAATAATCTTAACCGAAATTGAGCCCAAAACTTTAACCGCAGTTTGGCAAATTATCGGATTATATGCCAAATTGAAAGTAGGTGCATCAAAGTCAACCACTTCGTCTAGCTAAAAAACCTTAGATTTAAGCCCAAGATAACAGACATATGTTTCCATTTAAGACCGATAAATTTACATTAGGGCCCGCTGAAAAAGACAGAAACAGGTCAGATTTTAGACGCTGCCAAAATAGATGTATAAATAATACCTCAGTTTGGCAGCAACGACAAAGATGGCCTTGTTTCTGTCTTTAGGTAATTTGAAATCTAATTTTACTTGATGCAAGGATTTTTAAGCAATTGTTCTTAAAACCTTTCCCGTGATTTATAAAAAACTAATTCAATTGATTGATAATTAGTGCTAATTTAGATTTTCAGCAAGCCCTACATTAGTTAGTGATTTGACCGTAAAGCAAGCACAAAGTATCATAGAAACTAATATTCAGCAATACAACTCTTTTCAAATGTCGTCTAACAATGCATTTTATGGTTCAATTATAAACAATAATACAAAATTTACACTTGGTCAATTTCCAATAAGAAATGCATTCAGACCTATGGTTAATTTAACTTGGAAAGCGACGGATAAAGGAACTGAAATAAACGGGTATTTAATCTTAGATATGCGAATAACTGCTACATTTACTATCCTACCTTTATTGGGGATGTATTTTTCAATATTAAATAAAATGTTCATTCCAATTGCAGTTTGCACTTTATTCTATTTGTTTTTGATGTTCCTAATATTTAGACCAATTTACAACTATAGTAAGCGAAGCACAAAGACCCGATTAGAAGAATTAATAAGTGAATTACAGACATTAAATAAAACGTAAAACTAAAAAGGGTTTTGTTTCAGGTGGGCAGATGTGCCAAGTAATAGCCTTGCACTTCTATTAAATTTTAGTACTAATTTGAAACTTATTGGACAACAAAAGTAGCACAGCCCAAAACAGCACATTTTCTAAACTTAGCCTAATTCAAAAACGAGGACATCGAATAACTAAACAGTAATTAAAATGAAAGTAACAATAGACTTAACAAGAGAATTATTTGATGACGCAAATAGTGTAAACTTTTACGATAGCAAGACTATTTTTTTCGAACCAACTAATATCCTACCAAAAACAGTTTCATTTAAAGTCTGGGGTGCCGGCCTAATGCCTGGTTTTGACTGGACACAATTCAAAAACTTAGAAAAGGAAATTAATTTAAAATCAATAATTCAGAATTCTTCTGCTCATGAAACAATAATTCAGGGTTTTGGTACTTTGACATTTATAAATGTAGTAGCAGGAAAAATATCTATTTCACCTTATGATAATAAAGAAATCTTAAAGGACAAAACAGGCAAACAAGTAGAATATAAAAGAGAATGGACCCTAGAAAATATAGATAATGATTGTTATGAGTATTGGCTAGACACATCAATTTATTTTCCTTACGGAGCTTGTGACTTAAAGTTATATGCAAAAGGGAATGTTAGTTTCGAATTTGATACAAATGATTGCGTAGATGGTATTGAATATATAACAAACCCAAATCGAAACGAAACGTATTGGGGATATTTAAAAGACAAAACATTAACCACAAACTCCTATAAATATGAAGACCTTGATAAATAAAATGGGAATGGTAACTTTTAAAAGCATAATTGCAATTTTAAAGGTTTTTGTAGGCTTGTTAATAATTTCAATTCTGACTTTTACTTCTTCATATTCTTATGGTCAAATAAGAAATGATACACAAGCAAAAAAAATCAAGGCTGACACATTAACTCAAAACCAAACAGAGAACTTTAACGAAGAGATTGAAGGTGATGTATTAAACGGACCTGGGATATTTGGATTGATGGGAATTGGATTGATGTTTCTTGGTATCGGAGCGGGTATAGTTTTGACCGCCATAGAAATTTTACTAATCATTGGATTAATTGGTATCGGAATAATTTTTGCTTCAGTTATTATAGGGATTTATTATAAATCGGTCAAGAGTGCTATCAAAACATTTATCTTTTCAACAACAACTACAGCCGGAGTATTTGTTGGTTCAATAGGAATTTGGATACTAAACAATTTAGTTCATTGGTTCACAACAGAAACTGCATTATTTATAGGGGCAGTTGTTGGACTTTTAATTGGGTTCTTAATCGGACTTTTAGTTTATTATGTATTTCAGAAACTAAAAATCATTTTAAAAGACAAACTTTCTACTTAAAAAGAAACAATTTCAGTCATCAAAAAATTACCTTCATTTAAGTATATTATCATCACTTAATCGAATTTTACTATTATTGAAGTATGGCCTTCAAAAGAAATATAGTATTTTAAAGGCTAGAGCGCGGCTAACATATTATCCAATCTAAAAAATTTCAAAAAGATAATATTAACAAAAGATACAAATTGAAGAATGAAAATTGGCAAAAAATTTAGTCTTTTAACAATTGCAGAATATTTGTTTTACATAGACAATTATAAAGAATATGAGGACTTCAATACCTTAGGTCTTTACCGTTCATTATTAGAAAATGACAAATTAAATATTGAACATAAAATCCAGGTTAGAAACCATGCACACAATTTTTTTATTAAGACATTTGATTTCCTACAACTTAAAGACCCAATGACATATGTTGAAGTATCAACATTAGGTCAAATTCTTACTAAAGGAGACCAAGAGAATATTTGGAATACTATTAAAATAAATCAACATAAAATCCTTTCTGAAAAGAGAATTAAACATAGAAATTTTGGAACATACTCAAAGCATAGTTGTCCTTACGAAGACTGCATTTGGAATGGTTTAATAGTAAAAAATGATTCCGGTTTAGCATGGACAAGCATGAACTTTTTTAGTGATAAGAAAAAATACCACCAAAAAGAAAAATCCAAAATTCGTAAGACAGATAGGAAATCAGCAAAACAAATTATAAAAAGAGAATTAGAAGAAGATTATTAGTTTAAAAGACATCATCAACTGCTTAGTAGATGAATTATAGGCTTGGATTCGAAGGATAATTGTTTTAGAAAAATTCGCATCAATAAAATAAATTAAATTATAACCTTATCCTCACTATTTCTCTTCAAAACCTAAGATAAAATCACTATTATAAACCCACAAACAAAATGTTTAACATACCATTTCAAACTATAGATTGGACTGCTATAGAAAAAATTGAACATAAAGGCGAAACCGGTTCTGCCTATTGGCAAACTCTGCAACTTGAAGGGCTTAGAATTCGACTTGTAGAATATTCTAAAGGCTATTTAGCAGACCATTGGTGTCAAAAAGGACATATTGTGCATTGTTTGGAAGGCGAGTTTATTAGTGAACTGAAAACAGGTGAAAAAATTAAACTAACAAAAGGAGAAACATACGTGGTTTCTGATGGACTTAGCTCTCACAGATCTTTATCCGCTAAGGGAGTAAAACTTCTTATTATTGATGGTGATTTTCTAAAAGGAACACAATAAAACCAAATATTTGAAAAGTAGCTTAAACAATTGAATATATTCATTCGATAGTAAACCTTATATCAAAAATCTATAAGTAATAAATAAACGAAATGTATCAAAGAATTGCACATATTGCATTGGTAGTAAACGATTATGATGAGGCTATCGATTTCTACACTAAGAAACTTGACTTTCAACTTTTGGAAGATACATTCTTAAACTATGAAAAAAGGTGGGTACTCATTGCTCCCAAAGGAGCAAAAGAATGTTGCATTTTACTAGCTAAAGCTTCAAATGATAAACAAAGGGAAAGTATTGGAAATCAAACCGGCGGACGAGTAGGTTTTTTTCTATTCACTGATGACTTTTTTAGAGATTATAACAAAATGTTAAATAATCAAATAAATTTTGTTAGAGCTCCTACTACTTTTGAATATGGAACAGTTGCTGTATTCGAAGACTTATATGGCAATTTATGGGACTTAATTGAGCCAAATCAAAATAATAAAGGAATAATTTCCAGTCAAATGTTTAAGCAATAAAAGAACAATGAAATATAAGAATATTCAGTTGATTAAATTCCAGAAATAGCAAAGAATAAAGTTTAGACTAAGAGAATCCTTTAAAAGAAATTTTCAACAAATGAAATACAAGAAATACATCAATAACTCCATAAATATATCTGAAATTGGTCTTGGTGCTTGGCAATTAGGACAAAATTCGGGATGGAAAAGTATGTCAGAACCTGAGGCAATTAATCTTGTTCATCAATCTTTGGATTTGGGAATTAACTTCTTTGATACAGCTCCAAATTATGGTCATGGTTCTGGTGAGGAAAGATTAGGAAAAGCACTTAAAAGAGTTGAGCGAAATACAATTGTAATTAATACAAAATTTGGTCACACACATGATGGCTTATTAAATTTTAATTCGAATTACATCAGAGAATCTTTAGAAGGAAGCCTTAAAAGACTTCAGGTAGATTATGTCGACTCACTTATCATTCACAATCCACCTTCAAAATATTTTGATGGCAACAAAAATGACCATTATGAAATTCTCGACAAACTTATAGATGAAGGCAAAATAAAAGCTTATGGTGCTTCTTTAGATACTTATGACGACATGAAGTTATTGATGGAAACCACTAACTCAAAAGTAATGGAAGTGTTTTTTAATATTTTTCATCAAGATACTTTGCGAGGGTTTAAACAGGCACAACAAAAAGATATTGGAATTATAGTTAAAATCCCTCTTGATTCGGGTTGGTTAAGTGGAAAATATAATTCAGAAAGTGTTTTTAATGATATAAGAAGCAGGTGGTCAAAAAATGATATCGAAACCAGAGCTGAATTAGTAAATAAAGTTAGGTCTATTGTGGGGCAAGAAGAAAACATGGCTCAAAAAGCAATAGCTTTCTGTTTAGCTTATGATGCTGTTTCCACTGTAATTCCAGGTAATTTAACTATTGAACAGCTTATAAGCAATGTTAAAAGCACAGAGTCATTTATCTCACATGATATCATAGAAAAACTTGAAAATTTATACACAACAGAAATAGAAAAACTAAAGCTACCTTGGTAATAAGTAAAATATGAACAAAACAGATTATCTTGAGAATTTCTATTGTTCCATTCTTGATTTTCTAATTAAAAATAAACTTGAAATATTTCCGGAAGGATATAGTGAAGAAGAAATTATTAGATATGAAAAACTGATAGGAGTTACATTTCCAAAAGCATATAGATTATTTTTATTCAAGATGGCAAAATCAAAGTTAAAAATTTATGACCACCAAGATTTTTCCCTTTCAGGTTTAAATTATGCTAGTGAGGTTTCAAAAGAGCTATTGAATTAGACAAAAATGAAATCAGTCCTAATCAATTTGTTTTTGCACAATGGCAGGGCTATAACTTCTATCATTTCAAGCTTAATTCAGAAAACCCAAATGTGGAACTCTATATTCAAGCAGATTGTGCTTTTGATGGATCTCCGGCCGAAAAATATAATTATGGGCCATTTACAGATTGGCTTTGTAGAAAGATTAAAATTAGTCTGAATCTTAGAAACCAATTTGAAGGACTTGAAATAAATTACTTACTAATAGAGCTTGATAAAATTAAGGCTGATTTAAATAAAATAACTTGAGAAAAATAATCCCAATCAAGCAATCACGTTTATCATTAAATGTTTAAAGAAGGTACAATTTTAGTAATTGATTTAATCCATTCCCCTATTTCCATTTTAGTCAAAACGCACGCCCATCAACAATTTGCCAAACCTTAAGGTTTATTTTAGAAAATCTGCACAATAGACAATAAACACAATTAAATCAGTCCTATTAAAACCGCTGAAAACAGAGAAATTTCAAATTGAGCTCATTTCAAAATTTCTGTAATTATATTGCTTCTTAAATTACTAAATTCCACTTCACGAATATCCGCTTCTTTACCAGTAAATTAATAACAGCACTCTGACGCCAAAACGGTCGCGAACCTTCGGTTCGCGCCCGTTTTGGCGTCTGGGTAATTCATTCAGTTTTGTTTACTACTATAATATCATCCCTATAGGATTTTAGGAAATTTCGTAATAAACAGGATTCTATTTTTAATTTATTTTACCTAAATACAATTCATAAATCAATTTTAAAATATTTAGGAATTTACTAATATAATTTACTGGTAAACATACAGATATTCGTTTTTCAATAAATTAAACTTGAAAAAACAAATTGAAGGGCTTTATCAAAATCACAATTAGTAGCATTTAAATATTTTTCGAAACGAGCTTTTGAAATGGCCATTTCAAATTCTTGTTGATTCATGTTTTTTTTATTTTTTTGAATCAATATTAGGAAATTCAAAAACAAGTAGTATATTTGATCCGTTATCCCGGTTGTCCCTGATGCAAATCAAACAGTCGGGTTTTTGTTTTTTATGGGGTAAATGAATTGAAAATTTTAATAATCAAGTATTTACGTCAATTACAATCCATCTTCAAAATTCCAAAACCAGAATCTTTTCGTAAGTGTCAAATTGTTTTTAATGGCAAATTTCACCTAATTTAGGGAAACCTTAATCGATTTAAGGCAACATCAAATATTTCCGTTTTTACAATTAATTATCCCCCTTATCAAAACTATTTTATCATTCTGATTTAATACAATATTTTTGAATCAAATTTTAAATAACAATGATTAGTAATCATGAAATAGACTACCGCATTTTTGGTAGTGAAATGCAATGTGTAGAAATTGAGCTAGACCCTCAAGAAACAGTTATGGCAGAACCCGGAAGTTTTATGATGATGAATGACGGGGTTCAAATGAATACCATATTTGGAGATGGTTCACAACAACAAAGTGGAATTTTTGGAAAGTTAATGTCGGCAGGAAAACGACTTTTAACTGGTGAAAGTTTATTTATGACTGCCTACACAAATATGGGTTCAGGCAAAAAGCAAGTAACCTTTGCATCACCATATCCTGGAAAAATTATTCCTATGGATTTGTATCGTTTAGGTGGAAAAATTACTTGTCAGAAAGATTCTTTTTTATGTGCTGCTAAAGGTGTAAGTGTTGGTATTGAATTTCAAAAGAAATTAGGTACAGGACTGTTTGGTGGTGAAGGTTTCATCATGCAAAAATTAGAAGGTGATGGATTAGCATTCTTACATGCAGGCGGACATGTTGAAGAAAGAGAATTGAAACCTGGTGAAATGTTGAAAATTGATACAGGTTGTATCGTAGCATTTACTAAAGAGGTTGATTATGATATTCAATTTGTTGGTGGAATTAAAAATACTTTATTCGGTGGTGAAGGTGTTTTTTATGCTACTTTAAGAGGACCTGGTAAAGTTTGGATTCAATCATTACCAATTTCAAGATTAGCTGGAAGAATTTTAAGCTATGGCGCTGTTGGTGGAAGAAGAGAAGAAGGTGGAATTTTAGGTGGTTTAGGTAATATTTTAGATGGTGACGGTTATTAATTTTCATCATTAATAGTATAAAGTCCATTAAGAATCAGCTTCTTAATGGACTTTTTTTTTAAGCTTCATTCATATTCAAGTGGTTTCATCTGTTTTTCTTAATTTGCCACCGAGTAAACCAAAACCAAAATGAATTCTTTTAGTAAAATAGATGTTCACGCCCATATACTACCCCAGTTTATGCCAAACCTTAAAGATAAATATGGTTATGGCGATGAATTCATTTACTTAGATCATTTCCAGCCGGGACGTGCAAATATGATGAAAGCTGATGGCACTTTTTTTAGAGCCATTGATGAGTTGTGTTGGAATCCAGAATCTATCATAGAACACATGGACAAGCACCAAGTTCAAATGATGGCATTATCAATTGTACCCGTTCTTTTCTACTATTGGGCTAAACCAGAACATACACTTGAATGGGCAAAATATTATAACGACCATGTAGCAAAAATTCAAGAGACCTACCCTACTAGATTTGTTGGTTTAGGAACTTTACCTATGCAAGATATTGATTTAGCTTGTCAAGAACTTTCACGTTGCAAACACGAATTAAACCTTCCTGGAGTTGAAATTGGAACTCATATTGAACATAGAAACTTGGATGATGAATACTATTATCCATTTTATGAAACAGCTGAAAAATTAGGCATGTGTATCTTTGTTCACCCTTGGGATATGATGGGTCAAGAAAGAATGCCTAAGTATTTTCTACCTTGGTTAATTGGTATGCCAGCAGAAACATCATTGGCAATTTGCAGTATGATTTTTGGAGGAATTTTTGATAAATTCCCAAAACTCAGAATCTTATTTGCTCATGGAGGAGGTTGTTTTCCGCAAACTTTAGGAAGAATCTCGCACGCTTTTCATGCACGTCCTGATTTATGTAATGTACACAAAATTGCTGACCCTAAAGATTATATAGGAAAATTTTATGTCGATTCATTGGTTCATGATGATGATACTTTCAGGTTTTTATTCAATCAATTCGGTGCTGATAAAATAGCAATGGGAAGTGATTTCCCCTTCCCATTAGGCGATTTAGAACATGGACGATTTATTGAATTAATGAAAGAAATCTCACAAGAAGACAAAGAAAAGTTGTTATTTAAAACAGCTAAAGAATGGCTTGGAATCTAGGCTTTTACTAACTTTTCAAATTCAAGCATTCCTTCACTTGCTACTTTTTTAATTGAAATTAAATTGGGGTTATAAACATCAATTGGTTTAGGATCTATTAAATAAACGGGCACATCAGGTCTAACAAACCTGGTTAAACCTGCTGCAGGATAAACTTGCAAGCTTGTTCCAACAATCAAAAAGATATCAGCCTGAGGAACCAAAGATGCTGCTTTTTCAATCATAGGAACATCTTCTCCAAACCATACAATATGTGGACGTAATTGTGAACCCAATTCACATAATTCACCCATTTTAATCTCCCATCCATTAATTGGATAAATTAAATTTCTGTTAACAGAACTCCTTGAAAATAAAATTTCACCATGTAAATGCATGACATTTTTAGAACCAGCTCTTTCATGCAAATCATCTACATTTTGAGTAATTATGGTAACATTAAAGTCTTTTTCAAGATTCGCTAAAATTTGATGAGCCGCATTTGGTTGGGTCTCTAGGACAGATTTTCGTCTCATATTGTAAAAATCTTGTACCATTTCTGGATTTTTTTTCCATGCCTCAGGTGTGGCAACATCGTAAACATTATAGCCTTCCCAAAGACCATCGCTGTCTCTAAATGTCTTTAATCCACTTTCTGCACTAACTCCGGCACCTGTTAAGGCAACTAAAAGGGGTTTACTTTTGTCTAACATATTGTTATCTTTACTTTTTATTGAAAAATCTATACAAATATCAATTAAGCGCAATTTTGTTTTTGATGCTGATAATTTCGGCACAGAAACATGCATTTGCAATTATCAAACAACCAAAACTTGGGATACACTTTATTGAAAATAAAGGTCAATGGCCAAGTGAAGTTTTGTTTAGAGCTGATATTCCTATTGGCGACTTATTTATCGAAAAAAATACGCTTACTTATTTGTTTGTAGATAAAGAAGCAATCCATGAAGCACAGCATAAAAACAGCAAATCAAAAATCCATTATCATGCTGTTAAATTACGATTTTTAAATGCATCTTCCAAACCAAATATTGTAAAAGAAGAACAATTTTCAACCTATTATAATTACTTTGTAGGACCCAAATCTAATTGGGCCTCACAGGTTCATGCTTATAAAAAAATCACCTTAAAAAATCTATATCCAAAAATCGATTTAGAGCTTATTTCTCAAGGTGAATCAATTAAAATAAATTTCCAATGTCACCCAGGTTCAAATCCAAATAACATAAAAATCCAATATGATGGTGCTAATGATGTTCAGATTAAAAACGGTGAATTAATAACTAAAACTGATTTGGGTGAAATTAAAGAAGATGCTCCATTTAGTTTCCAAGGTATTGAGTCTAATATTGTTAATAGCTCCTACCAGTTAAACAATAAAGTTCTAAGTTATAATTTAGCTAATTATTCTAAAAATCAAGATTTAACCATCGACCCTAATATAGTATTTGGAACCTATATTGGAAGTACCGCCGATAATTTTGGATTTTCAGCAACTTTTGATAACAATGGAAATGCTTATGGCGCTGGTACTGTTTATGCCTCAGATTTCCCAGTAAGTGCTGGTGCTTATGATTTAACTTATGCAGGAGGGCAATCTGGTGGAACTGAAACAGCAAGAGATGCTTTTGTTTCTAAATTTTCTCCTGATGGAAGTAGTTTAATTTATGCAACATTTTTAGGTGGTGCTTCAAATGAACAACCTCATAGCATGACAGTTAATAATTTAGATGAGCTTGTTATTTTTGGAACAACTACTTCACGCACTTTTCCAACAACTTCAAATGCTTTTGATACAAGTGAGAATGGAAACCATGATATTTTTATTTGTAAACTCAGTAATAATGGAAGTACATTAATTGCATCTACTTTTGTTGGAGGTGTTTTTGATGATGGAATCAATGGAAGTATTACATATCCATATTCAAATCAAACTATATTACTTCCTTATAACTATGCCGATAATTATAGAGGTGAAGTAATTTGTGATGCTAGTGGGAATATTTATGTTGCTACTTCAACAAAATCAAAAAATACCGATAATCTTCCAATTATAAATCCTGCCCAAGCTTTATATGGTGGTGGATGGCAAGATGGTTTTCTGTTTAAAATGAATGCTAGCTTAAGTACCATGTTAAGCTCAACCTATATTGGCGGTAGTGGCGATGATGCAGCTTATTCTCTTTGTCTTGATAATTTAAATAATTTGTATGTTTCTGGTGGAACAACAAGTAATGATATTCCAGGATTACAAAATTCACCTAAAGGAGCAATTGATGGTTTTGTTGCCAAGTTTAGTTCGAGTAATTTAAGCAGATTAAATTTGGTTTATTATGGCACTACAGGTAACGACCAATGCCAATTTGTGCAAGTTGATCCGCAGAATTTTCCATTTATAATGGGTCAAACAAATGGCACTATTACACCAAGCTCAGGAGCATTTGCTCAAGTTAATGGCAAACACTATGTAAGTAAATTAAGTAAAGATTTAAGTAGTATTTTATTAACTGGGATTTTTGGCCCATCAATGACAGAGCCAGGTTTATCTCCATCGGCATTTATGGTTGATAATTGCGGCAGAATTTATGTTTCAGGTTGGGGAGGACAAACAAATTATAATTATCATGTTGGCTTAAATGATGTATACAATTTACCCGTTTCCCCAAATGCATTTCAAAAATCAACTGATGGTTCTGATTTTTACTTAGGAGTATTTTCAGTAAACATGGGTTCATTATTATATGGAACTTATTTTGGAGGAGCAACTAGCGCAGAGCATGTTGACGGAGGAACTTCCCATTTCGACAAATCAGGTATAATCTATCAAAGTGTATGCGCTGGTTGTGGTGGATTTTCTGATTTCCCAACAACTGTTACTGCTCATTCTAGAACTAATCCAGGCAAAAGACCAGGAAATCCCAATGTTGGTGGATGTAATTTGGGGATGTTTAAATTTGATTTAAGAACCTATTTATCTCCGCCAAATTTTAAAGATACAATAATAAATATTGAAGCCGGAGATGAATTAAACTTCAAAATTATTGCGACAGATTCTAATGGTGATAGAATGACATTTTTCGCATCCTCACCTATTTTTGCAAATCCTAATAACCCAGCAAAACTAAGTGATACAATTGATAATCCTGGTAGATTTGAAGTAAACCTAAATTGGAAATCTGATTGTGCCTATGCAAATAAAGATACGATTGTAATTGATGTTGAATTCAATGATAATGCTTGTCCAACACCTAATATTACAACTGGTAAAATTAAAATCGTAGTACAATCATTTCCAATATTAGCTCCATTTCCATCATGTTTAAGAGCCTTATCAGATAATAGTGTAGAGTTAAATTGGACTGAACCCTCTACAAATATCTATTTGAACAAGTACCGTATTTTACGAAAAACAGGTATCGATAACCCTACTATTTTATATGATTCAATACTTTCTGGACCACCATATTTGTATAAAGATTTATTTGCTATCAATCATTTAAATACAAACTATTGTTACCAATTAATTAGTGTAAATAATTGTTTTATTCCTGGAGATACTTCGAGAACAATATGCTCAATAATTAAAGATGATACACTAACAGACCTAGGATTCTCAAATATTGAAGATGAATTTTTTACAATTGAAGCATTTGACACATTAAATATTTCGAGGGTATTTTATGATACCGACCCTAAAGATTCGGTATTCCTGCAAGTTCAAACAAGTATTAACCAAGGACCAAAATTTATGTATCGTGCTGAAAACAATTCAAGCTTTGGACTATTTTGGACTAGATATATTAGTGATTGTTCTGATGTAGGTGATACGATAGAAATTGAAATTGTTTTGTTCGATAACCAGTGTCCAGCTCCTAGAAGAAAAACTAAAAAAATAAGAATTTATATTGCACCATTTCCACCTGCACCACCAACAAGTTTGGGTTGCCCAAGAAGATATAATAATGATACAATAGAAATTAGATGGAAAGCGCTTCAAACAAATATTTACACCCGAACTCTATCTGTTTTAGAAAGTATTGATGGCTCTATATTTAATCCAATTTTTGAAACACCTAATTTAAACTCAACCAGCTACGTTTACACAAAAAACTTCGATTTCAATTCTAATTATTGTTATAAAATAATTAGCACAGATATTTGTAATATTGTTAGTGATACTTCAATTGCTGTTTGCACAAAAGATGCCAATAAAACCCCACCAGCAATAGGTATTCATACTGTTAGTGTTGTAAACGACAAATCAATTGAAATTAAGTGGCAATCTGTAAACCAAGATAGTTTTTGGAGGTATGAACTTTATAAAAAAACTGGTAGAATTGGAAATGATTATAAGTTAATCCATTTATCAACTAAATCAAATGATACCATTTTTACAGATTCAGAAGTATCGGTTGATGACTTATCATATTGTTATAAAATATTTAATACCAATGATTGTGGAACGCTAAGTTTCCCTGGAAAAGATGCTTGTTCAATTGTTCTTCAAGGAACGGTTTATCCATTTGAATATCATCAGTTGTATTGGTTACCTTATACCTATTTTAAAGTAGGCTTAAATAGATATGAATTATTAAAAACCGAACCTGGTATTTATAATGAAAAATTACATGAAACTACTTTTGATAAAACTGTAGAATCAACAGATAAAAATCTCAATCCAGATAATGGTTTGTACCAATATAAAGTTATTGCGTACGATAATCAATCAAGCCCACCTTATTCTAGTGTTTCTAATACAATTGATTTAGTTGAACCACCTGTGTTAAATGTTCCAAATGCATTTACTCCAAATGGTGATTTATTAAACGATGAATTAAAAACAGTGCACATTTTTGTGAAAGATTATCATTTAAGAATTTTCAATAGATGGGGTGAATTAATTTGGGAAAGTAAGAATAAAAAAGAGGGTTTCACCGGCGATAATAAATCAAAAGAATTAGCTAATGATGTTTACTTTTATATTGTAGATTATTCTGGCTGGGATGGTTCATCGCATAGCAAAAAGGGTAATGTTACTATTTTGAGATAAAAAAATGACCCGATAAATCGGGTCAAAATATTAATTAAATTTAGCTCTTAGTTTAATTTGAGTTAATCTTCTTTTGGTATCTAAAGAAAAATCCCCATCCATCATCCATTGGTAATATCCATGGTCGTTTTTTAATACCTGTTCAACCAATTTGCCTTTGTGCTTGCCAAAATTAAACACCTCTTTACCCTCTTCATTGTATTGCATCCTGCCAGACAAATCAACATTTCTAGTTTGACCCGACATGACATGTAAATGGTCGATATCATTTTTTAGGTTTTCATAATGTTCGATTTGTGCTTTTAAAACTTCCAAAGTTGCACGAGTATCATCCATTGCATGATGAGCATTTTCGATTGTTTTATTACAATAGAATTTATATGCAGCACCAAGGTTCCTTGGTTCCATTGTATGATAAATTCTTTGTGCATCAATAAACTTTCTATTTTCAACATCAAAATCAACTCCAGCTCTTAAGAACTCCTCTACTAGTAAAGGAAAATCAAATTTATTTGAATTAAAACCAGCAAAATCGCATCCTTTCATAAAATCTGCCAATTCTTTAGCAACCTCATTAAACTTTGGAGCATTTGCTACATCTGCATCACTAATACCATGAATAGCAGTTGATTCAGGTGGAATTGGCATTCCAGGATTGATTTTTAGTAATTTAGTTTCTTCAGTTCCATCAATATGAACTTTTATGCATGCTATTTCTACAATTCTGTCATTTGATATACTAATACCAGTTGTTTCTAAATCGAAAACAACAAGAGGTCTTTTTAAGTTTAATTGCATAGTTATATAAAAAAGAAAACCGAGCAATTTACACTCGGTTTATAATAAATTTTGAATGTGTTTATTCTAATTCTTCAACAAATCCAGTTGATTCTTCTGCTTCTCCCTCTTCACCACCTTCACCATTATCGAACAAGCCAAATTCATCTGCTTCATCATCAGAAATTTCACCAGGGATTTCTTCTGAACGGTTCAAATAATTTTTAGTTATTTCATCAAATTCATTGTCATCAACAACCCCAAATCTTTGCACTTTATCGTATTGTTTAGGAGCTAAACCAACAGATTTACTGCAAGTTGGATATGTAATTTTAGGATTTTCCGTAGTTGAAATATTAACTAATTCAATCATAAATGCCCAACATTCAATAAAATCATATACATACATGATTTTTTGATGTGGGTCGTTCACAAATTGATTCAATTTAGATTTGGCCATAATTGGAATTGGATTATCAGAATTTTCTGACATATCTTCCAATGTAATTTCTTGGCCCTTTTTCCAAGCATCATTACTCATATAAAATGAAGCCATGTGTTTAGAATCGAATTTTAAGGATTCTAATATTGCATGATGAAAATCTAGAAAAGTTTGGGTTGATTTTATTTCAATAACCCTATAAATATCTTCGAATTCTTCGAAATAAACTTTAAACTTATATACAGCCATATCATTTTTGTTCGAATGCGAATTTGGGAAAAAAAACCAAGGTCTCAAAAAAGCATTTCAATTAAATTCTAATATATTAAATTAATCGTATTGATTTATTACTTAAATACTGACAAACAGAATATTAAAAACTTATCGAATTAAATTAAACTTACCACTAATTAATCGCGGCCTATCTAATCTATCATAAACTATCAATTCAAATGTATAAATATCACTAGGTTGGGCATTACCTTCAAAATACCCATCCCATCCAAAATTCAGGTCATTTGATTTAAAAATTGGCATTCCATACCTATTAAAAATAGTAACTTCTCCCTTTTTATAGCCAAAATATTCAAGCCCAAATACATCATTAATACCATCACTATTTGGGGTAAAAGCTGTGGGTGCAAAAACAGTCCAACCCGAATAAATCCTACCAGTATATTGCATTGAATCAGCACAACCAAATGCGCCAACTGCCCATAATGTTACTGTTAATTCACCTGAATCTTTAAGTGTTTTGCTCAAACTGGTTTTATAACCATCATCTACCAAATCATTATCAAAATACCAAATTAATTTGGTTGCATTACTTCCATTAAATGCAAAATTAATTACATCACTAATAATCCATTCTGTAGGATTAAACACAAAACTAGCAACTGGCTTAGGAACTGCTATAATCTTTTTACTAATTGTAGTGCTATTGCAAGATGCAGTCATTCCCCTTAAACTTATAACAGTATCTTGTTGAGGAAAAATTATCAAGGTTTGTGGTCCTTCAATTTCATTCCAAAAATACTTACTAGCACCCGCTGCATTTAAAATTACAGGGTCACCAACACAAACAGAATCATCAGATACCACTGTAACTACAGGATTTTGAATCAAAAGAATTTGGGCTGAAACGGTATCTCCTATGCAAGTTCCAGATGTTGTTTCTACTACTTGTAAATCATATACACCAGGTATTATTCCCCAGTTTATTTTGATATCATTTGTTCCTTGTCCAGACACAATACTTCCTCCTTTCACAAACCATTGATAGTTTGATCCAGGGGTTGGTATTACTCTATAACCTGAAGCAATTTCTCCAACACATGCTGTATCAGCATATTGAGAAAAAGCTTCAGGAGCATACAATAACAAACAACCCAAACAGATATAATATCTGATGAGCTTAAAAAACAATAGAATAAATTCTAGTAAGGTGTAATTGCTGAAGTGCTTGGTTTAGCAGAAACAACAATTGTTAAAGGCAATATTGCATTAATAGCTGTTGTTCCAACCGCACCTGCATTTAATGCTCCTGGAGTTAATGGATTTGTAGCTGATATTCCTGTAATAACTAAAGTGTAGTTTTTAGGAGTAGCGCCAGTATTAGCTAAAAATCCTGATAAAGTAGTTCCAGTAATGGTAGCTGTTGCAGTAGTTGTATTTACAGAACCTAAACTTCCACTCACAGTTGTACCACCATCTTTAATTTCATAAGTAATTGTATAAGTGCCTAAATCGCCTAAACTAGCTGTTACAAAATTGCTCATTTCAATAGTAATATCACCAGGACTAGATAAAGGACAACTAGCAGTAACACTTGTAACAGTGGTATTTGAAGGATTTTTGTAAATAGGAGTTGGATTTGGATAAATAGTAATTCCATAAGCCTGATTTTCTCCAATACATGAACTCACTGTTTCACTTACTAAAACTGAATCTGTTAGTTTTGTAGTACCAGAATAAGTCCAATTTACAGCATAATTTGCTCCTCTACCACCGCCAACTGCTCCTGCTCCATTAGCACCACCGGCTTTAATTGACCAGTTAATTACAGATGTAGCATTTGTGGTTGAGTCGATACGGTAACGTGTTTGATTTCCCGACCAAGTTTTTTGTTGGGCTTGAGATACAAATGCGAATCCAATTACCATTAGAACCACTAATAATAATTTGTTTGTGTTGTTGTTTTTCATATGTTTTTATGTTGTTTGATGTTGTTTAATTTAATGTGGTAATAAACCATTTGTAGTTGGTTTAGGATTAACTTGTATATTTTGATCTGAACTTTTTTGACAACCATTATTACTTATTACAGTAAGAGAAACTCTATAATTCCCAATAGTTGAATAGGTATGATTGGTATTTGAAATCCCACTTCCAGAGCCAGTTCCTGTATCACCAAAATTCCAATTTGATGTTGCAATTGAACCTGAACTAATACTTGAACTATTGGTGAAACTTGTAGCAACGCCAACACAAGCAGCCCCAGCGCTAAAGGAAGAAGTTGGACTTGGAGCCGAACTAATGATAAACCTAAAATTATTGTTTGAATTATTGTTCATACTCAAGGTACTCATATCACAATTGGTTTCATTAACAGTGCCACCCGGAGCTAATTGACTTGTATTTAGTAAAGAATTAAATAAATAATAACGAATCGTATCTCCTGAATTTAAAACAGGAATTTTTGCTGAGCCGGAATCTGCGGAAAAACTAAGTTGAACTAAAAATGAAGGACTAAAAGAAGAATCTCTTGTATACCTAAGGTAAATTTTTTCAGCAATATTTGGGCTTGATGAGGTTTTAACCTTAATAGTAATAGAATCTCCGTTTGAGCAAACTACTCCTGGTGACTGAGTTGAACTTATAATATTTACTGGATTAAAAGTAGTTTCCCAAACTGCCATGTAATTATCAACAAATTGATTATCACCAATATTAAAAGTATAGTACCAACCTGAAACTGTAGCTGGGACTTGCCCATTTGCACCTCCACCTGCACCGGCAGTATTGTACCTGGCAGAACCGGCACTAACAGAAGGATTTATTATTGTATTAAATCCAGGAATAATCTCACCACTTGAATATGGATTCCATTTAATGCTATAATCGGGAGAACCAACTGTTCCTCTACAAAATAGCCATTGTCCAACTCCGGAAGCATGAGAAACAGATGATTGAGCTCTGTATTGCCTGACTTTACCTAATTGAGTTAAATTATAATTCAAAAAAGTTCCTGAAAAAATGTTTGTACCTAATACTGATGGCTGAGCAAAACTCGCCAAACTTAAATGACAGAAAATGAATAATATAAGTGGTTTTAAACCGCGCATTTAATCAGTATTTACTGCTAATATGCGATTTTTCCAAGTGAAAATCAATGATTAAATCAAAATTTACAATTCCATCATAAATAGGGCCTGCTGAAAAAGACAGAAACAGGTCAGATTTTAGGCGCTGCCAAATTAGATGTATATATAATACTTCAATTTGGCAGCAACGACAAAGATGGCCTTGTTTCTGTCTTTATTTAATTTGAAAACTAATTTTACTTGATGCAAGGATTTTTAGCCATTGTTCTTAAAACCTTGCATTTAAATTATTTAAACACAATCTAATTGATTGATAATAAGTTCTAATAAAGATTTTCAGCAGGCCCTAAATAATGTTAATTCAAACTTATTCCAATTGGCTTTAGCTGATGAATTTCGCCAAGATCTTTCATCAACTGTATTGCAGCTTCGCGCTCATTTTTAATCTTACCTTCTAAAATTGATTCCCGAATTTCTTCCTTTATAATTCCGATTATTTTAGAAGGTTCCAAGCCAAAATATGCCATAATATCTTCACCACTTACTGGTGGTTGCCAATTTCGTAACGCATCTCTTTCTTCAACTTCAACAACCAGTTCCTGAACTTTTAATAAATTACCTCTGTACTTGTTTAATTTATCCTGACTTTTAGTAGTCATATCAGCTCTGCACAATAAGAACAAGTCGTTTAAATCTTCGCCGGCATCAACTATTAATCTTCTTATAGCAGCATCAGTTACTCCATCTTCAGCCAATGCTTTAGGACGGTGGTGTAATGCAACCAATTTTTCTACATATTTCATTTTTTCATTCAGAGGTAATTTTAACTTTCTGAATATTTTTGAAATCATTCTGCTTCCCTTGTCTTCATGACCATGGAATGTCCAGCCTTCTTGAGGAATGAATTTTTTAGTTACAGGCTTTCCAATATCATGTAGTAATAAAGCCCACCTTAACCACAAATCATTTGTTTCTTCTGAACCTTGGTCGAGCACTTGTAAGCTATGATAAAAATTGTCTTTATGACCTTTACCATTCACATAATCAATCCCATGTAATGCTTTTAGTTCTGGAAAAATTATCTCTAATAAGCCACATTCAAACAATAAATTCAATCCTATTGAAGGTTTTTTAGAAAGAATAATTTTATTTAATTCTTCAATAATTCTTTCAAAAGAAACAATTTTGATTCTGTCTTTATGCTTTTTAATTGAATCAAAAGTTTCAGGTAAAATATCAAAGTTTAATTGAGAGGCGAAACGAACTGCTCGCATCATTCTTAATGGATCATCATCGAAAGTAATTCCTGGTTCTAAAGGTGTTCTTAGAATCTTTCTTTTTAAATCATCTAATCCATGAAATGGGTCTAATAAAGTGCCAAAATCATTCTTATTTAGACTGATACCTAATGCATTTATTGTAAAATCTCTTCTTGATTGGTCTTCTTTTAATGTACCAGGACTCACCTCTGGTTTTCTGCTGTTTCTTGAATAACTTTCTTTGCGGGCACCAACAAATTCAACTTCCCAATCATTGCACCTTACCATTGCAGTTCCAAAGTTTTTGAAAACAGCAAAATCGCTTGAACTTCCAATATGTTCCGAAAATTCCTTTGCAAAATCTATCCCGTTTCCAACAACTACTATATCTATATCTTTTGAAGTTCTTTCTAAAAAAATATCGCGAACAAATCCACCTACTACATAGGCTTCTATACCAGTTTTTTCTGCTACAATTCTTAAATCATCAAAAATTCTATCTTTTAAATCAATTTTCACATCACAAAAATATAAAAAGCCATAGACTCTCTTTGTTTTATTATGATTGAAGTTTGGATAATCTTTATAATAAGAGTCCTTCGTAATTAGAAATCACCTGTTTAGCAATTTTATCTGAATCAAATTTAGAAGCTTGAGCATATCCTAAATTTATTAATTTAAAGCGTAATTCAGGATTTCCTGAAATTTCCTTTAAATTGGAAATAAGTGTTTCGGCATCATTAAAATCAGAATACAAAGCCGCATTTCCCGCAACTTCTGGTAAACTTGATTGTTTAGAACTAAGCACTGGAACTCCACTTCTTAAAGCCTCGAGTATTGGAATTCCAAACCCTTCAAATTTACTAATATAAGCAAACGCAAAAGCCGATTGATATAAAATTGGTAGCTCCTCCTCTTCTATTTTATCTAAAAAAAATACCTTGTTTTGAAGGCCATTTAACCTTACATATTGCAACATATCTGAATATAAATCGGCCTTTTTTCCTAAAAATATTAAACTGTTATCTTGCAAGTTTGCCTCATGAAAGGCTTTCAATAGTAACAATTGATTTTTACGTTTTTCTAGGGTACCAACACTAAGAATAAACTTTTGTGGTAATTGATGTTTAAGTAGAAAAGAGTTTTTTTCATCATCAGAATGTTTCTTCCTGAAATGAATTCCACAATCCTGATAAACTACTTCAATTTTAGATTCATCTATACCATAAAACTCTTGAATATCCGTAGAGGTTTGCTGACTACATGCAAAAATTTTATCAGCTCTTACTACTGCCGATTTAAACTTTCTTTCATAAATTCTCCTATCAATGGGAGGATATAATTCAGGAAACCTTAAAAAAATTAAGTCATGAATTGTAACCACTTTTTTAATAGCTAACCTTTCAATTCCAACAGGTAATTCATTACTTAAGCCATGAAAAATCTGAATTTTATCCCTTTTAATTTCGTCTAATAAACCATGACTTCTCCAATAAGTGGGCAAAAACTGATGGATTTTTTTTGTGGGTATAACGATTTTTACATCATGTTTATTTAAAAACTCCTGACCTAAGTCACCAATCTCAGGTGTAAATAAATATAATTGATTATCAGACTTTTCATCAATTAAAGCTTTAATAAAACTACGGCTATAGTTACCCAAACCCGTTTTATTATGAAAAGCTCTTTTTGCGTCAAATCCAATGTTCATATGCTTACAAATAACGGAATTTAGCCTCATACTTCAATGTTTCCAATACTTGGGATGAGATATTATAGCCTCTTGCTTATATGAATATATGTTCATATATTTGTACATAAGAATTATGATTGAAACAAAAAAACTAGAAAAAGCAGCATTTATTCTTAAAACAATTGCTCATCCTACCAGATTGGCAATTATTAGTTTTTTAAATGATAATGGTCCAAGTACAGTTAGTGAAATATGTTTAGAAACGAATTGCGAACAATCATTAATTTCACACCATTTAATAAACATGAAACTAAAAGGAATTCTTTTGGCCAAAAAAGAAGGAACTAAAGTTATATATAGTTTAAAGGAGAAGGAACTATGTGCTGTTATAAATTTAATGGATAAGTGTAATTGTAATTATTGATTTGGTTTTGAAAGCAGTATTACATTCAATCAAAATTAAAATCATAAAATTACTTGATGCCTATCAACCTAATTTTACATGTATTTTAAAGCTTTGAATAAAATTTAAATCTTATGTACATTCAACAATTATACACCAATTGTCTAGCCGAAGCAGCTTATTATATAGAAAGTAATGGTGAAGCTGCAATTATAGATCCTTTAAGAGAAACTAGTCCATATATTGAAATAGCTGAGCAAAGAAATGCCAAAATAAAATATGTTTTTGAAACTCATTTTCATGCAGATTTTGTATCGGGTCATATTGATTTAGCTGCTAAAACTGGAGCAACAATTGTATATGGACCAAGCGCTGTTTCAGAATTTAACATGTATGTAGCACAAGATGGTGAAGTATTTAAACTTGGTGATATCCAACTAAAATTATTACATACACCTGGACATACATTAGAATCATCATGTTTATTACTGATTGATGAAAATGGAAATAATCATGCTGTATTTACCGGAGATACATTGTTTGCAGGTGATGTTGGAAGACCTGATTTAGCAGTAAAATCAGATTTATCAAAAGAAGATTTAGCAGGTTTATTATATGATTCAATTTATGACAAATTGATGGTTTTACATGATGATGTTATTGTTTATCCTGGACATGGTGCTGGTTCGGCATGCGGTAAAAACATTGGGAAAGAAACATCAACCACCATTGGTATTCAAAGAACATCAAATTATGCATTGGCTTGTGAAACCAAGGAAGAATTTGTTGAAAAAGTAGCAAGCGGATTAGATGAGCCACCAAAATACTTTTTTATTGATGCAGCAATTAACAAAAAAGGCTATAGAAATATTGATGAAGTAATGAGCAGAAATGCTGTTGCATTAAGAGTTGAACAAGTAGTTGAAGAAATTGAAAAAGGCACCATAATTTTAGATGCAAGAACCGCAGAAATTTTTGAAAAAGGTTTTATTCCTGGCTCAATAAATATTGGATTAGAAGGACAATATGCAGTGTGGGTAGGTTCGTTAATCGACCATGGAAAACCAATTATTGTAATTGCAGATGAAGGAAAAGAAAAAGAAGCAATTCTAAGATTGGCAAGAGTTGGTTATGAACATGTTTTTGGTTATTTAGATGGTGGTTTTGATTCATGGATTAAAGCTGGCAAAAATATTGAAGTAGTTGAAAGCATTGAACCTGAAGTTTTCGCAGAAGAATTAGGAATAGAAAATCCAACTGTAATTGATGTTAGAAATCCATCAGAATGGAGTAATGGTTTTGTTGAAGGTGCTGAGTTAATTCCACTTTCAAAACTTGAAAAAGCATTAGAAAATTTAAATCCTAATAAGAAATATTTGATCCATTGTGCTGGTGGTTACAGAAGTATGATGGCAAGTTCAATGATGAAAAAACATGGATTCAATCATGTTAAAAATGTGCATGGAGGAATAAATAAAATTAAAGAAGCAGGTTATTTGTTGGTAATCCCCAAATAAAAAGAATCAAGAAAAAACATAATATTTTATTAGATGAAGGAATTTATATTTAAACATAAAACAACAATTATTGGAGCAGTAATTGGAGGATTTGCTGGACTAGCTTATTGGTATTTTGTTGGTTGTGCTGATGGTACATGTGCAATTACTTCAAATCCTTATAGAAGTTCTGCTTATGGATTGTTTATGGGAGCAATTGCGGGTGATGGATTTAAAGCCAAAGAAAAAAAAGAAACAAGTATATAATATGTCAACTTTACATGAAGTAGAAACCAGCTGGAAAGAAGGCTTTGAATTTGATTCAATTATAGATGGACATCATTTAACAATTGATTCCTCAGAATCTGGTGGAGGAAAGGATAAAGGCCCAAGACCAAAAGCACTTATATTAAGCTCATTAGGCGCTTGCACAGGAATGGATATTGTGAGTTTATTGCAGAAAATGAGGGTAGATTTTAGTGATTTTGCTTTGAATGTTAAAGCTGATTTGCGAGATGAACATCCGAAAATTTATACCCGAATTTACTTGGAATATAAAATCAAAGTAAAAAAAGAGGATGAAGAAAAAATGTTGAAAGCAGTCGAATTATCCAAGGACAAATATTGTGGAGTTAGTGCCATGTTAAGTATGGTTTGTCCGATTGATTTTAAAATTACATTTTTAGATTAATTCAAATGAAGTTTGGGGAATCTAAAAGCTTCTCCATCATGAATCATTAATGAATGTATTTCAAAGGTTAAAAATCTGTTGATAGGAAATTGTTGAACAATATCTAAAACCTCCTCGGCTTCTTCTGCATCAAAAATAATCCAGCCTTTGGTTCTTTCTTCGTTTACAGTATAAGTAAGAATTTTACCTTCAGAAATCAATTGATCTACATAGGCTCTATGTGATGGAATCATCTGCATAAACTCCATATCCAGAATTTCGGGTAAGAACATTTCAACCATAAAATGAGCCATATTTTTAAATTTAGAAGTACAAATTTCAATAACCATGCCCAATTTACAAAAAAATCCTTTAATATCGTCTTAAACATTTAACAATTCGTTAACCTATATTTTTACATTTTTGTAGGATTAGACTTGTTTAAAAATCATGATTAAAGACCGCAAAGGATATTTATTTAGAGATAGAGAAATTAGCTGGTTGCATTTTAATGAAAGAGTGCTTCAAGAGGCTGAAAATGCGGATACTCCATTAATGGAAAGAATCAAGTTTTTAGCAATTTTCTCTTCTAATTTAGACGAATTCTTTAGGGTAAGAGTTGCTCAAATTAGGAAGGTTCAAAAAATTAATGGCAAGAAAAGTATCAGTGAATTTCAATCTTCACCAGATGAAATTTTGTCAGAAATTCAAAGAATAGTTGTTTCATTACAAGATAGATTTACATCTGTTTATAACAATCAAATCATTCCTGAACTAGGAAAAAGAGGAATTTATTTAAAAGAAGAATATGAATTAACTGAAAATGAACTCATCGTAATGAAGGAACATTTTCGCTTAAACATCATTTCTCATATATTTCCAGTATTAATTGACGATTTAAAATCAGCACCACATTTAAGAGATAGAAGCATTTATTTAGCGGTTCGAATGTTTTCTTCTGATGGAAATGTAGAGCCTAAACATGCGATTTTAGAAGTTCCAACAAATATTGTTAGTAGATTTTATATCCTCCCAAAAGGTGGAAACGACACTCATATTATTCTACTAGAAAATATTATTAGAGCTTATTTGCCTAGTGTTTTCTCAATTTTCGACTTCGACAAATTTGAAGCATTTGTTATCAAAATGACAAGAGATGCTGAATTTACAATTAGTCAAGATGAAGAAAATTACTCGGTAAGTTTACTCGATAAAATCCAAAAAAGCTTAAAACAACGCTCAAAAGGAAGTCCTACCAGGTTTGTTTATGATGAGAAAATGCCAAGATATATGCTTGATTTACTCATTAAAAAATTAGAATTAAAGAATGTAAATCTTATTCCAGGAGGCAGATATCATAATTTCAAAGATTTTATGGATTTCCCTAAAGTTGGGTTAAAAGATGATTATTTTGAAGCACTTCCTGCGCTACCAGTAAAAACCTTTGATAAAGCCAAAACCATGTTTGATGTAATATCACATGAAGATATTTTGGTTCATCATCCATATCAATCATTCGATTATCTGATAAGACTATTAAGAGAATCTGCAATTGATCCAAACGTAGTTAGTATTAGAATTACATTATATAGGGTTGCTAAAAATAGTAATGTTGTTAATGCACTAATTAATGCTATTAAAAACGGCAAAAAAGTTATTGTATTAATGGAATTACAAGCCAGATTTGATGAAGAGTCGAATATTTACTGGACCAATCAATTACAAGAAGCTGGAGCACACGTTCATTTTGGCAAACCTGGTCAAAAAGTTCATTCAAAAATATGCCAGATTCAAAGAAAAGAGAATGGAACCATTGCAAAATATGCTCATCTATCAACGGGCAATTATAATGGAGTAACAGCCCGACTTTACAGCGATTTTGCCTTATTTACAAAAGATAAAAACCTAACAAATGAAATAGATATGTTAACTGACATTTTATTTACGAATATTAGAAGAACAGGATTTAATCATTTATTAGTAGCACCAGAATTCATGAAGAAGCAGTTTCTTGAATTAATTGATAAGGAAATTCAATTTGCTAATCAAGGTAAAGAAGCTTCAATCATTGCTAAAATGAATTCATTGGTAGATGTTGACATCATTAAAAAATTATATGATGCAAGCAAAGCCGGAGTAAAAATAGATTTAATAGTTAGAGGTATTTGTTGTTTAGTTGCTGGAATTGGAAATCTTTCAGAGAATATCAGGGTAATATCAATTATTGACAGGTATTTAGAACATGCAAGAATTTTCGTGTTTCATAATGGAGGAAAAGAAAAGATATATCTAGCTTCGGCTGATTGGATGACAAGAAATCTATCAAACAGAATTGAATGTGGGTTTCCAATTTACTCTGAAAAAAATAAAAGGATTATAAAAGACATTCTTCAAATACAATTATCTGATAACTGTAAAGCTCGTATTATGAATGGAATCGACGATTCTATTAATTACAACCCAAGTTATGATATAAAAATCAGGGCACAATACGATACGTATTCATATTTAGAGAAAAGCTATCCCTTTTAATTACCTTTGTCAAGCAAAATCGGTTATCGCTGAGTAATCAGAGGAAAGTCCGGGCAACACAGAGCACCATACTGCCTAACAGACAGGATTTCGCAAGAAATACAGAAAGTGCAACAGAAAGTATACCGCCAGTTTATTTATTTAAATTGGTAAGGGTGAAATGGTGGAGTAAGAGCCCACCGCTTCTTTAGTGATAAAGAAGGCAATGTAAACCTTATGGGTTGCAAGGTCAAATAGGCCTCAATCGTCAAACTGCTCGTTTGCTTAATTTCTTCGGAAATTATATTGAGGTGGGTAGACTGCTAGAGCCTGATGGCAACGTCAGGCCAAGAGAAATGATAGCCAATTAAACAGCAATGTTTAATAACAGAACCCGGCTTATGATTTTGTAAAAAAGGGGCAATTGCCCCTTTTTTTCTTCAATCAAAAATATAGAACTTTAAAAAATCAATTTCGGGTCGAGCTGCTTAAAAATTAATTTAAACAGCATTAATTTGATAAGTGGCGGTTTTTACTTATCTACCGGAGCTTCTAAAAACGCTCATTAATTCCTTTTCTACTCCATCTTCAATGGCACCATTCAAATCGATTTCAAATCCAGTGGCCACGATAAATATCATGATTAAGCAGAATAAAACGCCTGTTCCCAGCATGAAAATCAAGGCTTTCGAGTTTACTTGTTGATTCATATCTTTACACTATTAGCTTTATTGTTTATGTAAAGTAACGAATAAAGTATTTAAATTCCAAGCCACCTATCTAAATTGCCGGATAACTGGTTTAAATAGGAGTTGCCGAATAAATTCAAATGGACTAGTTGATAATAAATCAAACAGAAGTCCATTCTATATTCCCAATCCTCCTTTAAAGGATAAACTGATTGGTAGGCATCGTAAAATTCATTTGGAAATTTTCCTACAAACTGAGTCATGGCAATATCCATTTCTCTATGACCGAAATAAATTGCAGGATCAATTAAGGTTGGCTTGCCTTCTTCATTTGCCAAAACATTCCCTTTCCACAAATCTCCATGTAATAATGCAGGAGGTTCATCCGGAAATACTGATTCAACCAGTTTATAATAATCAACAAGCTTTTTTGCTATCTGTGAATCAATAAGAGCTAAATCTGAAGCGCGTTTAACTAAAGGCTCTAATCTTTGTTCAATATAAAAATCTGCCCAGCTACTGTTTTTTGAATTTATTTGAGGCAAAGAGCTCAAATAATTATCTTCTGAAAATCCAAAATATTTATTGGTCTTTAAATGTAGCTTGGCCAATCCTTCTCCTAATTCCTCCCAATAATTATTCATCATTGGTCCTTCTTCAATCCACTCTAAAACCAAATAATTATATTGTTCATGATGAAAACATCCTAAAGCTTGAACAACATTTAAACAATTTGCTTCTTTTAGAAACTTCAATCCACTTAATTCTTTTTCAAAAAATTTAGGATAAGTTTGAACATTATTTACCTTTACAAAATAGGTACCAACATCAGTTAACACCTTGTAGGTCTGATTAATAGAACCACCTCCTACATGGTAAACACCATAAATATGAGCGGGCTTTCCCAAAACTTTCGAAATGACTATATCCAGGTTCATCAGCATGTTTTAATCAACCAAATATCAACAAGGTTTTAATTGTATACAAAATTTGTCACTTTTACACCTCTAAGTGCACACAAGATATGGCGAAAATTTTAATTATTGATGACGAAAAAGCGATTCGTAACACACTTCGTGAAATTCTGGAATATGAAAGCTACCAGGTTGATGAAGCTTCGAACGGTGAAGAAGGTTTAAATAAAATCGAAAATGAGGAGTTTGATGTAGTACTTTGTGATGTTAAAATGCCTAAGATGGATGGCATGACAGTCCTAGAAAAATCTAGGGAAATCGACGAAGACCTACCCTTCATTATGATATCCGGACATGGTAATGTTGAGATGGCAGTTGAAGCTACAAAAAAAGGTGCTTTTGACTTCATTGTGAAGCCCCCAGACCTGAACAAATTACTCATCACTCTACGTAACGCTGTTGATAAAAAGGACTTAGTTATTGAAACTAAAGTTCTTAGGAGACGTGTTTCTAAAACAAGAGAAATTATTGGTGAAACGCCAGCAATTGTAAATATTTTGGAAACAATTGAAAAAGTTGCTCCAACCGATGCCCGCGTTTTAGTTACAGGTGAAAATGGCACCGGAAAAGAATTAGTTGCGCGATGGATTCATGAAAAAAGTAATAGAGCTAAAGGGCCAATAATCGAAGTAAATTGTGCTGCAATTCCTGCTGAATTAATTGAAAGTGAATTGTTTGGACATGAAAAAGGTGCTTTTACATCGGCTATCAAACAAAGAATTGGAAAATTTGAACAATCAAATGGCGGTACTTTATTTCTTGATGAAATCGGAGATATGAGTTTATCGGCCCAAGCTAAAGTTTTAAGAGCTTTGCAGGAAAATAAAATTACTCGTGTTGGTGGTGAAAAAGATATTGATGTTGATGTTAGAGTAATTGCTGCAACCAATAAAAATCTTTTAAAAGAAATTGAAAAAGGTAATTTTAGAATGGACTTATACCACCGTTTAAGTGTTATTTTGATTCATGTACCTTCATTGGGTGAAAGAAGAGAAGATATTCCTTTATTGGCTGAAAAATTCATCAGAGAAATTTGTGAAGACAGTGGAATTCCAAAAAGAGGTTTCTTACCACAATCGCTGGAAGAATTGAAAAAACTAAACTTCAGTGGAAATATTCGTGAATTAAGAAATATTGTAGAAAGATTGGTAATTCTTGGTCAACAAAGAATAACTGTTGAAGACATTCAGAAATTTGCAAATCCAATCAATGCGCGTGATGAAGAAAAATCTATCTATGAAAGATTCAGCACTCTGCAAGATTTTAAAGAATATGTAGAAAGAATTTTCATTGAAGAAAAGCTGAAAAAGAATGGATGGAATGTGGCTAAAACAGCTCAAGAAATCGACATTCAAAGAAGTCATCTTTACAATAAAATTGAAAAATACAGCTTAAGAAGAGGCGAAGCTGAATAAAGCACCATGATTGGTTCTGATATTTCAAAAGCAGCAAATCTGCTTACTAATGGAGAATTGGTTGCTATTCCTACCGAAACCGTGTATGGATTAGCAGCCAATGCTTTTAATGGAACTGCTGTTGCTAAAATTTATGAAACAAAAGGAAGACCTCAGTTTAATCCTTTAATTATTCATAGCAATAGCTTTGAAAAATTTCTTTCTTGGGGAATTAAGATTCCTGAAGAGGCTTTACTCCTTGCCGAGAAATTCTCACCCGGACCATTAACTCTTGTGGTTCCTAAAGGAAATAAGATTCCAGATATAGTCACTGCTGGTCATGCTTCTGTTGCTATTAGAATACCAAATCATAAAATCTGCTTAGATTTATTAAAACTTTTGGATTATCCACTTGCTGCTCCAAGCGCTAATGTATCGGGTAGTATTAGTCCTACAAACGCTCAACATGTTTATGAGCAATTCGGAGAAAAAATACCCTATGTTTTAGATGGTGGAAATTGTGCAATTGGATTAGAATCAACTATCATTTCATTTGTTGGAAGCACTCCTGCCCTATTACGATTAGGTGGCCTAGCTATTGAGGAGATTGAAAGTGTTTTAGGAAAATCACTTGACAAAAGTAAACTTTTGAACAATGAAAATCCTGAAGCTCCGGGTATGCTAAGCCGACATTATGCTCCAAATACCAGACTAATAATTGGGAATTTTGATGAGCTTCCAATAAATCTAAAAGCGAAAAATATTATAGGAATTCGTTTTAAAGATTTTGATGAAAATATTCCGGAAACAAATCAAATTATTCTATCTAAAAACGCTGATTTAAATGAAGCAGCACAATTATTATTTGCTGCTATGAGAAATGCTGATGCTAAAAACGCTGATTTAATTTTAGCTGAAAAGTTCCCAGAAACAGGATTGGGTTTGGCAATTAATGACAGACTTAAAAGAGCTGAGTTGAATTGATTCTAATACTTCTATAAAAGGTATTAAAAGCAAATCAAGAAATATAAAATTTAAAACCAAATTAATACTTTGAATCATTTTGATAATTTAGAAGCTGCAAAACGATATGCCAAATCAAGGCCATATTACCATGAGCTAATCATGAAACAGTTAAGACGATTCCTTCAATTTAAACACAAATTGCCTATGGGATTAGATTTAGCTTGTGGTACAGGTTTATCTTCAAAAGCGCTATGTGAAGTTGCAGAAAAGGTTTTTGCATGTGATTCTTCTGCATTTATGATAGAACAATCTATCCCAAATGAAGCTATTACTTATTTTATTTCAGAAGGTAAAAATTTAGACTTCCAAAATGAAAGTTTTGATATTATTACCATAGCTTCTGCTTTACATTGGATGGATTCAAATAGTGTTTTTAATGAAGTAAGCAGATTACTAAAACCCAAAGCCTGGTTGTTAGTTTATGATCATCAAATCAAACTAAATCAAACCAATTTAAACAATTGGTATGAATCTTATTTTAAACAACATTTTCCAGTACCACAAAGAAATTCTATAGACATTCAAACAATCCTTCCTGAAAATTTATGTTTAATAAAGGAAGAAAAAGGAGAACATCAAATTTCCTTTTCTTTGCTTGATTTTGTTCAGTATTTATGTACTCAAAGTAATATTTCAAACAGTGTAAATCTTGGCAAAACGAATTATGAATCGATTGAAAATCAATTGAAAAATGAATTAATTTTTTATTTTAAGGATGAAGTTAATCCATTACAAATTGACTTTTCGTACCAATATCAACTTATAAGAAAAATATAAAATGGAATTTAGAATTGCCACTACTGAAGATATAAATCAGTTGATTCCATTGGGTTTAATGGCATATGGAGAATACTTTCCTTTATTAAGTGAAGAAAATAAATCCTTAATGGAAACCAATTTACAAAAATCAGAATTGTATGAAAACATGATGAAAATTGGGAAAGGATTTGTTGCTGAATTTGAAGGTAAAATTATTGGCATGGGATTTTTAATTTATTCAGGAAATCCAACTAATATCTATCCTGCAGATTGGTCCTATATTAGAATGATTGGAATTCATCCAGAATTTAAAGGATTGGGATTGGCTTCAAAAATTACTGAAATGTGTATTGAAGAAGCCATCATAAAAAATGAAGAAATCATTGGCTTACATACATCAGAAATGATGCCTGCAGCACGTCATATTTATGAGAAAAAAGGCTTTGTAATAAGTAAGGAATTAGAACCAATTTTGGGTAAGCAGTATTGGTTATACAGATTAAATTTAAAAAATTGAATGGAAAATGAATATGACAATTACCTGGATTTGAACCAAAAATCATGGAATAACAAGGTTGATATACATCTTGAATCTGATTTTTATGATATGGCCGGATTTGCTAAAGGCGACAACTCTCTTAAGGAAATTGAATTAGCTTTATTGGGTGATATCAAAGGCAAAAAAATCCTTCATTTACAATGTCATTTTGGTCAAGACAGTCTTTCTCTAGCACGATTAGGTGCTGAAGTTACTGGCATAGATTTATCTGATAAAGCTATTGAAAAAGCTAAGGAAATTTCTTCTGCAATGAATATTCCTTGTAGGTTTATATGCACTGATGTTTATTCTGTACCTGAAGTTTTAAAAGAACAATTTGATATTGTTTATACAAGTTATGGAACAATTGGTTGGTTACCCGATTTAGATAAATGGGCTGATGTTATACAACAAATGTTAAAACCAGGCGGACAATTCATTTTTGTTGAATTTCATCCTGTGGTTTGGATGTTTGATGATGATTTTAAAAAAATTGCATATTCATATTTTAACAAAGGTGAAATTATTGAAACGGAATCTGGTACTTATGCCAATAGAGATGCAGATATTCAGCAGAAATATGTTTGTTGGAATCATTCTTTGTCTGAAGTATTTCAAGCATTAATCAAACAAAAAATAGAAATTTTAGACTTTAAGGAATATGCGTTTTCACCCTATCCTTGTTTTAAAAATACGCAAGAACTTGAAAAAGGAAGGTTTACCATCAAAAGTTTAAATCATGAAATTCCTATGGCTTATAGTTTGATTGGTTTGAAAAAATGAAAATTATTACTGAAACAGAAAGATTGATTTTAAGAGAATGGACCTTAGATGATGCGCCAGATTTGTTTCGATTAAATTCCAATCCGAATGTATTAAAATTTACAGGTGACAAGCCATTTAATAATATTCAGGAAGCAGAAGAACTCATTTTAAACTATGAGCAATATTCAAAATATGGATTAGGTAAGGCCTGCTGAAAATCGTTATTAGAACTTAATATCAATCAATTAGACTATATTTAATAATTTAAATGCAAGGTTTTAAGAGCAATTACTTAAAAATTCTTGCATTAAGTACAATTGGTTTTCAATTAACTTAAAGACAGAAACAAGGCCATCTTTGTCGTTGCTGCCAAATTGAAGTATTATATATACATCTAATTTGGCAGCGTCTAAAATCTGACCTGTTTCTGTCTTTTTCAGCGGGCCCTATGTAGATGGATTGTTCACAGAAAGACAGATTCTCAATTTTTAGGCTGGTGTGGATTAAGATTTCAGGAAGATTTAAATGAAACTGATATTGGATTCAGATTTCTTGAAGAATATTGGAATATGGGATATGCAACAGAATCAGCAATAGCAACTTTAAAATATGGTTTTGAGATATTAGACATCAAACAAATTGTTGCTCGCTGCAAAAAGGAAAATACTTCATCAGCAAAAGTGTTACAGAAAATAGGAATGAATTTGTTTTCAGAAATAGAATTTGATGGAGAATTAGGATTAAAGTTTATCTTGAATCATGAATAAAATTATTTACTTATTTATCTTGTTTTGTTCTTCATCTTTGATTTCATGTTCGCAATCAAAATTGGAAATCAAACTCGATGAGTACTGCAAAAACTACAAAGCTCAAATTGGTGTTGGTGTAAAAATTATTGGGGAGAAAAATGGTTTATACCGACTCAATGAAACCAAATTTCCAATGATGAGCGTTTACAAATTACCATTAGCAATTTATGTCTTAAAACAGGTTGAGGAAGGTAATCTGAGATTAATACAAGAAATTCAATTTGATGAAAAAGATATTTTTTCTAGCTTTGGTCCTCTTATAGAAAAATTCCCATCAAAAAAAGGTAAAGTAAATATTTTTGATTTATTAAACAATGTTATTTCATACAGTGATAACAACAGCTGTGATCTTTTATTTAAACTGATTGGCTCTCCTCTTGTTGTAGAAAAATTCTTTCATCAAGAAGGATTCAAAGGCATTTCCATGAAATGGACAGAACAACAAAAACATGAGAAAAGAGAAAGAATTTATGATAACTGGGTAGATTTAAAAACAATAACAGCAATACTTGAATCCTTACAAAACAATAAAATATTGTCGGAAGAAAGTAGAAGGCTTTTATTGGAATTCATGGCGATTAATTACACGGGAGCCAAACGTCTTCCTTACCTCCTACCTAAATATATTGTTGCACATAAAACAGGAACTTCAGATCAAAATTCTAAAGGAATTACTGAAGCGGTAAATGATGTAGGAATAATTCCATTTAAAAATGGTCAAATTTTGATTATTTCAGTATTTGTAAAAGATAGCAAAGAAAATGAGGAGACCAATGAGAAAATCATAGCAGAAATTGCTAAAATCTGCGTTGAACATTTTGAATCTAAATAAATTGAAGAATAGAAATAATAACAAATTCAGATGAATAAGAATGCTTCAGGAATACTTTTTTGGATATCTAACATATTTGCCTTTGTGATGATACTTTCCTTGTCATCTTGCTTTTATTCTACAAAATATATTGCTACTTATACTTTTCAAAACAATTCAAAAGAAAGTAATTCAAAAGAGATTGCTACTAAGTTTATCAAGCAATTGGCAGAGAAAAACCAATTAATTAAGGACAATACTTTTAAAGGTTCAGACACTCTTGGCTTTTATGGACGTCCTTACCATTATTTTAAATTTTGGCTTGAACAACAAGACAATCAATTCACAATTAAACTAAATTATGATGGTTCTTTTGGAAGTAGAAAAAATCCACCTTATCGTAGCTTTTTACAAAATTTAAGCGATAGTATTCAGACAAATTTTACTTCGGTAAACAGCGATATCAAAGAAACAAACAATGCTAAGAGGAAATAAAAAATAGATTATAAAAGTGATTAAATCCTATTTGAATTAAACCTTGTTTCCTCTCAAAAAATCTTCAATACTCATTCTTTTTTTCGATTCAGGTTGCACTTCTAATAATCTAATATAATCATCAGCACAATGAATTTGGAGGTAAGATTTTCCATCTGATTTTATACTTCCAGCTTCTAAAACTTGATTTGATTTTATAATTTCAGCTTTAAAAACCTTCATATTTTTTCCGTTTAACTGAAAATATGCAGCCGGATAAGGACTCATACCTCGAATTAAATTATATACCTTTTCAGCAGGCTGATTAAAATGAATCAAACAATGTTCCTTGAAAATTTTTGGGGCTGTTTTTGTGGATGACTGAGCTTGAGGAATACCAGAATAATTTCCTGATTCAACTTTTCTAACCGATTCAATTACCAATTCAGCACCAGTTTGCATCAATAAGTCATGAAGTTCACCAGCATTCATGGTTTCTGTAATTTCAACTTCTCTACTCAATAAAATATCACCTGTATCAATTTCATGTTTTAGGAAAAAAGTACAAACACCCGATTTCTTCTCACCATTTATAATTGCCCAATTAATTGGAGCAGCACCTCGGTAATCGGGTAATAAAGAAGCATGCAGATTCATTGTTCCTTTTGGAGGCATATTCCAAACTATTTCAGGCAACATTCTGAATGCAATTACAATTTGTAAATCGGCTTGATAGGATGCTAATTCGTGAACAAATTCTGGGTCTTTGAGTTTGACAGGCTGAAGAACCGGTAGATTATTTTTTACTGCACAAACTTTAACCGCAGATGATTGAAGATTCATTCCTCTACCAGCAGGTTTATCTGGTGCAGTTACAACTGCAACCACATTCACTCCAGCATTGATTAATGATTGAAGTGAATGTGCTGCAAAATCAGGAGTTCCAAAAAATACTATTCTCATATTTTGTTAAACCAATTCCTCATCAACTTCCATTTCGTAAACCATATCCTTTTCAATTCTTAGGTTATCGATAATGAAATTTTGACGATCCATAGTGTTTTTACCCATGTAGTATTCCAACATTTTTTGTATCGGCATATCATTCAAAAGAACAACAGGTTGCAAACGCATGTCTTCACCAATAAACAAACCAAATTCCTCTGGTGAAATTTCACCCAACCCTTTAAAACGAGTAATTTCAGCTTTAGCACCAATTACATGGATAGCTTTCTGACGTTCCTCATCATTATAACAATAGAAAGTTTTTTGTTTGTTTCTTACTCTAAACAAAGGCGTTTCTAAAATATATAAGTGGTTATTTTTTACTAAATCAGGAAAAAACTGAAGGAAGAAAGTAAGAATTAACAAACGAATATGCATTCCATCTACATCGGCATCAGTTGCAATAACAATGCGGTTGTACCTTAAATCTTCAATTGATTCTTCGATGTTTAAAGCATGTTGTAAAAGATTAAACTCTTCATTTTCGTAAACTACCTTTTTAGTTAAACCATAACAGTTTAAAGGTTTACCTCTTAAACTAAATACAGCCTGCGTTTCAACCTGACGAGATTTGGTAATAGAACCACTTGCACTATCACCTTCGGTTATAAACAAAGTAGTATTGTACTTCTTTTCGTCTTTTGATTCATTGAAATGAATGCGGCAATCTCTTAATTTTTTATTGTGAAGATTAGCCTTTTTAGCTCTTTCATTAGCCAATTTTTTAATACCGGCCATTTCTTTTCTTTCTCTTTCACTCTGATTAATTCTACGTAAAAGAGCTTCAGCGGTATCAGGACGTTTATGCAAGTAATCATCCAAAGCCTTTTTCATAAAATCAATCACAAATTGTTTTACTGAAATAGATTCAGTTGGAGCCATATTTGTTGAACCCAATTTTGTTTTGGTTTGAGATTCAAAAACCGGTTCTTGAACCCTAATACTTACAGCAGCAATAATACTTGCTCTTATATCAGCCAAATCAAAATCCTTTTTATAGAACTCACGAACTGTTTTTGCAAAAGCTTCTCTAAAAGCATTTAAGTGAGTACCACCTTGGGTAGTATGTTGACCATTAACAAATGAATAATACTCTTCACCATATTGATTTTCATGGGTTAAAGCAACTTCAATATCCTCACCTTTAATATGAATAATTGGGTAACGAAGCGCTTCTTCATTGGTTTTACGTTTTAATAAATCTAATAAACCATCTTTTGAAAGGAATTTTTGGTCGTTGAACCAAACCACTAAACCAGCATTCAGGTAAACATAATTCCATATCATGTTTTCGATGTACTCGTTAATAAACCTGAAATGTTTAAAAATGGTATCATCAGCAATAAAAGTAATTGCAGTTCCATTGGGCTCTAAAGTATCTTGTAGCGGGTGTTCTTTCAATAACTGACCTTTTTCAAATTCAGCGATTTTTGTTTTTCCATCTCTAAAAGATTGTGCTTTGAAATAAATAGACAAAGCATTCACAGCCTTTGTTCCTACTCCATTTAATCCAACCGACTTTTTAAAAGCAGCAGAATCGTACTTACCACCAGTATTGATTTGAGAAACACATTCAATTACTTTTCCAAGAGGAATACCACGACCATAATCCCTTACAACAACCTTGTTATCAGTAATTTTGATATCAATTTGTTTTCCATTCCCCATTACATATTCATCGATACAATTATCGATAACCTCCTTTAAAAGGATATAAATACCATCATCAACAGAGCTTCCATCTCCTAGTTTACCGATATACATTCCGGGTCTCAGGCGAATATGTTCGCGCCAATCGAGAGACCTGATACTGTTTTCATCATAAATCACTTTTTCTTCTGCCATCTTTGAAACACTATTTAAGCAGGTAAAAATACCACCAAAATCAGCAAGCTTATGAGTGGGTTATTCACATGACTGTGGAAAAACTAAAATTAATGCTTGTTTTCAGCAAAGTATTTCTAAATTGTCTGCTTAATTATTTACAAATGAAGGACCATTTTTCCGGCCAAGCGGAGTTGTATTCTTTGTATAGGCCAAATTATCCAGTGGAGTTATACCTGTTTATAAATCAAACTCTTCAGAGTAAAGATCTGGCTTGGGATGTAGCAACCGGCAATGGACAAATAGCCTCAGAACTTTCTGAAATTTTTGAGCAAGTATATGCTTCTGACATCAGTGAAAAACAATTGGAACATGCCATTAAAAAAGACAATATTACCTATAAAGTAGAATCAGCAGAGGCATGTTCATTGGCCTCAGAAAGTTGTGATTTAGTAATTGTTGGTCAAGCTATTCATTGGTTTGATTTTACAGCATTTTACGAAGAAGTAAAACGTGTCTTAAAACCAGGAGGATTAATTATTTTAGTTGGATATGGGTTTCATACAATCGATTCAGAATGTGACCCTATCATCAATCATTTTTATAGAAATATTTTAGATGGTTATTGGGAGCCTGAAAGAAGATACATCGATGAAGCTTATGAAAATGTGCCTTTTCCATTTGGTGAAATTGAAAAACCAAGAATAAAATTAGAAATAGACTATACCTATGATGAATACATTGGTTATTTAAACACTTGGTCGGCAACACAAAAGTTTATCAGGAATCATAGAGCAAATCCAATTGATTTAATTAAATCAAAATTAGAAATGGTTTGGCCAATTGAATCAAAGAAAAAAGTACATTTTCCTGTTTTACTTAAGGTAGGCAAATACTGAGGATAGTTTTTTTAAGTGTTGAATTTATTTTAATTCTGGTAAATCTAGCATTAAACAAGAAAACATCATTAGAAAATTGAAATAGAATCTATTTCTTAAATATTTTTTGTCTGATTAGATCCTTTAGAGTGTCTAATTCCAAAACATACAAACCCGGTTCTAAATCAGCACAATCTATGGTTTCAATTTGACTCCCATTTAAGGTTCCATTTTTCAATTTTTCCCCATTAACTGAATAAATTCTATATGATATTATGGAATTTTCTTTGTTTATAAACTGGAAACTTTCATCGAATGGATTTGGGAAAATTTGAATACTTTCATCAAAGTTTTTATCATTTAGAATTTTGATTGTTTTACTAAAATCAAATTTTCCATCAAAATCAACTTGTTTTAATCTATAGAATAAAACCAATTCATCAGCCGACAAGTCGTCTAAGTAATCATTGTAGCTGTAAGTAGAAGTTTGATTAGTGGTACCTTTTCCTTTTAAAATCTGGATGGTTTTCCAATCAAAATCAGCTTCAAATTTTCGCTGTAATTCGAAATGACTATTATTAATTTCAGAGGCTGTTTTCCAATTTAAAAGTACTTCATTAGAATTGATTTTTTTAGCTTCAAAGCTTAACCAATTTACTGGTAATGAAACCATGTTACCATAGAGAACTTGGGAATTTAAATATGCAGTTGTTGAGTTATTTCCATTGAATTCAATAACAGCAAAATGATAGTTTGAAGATAAAAGTAAGTTTGTAATATTTACAGAATTGGCGGTTCCTTTATAAACAATATAATTACCTGTTCCAAGTAAAGCACCCATACCGAAGGAAGAATTTGCATTGTATTCTATACCATTAATAGGAAGTGAATCTACCATAGACCCTTGTTTAGCAATTACAATGCATCTTTGTCCATTTCCTCTTGTCCAAGTTAATGTTGCGCTATTTGCAGTCACATTGCTAAATTGAAGATTTGTTGGACCTTGATTTGGAACGCATGAAATCGTGTTGACAATGTTTGGCCAGTTTTTCGAAATACTAACTGGATTAGTAGTTCGAATTTGAACATAATAAGCTCTATTTGTAGGCAAATTATTAGGTAAGTTAATGTTAAAAACGCCTGAAACCGATGAATTTTGGCTTGACAAAACAATAGGAGTTTTATTAGGTAAAAGTGTATCAACTAATTCTAATATAAATTGATTACCTGCACCATAAGAATTACTTACAGAATAATTGACTATGAGATTATTTCCTTTACAAACTGTTCCTGTTCCAGTTACAGAATTAATAGTAATTGAAGTATCAAAACCATAAACTACAGCTAAGTTAGAAACTGGCAATCCATTTAAACTACTAAATATTCCACCAATAATTACCTTATTCCCTACACATAAAATTTGTCTAACACTAGCTGTATTTGGTGCTGGATTAAAAAAGACAGGATACCATGAATTTGGTATTCCACTTGTTGATGAAATTGAACCACACTTATCTCTTGCTTGTCCTCCAATTGTTGTAAAGCCACCTCCTAAATAAATATTTCCGGCGGCAGAAACATCAAAGGTAAAAACACTTCCATTAATAGAAGGTGAAAATGAAGTAGGTAAATAACTTGAAGAATCAAGTTGGGCAAAATAAGGCTTCGACAATCCATTAATTAATGTAAATCCTCCAGCAACATAAAGATGATTTTTGTTAAGTAGGTACTTATTAACAGAAGAGTTTACTGTTGGAGTTCCAATAATTCTTGTAAAACTTGGTAACTGAAATGCTGCAGAATTTGGTGCACTTACACTTGCTATTGTAGTAAAACCTCCACCTATTAAAATTTTACTAGGAGAACTTGGATAGTATGTTAAAGGCCAACCACTAAAATTAGGATTGATGGTAGTTGAAGTAAAAGAAGGATAATTAAAGATTGCCAAACGATTTCTTGCCGCCCCACCAATATTGGTAAATTGACCTGCTATATATAAATATCCTTGGTGTACATATGTAGAATAAATAATACCATTAGGACTAGGATAGAATGGCAAAACTGTTTGATTTTGTATATCAATAACCCCAAAATACTGACGTGAAGAGTCTCCAATTTTAGTAAATGTACCTCCTAAAAATAAGTTGTTATCGAACCAACTAATGTTAAATACACTTTGACTTCCAGAAGCATTAGACGCTCCCAAATTAAAATCCAATATTGCACCATTACTACTTAAAAAAGCACCTAAATTAGATCTTGCTTTTCCTCCTAATACTTTGAATTCACCACCACAATACATTTTATTTAGATGCATTGAAAGTGTAAAAACAGATAAATCAGGATCGTTTACAAAACTTGTTAAAGCACTATTTGATACTTGAAATGATGCTAAATTTTTACGGACAATTCTTCCATTAATTTCATATGTAAAACCGCCTCCAACAATAATTTCGTTATTGTATTTTAATAATGAATTTACAGAAGAGCCCGATGAAGATAAACCAGCATCAAAACTTGTAGCAAGAGCTGTACTTCTTGATATAGCAGCTAAAAGTGCTCTTGGTTGTCCGCCAATTGCTGAAAATGTTCCACCTGCATAAAGTATGTTTCCATCAACAAATAAACTGTTTACTTCATTATTTGAAGAAGGATTCCAAAAAGGTTGAATCCTAGCCGTTCTAAAATTTATGGCTGCAATTTTGTGTGCAACTACAGAGCTAGATACAAAAGGGCTTAAAGTACTACAAGTAAAAAAATTTCCTCCAACATAAAGAATAGAATCGCCACTAAAGGATATTGCTTTAACGTAATTATCAAAACTGAATAGATAATTATTTAATGAACCAAATCTGTCGAAACAAGCCAAACGTCCCCTACTTATTGAACTTACCTCGGTAAAATACCCCCCAATCCAAATAAATGAATCTTTTACATTACACATGGCTTCAACACGACCATTGGTGCCAGGATTCCAACTTAACAAAGCTCCAGTTTTTGTATTAAAAGCAGCAAGATTTGTTCGTTCAAAACCTCCAAGACTTGTAAAATAACCACCAACAAATAACCTTGAACCAAAGAGAGAAATGGTATTAGCATAGGCATTTGTTCTTAGAGGCCAAGACATTGATGTGAAATTTTTCAAATTGATTGAATGAAAATAATTCGAAAAATTCCCACTTATATAAAGCGTTGAATCCAATGGGTCTATTTCTATACAGGTTACAAAACCATTGATACTAGGATTCAAAGAATTTAATGCACCAGTTGAAGTGTCAGCAGCAGCAACATAATTTCTGCTTAAACCTTTTACAGTTGTAAATGAACCTCCAACATAAATAAAACCATTCAAAAATTTAATTTGTTCAACTACATCATTTGCATTAGCACTCCAATTGGGTATTACCAAGCCATTACTAGGGTTTAAAGCAGCTAAACAAGTTCTAGAGCTTCCTCCAATATTATCAAATCTACCTCCAACAAAAACCTTGTTACCAAGGGCCAATACACTAAATAATGTGGCTTGGCCATTTGTTAACGACATTGTTGTACTAAAAGACGTTAAAGTTAAACTAGGTAAATTAAATGCAGCAAGACTTTGACGAGTTTGAGAAGCCATTGTACCAAATGCTCCTGCTAAATAAAGTATATTGTTGCTAATGCTAAATGAGCGAACAACTGTAGAAGGAGATCCAGGTGCCCAAGTACTTGCTGCTCCTGTAGCAGTATCAACTGAAGCTATTCCAGATCTAACTAGGGTTCCCACATTTGTGAATTGACCTCCTAAAAAAACAGAATTCTGATACCTAACCATGGCATAACAAATTCCATTTAAATTAGGATTCCAAGCTAAAACATTTCCATTTGCATCAATTCTAGCTGCTCTATTTCTTGTAATATTTCCAACTTTTGTAAAACTACCTGTAACATACCAACCTCCAACACCATCGGGTATAGCACAAAAAACGTAACCATTTATAGAAGGGAAATTAGAACTAACCAAAGCTGAATTTTTCAAAACTGGTCCACCGGCAGATTCCAAAAAACTACCAACGAGATTAAATTGTCCCCCAACAAATAAAGTATCACCTAAAGTAACCATAGATTTTACAACACCATTAATTCCAGTATTAGAAAATGTATTTTGTAAAGTGCCAGAACTATCAATATGTGCTATTCTTACAGCATTCAAACTTGCTACTTTAGAGAAATCACCACCAATAAAGAAACCACCTTTTTTATCAGGAGTGCTTGCATAAACGGCTCCATTGGGCTGATCCCAGTTTGATGATGGTTTTCCTGTATTTGGATCAACCAAACCACCAAAAGAAATAATGCTATCAGGATTAAATAAACTTGTAAAATTCCCACCTACAAATACGGTATCATTTCTACTTGCCATTGCATAAACTGGACCATTGGCTTGTGGAAACCCTTTTACTAAGCCCTGAGCGTTTGTTTTGCTAGGATTAAATGCTAATAAAAAGAAAAGTAGATATACAAAATTCTTAAGATGTTTCATACAATTGATTAGATTAGAAATCATTAATTTTAAATAGCTTTTTAAACAATGAATTCTGATGAATTATTCAAAGTAAGTTAATTTTCAAAAAGGAATATTAAATTACTAATAATTAATAGTTTGTTTATGATTTTTTTTACAAAACTGAATTTAAAATATGAATTGATTTTCCCTTAAAATCACTTAATCTTTAATTTGGTTTAAACATATCTTTAAGTAATTATAAATTCTAAAACACTAGCCAATAAAATATAAGTATTTGAATCAAAAACTTCTTTTATCTATTTTGATGAAGGCAGGCAAAATGAATAATATTTAGTATAATCGAAGAAAAAATCGCGGTATGGGCCATCATCAAACCAGAGAAGATAAAACTTGTTTAAACTGTGGAAACATAGTTGAAGATAGATTTTGTGGGCATTGTGGGCAAGAAAATATAGAAACCCGAATGAGTTTTTTGGGCTTATTTGCCCATTTCGCAGAAGATTTAACTCACTATGAAGGAAAATTTTGGAAAACAATACAATACTTGTTTTTCAAACCAGCTTACTTAACAATAGAATATTTAAAAGGTAAAAGAACCTCCTATTTACCACCTGTTAGATTGTACATATTTGTGAGTTTTTTCACCTTTTTATTGCCACATTTATTACCTGAAAACACAGAACCTGAGCTCAAAAAAAGTCATAGAAAAAACTATTTGGCTGAGGTAGATTCAATAAAAAAGGCTACCAATAATGAAATGTCGTATATAAGTGATTATGGATTGATATTATCGAGCCAATACAAGGATTATAAACAATTGGATTCAGCAAGAACAGTTCTTGAAGGAACAGAAGATGAAATGATTTGGTTGGAATATATCGGACATAAAAAAGGAATTGATTTAGCAAATTATACACCTGAAACAATTTGGGATATGTTTTTAAGTGCTTTTGGAAAAAACTTTCCTAAATCACTTTTTATATACTTGCCATTATTTGCATTAGTGATACAAGTATTTCATAGAAAGCAAAACTATATTTACTTCGACCATGCCATATTTACATTGCATTTTTTCTCCTTTTTATTGTTGAGTTTATGTTTAAACACAATTTTGGGTAATATAGTTGGTTGGTTTAGCGGAGGACATGATACAAACAACTATTTTTTAATAAGATCATATTTAATTGGAGCAATAGGAATTTGTACAATCTTATACTTTTTGAGAGCACATTTTAATATGTTTCAGGAAAGTACAGGCAAATCAATTTCAAAAGCGATTGGAATAATTTTAGTAAACTTAATTCTGTTTGCTATTATATTTCTTGGAGCTTTGTTAATTACTTTGATGAATTTACACTAGGGTTTTTAAGTTCCCATCTAATTACATCCTCTGTTTTGTTTTTCATGATAAAGCCACATTTCTTCAAAACAGCTTGTGAAGCAAGTCCATCATGCAAAGTATCTGCTATCACAGCTTTAACATTTGAGTTTTGAAAAGCCCAATCACATAATAATTTGGTTGCGGTTGTTGCATACGATTTTCCTTCAAACCTTACATTTACGAAATATCCCAACATAACTTCTCCATTTTCATCTGGAAGACCGTTGATTCCAATTCCACCAACAGCCACATGAATATTTGTATCAATAATGAGCCAATGCGTAAACCACTCAAATTGTGCTTCATTTTGTTGAACCTGCGGAATCAGATATTCTTTCAAGGCCAAATCAAACTCTTCCATAAATTCTGGTCCGGCGCTTAAATCAAAAGGAATAGCATTTAGATTTAATTTCTTTTCAAGGTAATCTCTTCCATGTAGTAGCCACTTCAACTCATGAAGGTTTAGTGGTTTAAGTTTGATATGTTGGTAGCTAAGTTGTTCCATTTCTTCTTAAACAATTAAACAAAAAACTAAACTAAAAGCCAAGTAATTTTTTTAATCTTATTGATAAAATATTAAAACAAAATAAGGGATCCTGCCGAAACAAAATCCCTTTTATTGCGAAAAACTCTAAATTATAATGTACCTCTTCTTGCTTGTTCAGCTTCGATAGATTCAAACAATGCCTGGAAATTTCCTTTTCCGAATGATTTAGCTCCTTTTCTTTGAATGATTTCAAAAAACAAGGTTGGTCTGTCTTCTACTGGTTTGGTGAAGATTTGAAGTAAATAACCTTCTTCATCTCTATCAACCATAATTCCCCATTTTTTCAACTCCTCCATGTCTTCTGCTATCACTCCTACTCTATCTCCTACTGTATCATAATAAGTTCCTGGAACATATAAAAACTCAACACCACGTTTACGCATTTCAGAAATTGTAAACACAATATCATCAGTAGCTACAGCAATATGTTGGCAACCCGGACCTCTGTAAAAATCTAAATATTCTTCTACCTGAGATTTCTTTTTTCCAATTGCAGGTTCATTAATTGGGAATTTGATATATCCATTTCCATTGGACATTACTTTGCTCATTAATGCAGTGTACTCAGTAGAAATATCTTTATCGTCGAAAGTAACCAAATTGGCAAAGCCCATGGTATTCCCATAAAAATCTGCCCATTTATTCATTGAACCTAATTCAACATTTCCAACCATATGGTCGATGTATTTCAAGCCACAAGTTCCAGGTTCATATCCTGTATCAAGTTTTTCATAACCTGGAAGGAAAATTCCATTGTAGTTTTTTCTTTCAATAAAAACATGAACAGTATCGCCGTAAGTGTGAATGCCACTCATTTTCACTGTTCCATTTTCATCACTTAAAGCTTTTGGCTGCATGTAAGGTTTAGCACCTCTTTTTGTAGTTTGTTCAAATGCATCAAAAGCATCATCAACCCAAAGAGCTATTACTTTTACTCCATCACCATGCATACGAAGATGTTGGGCTATTTCACTTTCAGGGTCAAAAGGAGTTGTTAGCACCAATCTAATTTTGCCTTGTTGTAAAACATATGAAGTACGGTCGCGAAGACCCGTTTCTAAACCAGCATAAGCTAAATCTTTAAAACCAAATGCAGTTTTATAATAATGAGCTGCTTGTTTCGCATTTCCTACATACAATTCCACATAATCTGTTCCATTAATTGGAAGAAAATCTTGAGCTTTATCAAAAATCTTTTCTGTGCTCGAATAATTGAAATTTTGAACTTGGGTTAAATCAGTCATGATGAATGAAATGGTTTAATTTATTTATTGAACAATTTTTGTTTCTAATTACTTTTCCAACTTTGGTAATATTCTTCTACTTCAAGTTCTAAAGCTTCTTTGGTTATTTTAACTGGATTAAAAGGGTCTATCATTACTGCCAATTCATTGGTAACAGTTTTACCAATACTTCTTTCAATGGCACCCGGGTGTGGACCATGTGGAATGCCACCTGGATGTAATGTTATTTGACCTTTTTGAATATTGTTTCTACTCATGAAATCACCATCAACATAATACAACAATTCGTCGCTATCTACATTGCTATGATGGTATGGAGCAGGAATGGCTTGTGGATGGTAATCATATAACCTAGGTACGAAAGAACAAATCACAAAATTTCTACCTTGGAAAGTTTGATGAATTGGCGGAGGCATGTGAATACGACCTGTTATTGGCTCAAAATTAAAGATTGAAAAAGCATAAGGATACGAGCATCCATCCCATCCTATTAAATCAAAAGGATGGTTTTCATAAACATAAGGATAAATCAATCCGCGCTTTTTTATTTTAATTAAAAACTCACCCTCTTCTTCATGTGTTTCCATGTTTTGTGGACCACGTAAATCTCTTTCACAAAATGGAGAATGTTCTAGATATTGACCATAATTGTTTCTATACCTAGCAGGCGTTTCAATAGGACCATGTGATTCAACAATCAACAATCTATTGTCAGTTGATTTAAATTCGAATTGATAAACAGTTCCCCTAGGAATTATTAAATAATCACCATAAGCAAAATCGATATTGCCATACATGGTTTTTAAAGTACCATCACCTTTGTGAATGAAAATCATTTCATCGGCATCGGCATTTTTGTAGAAATAATCTTTTGTACCAACAGTTGGAGCGGCAACTCCAATTGTCATATCATCATTAATAAAAAGCGTCTTTCTTGATTCCAAATAATCTGGAACCTGAGGTGCTTTATACGCCATATAACTTCTGGCTTGAAGGTTATCTTCTATAGCAACTTCTGGACGAACAGAATAAGGTTTTCCCATTTCTTTAACCCTTGTTGGAGGATAGATATGGTAAACCAAAGATGACATTCCAGCAAAGCCTTCTGTACCAAATAATTCTTCATGGTAAAGATTACCATTTGGTTGACGAAATACAATATGACGTTTTTCAGGTATAATTCCAACTTGTCTATATAATGGCATAGATTTAATTTTAGGTTCGGTAAAACTATTACCATGGCTAAGTTCAAATAATGACGGCAGTCAGGTTTTTTAATGACTTTTAACCTTGAGAAAGTTGATTTAAGTCAATAAAGGGTCCTAAATAAATTGGATTCAAAATATCTTATTTTGAAAATTTACTTCAGGTTTTTATATTTATGTTTTAATTCCTATGAAAAAATTTATAATTTCTTTACTCCTTTTTACATGTTTAAATGTAAATGCTCAATTTGCCATTATACAATCAAAAGATGGCTATGTTTATGTTCGAGAAACTGCCAAATTAGGAAAAAACATCATACAAAAACTAAGCAATGGTAGTATTGTGATGATAGATGAATTAGAACAAGAATCTTCCACAGATTGGATTCCGGTTATTTATAATTTAGAAACCAAAAACAAAAATGGATTCATTCACAAAAGTGGTTTAACACAAATTCAAAGTTTTCAAAAAGCTAAAAGAAATGAATTAAGTAAATCTTCAAATCAATTGGTTTTAGACTCCTATAAATTGACTATCAAAACAGGAACATTTGATAGTAAAAAACATCAAATCACTTATAAGAATAATTTTATTGATAAAATAGATGCTACTAAATTTTGGGGAACTGATGGTGAAATGCCAAAAATGGAGTATCAATCATTAAAGTTGAGTAGAGAAAAAACTGATATCAATCTTCCAACAAATCAACTATTCAATCCAAATTTAAAATTGACAAATATGTATCAAGACAAGGATACAAATAGCTTGTATATCATTGCTAAAAATAGTGATGGAGCAGGTTCGTATGCTGTATTATGGATAATTAAAGATGGAAAATTTCTCAAAAGAATAGTTATATTAACTGCATAAATAAATCAATTAATGTTGCTATATTGACTTATTGTATTTAGTTCATTTTATGATTTAAGCACCTTAATATATTATTATCCTAGAACTAAATTTCCTATTAAGAAATACGTATCTAAAACTAAATAAAACCATATGAGTCTGCATACATTTTGGGTATTTATATTAAAAGTAATTGGCATCTATTTCTTGGTACAAACGATTATATTATTACCACAATCAATTTTAATACTCTATTCTAATAGTTTATTTGAAAAACCAATATTCGCAATTTCAGTAGTTTTATTAACGGCAATTGCATTTTATTTACTGATTAAGTATTTGATATTTAATCCAGGTATCATCATCGAAAAACTCAAGCTTGACAAAGGTTATCAGCAAGAAAATCTCAATTTAGAATTGAACTCAAAACAATTGATACATGTTTGTGTGATTATATTTGGTGCCATACAAGTGATTCTTGGTTTTCCTGAATTATGTAGAGAATTGTATTATTATGTTCAAAGCAAAGAAACCTTATTGAATGATCCATCTACTGAAAATATTTTGGTGAATGGAATTCAGGTTGTGATTGCTTATTTGATTTTGACAAGAAGTAAAGAAATAACTGATTTCATCGATAGTAAAAGTAAATCAAATTCGGAAAGTAAAATTGAAGATGAGAATTAAAACTAAAAATCAAATGAAGAAATATATCTTGTTCATAATAATACTTTTTGGGGTATTGACATCACATGCCCAAACAACAAATTGTGAATGTATTATTCATGATGCGAAAAAAGTAAAAGCAGATTCCATCTATACATTTTCAAATGGCAAATCATTAGCAATATGTGGATATCGAGAAGGGAATCCTAATATATTCAGTGAATTTTATTTGAACAGATGTGATATGGATAGTTCACTTGGATTTTGGGATGCTTTAAGAGATTGCAAGGTTACATTAGAGAATGACACTTTATTTATTAGAGAATTTAAACTAATGGCAAATGGAGGTAATCGTGAAGTTTTAGCAAATATTTATACTATTGAAAAATTCTATTTCAAACAAGGTGAATTAAAACGCAATTTAATCATCAATCCTGAATTAAAAATGTACAATCAGGAAAGTATAAATTTGGTGATTAAAAAATATGAAAGTACAAAGGGTGAAATGTCGGAAGATAAAATAGATTTGGCTTATGAATTGTTTTATGCCACAATTTCTGGAAGTAAAAAGGCTTCAGAATATTTCAAAAAATTTGATAAAAAGTTCTTTATTCCTTCAGGCGCTTATTTAGAAGAATGGCAAGAAATTCAGGAAATGTTGAAGTTGTGGAATGAATACAATTCTGTTAAATAAATAAGTAAGCTACAAGGACAATTTCTGATAATACTTGATTATTAGAAATTATTAATATCTCTTTCAATATTACTATAAACAGACCTATTAACGAAGTAAATGTTACCAGTATATTTTCGGTTAATTGTGTCCACGTTTTCTATAATTTCTTTTGCATTGAAAAGATTAAGCTACAGAAATTACTTTCTTCAATTTTTCCTTTTTCACTGCAGAAATCTTAGATTTTTGAAGATTCTGTTGAAACTTTTTCTTGACCAAATCAATATCATATTTAATTTGAATATTCATCCAGAATTCAGCATTGATACCGAGTGCCTCTTCCAGCTTAACAGCAATGGTGGGTGTAATATTTCTATGACCATTGATGATTAGGCTAATTTCAGATTTACTTAAGTGTAGTTGATCAGCCAAATCTTGCTGGTTCATTTCTCTTGCTTCTAATTCATCTTTTAAATGCTCTCCTGGATGGAAGATATCTCCCGGTATCAAATCATTAGCTATTTTCTTCTCTTTCTTATTCATAATGTTTCGATATTTCTTTGATTAATAAAACTTGTATACTTCCATCTTTTTTAGGAACAAAAATCAATCTGTATTGGTCGTTTAACCTTATTGAACATTGGCCTTTCCTATCACCTTTCAAGTACTCAAAATTTAATCCTTTGAATGGCTTTAAATCTTCAATCGTTTCGATTCCAATTAAGATTGCCAGCTTTTTTTTATACTGTTTAATTACTTCAATAGGAATTTTTCGCTTACCCTTGATTTGCTCCTATGGAGTTTTATAAAGCTTTTCTAAATCATCATCATCAAATTCTACAATCATTTTTCAAAAACAAATATAATTAAAAGTTTACAAAATTATAAACTTAAGTTTTTTAATTAATAAATAGTTTTTACAAATATTCTAAATTTGAATTCCTATTTTCTTTGGATTTCACCAAATAATTATAATCTATGTTTCTATACTAAATTTTGAATTTAAGTACTTTATTTGAGTTTTTAAAAATCCTTTATTAATTTATAAATCTATTTTACAAAGCTAATCTTCCTATTCAAAAAAACACAAAACCAAGCTAATACTAGCCTATGAATATCCAAATCATCAAAACAAACTCAAGCAATCCCGACTTTCAAAAACTGGTAATAGAATTAGATAAGATTCTCGCATTTTTAGATGGTGAGCAGCATGGATTTTTTGCCCAGTTTAACAAGATAGATTCCATTCAACATGTATTAGTTGCTTATGTTAACAATGAAGCTGTAGGCTGCGGAGCCATCAAACAATATGAAGATGGAATTGCTGAAATCAAACGAATGTATGTTGATGAAAACTATCGTGGAAAAGGCATTGCAGGAGCCATTTTAGTTGAATTGGAAAATTGGGCAAGAGAATTAAATTTTAGTTCCTGCATTCTAGAAACAGGCTACAAACAAGTTAGAGCAGTCGGCTTGTATAAAAAAAGTAATTATACCAATATACCTAATTATGGTCAGTATAAAGATGTAAAAGAAAGTATTTGTTTTGAGAAGAAGTTGGGGTGAAATTAATAATTTAGCAGAGATCCATTTATTATCAATTTTATTTCAATTTGATATTGGTTTGTTGCATAAACAACAATCCAATCTTTGAAGATTAAACATCTCCATTGTTTATCTTGAAATTCAGGGTATTTACATAATCTATGTTGATTAAATTTCAATAGTTTTGATTTAATCAATTTCAAAAATTTACTGGCAAATCTTTTTCCGCTTCCTGGAGTGTTTTTAATTTCAACAAATTTTGCTAGTTCCTTAATTACCAAAACTGCCTCAGAACTAATTACGATTTTCATTTATCGAGTTCTTCAATTAAATCGTCAATATCCAATAATTCACTATTATCTGCTCGATTTAAATACTCCTTCAATTCAATATTTGTTGCTTCTCTACCTATCCCAAAAGCTACATCTTTTGCGGTTAAAACCTGATTAGTTTCTAAGTTAGAAATTTTAACATTTAATTCCTTTAAAATCCCTAAAACCAATTGATCTTTTGAAGAATCACCTAACTCAATTGTATATTTCATAATCTCAAATTTAGTTTTTTTACCAATCATTAAAAAATTGATTAACTTAATTACTTTTCAAAGATTTCACCAATAGAAAATAAGTCCAAAAACAAATATCATCAAGCATATTAGAATATTTCCAAACTCATTAGCTCCGGGCTGAAGCCACAGAGCTATTGAGTTTGCAGCATGATTTTACAGCACATCATAAATGGCTTGAAGGATATGATTAATTGAATTTTAGCTAAATTATTATGCATTATTTTATATTGGCTAATGCAATGTTGCAAATGAAAAATCAACCAATTTTTTAAAGGATTTTGTTTTCTCTTTTGCCTCATTGTTTCAAACCGAGGCTAAAAAGGTGTTGAATAATTTCATTTCCAAACTCATTATCTCTGGGCTGAAGCCACAGAGCTATTGAGTTTGCAGCATGATTTTACAGCACATCATAAATGGCTTGAAGCATATGATTAATAGAATTTTACCTTAATTATTATGCGTTATTTTATATTGGCTAATGCAATGTTGCAAATGAAAAATCAACTAATTTTTTAAAGGATTTTGTTTTCTCTTTTGGCTCATGGTTTCAAACCGAGGCAAATGAGGTGTTGAATAATTTCATTTCCAAACTCATTATCTCTGGGCTGAAGCCGCAGAGCTATTGAGTTTGCTGCATGATTTTATATCACATTCTTAAATGGTTTGAAACTTATGATTTAGTGAATTTACCCTAATTATTATGTGTTATTTTATATTGATTGAAGCATCAGAATTAATTACAATTTGCCTCACTTTTTTAAATTTCTCAATCAATGATTCATGTTCTTCTTGAAATGGTAGTTTAGAATGATGCTTCTCTTGATTAAGGATATAATTCAAAACTCTTTTAAAATCTGAATCACCAACCGAAACTGCATAATAATCATTTTGCCATTGAAATTTTTCTTTTAGAAGTCCGCTATTATTCATCCAAAAAGATGATTCACCTTTAATCATCTGAGCAATTTCCCGTATTGACTGATTTTTGTTTAATGATACCAAACAATGACAATGTTCCATATACCCTTTAACTGCAGCTATGTGAATTCCCTTTTCTTGGGCATTTTCTTTCATATGACTCCACATCGTTTTTCTTAATTCCAAGGTATTCAAAAAAGGATATCTATGTTTTGTGCTAAAAACCAAATGGACATAAATGTTAACATGAGACATGATTTAAACTTATTTATTTAACTGAAATGTAAAATCGAATTACAATTAAATTGAAGCCTCCATTTTTAACAATTTATTCTTTAAAACTTATAGTAATTTTCAAAAAGAATGAAAACATTTATACTTATATAATATTTATTTTCAGCAATTTAAATGACGCTTAACTCAAAACTTTTTTTTAGCATGTAAAATAAAAAGAAGACGATTTAACGATGCTTTAAGGTATTCCTTAATTTATGATATCCTTCATTAGCAAATGGCTTCATATTTCTCAATTTCCCAGGGATAAATCCACAGGGCAATTGAGAAAACAGCAAAATTATTTTAGGATTTCAATGCGTTGAATAATGAAATCTCTCCATCCCTCAATTGCCCCGTTGCTTAAGCTCGGGGTAATGAGGGATGAAAAGGATTATTCAATATTTTAAAACCCATTAATACAATCAATTTAAACAG
>JBIMKP010000021.1:0-74859 GCA_051861545.1 Bacteroidia bacterium | reverse complement strand
CTATGCCCATCAGGACTGTACTCAAATTCTAAATCAGGTTTGGTACTTCCAGCAGTGCGTATAATCTTTTGTATTTTGCCATATACATTCCATTCAATACTTAATATTTGCTCTGCTTTGTCTTGAATTAAATTACCTATTGCATCGTATGTATAATTGCTAAAATCAACTTGTTTGTCAATATCATCTGCGTAATTAGCTGCTGCTACTGCATCTGTTACTCGCCTTAGTTTATTAGTTGGTAATCCTGCTACCATTTCATATTCATAATGCAAACTGTCCATAGCCACTTGAGATGGTCCGCCATTACGAAGTTGTTTTAAAATATTTCCGTTTGAAATGACAAACTAAATACATAGAATTTATCAATTCAATTATAATAGCCTCACTCAATCTTAAAACAAAAATGAGAGAGTATTTTGTGAATTCTCATTTTTATCTTTCCAAGAAAAAATACATTGAAAATAAATGAAAAAGACAAATTGTGATCCTAAAAGTGATAAATTAAACACTGCTGATAAAAACAAATTAATAATTGAATATTAACTTATTTAAAATAAAAAACAGAATCTGGAAACAATCCATACTTAATTACAAAATCGGATTGGTTTTTTCCTATAAAAATTGATTTAATTGTGTCATCTTCAAATCTATTAGTATCTAGTTCATTAAAAAATAAAGTTGCTTTAGAATAAGTAGCTAAGTTTAAATTTGTTTCATTTGTATCTGAATATTGAAAATAAAAGTGATCAAACTTATTATAAACTAAATTGTTTATACAAAAGTTTGGATAAAATTTATCATCCATACTGTAAATTCTGTAAACAAAAAAAACCTTTTTTATTGAGTCTCCCTTCCTTTGCTGAAAGAAAGTTGTATCATCAATAAATAAAATTGAGTTTGGTGAAATAAAATCTTTAAAAACATAACCATTTTTTACATAGTTAAAAGACATTTTAGATTCTCCAAACCTAAATGGATAATGTAAAATAAAAATTCCACATAATATAGAAAGAAATAGTTTAAACATATTTATTGCTTTTTTACAAGGGTATCTCCAACTTTTACGTAACCAGAAGGGGTATAATTTAGTCCGGGATTATTTTTCTCTTTTTCTATAAAGGTAAAGTCTCTAGAACCTTTTAATTTAGCTTTATTATTAGAATTATCATCCAGTAAAAATTTGTCAACAACTGAAGAAGACCTTTGAAATAGTGAACTTTTTTTATTTTGCTCAATGCTAGTTATTTCAGTCTTATAAAAGTTAACATAGTTTTCCCTATGGGATTGTGAAAATTTATTGCCTCCATAATTCCCATATAAATCACCTTCAAATCCATTATCAATCATTGAAATTTCACATCCATCTAAATCTTCATAATCTTTGTACCTGTCTGATAATCCTATTAAATGTCCGGTTTCATGCACAGCTTCCCAAATTTGATTTTCTAATGGTTTTCGAGAATCAATAAATCCTGTATTTGAAGTTTTTGAAAAAGAAACCGATGTTGTTGACGATCTTTTTGCCCTAACTCCAAAATATAGTATATTATTACCGCTATTTCCATAATAACTTCTACCGATTTTTCTTCCGCACATATTTGAACCTACTTCACTCTCATTATTAACGGCTACAAATTTCAAATTAAACTGAATAATAACCCCATTAGATTCTCCTTTTTGGAAGATTTGACCAGCAATCCTATTCATTTCTTCAACCATTAGTTTACTTGCTCCTACAGCATAAACAGTTGTTGATATAGTTAAAACAGTTTTTCCTGATTGGTCTTTAGAAATAGAAATAATATAATCATTTCCATCATAATCAATTTGAAACAAAGGGGAATTTCCAGTAAAATGATAAGGATTTAAATCTGGGTGATAAATAGACAAAAAATCTTTTGTCATAAATCTCCCAAGCCTACAATCATAAATTCTAGCCCCAAAATCATAAGCATTACCACCACCATAAGTCTCATCATCCTTCTCCTTTCCATTAAATCCATACCTATACTCCCCACCCTGCCAAGTTCTCCCCGCCAATGGCGCTCCAAATGGAGAATAATCTGTAGCACTAACAATATCAACAATAAAGTATGTAATGCTATTCGAACTACATACAGGTAACTTCTTATCTGTAACAACTGTTAATACATTACCTAAATGGTTTGTTAACTCATAACGCTTGGCACCGCGTTCTGTATGGATGCACAGCAGTGCAACCCTGCCTAGTTGTTCAATATGTGTATTGCTCAATTGTGTGGTTATACCGTTTTCAATGCGTACAGTTCGTTGGGCCATAGCTTTGTTGGTTTGGTAAATGCCTATTCTAGAACTACCATACAAATGCCATTCCTCTAAACGTAAACTGTCTGTATATACACTGCTTTGCTGCATAAAACCTGCTGTTATTTGGTCGTATAATCCCTGACCAAAGTAATTTCGAATATAAGCAAAGTAATTTTCTAATCCACCATAATTGCCGCCATAAAGGTTATTCGCACTTTGTACTGTTGCCAATAAACTTGGGGCAAAGTTTACAGCTGTATTTACAAAATAAGAACTCATATTTTGAGCATGGTAATTAAGTAAAAACTCAGTGCCATAGGCTTCAACTAATGGGTGCTATTTTGGCGCTTTGCAATTATTCTAATTTATCGAACACCAAGGTTTTACAAACTCAGTAGCAATAGGTTTTCAGAAAACTAAATCAAAAAAGGTTAGCATTTATTGCCTCCCTTTTATATTCAACTAAGATGAATATTTTCTAATTATTAGACTTTTGAAAATCATTTTTCAGAAAAATGATATATCGCTCACTGCCTATTTTATATGGCTTGAGCTGATTTTTATCTCAAACTTTCTTCTATATTTAAATAGCCTCTTCTTACATTTTCTGGTACAACACCAATTACAACTTCTTTTTTTTCTTTATAAAGTCGTTCTAATACTTCTGCTTTGTCAGCAGTAAAGTATTGGTTTCTTTTTATTATATAGTTGTTTAATGAATATTGTAAAACAATACTTACTTCTTTTTTATCGACTTTAAAAAAAGTAATTTTACCGGTGGTATTAAACAAGTTATTCGGGACAAAAAATCTATAAGTTAAAAATGAATTAGACGGATCTAAGGTATCGTATAATAAATATAGTTGGTCACCAATTTCTTCAAAATTGTCTGTTGGAGACCTGAAAGTTTCATTATATACCTTTCCATTTACTTCATATGTATATTCACCTGCTAAGCTTTTGCCATGAGTTGCCACATTCTTTAATGTTGCAACGACTTCAACTGTCCCATACTTACTTCTAAAACACTCTTCTGTTTGACATCCTAATAAAATAGGTATGGTGACTAAAGAAGCCATAAATGATACAATGCCTAAATAAGTTAAAAAGCTATTCATTTTACTTGTTTTCAATTTTATTAATCATTAGGTAGTTTAGTTTGAACCTCAGGATAAACTTGTTTAATTAATTTATCATGTAATTCCTTATTTATCTGTTCGGATGTTTTTGGTTTAACTTCTACTGTTTTAAGTAAAATTGGAAAGAAACTATTATAAATATTATGGTATCCATTTAATAATTCATCTTTTACTTCATTAATACCATATTGCCAAATACCCTCAAAAGTTCCTTGAATTATACCTGCTGCGCCTCGTCTAATTAAACCACTAGTTGTTGAATTAAATATTGAACCTGACAAACCTTTAGCAAATTTATCTAAACCCATACCTCCACTTAATAAATTACCTGCAAAATTTGAGGCGGCATCTGCAATTGCATCACTTGTTCTTTTATTATGCTTATCATTCCCTTCTAATAATTCAGCGCCAATATATTTATAATTCCCATCGCCTTTTACATCCACAGCACCTTTTAAAGCGCTAGATACACCTGATGTAAGTAACATAGAGACACCTAGAGTTGCCCCAGCCATAGCCCCTTCTCCTGCACTAATAGCAATGTCAGCCACATCAATCTGTTTTCTATAATCATTAAAAAATCCTTTACCTTCATTCATGTTTTTAACTCCAATTGAAATTGTTTGTGAAACCACTTCTTTAACTGCACCAACTACTGCACCAACTAAAGCTAATGGATTATCTCCTTTAGGATCAACTTTTGAAATCGTGTTATTGCTTAAAGCAGCATAACCACTTTCACCATACTTAACCACTGGATCCAAATTCCATCTTCTTCCTAATCTAGTATCATACTCCCAGAACTCGGCAGTCATAATATTGCCAGGGCCAGCTATTTCATCGTCGCGTTCTTGGGTATTAAACCCATAACGATACTCACTTCCCTGCCAAGTTCTCTCTGCCAATGGCGCACCAAACGGTGAATAATCGGTAGCACTTATAATATCTGCTATGAAAAAACTTACGCTTGTACCCATACACACTGGGAGTTTCTTATCTGTAATAACAGTCAATACATTACCTAAATGGTTTGTAAGCTCATAACGTTTTGCACCACGCTCTGTATGGATGCACAGCAGTGCAACCCTGCCTAGTTGTTCAATATGTGTATTGCTCAATTGTGTGGTTATACCGTTTTCAATGCGTACAGTTCGTTGGGCCATAGCTTTGTTGGTTTGGTAAATGCCTATTCTAGAACTACCATACAAATGCCATTCCTCTAAACGTAAACTGTCTGTATACACACTGCTTTGTTGCATAAACCCGGCTGTTATTTGGTCGTATAATCCCTGACCAAAGTAATTTCGAATATAGGTGAAATAGTTTTCTAATCCACCATAATTGCCGCCATAAAGGTTTTGGTTCTGTTGGGTATTCGTTAATATAGATTTGTTATACAATACCGCCTGGTTCATGAAATATGAATTTTGGTTGTTAACAAAATAAGTCAACAAGTTATTAGTACCAAAAGCTTCAATTAGTTTATTCCAACTAAATTCAGAATAGTTATTACTCATTAAACTTGCCATATCATCATGACTAAAAGAATAGCTACAATCGAATCCATCTGAACTTGCTGTGCGATAAAACATATCTCTTAAATCTGGTATTACCATTAATAATTCAATGAGTTTATTAGGTTGATCTGTATGTAATTTAAATAAAAAATTCGAAACAGATGGACCACAATCTCTAAAACCTTCATCTATTTTATATAATTCATCCAATAGTATTTTTAAATTTGAACCATTTCCATTGTTGCCATATACATAACGATTTAATTCTTCTTTTGCATCTTCTATGTTTAAGTTCTCAAAGCCAAGTCGTGCTGCCAATGCTGGAATATAATCACCATAATTTGTCATTTCCATTGCCAGAAATAAATTCATTAAACTTGCTGAATCTACTACAAATGCCCGCATTAATGGCGCATAATTGCTATTCTTCTGATGCCTGTTTTTTAAACAATTACATATTACATCAAAGTCTGGTGGACTAGCTGTAAATAACAGATTCAAAAATTCTCCTAATTCAATCCTATTGAGTAATGTATCTAAATTGTTTTGGTCGTCTTTTAAAAATTGATATGGACTAAATGTTTGTAAAAACTCAGCATTAGAACCCAATTGATTCATATAGGCATTTCGTACTGTTTCATGTTGCATTATTTCTAGTTGCTGTAATGAATCTTAAAATGTATTAACATTAACAAACTCAATAGCAACAAGCTTTTAGCAAACCAAACTAAAAAAGGGAAGCATTAATTGCTTCCCTTTTTAATTAAATTAAGATGATTTTTTTTGATTAATAAACTGTTGAATATCCTTTCTATGAAATGTGATGTATCCGATACTGACTTATTCTCCAACCAAAAAAGAAAAATCTAATTGTCCACCAATAATTTTATAAGCCTCACGAATTTCAATTGGCAAAAATGCACCTCCATGCCCATACTCTGAAGTAATAGAAATCCAAAAACCATAACTTTCTTTATCCAGATTAAATTTTTTAATTATTTGAAGTATAAGATTAACATCAAAACTCGAATCCAATTTATCTAGTAGGATTACATAAAATTCCTTACCTTTCGGTTTATTGAAAATAACATTATAATCCTTCAGCATTTCTTTTATTTCGTAAGCAGTTCTTTCATTTAAATGATTAAATCTAAATGAAAATTCAATTTCATCTTGACTGCCATTTTCTCTAGTTACTTTAATATTGTAATTCTCAATGCTCATATTTATTTATTTAATTGTTTAAATTCTTTTCCTATTTCAATTAATTCATCCCAATTATAATTATCGGCTCCTCCCCTTCCTTCTTGCTTTTTAACCTGGTGCAAATACTTTTTAAATTTTTTAATGTCTTTTATTTTTAACAATCTAGCAACATCATCAGGCATTTTTTCAGCACTGCTGCCCTTTTGTTTACCCATTTTCTCAAATTTAGGTTGAGTAACCCCATCCATATCGGCACTCCCATCATCACTACTACCGCAATTTTCTTTATTATTATTTGCATTATCCGCTACATCTTCAACTTTGGTCATTGCATCCCAAGCTGTATGAATGACTAACAAGCCATGACCAGTCATAACACCTCCTATTGCCGCTGCAGGTGCACCAACAATAGTCCCAACTCCAGATAATGAAATCGTTACACCACCACCTCCAAGTATAAATCCAGTGCCCGCTTCAAGTCCTCCGGTCATTATCGAGAACATATCACCCAATCTCTGACCTCCTTTAGCAGCTAATGATTCATCACCAAAATCTGATGGATTCATTCTTCCATAACCACCAATTTGATTTGTTAAATGAGAATTGAAAGCAGCAATAACAAAAGTTAAAGCATTTCGACCTACCGCTTTTACTCCATCCCAAACTTTACCCAAGACTTGCCCTACCTTTTTCCAATGTTTTGCTGTAATAATAGCTTCACTACAACTCTCTAATAATGGTGCACCTGATTTATCCTTTAGAATATTTCCATCATTATCTTTTGCATAATTGGGTCTATTGGGAGGTTTATTTCCATCTTGTGATGATAAGCCCATTGGGTCTAAGTATACAATTGGGTTATTTGATAGAACAGCATATCGACTTTCCCATGGTTTCACAATTGGATCCAAATTCCATCTTCTTCCTAATCTTGTATCATACTCCCAAAACTCGGCGGTCATGATGTTACCAACTCCTGCTATTTCATCATCACGCTCTTGGGTATTAAACCCATAACGGTATTCACTTCCCTGCCAAGTCCTCTCTGCTAACGGCGCACCAAAAGGAGAATAATCTGTGGCACTTACAATATCTGCTATGAAATAACTTACGCTTGTTCCACTACACACAGGCAACTTCTTATCAGTAACAACTGTCAAAACATTTCCCAAATGCTTTGGTAATTCATGATTTTTGGCTCCGCTTTCGCTATAAAAACGGCTTTGCCGTTGGGATGCACTGCCGTGCAACCCTACACCATTTTCAATACGCACTGTGCGTTGGGCCATGGCTTTATTGGTTTGGTAAATTCCTATTCTAGAACTACCATACAAATGCCATCCGCCAGCGGGCGGACACAGTTCCTCTAAACGTAAACTGTCTGTATACACACTACTTTGTTGCATAAACCCGGCTGTTATTTGGTCGTATAATCCTTGACCAAAGTAATTTCGAATATAGGTAAATTATCAAATGATATTTTTATTAGGGAAACACAAAATAGCTCATACTAAAATACAAATTATGAAAACGAGATAACCCCAACCGAGCTAAACGAATTTTTCTATTCATTTAAACTCTCTGCTCGCGTTGTGGGTAGTTTTCTAATCCACCATAATTGCCACCGTAAAGGTTATTCGCACTTTGTACTGTTGCCAATAAATTTGGGGCAAAGTTTACAGCTGTATTTACAAAATAAGAACTCATATTTTGAGCATGGTAATTAAGTAAAAACTCAGTACCATAGGCTTCAACCAATGGGCGCCATAAGTTTGCAGGAGTTTGTTGGTTGAAGTGTTGAGATAAATTAACAGCATCGAATGATATTGAACAACTAAACTCATTCACTTGGTTTTGATTATACAAAATAGCTCTAAAGCAAATTATAATATAAGGAAAACTTTCAGCTAAATTTATTTGAAATTTCTAAGAAAATCATGAAGTATTTTTGAATCACATGGCGTCCAACCATATAAATCATTTTGAAAACCAGCTAAATCACCTTCTTGAATTATTTCAGTGATAAATCTCAAACTATCGTTTTGATACAATACTAATTTTGCATTTAAAGTGGAAATATCACCATTTACAAATTTTGTCTTCAATAGTTTTTGATATTCAAGCAGCTTTAACTTGTTACCTAATTTTAAACAACTAATTTTTTTAGTTTCATAATTATCAGGATATGAAACAAGAAAAGCCTCCCAATCTCCTTCAATAAAATTTAAATTTTTAAAGATTGGAATTGAATCACCATAAGAATATTTAGTGCTATCTTTATAATAATATGATAAATTACCCCTTTCATTTATTGCACTCTCGCAATTAGAAATATAATTACTTTTCGACATAAAAAAGTGGTTAAAAAACAATAGAATAAGTATAAAATTTAGTAATTTTAGCATGATTTATTTTAATTTACGAAATAACAAACATCAGTCTCAATAGGTCTATTTTGGTCTCGATTTTCCATCTCAGAATTAGTTTGGTAAGAAGCTCCTCCAGTTCCTAAATATTTTTTGATTTCTCCAGGGTGCTTTGGATCTTTACTTTGAAGATCCTTGGGAGCAATAACTCCTTTTTTATAATAGTTTGTAAATGAAGTTGCCCCAGTTACATAATCTCCTATTAGTAATGACATTTGCATTGCTTGATTTCCACTGAATTTAGGATTAGCTGTATTGCAGCCGTTTTCTAAATTAGCAGTAGAATTATCAGAAAAAGCACCCTTTTGAAAATCACCTACATCTAAACCAATTGGACTTCCGGGTCCAGTATAATTAGTAGCTAAATCATTAGTGTGCGCATGTCCCACGTATGTAAAATTAGATATTAAATCCTTATCTCTAGTTTGTCCCCCGAATTTATAATTAACATAATTTACAATTTCACTATTAGCATTTGCTAATACAATTTTTATTCCAGCTTCAGTTGCTTTCTCTAAATATGGTTTAATTTGGTCCAATGTAAATGAGTTTCCTTGTGGATCATTTCCCATATAAATAATCCATGTTACTTGTTCACTTCCTGCATCTTTTTTCAAATTCACTGCTCTATCAAGGCCATTGTCAAGAAAATGAGTTTTATCTTTATGGGGCCCGGGTTGGCCAGACACAACAATTTTCTCTTTACCATTTGGATCTATTATTTTAATGGGGTTCCCACCTGCAAATAAGTATGGGGTCTCATAAACAAAAAAGTTATAAAATGGATCAACACTTAACCATCTGCCCAACCTTGCATTAAAAATCCTAGCACCAAAATCATAAGCATTCCCACCACCATAAGTTTCATCATCCTTCTCCTTTCCATTGAATCCATAACGATATTCATTTCCTTGATAAGTCCTCCCCGCCAACGGCGCACCAAACGGAGAATAATCTGTTGCACTTACTACATCTGCAATGAAGTAAGAAATGTTATTCGAACTACATACTGGTAACTTCTTATCTGTAACAACAGTCAACACATTACCCAAGTGATTGCTCAGTTCATAGCGTTTGGCTCCTCGTTCGGTGTAAAAACGGCTGAGGCTTAATTGTTCTATATGAGTATTACTTATTTGTGTGGTTACTCCGTTTTCAATGCGTACTGTACGTTGGGCCATGGCTTTGTTGGTTTGGTAAATGCCAATTCTGGAACTTCCATATAAATGCCACTCCTCCAATCTTAAACTGTCTGTATACACACTGCTTTGTTGCATAAAACCTGCTGTAATTTGGTCGTATAATCCCTGTCCAAAGTAATTTCGAATATACGCAAAGTAATTTTCTAATCCACCATAATTGCCGCCGTAAAGGTTTTGGTTTTGTTGGGTATTGGTTAAAATAGTTTTGTTATACAAAACCGCCTGGTTCATGAAATATGAATTTTGGTTGTTAACAAAATAAGTCAACAAGGTATTAGTACCAAATGCATCTATTAATTTATTCCAACTTAATTCAGAATAGTTATTACTCATTAAACTTGCCATATCATCATGACTAAAAGAATAACTACAATCGAATCCATCTGAACTTGCTGTGCGATAAAACATATCTCTTAAATCTGGTATTACCGTTAATAATTCAATGAGTTTATTAGGTTGATCTGTATGTAATTTAAATAAAAAATTCGAAACAGATGGACCACAATCTCTAAAACCTTCATCTATTTTATATAATTCATCAAATAGTATTTTTAAATTTGAACCATTTCCATTGTTGCCATATACATAACGATTTAATTCTTCTTTTGCATCTTCTATGTTTAAGTTCTCAAAGCCAAGTCGTGCTGCCAATGCTGGAATATAATCACCATAATTTGTCATTTCCATTGCCAGAAATAAATTCATTAAACTTGCTGAATCTACTACAAATGCCCGCATTAATGGCGCATAATTGCTATTCTTCTGATGCCTGTTTTTTAAACAATTACATATTACATCAAAGTCTGGTGGACTGGCTGTAAATAACAGATTCAAAAATTCTCCTAATTCAATCCTATTGAGTAATGTATCTAAATTGTTTTGGTCGTCTTTTAAAAATTGATATGGACTAAATGTATATAAAAACTCAAAATTAGAACCCAATTGATTCATGTAGGCATTTCTTACTGTTTCCAAATTAGAATACTGTGCCGAAAATTCTGCCAAGCCACTTAAGCCAGTATATTTAACCAAGGTATCGTTTATTTTGGCATAAGTAATGTTCTGGAAATCTAAAATCTTAGCAAAACTTCTTTCATAAGTTGCCAATACATTTCCTTGTGCATCGCGCACATAGTAAGTGTATAAATTTTGGTTGCCATTTTTAGGTTTTACAATTTTTACTACCCTATGCCCATCAGGACTGTACTCAAATTCTAAATCAGGTTTGGTACTTCCAGCAGTGCGTATAATCTTTTGTATTTTGCCATATACATTCCATTCAATACTTAATATTTGCTCTGCTTTGTCTTGAATTAAATTACCTATTGCATCGTATGTATAATTGCTAAAATCAACTTGTTTGTCAATATCATCTGCGTAATTAGCTGCTGCTACTGCATCTGTTACTCGCCTTAGTTTATTAGTTGGTAATCCAGCTACCATTTCATATTCATAATGCAAACTGTCCATAGCCACTTGAGATGGTCCGCCATTACGAAGTTGTTTTAAAATATTTCCGTTTGCATCGTAACTAAAGGTATTGAGGTATTGAGGTAAAGCTGTTGCATTGTTTGGATAAGCATTAGCCACACTATCAAACTGATTATAACTGGTACTACTCACCAACCTGTTTAATTGGTCGTAACGGTAACTATTTAATAATGGGTAAACCCCAAATTGTCTAATAGCCACCGACATCATTCTAATATTGCCATTGTATAAATTAGGGCTTTGGTTGCCTGCACTTGAACCTGCTGTAGCACTCACAAACGATTCACTTTGGGCCATGTTTCCTATCATTTGGTAATCGCCTTCATAATACCCTAAAGTAAAGCCATAAGCATCGGCAGGGAAATAGGCATTCCCAGCAAAACCATTTGTACCTTTGTATCCATCTCTACCCAAATCTCTTTGTGTTTGCAAATGCGAGCTGTTTACTCCTTTTAACCAACCTTGTAAGGTATAGGCATAATCAACACCTTGTACTTGTAATTTACCCAGCTCCATACGTGCCAATGGTCCATGTAAATAGTACCTGTATTTGGCATCTTCATCCAATTGGTATTTTCCTGGTCCGGTTTCAACACTTATCAATCTATTTTCTGCATCATAATTGTATTTATGTAAGTATTGATCGGCCATACCAGTTTGATAGGCTACCTCATTTACTTTGCCGCTCACCAAATCATATTTATAATGAACCAGTTTATAATCATTTAATAAAGGCACCAAACCTTTTATTTCTCTCAATAAGGTTTTTACATTTCCGTGAGCATCATAACTATAATGAACTGCGTGTTCGTAAAAATTACCATTACCAGCAGCATAACTAGAATAAACTACTCTATTACGCAAATTTTTAGGATTAAATAAAGTGGTATCTAGAAGCGAATAATCGGCTTCATCGTATTTGGTTCGAGTTATTTGTGTTTTAAACGTTGTGGCTAGCCAAGCATTTAAGCTTGCAGGAGTTCTTGCCATTAAATCTGTCATTGGATTGGCCTGATTGATTTGACCCACTTCAACAATTCTACCTAATGGGTCGAATAAAGTATAACTGTATTGTTTAACTGCACCTGCAATAGCAATTTGTTTGGCATTTTGAGAAACAACCAGTCTACCTAAATCATCATAATAGAATTTACTTTCTCCCGCATCTGGTGTTTTTTGCCAGCACAAAGCATTTAATGAATTGTATTGGTAAGTTGTTGCCATAAGGTGATTAGGAGTAAACCTTTGCGCACTGCTCATCAATCGGAAATTCTGAACCAATCGAGCATCCTCATTACCAAAAGGCTTAACACCAGCAGGTGGAATGGTTTTGGTAAGATTACCAGCTTGGTCGTAATAATACAAAGTATAATGGTATTGGAATACTTGCAATTGTTCTTGTATTCTTTCAATTTGTAAAGGACGTAAGCACTTAGCTAAATAGGCTTTTCTGAAGGTAGCTAAAGAACTATCCAAGTATGCTGTATATCTTTGAGCTGCCATTCTTTTTGCAATGGCTTTTAAACTCAATTTACAAGGGTCTTCTTGCACAAGCTTTAACTCATAAAATGGCCGGTTACAAAGTTTTTTACAACATTTAGGAGGTAAACAAGAATTCAAACTTTTCAGGTTATCCCTCCATGAGCCAGAGCCATTTTCATGTAAAATGTAAGTAAGGGAAAGTGCTGGAATTGTTTGCCATCGAGCGTAATAAGGTATTAAACTATCTCCCACCAATATATAACCATCAATGAATGCTCCTTCTTGACCTGCAATTGCAGCAGTTTTAATAACTCGTGGCTGTCCATTATTGCCCAAACCCCAAAAACTATTTGCCCAATTTATATTTACAGATGTGCTATTGGCAATTGTATCAACAGAATAATAAGGTACCAAAGTAGAATCTATATACAAACCATTAGCTGCGGTAAAACAAGCATCTCTATGTTTATTATAATCTAATAAAGGATTGCCACAATTAAACATCTTTTCTACATAATCTCTTGAACTAGCAAACTTGGTAGTATCTATAAATCCATTTACCCAATCTCTTTCAGCTTTTAAAATTATATTACAACCACAAGTATCAATATTTACATTTCTATCCCACTCTTCCACATGAATTGAACCACTTGGTGTTGAAACCGTTTCACCACCTGAAAAATTAGATGAATCAAACTTTGCCATTACAGCATCATAAGTATCAAGTGTGTCTAAACACTCAGCTCCAAATTTTATATAATCATCAAACGATAAATTAAAGCCCAATGTATTGTTTAGAAATTGCGTAAATACTTTTTCAATATCAACTGCAGGTGCCGGGGTATTTGAATTGGTTTGGTTGGTTTGATTGGGCACACTTGCAGGAATTTGAGGTCCATATTGCTCCTTGTACTTTTGTAAAGCACCTGCAAATTTTGTACAATCAATACAGTTTTTACATTTATACTGAGTTTCAACTGAAGCTGAATTTTTAATGATTTGCTTCATCATTTCATTGGCATAGGTACCACCAGTAGATGGGCAATCTGTACAATTTGGGTCAGGAGTAAAAACGGTATCTTCACAACTAGGATTGTTCCAAACAGGATAATTATACAATTCAGGTTTACAAGCACAAGTATCTGCTGCAGGATTATCATAAGCTAAATAATCATGTCCATAAGGCTTAGGCATAGATATAAGCACCCCATCACAAATTCCTTTTACTCTAAAATTGGTTCTTAAAGGCGTACCTGTTCCATTCACTTTTCCACTTAATACATCATCAAAACTTCTAAATCCAAGACTAATAGGGCTCACTTGATTAGGAGCTAGGCTTGAATTTCCAAATGTATTTTTTAAAGTAGAAGTTGCATTACATATAGCGAGAAATTCTCCAATTATATAAGTACTATCAGCTGGACTTAGGTTACATCCTGCTAATTCTTGCCACCAAATAGGTATATATCCTTCACATGTATTTTCCTTTTCTAAATTAATAGAATCGTTCACTTGGTTTTCTATGGCGGCTATTCCTGCTGGTGTATTTGGGTCATTGTTACCAATTAAACTAGCTGGTCCTTGTGGTAATCTTATTTCGTATGATGTCGGCACCCTACTATCACTACAAGCCAAACCTTTATATGTTGAAACTGATGTTAAACTATCAGCAATTTTTTGACGTAAAGCCAAATAAATTCCTCTAAAGTTTCTCCAATAATAATCTCTGTTGGCACCACAAATAAATATTGAATCTTTATGTTGCTCAACACAATTTAATACATCATCATTGTTTGTTAGGTCAGAACAATACAATTGCCACACCGCCATATCTTTCATACCCAAAACTTTAGTTCCGTATGAGGTAGTATATGATAAGAAATTACTTACCCTTGAACGGGCATTTGTTAATAAGATATTCCCAGCTTTTCCTTCTGTAAAGAAAGGATCAAGAGATGAATTTGGATTAGGTTGAAATAATGGATTTGTAACAACAGGATTTAATGGAGTGAAATAGCCTTTTTGAACAGCTTTTTCATACGTATCAGTTTCTCTAAAATCAGTTTCAAAAGCATCAAAAATATTGTTTTCTATACATTTTAAATACTTGCAATATTCAGGATGTTGTTTAACCAAAATAGCTGAAAATGTATCTTGCCAATACATCACCAATTCATCTAATGTAAAATCTTTGAATGTCTTGTATGTGCCGTTTAAAGTCAAACCATTTGCGGCAAAATAAGGATGATTTTTTAAAGTAGTATCAAAACCATTTCCCGCTATAGGCTCTAAAATATTAAACTTAGGTTTGGTAGTACTATTATAAGCAGGAATTACATAAATATTATTGGCTGAATCATAATCAATTAGAGCATATTGTCCGCCTGGCTTCATGTCTTCCATTAAAATATTCAAAATGGCATCGCAACCTGTCATAGCAGGCGGACACAATCCATCACAATTGAGTTTTAATTTGTCATAAGTACTATTAATAGCTACTGTATCTTCATGATTAGGAATAGAATCTTCGCTCGCTAAAATATTTTGAATTCCTTTTTGAAGAAATGCAGCTTTAGGTCCTAATTGTAAATTACATTGCTCACAAGTTAAGTTGCATTGGTTGGTATCAATATCAATATAAGCTTGTTTTAAAAAATCAGACTCAGTTTTACAAATTCTATTCGTTTTAAAATCGTTGAAATAAAACTCATAGGCCTCTTCATCAATGGTTAATTTTTTAGTTAAAGTATAAGCACCTTGATTTAAAAATACAGTAAGCAAAGAATCTTGAACATTTAATTCTGCATCATCGGCAAAGCTATATTTTAATTGTCCCTGACAAATTGTATCTGCTACATTACCGCCAATTTTTCTTTTTAGTTTAAAAACTTCTGTATTACAATCTTCACCAGTTAAAGTAATTTCTAAATCATACATACAGTTATAACAAACTTGCGATGAAGCACATATTGGAAAATAACTTTGTGGATTTAAAAAATATTTTAAAGAATAGGCAGTATTGTTTTTACTCACATGAAATGCAGTATTTAAAACAATTCCCTCTTCCAATATGAGTGTGTCTTGGTAGCTTTGCAAATCCATACTAATGGTATCATAACCAGTATTTGAACTTAGAGATTGTAAAGCTGCAGGACTTTCACCAGCCAGACAAGTAGCAATTACTCTACCTTTAGAATCTAGGTAACTGATGCTTGCTTGACCATTTGCATCTATTACCATATTTTTCTTATAATGAGAAGATACACCTACTTCAGTTCCAAACAATTTATCTAATTCAAGTTGGGTAGGTACACCATAATAATATTTGGTTTCATGTCCATTTCCCATTTTATGTGTAGCACCTGGTCCAGATTGCCTTCTAATTCTTCCGGTTTGGTCGGGCATATACTCTGTATGTGCAAAAGGATAACCACTAGCATTAGGTATAGATTGGGCTAATCGTGCATTCAAATTACTCATTGAAAGCAAGGGATTGTTTGCACTATAATATTTTGCAGCACCCGATAAAGTTGACATTGGGTCATCACCATTTTGCTTTACACAATCAGAACCTTGGTCTAGAAGGTCGAAATTTTTAATATTATAAGGTTCACCAGCATTGTTTTTCGCAAAACCTTCAAAATACCTAATCCTATTTTCGAAAGCTGGAACAGGTAATACGGATATAGCTTGTCTACCTAGATGGTCGTAGATTTCATCTGCAACAATGGCCATATTATCAGAACTATTTCTGGTAACAGTTTGCCTCTTTTTTAATAAACCATCATAATAAGTAACAACTTCTTTACTCTTGGCTTCTTCTGCAAAATCAGCTTGTAATTGCCAGTTGATGTTTTCCTGATGCACAGGAATTAAACCTCCTACACCAATTCCGGTATACCAATTAGATGATACTCCTGATAAATTTCCATTGTCATCTAAACTCCAGTTTCCATTGTAGGCTTTATCCTTTAATGGGCCCTTCATTACCACTCCCCTGGCTCTGAAAATTAAATAACCCTTCTCAAAAATATTACTGATTGAATAGGTATTGGAAGTAATGGCAACTCTGTTTGAATTTCTCCTAAAATCAAACCAAATAAAATTGGGATTCAAAGATTCGGCTAAAGTTTTATAGGAATAGGCATCAACAAAAGTGTATTCAATTTCTATAAAATCACACTTATCTACCAAATCCTGATGAAATGTCAAATTAATCTTCGCCTCACTTGCCTGATATGTAATACCAGTAAGCTGCGGTACCATTGTTTTTGTAAATCCACAATAATTCCTATCCTCTTCTATAATGGCTTCTAAACATAAATATTTAGAATTTGCACTTGGATTGATATTTAGTACCTGCGCTTTTATATAATGGACATTCGATTTAACATAAATAGCACGTTCAAGGTAGTTTAAACCTTTTGTTCGATTATAAGAAACCATTAAAGTAGTATCAAAAGTCTGCACTACAAATCGGCTATTCATTGTAGTAATTCTTAAACTTACTGATACACTAAAATTAGAAGGTGGGCATAATGGCAAATTGTCTTTTATTCTTAATACAATTCTTCCTGTTGCTTCATTGTAACAATAAAGATCTCTCCAGGTAGTATCAGTAAATATCGAACCATTACTTTCAAATAAATCGCTACCTCTGCTTACATAATTAATGGGACTTAGAGAATCCAAAGCCTTGTAATCGAGTAGAGCCGGGATTTTTTTTGCAAACAAATTTGTGCTGTTTACAACTATAAAAAGTAAAAATAAATACAGAATCCGTTTCATAAGCTTAATAGGTTTCGTTAACGGTATTAATTAATTCAAAATCAGAAAATTGCTTTGTTAATACCGCAATTCCTTTTTTATTAAAAGTGACAATATGTGAAAAATCAAACCATTGTTTATTTAGTTGATTTAGGTAGTTAAAATCATGGTAAACCATTTCAACAAGGGGTTTTGATGAGCTTTGTTTTTCTTTGATAAATTTCGGACTAGGAAATAATTCATTCAATGATTTGTTATATAAAAATGAAATCTTTTGAGGTTCTAATGTTTTATTATTGATTGTAAATTCAACATCAGCTACTGATTTAACTTCCTTTTTAAAATGTAGTTTAAGTATACTTTGAACTTCACTTGAGCCTTTAGTTTCCAAAAATTCGAGGTTCTTATTTCCGGTATTTAAAATTCCCTCAAACTGATTTAGAATTTGTTTTTGAACAGCTTGATTTGTATGCGTCAATACAATTTGCTTTTGGTCTAAATAAAGCATTACTGTATACTTATCGTTAGCATAATATTCAAGCTCCTTTGTTTTAAACTTCATCCAAGGTCCAAAACTTGTAATATCAAAATTCTGCTTTTCTATTAATTTTGATTTGTTTATGTCAGAATACAAATTGGCTTCAATAGTTCCTTTATACTTTCTTTGAAGCATTTGTTTTGAAAACCGCTCTAATAAATTAGTTTCTTTATTTGTCTTTAAGGAGAACAAAGGAAATAATAAGAGCGCCAAAAGAAATATCCGAATTTGGTTTTTCATTTTTCGAGCTATTGAATTTTCTTAAAACTATTTCTAACTTCTTTAACAGTAACAATGCCTCTTTCGGTCTCTTTTTTAATTCTGATAAGATTACCCTCTTTATCATATTCATAAAAAGTGGCGAAATTGTTTCCATCTAAATCGGCAATCATTTTTTTGCTTTTTGAATCAAAAACATAAGATTTCATTTCCGAATTAAATGGTTGAATTCTAAAATCATCAAACCAACTTGGAGAGCCAGGAGCCGCAACAAATTTCACCATCATTGCTTTTTTAGTTGAACCAACTGTAAAGTACCCTTCAATTTTTTGCCAACCATCTATTACTGGTCCTGAAGGTGTAAAAGTTACAATTTGATTTGCTGTTATATTTGAAGCCTCTACCAATGCTTTGTCATCAGATAATACCAAAACAATTTTAGAACCCGAATAATCCATGTTATCATTATTTGTCCTTACCCAGGCACTTATATAATACTTGCCAGCATTTGGTTCAAATACACCAACATAATCACTGCTTTTGGTTTTATACTCATTAAATGAGCTGGAATTCCAGGTTTGCATTTCAGCTAAATTCTGGTTGTTCAAATAAGAAACAAAAAGCCTTGAGCTATCCTGAATTTTATAAGAGTAATTTCCGGTGTGTGAATAATTAATATCTAATAAATTAAGCACCAAGCCATGTGTTTGATGAACCGAAGGACAAGCAACCTGTAATTCAGAACTTGCGGTTATTGAATTATCCTTTTCAAAATTCAAAGCCAAAATCTGGTGGTATGCAGCATTATTAGCAACTGCCACTGGCATAATTCCATTTTCATTCAATAAAGTAGCAGAATAAATTCCTAATGGATTTCTACTTTCAAGTTCAGCACCATTTCTACTATATTTAGTGGTTTCTTTACTGTATTGCCAATTATTCAACTGACTTGTTTTTTGAAGTCTTCCGGTGTTATTGTTTGGAAGCCAGAAAGAATTAAAACCAACTATAGTTCCATCTTTTCTAATATTACTTTGTGCATTTTCAGGACCACGTTTTTGAACAAATGCCCAAGATTTTTTAGGTTTCCAATTATTTGATAAACCATGAACAAAAGGATTTAATGTTTTTTGTGCTATAACTGGTTTACATAAATCTGTTTCCAAATATTGAGAAAAGGCATAGTATTCAATATTACGGACGTTAATACCTGCATTACCATTTGAGTTCACACTACCAGAATAAGGACTTGTAGCCAATCTCAGCAATCTAAGTGAATTCTTTGATGTTAGATTAGGCATTAAAGTCGAAGCAGGAACTAATTGCCTAATATTTCTTATAGTTGTAAAAAGACTACTTGAGCCAGTATGACAAAATCCTGAATCACTTTTAATAGTTTCACAATTATTACCGCATGAATTCTGAGTTGGATAACAATCACAACCTGAATAGTTTAAGTACTTTGAATGCCATATTAAGCCATCAATTGGTAAATAACTATTAATTGTATTATTAAATGGGAAGTAGCAATTAGTTGGAAAACCAGAATAATTGCAAGAATTATTCGAAGTACTATAGTTAGAACTGGTTGTTGGAGTTGATGTTACTGCTGATGCCTCCATTTTAAATCTTATCTGCTTACAAGCCTCACTAACAACAATGTCGTCAAATTTATATCCAAATCGATAGTGCGAATCAGACCAATCATAACCAGCAATTTTTTCTACATAAAACTTAACCTTATATGGCAAGCCTGGATAATATCTATCCCACAACTTTTTATATTCAGAATTCCCAAAAGTATTTGAAGTACTTTCATTAATAATTGTAATATCAACTCCAGAAATTCCATATTGTGATAAAGAATCAATTTTGAAAAAGTTACTAGCATACCTGGTTACGAAATAATCCAATAATGTACCAGCTTCAAAAGTCAAACATTTTGTAATGGGTGGTGGTGGATTAAAACAGTTTTGAATTTTACCAATACTATCAAATTCGGCAACATTGGTTGCAATAACATCATTTTCAAGGTTGACAAATCCTGTTGATAATACTGGATTAGTTAACTGAGTAAAACTAGCTAAAGGCACACTCTGCATGTTTTTTCTTCCAGATTGAATAACAGTAACAGTTTGAGTAGGAATATTTACAAAAACTCCATTTTCATTGATTATTCGCCATTTGCCATCCTGATGTTTATAAACCCAAAGTTTCATGTCAGAATCATCAGCTTTAAGCAAATCACCATGATATAAAAATGCATCCGGTGCATATTGCACATTGTTAAATTCAATAACAAAACCATGTGTTGTAGAATTTTTTAGATTAAACCGTGCCTTTTGATTTTTATATGCAGGCCCCATGCCTTCATAAGCCCAATAAGCAGGTAAATTTGTTTGATAAATATTGTCCTCAAATTCATTTTGAGTTTTATTTATTAAAACCTCACCTGTTATGGCATCAAAAACTGTATTTTCAGTGGTTAATGTTGCTCCTTCTTCAAATGCAGTTACCTTTTTAAGTATTCCATACTTCTGAACTAGTTTAACACTTGCTGCACTTTGGAATTTATTATTAGTTTTAGAATAGGAAGGAAATAGTGTAAAAGATGCCCAAAGTATTGCCCCCGCACCACTTACATTAAAGTTCGCTGATGCAGTCCCATCTATTGCATTTGATATAGATTGCCTAGTATCAATTACAACCTCAGCTTCCGTTGCTAAAAGTGCTTTGGATATTTTTCCATTTGCATTAAGAACTGTTACTTTATTATCAAGTCTGCGTTTTCCATTTTCAACAGTTTCAAAATATTCATAAGTGGTGCCCGATTGTGCTTCTGATGCATCATTACTCTCAACATGATTCTGGGAATAGTTCCAAACCGCTTTTGGTTTACCATGCATATCATTTAACTCAATAAGCATTTTCTGAGTCATAGTTAGAAATTCATTACTTCTTACACCAAACATACTTAGTAGTAAACTTGGTTTATAATAATCGGTACGTACTTCAGGGTCCTTTTTAATCACTGGAAAATCCTTCGCAGTATAAAATTCACTTACAGTTTTACCTGTACCATTTCTTTTCAAATAATCAGTATTACTTATATTTTTGGCATTTCCAAAAACAACACTAACTCTTGAATATCCAACAGTAGCACCAGGGTAATAACTTTCACCAAAAGGCTCCTCAACATTAAAACTTTCATCAGGTACAAAAACATGCTCCTCTGTATATTCTCTACCTTTATTTTTAAATGGATTCTCATCCATGGCTGCTGCGGGCTCCCAACTGGCCACTCCACTGCTTTCATATCTTATACTTCCATCCTCATTTTTACCAATTGCTTTTGTGTAAAAAAAGTTTTGGGTATATGAGTTACTTGTTAAAGAAGTAGAGCTATTATTGTCCATCATATCCCAAACATCTGAACTGATTATACGCTTAACTCTTGAACCTCCTCCGTACTTAAAACCGCTTACATTATTTAACCTTACCCACGATTTCCCTGGTATACTTAGTTTACAAAATCCTTTATCAAACAATACTCTGTCTCTTCCCTTTAACATGTTATACAAATTGGGAATAAAACCAGTTAAAGTTTTAGCAAAGGTTTTAATATTATTTTGGTTGCTTTTAATTGTGTTTGAACCTGGATTTACTAAATGTGGCATAAACAATCTAGCAAATGAAAATCCAGTAGAACTTATAGGATTCACCTTTCGTTTTGAGTATCCAGTCAACTTTAATCCTTTTAACCTAATCCATATAAGTTGTTTCTCGTTATCAGCTTGTTTTACACCTAAATCTTCAATTGTAGCATAACCTCTAACATATTCATAATTCCCCTTACCATCTATATCCATTAATACATTAAACAACATGGAATTACTCTCTGGCCTTAGTCCCTTATAATCAATATTTGCAGGAATTTCAACAAAACAGATATTATTACTTAAGCCTGTATAACTATCAAATAAAATTGGGGTTGGATTATCTTCTTTTTCTTTTGCAAAGCCCTTTAAAAAGTACATTTGCATGGCTCCTCTATCTTGCACGTAGGCATAATCATCACTTTCATAATCAACCTCAATAGAACCGCCACTAGGTAATGTTATTTTTTTCAAATGCCATTGAGTGGCATATTGATCTGCATAACTTTTATTTTGAATAGAAAAAGGAAATTCAGTTGCCAATAACTTATTATTGTCATCACAAGCACCTGCACTTGAAGCCCATTCATTTAAGGATACAGAAGCAGGTTTGTAATTACCCCAGGCGTCATATCCCTTTATATGATAAGAGGCATTGTATTCTGGACTAAAATCGTAATCAAATTTATAGGCGTTGAATTTTCCTTTAAATGAATTACCGTATCGGAAATACAATTTGGTTAAAGTTAACTTTCCATTTCCAAGTGAATTAGGAGTATTGGTTGCATAGTCAATATTATTGTGGGTATTAGGACAAAGTTTATAAGAATATTCAAATACAACAGTTTTAATTGGATTGTCTAAATCTGTTTTGGAATAAAGAACTATACTGTCTAATTTATAAGATGGGTTTTGAGCAGACAATCCTCCGTCTAATTCTCCAACCCCAAAACCATCTCTTCTTTCAGATGTATAAAAATAAGCAACATGGTTCAAGCCTTCAATAGAATGAACATGCCAAATTTCTTTTTCACCATAAACAAAACTGGCACTATTATCGTATTTATCTGATTTTAATCCTTCATTTAAGCTTGCTTTATCCTTGCGAAATGGAATCCTCCATTTATAATTTGAATTTTTTAAAGAGTAATTAATTTTAGTATAAGAACCCAAGTCATTTTCTGTAGGTCCATTTCCATCTACATCTTGGTAATCAGGACTCAAAACTGCAGTTAAAAGGTATGAATGAGCATAGGCTGGAGTTTTTATTACTTCTTTATGAGCATCAATTCCTTGAAATTTAGAAAAATTAGGACTATACTCAACCTCCCCTTGGTCACAGAATCTTTGAGGTTCATCATTACTATATGGCTCTTTGGCATTGGTAAATTGATATTCAACTTGAGTTATGTTATAAGCTGGTATACCATATACAAATCTAGAACCATCTTCTTTAGTAATCGAAATTTCAGAATTATGAGAAGCATTTCGATAACCACCAATTCGAGGAATAGTTTCCAAATAATTACTAGAGCCTTGATTAACTGTTTTAGGTATTCCATGGCTCAAGCAAAAATTTGATTGATCTGCAGTTAAAGCCGAAACCAATTGCCCTCTTATATCTCGTTTTTTTCTTTTAAAATTTGTAGATGCATTTACAATTTGCTCCGAGCTAGAAACTCTAGGTACTTTTAAATCAAAACTTTCATTTAGACTTTCAAATGGATTAAATTTCTCATCAGCTGAACCATTATCTCCAAGTACTTTAAAATAACTTGGCTCAAATAATGGGTCTGTATTGGGATTATTTTTTAAAGCACCTAATCCGATATCGCTCAATATTCTTGGATTATCTTTATCATCCCATATTCTCCAAGCATGAGATTCAGACCAATTTAACGACAATCCAATATTTGCACCAATCTTAAACTTTGAACCTTTACCCAGCTCATATCCTCTTTTTGCTTGAATATCTGCCTTATTTGTCGTAGCAGCATCATGAATAATAGGAATATCACTTCTAAAAGCTTTAAAAGCTCCTCCAATGCCTTGTCCCGAAAAATTAAAAATATCTTGAGTTAATTGGGGAATGGCTATTACAGGGCTTTTTTCTGAAAATTGATTGTCTTTCTCTCTTGAATAGTCTAAAAGGTCATTATCATTATCACTACTTTCGTTTTGAAGGTATAATGAACCATATGCCTTTCTATTAATCTTATCATCTGCTAAGTATTGAATTGACTGGGTTCCTGAAATATTAAAACTTGGATCGGCTCCAAATATACTAGGCCCCTTTTTAAAATTAAAACTATAAGTCAAATTCCTTATAGGCATCGAAATACTAGGAATAAAACTCCTTGACCCTGGTCCAGAATAACTTATTCCTGAATTCTGTATAAAATAGTTATTTGAAAGTGTGGTATTTAGTAAACCCTCCTTATTGCTAATATTTGTACTGATTCCAATTTGATTATTACTTGGATAATTTAATTGTGGTGAAATCATTAAATCCCCAGAAGAATTATTTTGTAAATTCAATCCTAGTTTGGCATATTTATTAGAATTTACGGGTGTTTTACTTAATGATGAACTAAAATCTATACCAGTAGAAAATCCAATCCCTCTATAATTATTGTAGGATATACCTAAATTATATCCTAACTCAAATTTCAAATATTTTTTTTGGGGATCTATTTTTTTAAACTTATTTAATTTTACACCTAAAAATTCAAAATCAGCACCAACAGATACATCAGTTGTTAAATTCGGTTTATGCCTTAATTCTTTCTCAATCAAATCTCCATTAAAATCATCCGGTATTCCTCTTAAGTTTCTATTAACAACTCCCGGATTTAAATTCCATCCCAATCCTACCCAACTGGCTTCTTGGTCCATAGTGATACCAGAGTGGTACGCAATATTCAATGGATATCCATCAACATCCATTAAGGGTATATTATAGTTGAAATCTCCTGAAAATAAATCTACCAGTTGAGTTGTTCCAACGGGCTCAAAACTCTGTACCTCTGGTTGACTTGGTCCACCTGTTAATGCTAAACTTTGAAGGGGTTGAAGTATTTCAAAAGTAAATACAAGTAACAAAACTCTCGAAATAGTTTTTAAATGCTTTTGCATATTAAAGATTAATTTTGGGTAGGTTATTAATAGCTGAATTGTTAAAAATAAATTGGGATGACTTATTGTTAAATTTTGTTTTATCCCATAAAAGCACAATGGTTTTACTTTCTGCTTTTACATTTGTCGGTATCTCAAAATCAATAATTAAAGTCGATTCTGGTTTAGTTCCCATACTTCTTTCAAAATGTGTAAATAAACTTGGTATGGTGTCTGAATTAATTATTAGGAATAAATCCTTTTGTATTTCATTGGTGTAATATTGAAATCTCAATGAATACTCTTCTTCATTCGGGCAGTTTTCTCTTAATACATCTGCTTGCGTTTTACCTTTTAATTTTAAATGAAAACGCCTTAAACGGCTTAACTTTTCCTTTTCAACTTCTAACTCAGCTTCACTTGGCAAGCCTCCATTTTTGAGTGACTCTGTCAATACTATTGCTTCAATAGGCTTATAATAACAACTTAATAAAACTCCACCCATTTGATCTTCTTGCACAAGTCCTGAACTTTTTTGCTCAATCAATGAAAAGTATTCCTTAGGCCCAATATGTTGCTTACAAGATGAGACTAAAATTAAATTGCAAATAATTAGTAGATGTAAAAGATTTCTCATTTAAAGTATTTAAATTTAATTAGATAATTATCACCAGTTTGAGGGTTTACTATCTTTAGGTAGTAGATTTTTTTATTCTTTAAATCTTTGATCTCTTCTAAATCTATTTGGTATTTATTAAAGCCTAAAGAACGAATCGACTTTTCTTCAATATCCATAACAAAGTTTTGCTTTGCATCTAAAAAAGATAACTTCAAGATGGGCAATGGATTTGATTCTTCAAATGATAATTGAATCTGTTTTTTGATATTGAGCATTCCATCTGCTGCACCAATTTTTGGCACTAAATAACCATTAAAAAAAACAGGATTTTTGTCTTCATTACTTTCAATTTCATAAGTAAATGTCCATACCTCAGATTTTATATTAGGGGAATTTTTACTTAAAGCTTCAACTTGCCAAACGTAAGTATGCCCAAGCTCTAAAGCTTTTGCCTCTAAAGGATATGTAATTTGATTTGCGTTTAAACCAGATTTTCCAAATAAAACTGGATTTTGACCAATTGCTAAAAGTGTTGATTGGCCTTCATATCTTTCACATAATTTTATAGTATAAGTATAATTTATATTTTGAGTAAATGGTCCTTGCCAAATTAAATCAGGATTAGGATAGCTTATTACACTTTCATTTGAAGGATAGATTAATACCAAAGGAGACATAGGTAAAATTTCAATTTTAAAACACTCTGAATTCAAAATTTCCTGACTCTTAACATTTGTTATCTTTATACATAACATATAGTTACCTGGAGAAAACTCTCGACTAATGTCAAGCCCCTCTAATCTTGCTTGTGAGCCAAAAATCTCTTTAATACCTATTGGCTTTTGCAATTGTGTTAATCCAGTTTCTAAAACTTGGTTATCCCATTTACAGCTATACATCGATAAACCATTCTTTGTGACTTCAATATCTACTGAAGCAATGATTGATTCTTGTCCAGAATTTAAAACCTGACAATTAATTGCCTCATCTAGTCCAAAAGAATAAATATTCGATTGTTGAAATATTGTACTTATCTGTGCTGTACTTGTTTCAATTCCAAAAACCACAAGCACTAACAAAACAACAATTCTCAAATTATAATGTATTTCCTTTTTCATTTTATATTGTATATGTCAATCTGATTAATCCACTCGAATACCAATTACCAATTCTATCATTTTTCATTTGTATATAAATAGCTCCAATGTTTACCATTACCTGTAATTGCTTAAACAAGTTTCCTTGAAAACTTAAACCTGAATTCAATCTGGATTCTCTTGCTTTTATATTCATGTAATCTCCATAAATACCTAATTGGTATTTTTTAAATCTTTTATTACATTTTATTGAATAACTAAATGAAGAATTACTATCTACATTCAAATTAGCATTCCTTGAATACCTTAAATTCAAATCAATACTTTTACTTACTTTCCAAATCTCTGAAACAGAAAAATTAAAACTGCTTCTAGTATTTGAATCGGCTTCATTAAATCTGGAACTTTGGTTATAAATTGAATTAATAATTAGTATTGAAGGTTTATTGAATAACTTACCATTCATTACAGATGTTAAAATCAAAATATTTGTTTTAAAAGAGCCTGAGTTTAAAAGCCCTAATTTTGTTTGTAAGGAAATATGCTCAATTCGAAGATTAAACTTCCTTTGTTTGAACATTACAAAATACTTTAAACTATTGGTCTTGAAGTTATTTACTTCGTTACTTTCTTTAATGAATGTAGAGCCAAACTGAATGAGGTTTTTGAATAAATCTTTTTTAAAATGAACATCAAAGGTTCTAGTACCTGGTCTATTAAAAGGAGAACCAAGACTATAAAATGAATATCCATCTTTTTTAGTAATTGCTCCAATAGATAGCTTTTGTTTAGGAAACAATCCTTCATAATTTACCAAATAGGATTGATTTTCGCCAAATGATGGGATTGAATTAATTGCAGTATTTAATGAATTTTCTGTTTTAGTGAATTTATATCCTGACACCATCCATTCACCACTGATAGTATGGTTTTTAAGCAAAACAAAATTACCAGTAAATCCAGTACAAATAGATTTGTTTAAATTCTTATTCTCCTTAGTATCCTCTCCATTTTCTGCTTTTACAAAAACATAATCAATCCGGTAAACATTATCTTTCTTATGGCCAATTTGTATACCTAAAAGATTTCCATTTCTACTAAATTCTGTTGAGTTTGTGCCAAACGAGGACATTTTCCCTACTGTGAATGCGGTATGGAAATTTCCTTTTCCAATGTCTAATAATAAACCTCTATTACTAACCTGACTTAAAGCCAGTTTAGAAAATTCAGGCTGATGGTCACCAATTTCAAGTCTATTTAATGAATAGTCTTTAAAAACACCATTTGATGAAGGCAGTCTTTGTTGAAGTTGAGATGATTCAAAAGATCTGTTTGTTAGTTCACTCAGTGATTTCACTTTTCTCTTAATTTCAAGAATTTTGTGTAATTGAGTTTTAATTGAATCTAATTTTTCAACTTCATATAAATGAATTGAATCTGTCTTTAAAACTTGGTTGGCATTCCGTTTCTTTTCTGGATAATGTGCATTAAACAAACTATCACTTTTACAGCGTTCAATGATTGCTTTAGCACTATTGATTGACTCTTGATAATTTGGATTTTGATAACCTTCATTTAAACGATTGTAATTTTGCTCCGCATTATTAACCAATTCATTTATTGAATCAATTTCATGTGTTAGCTGATTTAAGTATTTAACTTTTGAAGATTGTTTTAAAATATCATATTTAGAAACCTTATTAAACTTCAAATTCAAAACATCATTAAATCGTCCCATTTGAAAAGATTCATTTCCAAAAGAAACTGTTGATTGAAACTCCAAACCCAAAACCTGAATTTTAGGATTAAAATAAACCCTATTATAAAACCCATTTTGTTCTAAACCAGGAAATACCGGAGGATTATAGCCACTTTCAAAAATCAAATTACTTCCACTAACCTGAATGGGAAATTTAGATTTATTGCCTAAGCTATCATTCACAGGATTTGAAAAACCTTTTAAATGTGGATGCATCAACATGGTAAGTAATGTCAAAAAACTTATTTTAAAAACTCTTAGATGCACCGTGTTTAAATAAACAATTTATACTAAATGTATATGCTTGAATTTTGGATTGGGTTTTGAAGGATTTCATAGGCTACTATTTTAATCGAATATAAACTTCAATATTTCACTTTCAAACAATTGAAGAATTTATCGGACATCTCCGATATTGATTAAAAATGATTTAATCTAAATCATCGAAACGATAAATAATACCGTTTATCATAGCCCATTTTAATAGTTGCACATTGCTTTTTAAAGCAAATCTTTTTCTTAGTTGGAACAAATATGTTTCAATACTTCTTGCACTCAAATTGTTCATTTTGGCGGATATATCAGCATAAGATAAACCACATGATAAGTAATTTAATATTTCTATTTCCTGCGCAGATATCAATTTTAATATTTGCGTATTTGTATCATCCAAATGTGAACTTAGCTTATACGAGTTAAGATATTCAATATCAAAAAACCTTCTGCCATTGTGAATTTCGAAAATTGAATGAATCAACATATCTTTTTCCTTTTCACTAAAACCACCTATACCAGAAGCCTCCAGAATTTCAAATGACCCTGGATAACCACTGCTATATAGAATACACTTTGGTCTCATCTCTGAATTTAACTTTTGAATTAATTCCAAACCATTCCTTATTGGCATATAAAAATCAATTAGAAATACATCAATCTGAAATGATTTATTCTTAACCTCCATTTCAAACTGAAATGAATTTCCTGTTATTAACTCAATAATTATTTGAGGATGGGTTTTTAACCATTCTTGAAGAAGTTTTTGATCTGTAGTTGAATCATCTAAAATGGCTACTTTTATTAATGACATGTGCGAAAAACTTATTCTATTTACAACTCATTTTAAAACACATGATGCCCCAAATACTTCAAAGAAATAACCTGGCACTTTTAGTTTTAAAAATAAACTAATAATTTTTCGTCAATTTAATGGATAATTATCAAAAACAAGTCAATTTTAAAAATCTTAACAAAAAAGTAAATTTATTTTAATGGCTTAAACAATGAGATATGCAATTTAAACTATTGAATATCTTACACATAACAGGCTTTCAAACCAAATATCTAAATAACTATCTACAAATTTTCTTGATTTTAATTGAATGAATTTGGGCTAAAATTCTAAATAAATACTGGGTAAATGAGATTCAAAATGCTAAGAAATTTACAACGTATATAATTTTTTTTAAAAAGTTGCAAATAATTCGAAAGCCCTCCGCCAACTGATGAAGAGCCTCTGGCTCCTTGCTACTGGCTTAAGATTTTAGTAAGATAAATGTTCAGTAGTACTTAGATATATCCAATTTCAATTTTAGAAAAAAAAAGATTCTTTTACAGCCACTGGCCTCTGGCTCCTTGCTACTGGCTTAAGATTTTAGTAAGATGAATGTTCAGCAGTACTTAGATATATCCAATTTCAGTTTTAGAAAAAAAAGATTCTTTTACAGCCACTGGCCTCTGGCTCCTTGCTACTGGCTTAAGATTTTAGTAAGATGAATGTTCAGCAGTCCTTAGATATATTTTTGGTAAACAATATTAAAATTTGGCTTAAAAGAGGTCAACGTAATTTAGGCTTTTACAGAAGAGCTAAAAGCAAATAGCTAATGGCCAAAGTTATTTCTTTTAAAGTAGCGGGGAGCAGGATCGAAAGCCCTCCGCCAGTGGGCGGATATGAATCCTACGCTCTAACCGACTGAGCTATTAATGTGGTTAAAATTAAAAGCATAAAAAAAGCCTCACAAAGTGAAGCTTTTTATTTGTAGCGGGGAGCAGGATCGAAAGCCCTCCGCCAGTGGGCGGATATGAATCCTACGCTTGAGTTTTTGACACAAAAAAGGCTTTCCAAGTAAATGAAAAGCCTTAATTTATTTTGTAGCGGGGAGCAGGATCGAACTGCCCACCTTAGGGTTATGAATCCTACGCTCTAACCAACTGAGCTACCCCGCCGTTTTACCTTTAAAGGGCTGCAAATATAAAAATAATCATGTTTAATCAAAAAAAAGTTTAAAAAATGTAATTTTTCATGGCTATTTTCTGCGTAATCTACCTGAAAAACAATTCAATCCGATTTCGAAATGTTTTGTTTGATAGGCTATTCAGTTAGCTAAGTAGATAAGTAAAATTTGAAATCCCGCAGATTAAGAAAATATTTGAGCACAATTAAATACTATGCTAAAAAGATTTTCCGAAATTTTCGACACAAAAGGCCGCGTTTTTGGCTTAGATGCCCTGCGTTTTGTTGCAATTATTTTAGTTGTTCAAAGTCATTCGCGTTGGATGACAGAGAGCTTTCCAAAACCATTTAAGGCTTTATTTCATGGTAGCGGAATTTTAGGTGTTGAGCTATTTTTCGTTTTATCAGGTTTTCTTATTGGAGGAATTTTACTCAAACAATTCGAAAAAAATGGCAATTCCCTCACTTTTCAAGATATCAAACATTTCTGGATTAGAAGATGGTTCAGAACTTTACCTAATTACTTTCTTATTCTCCTAGTTTATATAGCTGTTTACCACTACGATTTACCTGCAATTTTGTGGAGATACTTCTTTTTTACGCAGAATATTTTCAATACTCCTCCTTTCTTTTTTGAAGAATCTTGGAGCTTAAGTATCGAAGAAATTAGTTACCTAGTTTCTCCTTTGGTATTAGCTCTTTCTGCACTTCTTTTTAGTAGAAAAGCTTCTTTGTTCCTCTGGACAAGCATTCTGTTAATAACAATAGTTACAGCTTTAAGATGGATTTATTCTGTATACTTTTTAGAACCGAACTACAAATGGGTTTATATGTTACGCGAAGTAGCTTTAATTAGATTAGATTCTATTTACTATGGATTCATTGCTGTATATATTAGCAAAAAGGCTCCAGAACTTTGGAAGAAATTTAGCATACCAACTTTTGTTATTGGTTTAATTGGAGTAGTTTTAATCATGAAGTTTGAAAACAACATGATGGAATACAATCCTTCTCATTTTAACAATACCATCTTTTTTAGTTTGTTAAGTATTTCAATTGCACTTCTCCTTCCCTATTTGTCTCAGTTAAACGAAATTAAATTTACCTTCTTAGCAAAACTAGTTACTGGTGTTTCAATAATTTCATATTCACTTTACTTGATTAATGGAGGTTTGCTTGCTATCCAATTCGACTTACTAAGTAATAAAGGTGCTGGCTGGTCGACAAGTACAGCTGCTTTGATGTATGTTTTTTATTGGGCTTTGTGTTTGGTTTTATCAACGCTTTTGTATGTGTTTTTCGAAAAGCCATTTACCAAATTGAGAGATAAATTCTAATCTTAAGTCCATCGAAAATTTTCTTTTAATTGGCATTTGTATTTTAAGTGGAATTTTATTCCGCCGTTTCAGTATTGTGCCAAATGACTCTTATAAAGCCATCAATAATTGGATTATCTACCTAGCTTTACCTGCAGTTTCTTTAAAGCATCTTTGGCATCTTGAAATCAATTCACAATTACTAGGACCAGCCTTATCTCCTATTTTGGTTTTAGGAGGAAGTTTTGTTTTTGTTTATATACTCGATTTAAAATTTCACTTTGATAAACCTACAAAAGGTTTGTTGATTTTAGCCTCAGGATTATGTAATACCTCATTTATTGGATTTCCTTTAATCAAAACTTATTTCGGAGATGAATTTATTCGCATTGCCGTAATTAGCGACCAAATGACCTTTTTACTTTTCTCAACAATTGGTTTGTTTGTCGCAACGAGTTATAGTAGTTTTAAGCAATTAAAAATGGGTGGAATCCTACTCAATCTTATTAAATTTCCACCTCTGGTTGTAAGCATAATTGCCTTGATATTGCCAAATAAAATTCAATTGCCAGTTCTTGATAACTTATTTACACAATTGGCTTCAACCATAGCTCCTTTGGCTTTGTTTTCAATTGGACTTCAAATCAGAATCTCTGGCTGGAGAAATGAGTTGGGTTTGATGATTCCGGTTTTTATTTACAAATTGATATTGGCTCCGATATTGGTATTAGCTTATGTTTTATTAAGTGGGTTTGGTAGTGCATATTCTCAAATTTCAGTATTTGAATCGGCCATGCCCGTATTGATGAGTTTAAGTATTTTGTGTGAAAGGTTTCAATTAAAAACAGAGCTGGCTAATCTAATTATTGGAATCAGTATTCTTTTGGGATTCATCAGTACTTTCTTCTGGAGTTTAGTATTGCATCAGATTTTTTAATCAAACTAAATCATAAAAGGTAAATTAAAAAAAGATACCTATTGAATTGCACCGTCTTAAAAATCCTGAAGGGATGAAATGATTATAGAAAACAAAATATGATGAAACACCACCCCCCATTTCTCTTCAACGCGGACCAAAGGTCCGCGTTGAAGAGAAATGGGGGTAATCATACTAAATGTATTTACTATAAACATGAGACCACCTATCGGGGTCTATGATTTCGTTTAAAAAATCAATTAAAAACTAAACCTTATTTTTAGTATTAGTTATTGGCAAACCTGCGAATATTCAAAAATACATAATCCCAAACCTTTTGAATTTGGAATTTTGTAGAATTAATTCTTACGAATATCCGGTTCTTTACGAGTAAATTTATTAACAAGCCCTCTCCCCAAAACGTACGCGATCCTTTGGTTCGCGTACATTTTGGGGCCAGGGTAATTCATTCATTTTTGTTTGCTACTATAATGTCATCCTTATGGGATTTTAGAAAATTTCTTAATCATCAGGATTCTATTTTTAATTCAAATTGCCATCATTCAATTCACAAATCAATTTTAAAATGTTTAGAGTTTTACTCATATAAATTACTGGCAAACATTTAGGTCTTCGTATTAATTCTTATTAAGCTTATAAAAGAATGAGCTACCTGACTTATTCAAAATCTGAAGGAAATAAATTCCAGATTTTAGTTCACTTAAATCCATTTGTATTGCTTGTTCTTTTTTACTGAAATCAATTTCGATAGACTTACCATCAACCCCAAATAATTTTATATCATAATCCTGAACTGAATTTCGCAATTCTACATTCAACAATCCACTTGTAGGATTCGGATATACCAATACATTTTCATCAGCAAAAGTATTTTGAATTCCTGTAACTGCCACTAAATAACATGCCGATGTATCAATACAATTTTGTTGGTTAACTACAACTGAGTATTCTCCTGAAACAGATGGTATAAAACTTTTCTGATTGGCACCTGAAATCAAACCAACTCCGCATCTTAACCACTGATAAGATGCATTGGTAGCATTCGCAATTAAAATGTTTGAATTCAGTGTAACAGAGGTATCCACTCTAGTGATGCTTAAATCTATTTTAATGATACTATCACAAAATTGAGCATTTGATAAGGTATCAAAATAAATGCCTGAGCTAGTATAAATCTTATTTCTGAAAACCAAATCACCACAAGATTGAATTGTAAAATTGGCATTTGTTGGCTGCTTGATTGTCAAATCCAGAACCACAATACTATCACAGGTATTCACCCCTACTAATGTATCACGGTAAATACCCGATTGATTCAATAGTTTATTATTAAACAGATATTCTTTACAAGTGGAAGCATTAAGATAATTAATGGTGCTACTTTTTAAGGTTAAAATCAATGAAACTATACTATCACAATTGTTTACCGACTTTAAACTATCAACATAAAAACCGCTTTGAGTTAAAATCCGATTTCCAAATTTAAATGCACCACATGCCGATTCATTTAATTGAGTAAAATATGAATTAACTATTGAAATATTCAGGGTAATAATGCTATCACAGTTTGTTGCATTAAGCAAGGTATCTTTATATATACCTGAACTTGTATAGGTTTTACCATTTACATTAACAGGACCACATGAATTTATATTTTTGGTTGATGTGGATGAATATGAAAGATAAAGATCAATTGCCACAATACTATCGCAGCCTAAACTGGTTTGTAATGTATCATATAATCTACTAGAATAAGTTCTTAATTCTCCATTAAAAAAATAAGAATCACAAGTTCTAATTTCATAAAAATTATACTTGGTTGGACGAACTATTAATTGCAATTGAATAACTGAATCACAACCATTCACATTTTGAATGGTATCTATATAAGTTCCAGTTTGGCTTCTGTTTTTGCCATTCCAAAATAATCCACCGCAAACGTTTAAATTATAATTACTAAATGTCCTCAAACATTGATTGAGCAATCGAATTGGAGACCAATTAGAGTAGATTGTCATGTTTCTGATAGCCCTAACTCTCCAATAATATTTACCGGTAGGTAAATTATTTAAAACAAGACTTGTACTTGTAAGAACTTGGGTATTAAAAGTAGAAACAAAATCAGGATTCGAGCTTATCTGAAATTCATATGCATTGGCATTTGTTGCTGTACTCCATGAAAAACTGATACCATTCACTTGATTGGTAAATCCATTTGTCGGTGATATTAAGGTAGAAACTGATGGATAAACTATCGGTACAGATCCAGTACTTAAGGAACGAGTTGTCCAAGCAGAAGAATCAACGGCGTTTGCCGCTCTTACTCTCCAAAAATAAACCTTATTGGTGAGCAAAGTGCCTGAAGAATGTTGAGTATCGGTATTTCCATCAGATGAACTTATATAAGCTTTTCCAATATTCTGTGTAATTGGTGAGGTGAAAATATTGGTTGTATCTATTTGTAAATGATAGGCATCAACAGAAGTATGAGGCAACCAGTTTAAAATAGTACCAGTAGTTGCAACATTTAATTGTGCTTCGGCAGGACTTGAAAGTGTAACATAATCATTGGTATTGAATGTCCATTGAGTACTCCAAGAAGTGGTATCAACAAGATTTCTAGCACGAACTCTCCAGTAATAGGTTTTGCCAAAAAACAAATCATCCACAAAGTGGTAAGTATCTGCATTTCCATCTGAGCTAGAAGTATAATTTTTAAAAGCAAATTTTAAAGCTGGTGAATTGAACTGGTTACTTGTATCCACTTGAATATCGTAAAAATCAACACCAGTATGTGGTAACCAATCTAATGTTAAGCCTGTCCATTGATTGGTATTACTAGCAGGTGAGGAATGTGTTACAAAATCTCTGGTAGAAAAAGTCCACGATTGAGACCATTCACTTGTATCACTTAAATTTCTTGCTCTAACTCTCCAATGGTAGTTAACTCCAAAATACAGGTCCTCAAAAAAATGTTGCGTATCTGCATTTCCATCAGTAGAATTGATATAAGTTTTAGAAACACTTTTGAATGCATTTGAATTAAAATTATCTGTAGTATCAATTTGAACATCATAAAAATCGGCTCCCGGATGAGGATTCCAATCAAGAGTAAGTCCAGACCAATTTTGAGAATTATTAAGTGGTGAAGCTAAATTAACTAAGTCACGCGTAGTAAAATTCCAAACTTCACTCCAAACTGTTGTATCCACTAAATTTCGAGAACGAACCCTCCAAAAGTATCTCTGACCAAATAATAATTCATCAATATAATGTTGCGTATCTGCATTTCCATTAGTAGAATTTATATAAGTTTTACTAATTGATCTTAACAAAGGAGTATTAAAATTTATATTGGTATCAATTTGTAAATCATAAAAATCAACAGCTGTATTTGGAGCCCAATCAAGTGTAAGCCCAGCCCAAGAAATAGAGCCGTTTGCTGGTGAACTCAATACCGAAATATTGTTGGTTGTGAAATTCCATACTTGACTCCACTTTGTTGTATCAACTAAATTAAAAGAACGTACTCTCCAAAAGTATTTCTGACTAAAAAACAAATCTTCTAAATAATGTTGAGTATCTGAATTACCATCAGTAGAATTGATATAGGTTTTTGTGAAAGTTCTAAATTGGTTTGAATTAAACGAAGAGCTAGTATCGACCTGTAATTCATAAAAATCAACACCTGGATTAGGACTCCAATTTAAAGTTAATCCAGAACTAGTAACTGAATTCGATGCAGGTGAAGAAAGGTACATTGTATCTGTGATTAACAATTGCCAATTACTTGTCCAATTAGTAGTATCAACAGTATTTCTAGCCCTTACTCTCCAAAAATAATTTGTTCCAAAAAACAAATCATCAAATGAATGTTGCGTATCAAAATTACCATCAGTAGAATTGATATAGGTTTTAGTTGCAGCTTTTAAAGCAGGGGAACTGAAACTTAAACTTGTATCCATTTGCACATCATAAAAATCAACGCCCGTATGAGGAAGCCAGTTTAAGGTTACAATTGGGTTATTAAGAGAATTATTTGCCGGACTTGAATGTGTTAAGATGTTTGAGGTAGTAAATGTTCTTTGCTGCCAAATTGAAGTATCTCCGCTAATATAACACCTAACTCTCCAATGGTAATTTGTTCCGAAGAATAAGTTTTCCAAATAATGTTCAGTATCTGAATTTAAGCTGGATGAATTGATATAAGCCTTGGTAGTATTAAAAACAACAGGTGAATTAAAGCTTGAGCTGGTGTCAACCTGAAGCTGATAAAAACTGCAACCAGCAACCGCATTCCAATTTAAAGTTAATCCTGTAAAATTTAAACTTCCATTTGCCGGCGAACTTAAAGCAGGTTCATTTATTGAAAATGCTGAATTTGTAATAAAAATTAAGGCGATTAAAAAACTGTATAATTTCTTCATTTAAAAGGATTCTAACTTAAATTGAGGTGTAAATTAAAATCAGAATCCTTACTAAACAAATATTTTACAAAAATGGTTGATTTTAAAAAGGAAGTTTAAATCCAATCACAGGCAACCAATTTTTATTTCCATCAGTGATACTTCCAAATGAATAACCAAAACCTTCATGAGTATTATGAATCATAAATTTATATGAAGTACCGTTTAGCGCAGCCGTTTCGTTTCTAGAGGGCGGTAGTATAAACCCAAACTCTATTCCTAACCAATTTGCCTTTTCACTATATTGATTTATGTTAAAATTTAACCTAGCATCAAGTCCAGTATTGTACGTGAAGTCATAAAACTTGCCGTCTTTAAAATCTGAAAATCCATAAGAGGTCCAAGCTAGACCAACACTCCATTTGGGTCTTTCAAATCTATTATAAAACATCAATCTTGCTTCTAAACCAATAGCAGGAGTCCATTGATTTCCTATTAACAAGGTATTTACATCTGCATGAATTTCTAATTGGTCTTTGGGATATGAATCTAATTTTATTTTTTCAAAACTTGAATTATTGTTATTTAATGCAAATAAATAGTTCCTTTTTAAGTCTTTCTTTTCATCTTTAAGTTTAGCAACTGCAGCATTTAAACTTATAGATTTCATCAATGAAATCTCAGCATAAGACTGAGGATATAAATGAATCTGAACATTTGATTTCAAATCATATATCACAAAATGTATAGAAGATAAATTTTCATTGATTCTATAAGATTCTTTAGCCAAATCAAAACCTTCAGCAAAATCAGGATCTTGCATTTTCATTCTTCTTTTTCCGTTTTCAGCAATTAAATAATGTATTTCTTTAGAATAATTAGCTTCACTTAAACCAACTAAAGATTTTTCATAATCTAAATAAAACAATTGCATTAAAGAATCTGCTTTGGTATAATCTTTTAAACTATTAAAATCGAAGCAAACGAATTTAATCTGTGAGCCAGATTCAAGTTTAATAATGAGCGTATCATTGTTGATTCTTTCATCAGCAAATAGAACTGAACTTGCGAAAATTAGGACAATAGTTGTCATGCACCTTGAAAAGATGTTTTTCATAATATGATTAATTTATTGTTTAAAATGATTGTCTGTAACTAAAATTTCTATCAGGCTGAAAAGAGTTCACAGCAGCTCTATCAGGAAACTTAAACTTTATAAATGATGCTTCCTTTTTAGCTTCTGAAGCAAGATTAACCTGCACTACTTGTTCATTAAAATCTATTTCTTGAAACCTATATTTTTTAGTTTTTTTATTGATACTATTTGATACAATTTGAATTTCAGAAACAAGAGAATCTACTTTTTCAATTGTATTCATTTGTAAATTATTCTCTGCTAATTGAGGAACTGTAACTATTTTAGATTCAAGTTTTTTATTTGAATTATTTACTTTTTTATTTTTAACTCTAATCGGAAAACCAATAGCCATTTGCTTCTGAGGTTTAACATTATCAAATTTTATGGTTTGATGTTTTTGAACTTTAGATACAATTTGAGTACTTGGAATATTCGATTGTCCGAATAACAAAAAAAGAATAAAACTTGCTGCAATACTAGCGGGCACACTTAGCCAAAGTAAAAAATTTTTCTTTTTAGGCTGATTGGCTTGCATTACCAAATCAAACTTGGAAGCCAAATCTACTTCATAATTAGAAGGAAGTTTATCTAAACTTTCTAGTTTTTCTTTGATTATTTTATTTTCCAAAAGTTCCATTTGCTTCTCCTTGATAATTTTCAATCATTTCCTTTAACTTACTTTTTGCCTTCATGTATTGGGTTTTGCTGGTATTTTCTTTGATTTTTAGCATTTCAGCAATTTCCTTGTGGGAGTAACCTTCAACAACAAAAAGATTCAAAACAGTTCTATAACCAGTAGGTAATTTCAATATCATTTTATTGATATCTTCAGCATGCATTAGCGATAAAGTATCCTGTTGATCTGCTATTTCAGGAAAATTTTCTTCTGGCATTAAATAGAAATTATTTTTCTTTCGTAATTCCATTAGTGCTTCATTTACCACAATTTGCCTAATCCATTTAAACAAACTAGTTTCATCCTCAAAAACGAATGAATCAAACTGTTGAAACATTTTCATCATTCCTTTTAAAACACAATCTTCAGTTTGAGCTGTATGAACCAAATACCTCTGGCAGATTCGAAACATGGGTGCATACAAAGCATCAAACACCAATCGCTGTGTATTGCGATCTGCTTTTCTACAAAGCTCAATTTGATGTTTAGTAAATGTCTTCATGTTTCAAATGCTATAATGAAGGAAACAGTATTAAAGTTGCCCGTGGTCAAAAATTAAATCACAAAGCACTGATATACAACAAATAAAAATCAAACAAAAATATTAAAATACAAATTGTAAAAAAAATCGGACTACATGATTAGAATATAAACACAAATCTTATTTTCGTTCAAAAGCAAAAAGCTACCTAATTTGTATCAACCAGGCGCACATATTCTATCCGAATTAAAAGTAAAAAACATTGAACTACTTCAAAATGTAAGTAGTTTCAAAGTCTATTTAGAACAACTTATTCAGTTACACAAACTAGAACAAATTGGTGAAACTTACCATCAATTTCCAGAAGCAGGCTTTACGGCTTTGGTTTGTTTAACCGAATCACATATCAGCATTCATACTTGGCCAGAATTTGAATACTTAACATTTGATGTGTTTTTATCAAATTACAAAAGAGACAATTCAGCAAAAACTCAGGCGATTGCAGATGGTATTATTAAGTATTTTGGTGGCGATATTATTCAGTTTCAAACCATAAAACGATAAGTCGAAAATGGAATATACTTGTAAAAGATGTAACCAAACTTTACAGGCTTATGCGCTGAATACTCGTTATATCGTTTGTAAAAGTTGTCATAAAATCAATGAGCGTAATCCTTCAAATGAAGTGTATATTGATTTTGCTAATCCAATGCCTGATGATTTAAGTCTACTTCAAATTGGTACAGAATTAAATCATGAAAAGAAAAAATATGTAGCAATTGGAAGGTATCGTCATCATTTAAAAAATTCCTATGTTAATCATTGGGTATTTTTAAATGGTGAAACAGATGAGTTACATATTTTTGAGCAATTGGGTAATTATGTTGTAGCAAAAAAATCTGAAACCAAACTAAATTCTCAGCAATTAAACAACTTAAGGTCTGGTGCTAAAATCGATTTAAACACCTTGACAGAACCTTTATATATTGAATCGGTTGATAAAAATTGTATTACACATTTTATAGGCGAAATTGAAGAATTGAATCTTTCATCTTCAAACTTTTTCTATTTAAGTTTGAGCAATAATTTTGGTGATGCTGCAATTGCAATTATCTATAGTGATAAAAACCACCAGATTTTTACTGGAAAATATGGCTCTTTCAAGGATTTTCAATTTTCTAAAACAAACCTAATTACTATTTAAACTGATGGAAAATCCACATTTAATTAATTGTCCGGTTTGTACTGAAAAACTTTCAATCTCCAATAAGTTTCAAACTAGAGCTTTGGTCTGTCCATCATGTAAAAACTACTTGGTTTACGATGAGCATTTGGTATTAAAAAAAGAGAAGATTGTGAATCCTGTTCCTGATGTAATTTTGCCTATTGGTACAAAAGGAAAATTGTTTGGAATAGAATATATTGTTCGGGGAATTATCAGAAAAAAAGAATCAGGAAGTCATAAATATTTTTGGACTGAATACATTTTGTATAACCCAGAAAATGGATATGCAACACTATCGGAATTTAATGGTCATTGGAATTTTTTAAAACAAGTAGATAATTACCCAAGAGCCCTTAGCAAAAATGTTAGGCAATTTACATTTGAAGGAAATCATTATTTTGTTTACAATAAATATTGTTCAAAAATAGAACAAGCCGAGGGTGAATTTTACTACAATATTTTACAAGATGAAGATGACAAAATAAAGGAATTCATTTCACCTCCATTTATAATGATTGAGGAAAGCTGTTACGATGAAATCAAATGGCATAAAGGTGAGTATTGTAGTCCTGGTGATATTAAATCTGCATTTGGGATTGATAAAGTTCCTGAAAGAATAGGAATTGGTGCAACACAAACAATGAAAATTGGTATAAGAAGTGAGATTCTTATTTCATCAGGAATTGTATTTGCTTTAATTCTAATTATTATTCAAATTACCTTTGCTTCAATTGCAAAAAATGAAATTGTTTTCCAAAAAACTTTCTACGATTCAGAACTTACAAAAGAGAAATTAATAAAATCAAGCTCATTTGAATTAAAAGGAGGTACAAGTGCAAGTGAAATATTTGTTTTTAGTCCTTTAAGCAATAATTGGTTAGATGTAGATATTGAGCTCATAAACGAAATTACTGGTGAAAGATTTGAGGCTATAAAATCACTTGAATTTTATTCAGGTGTTGAAGATGGAATGAGCTGGACAGAAGGCGACCAAAAAGAATCTGTTGTTTTATCGGCAGTACCTGATGGAAAATACTATATGCTGATTTATCCTGATTGGGGAACAAATGGCAGTGGCTTACCAAATCCATCATTTAGTGTAGAAGTTAGAAGAGATGTTGCTATTTGGTCGAATTTATTCTGGACAATACTTTTGGTATCAATCTATCCAATTGCTATTTACTTCTTAGAGAAAAATTTTGAAAGTAGACGTTGGATGGAAAGTGATTATGTACATTATTAATTGGAATATGTTTAATATTAGTAACAAAGAAAAGAAAGGTGTAGCCATTTATTTCAGCATATTAATGCTTGTTTTAGGTGTATATACTTATGCTGGCATTTACGGATGGAAATTCTATAATCCAGATGAAGTAAGTGAAAGAGCATTTGGACAGTCGAGAAGCAGCGGTGGTTCGCATGGTGGAAGCAGATTTTATCACAAATAAATTTATTAAAAAATGGAAGATATCATAAACATTAAGTACGTAGTTAGTTCAGTTCTGTATTCATTTATTGGAATTGTTATCCTAGTAATTTCATTCTGGGTAATCGAAAAAATTACTCCAGAAAATTTATGGAAAGAAATCATTGAAAAGAAAAACAATGCATTGGCAATTATGGCAGCAGCATTTATGATTGCCATAGCCATAATAATTGCATCGGCAATTCATGGTTGATATTGAAAAAGAGAAAGAAATAAACAAGCAGGAAATTAATATTCACCTGCTTTTATTGCTAGCAGTTTTTGTAGTTGCTACTTGTGGTTTAATCTATGAATTGGTTGCCGGAACAGTTGCCAGCTATTTACTTGGCGATTCTGTAACACAATTTTCTACCATTATTGGTGCCTATTTATTTTCGATGGGAATAGGTTCCTATTTGTCAAAATTTTTCAATAAACACCTCATTGCATGGTTTGTTCAAATTGAAATTACAGTTGGTTTAATCGGTGGATTTAGTTCAAGCATTTTGTTTTTAATGTTTGATCATGTTGAATCTTTTAGGTTTCTTCTTTACGCTTTGGTAGGATTAACAGGAATTTTAGTAGGACTTGAAATCCCGCTATTGATGCGAATTCTTGAAAAGAAATATGAATTCAAGGAACTGGTTTCGAAGGTTTTTACATTTGATTATATCGGCGCTTTATTGGCATCTGTTGTTTTTCCTTTGTTTCTTATCCCCTATCTGGGTTTATTAAAAACATCATTTTTATTTGGCTTGTTTAACATAGCCGTAGCTTGGGTTTTATGTATAAAATTTAAAAATGAAATTGCATGGATTCAATCATTAAGAATAGCAGCAATTGTATCGTTTTTATTATTGGCAGCAGGATTTGCATTTTCGGAACGCATCATGAATTTTGCTGAATCAATGGCGTTTCAGGATAAGATTATTTTTGCCAAATCTTCTCCTTATCAAAGAATAGTTCTAACCAAAAATCCTAGAGAATATAGATTATTTTTAAATGGTAATTTACAATTTAGTAGCGCAGACGAATACCGTTATCATGAAGCATTAGTGCATCCTGCATTAGAATTTTTATCAAACAAAAAAAACATTTTAATTTTAGGTGGTGGAGATGGATTAGCAGTTAGAGAAGTATTAAAACATAAAGAAGTTGAAAGAATTACCTTGGTTGATTTAGATGCTGAAATGACAAGATTGTTTAAGTCAAATTCGATGTTAACAGCTTTAAATGAAAAATCATTATTATCAGATAAACTGCAAATTATTAATGAGGATGCATTTTTGTGGTTAAAAAAAAACAAGCAGGAATTTGATTGTATCATTATTGATTTTCCTGACCCATCAAACTATTCTATAGGAAAACTTTATAGCAATAGTTTTTATAGGTTGATTTATCAATCATTAAGTGATAGCGGAATGAGTGTAATTCAATCAACATCACCTTATGTTGCACGCAAATCGTTCTGGTGCATTGATACTACACTTCAATCAGTTGGATTTAATACACAAGCTTATCACGCTTATGTACCTTCATTTGGAGAATGGGGTTATATGATGGCTTTAAAAAACAGAAGTTATATTGTACCTGATTCTTTTAGAAAAGACTTAAGATTTTTGAATGAAGAAACCGTAAAGCAACTGTTTATTTTTCCTAAGGATATGCAAAAAGTTCCAGCAGAAATAAACAAACTAAACAACCAGGTTTTGGTTCATTATTTTGAAGAAGAATGGGCTAATTATCAATAAAATGAAAAGAAGAGAATTTTTATTGAGTGGACTTGGTCTTGGCTTAGTTTTAAGCAATCAAGTTTCATGTAGAAAAGGCAATTCTTATCAAGTAAAATTTGCTGATGATTACGCTTCTAGAGGACATTTACTTAGGGAACCAAAATTCAAAAAACCTAGCAAAATTCTTAAAGAAAACATACTTATAATTGGTGCTGGAATAAGTGGATTAAGTGCAGCAAGACGATTAAAAAAATCTGGCATTAATGATTTTAAAATCTTGGACTTGGCTAAAGAAAGTGGCGGAAATTCAATTGGTGGAAAGAATTCAATTAGCTCTTTCCCTTGGGCCGCACACTATTTACCTATTCCAGATGAAAGAGATACTGAACTCATTTCATTTCTAAAAGAATGTGATGTTATAACTGGAATTAATCTTCAAAACAAACTCGTATACAATGAACAGTATTTATGCTTCGACCCAGAAGAAAGATTGTTTATAAATGGCCATTGGCAAGAAGGATTGGTGCCTCATTCAGGAATAGAAGCATCAGACCACAAAGAAATAAAAGCTTTTTTTGAACTGATACAATTCTATAAAAACGCTAAAGGAAATGATGGGAAAGATGCATTTTGTATTCCCTTAAAAAATTCATCGAATGACCTTGAATTTACTAAACTCGATGAAATAGATTTTTATAGTTTTATGCAATCAAAAGGCTATCGTTCTAAATATCTATTTTGGTATCTAGATTATTGCTGCAGAGATGATTTTGGGAGTTCTATGAAAGATAGTTCTGCATGGGCTGGTATTCATTATTTTGCTTCAAGAAAAGGGAAAGCTGCAAATGCAGAATCTGGTGATGTGCTTACTTGGCCTGAAGGAAATGCCTTTTTAGCTAATGGATTAAAATCAAACATAAAAGAAAACCTGGTGTGCAATCAACTTGTTTATTCTATAGAAGAAAAAAATGAGTTGATAGAAATATTGGCTTATGATTTTGAAAAAGAAGAAAGTATTTGTTACCAAAGTAAGTTTGTTATTCTAAGCGGGCCACAATACATCAATAAAAGAATTTTAAAGATTCCTAAAAAACAGGAATTGTATAGTAAATTCACTTATTCACCTTGGATGGTAGCCAATATCAGTTTACTCCAAATGAATAGCAACAAAGGAATTCCTTTGTGCTGGGATAATGTAATTTATGGAAGTCAATCGCTTGGTTACGTTAATGCTTGTCATCAGCATTTAAATATGCATGAAAACGAAAAAGTAATTACATATTATTATCCCTTATCGAAAGGACAACCAAAAAAGGAAAGAGAATTAGCATACGAAAGAACTGAGGAGGATTGGAAAAAAATTATATTATCTGATTTAAAAATTGCTCATCCATATATAGAAGACTCAATTAAAGATATAGAAATTAAACTTTGGGGTCATGGTATGATAAGGCCTATTCCTGGACTTATAAAAGGAAATGAAATAATAGAAATGAGAAAGCCTATTAATCATAGAATATTCTTTGCAAACTCAGATATTACAGGAATTTCAATCTTTGAAGAAGCCTTTCATTCAGGCATAGATGCAGCTGATTTGTGTATAGAAAATTTGAATAAAAATGCTTAAAGGAAACTGGATACATAAAGCTGGTTTTGATTTGCTGTTTATATTGGCTCCACCATTTGTATCCTTGTTACTTGTGATTTTATTACCTGATTATTTTAACCAAGAAAAAGAAATGAACTATTTAAACTGGTTCATTCTTGTTTTATTGATTGACGTTTCACACGTTTATAGTAGTTTGTTTAGAACTTATTTCGATAAAAATGCTTTTGAACAAAAAAGGGATTTATTCATTAGTATTCCACTTTTGTCTTTTGTTACAGGAGTAGTTTTGTACTCCATTCATGCACTTCTATTTTGGAGAGTAATAGCTTACCTAGCTGTATTTCATTTTATTCGACAACAATATGGTTTCATGCGATTGTATTCTAAAAACGATAAACAATCGAATGTAGAAAAATGGATTGACAATGTGATGATTTATGGTCTTTGTTTATATCCAATAAGTTATTGGCATTTTAGTGATAACAGGGTTTTCCATTGGTTTGTTGATGGTGATTTTTTCAAATTTCACAATCCAGTTTTAATCAATATTTTTAGCATTATTTATTTCTTATTGATTGGAATTTATTTGTTAAAAGAAGTAAATATCAGCCTAAAAAATAAACATTTTAATTTGGGTAAAAACTTGTTAATAGCAGGAACCGGCTTAAGTTGGTATTTTGGAATTGTTTATTTCAATGGGGATTTGATTTTTACATTGTTAAATATTGTAGCTCATGGCATCCCCTATATTGCCTTGGTTTGGATAGTTGAACGCAAAAAGAAACCTATAAATAGCCCTAAAAAAGGATTCTTATATTTATTACTTTTTTTAGCTGTAATTATTGGTTTTGCCTTTATTGAAGAAGGATTATGGGATAGTTTAATTTGGAGAGAACACGTTGAGTTATTCTCAGTATTTTATTTTATTCCGGAGTTTTCTAACCAGCAAGCGCTAAGCATTTTGGTGCCATTATTATCGGTACCACAAATCAGCCATTATATTCTGGATGCATTTATCTGGAAAATCAAAAAAGATGATTTGAAATGGCAATAAATTTCCAATCATGAAATTGGGAAACGAATATCTGCATGTTTACCATCAATATTTTTTTTAAATCCGGTGAATGTTTTGAGAAATATTTTCAAAAAGTAGTTTGGGGTTAAATAACTCTATTTTATGAAATTTAAGACCCCGAAGGTGGTCACATGATTATAGAAAAATGCTGTAAACGAATTCCCCCAAACTTTCAACAACGCGGACCTTTGGTCCGCGTTGTTGAAAGTTTGGGGTGGTGTTTCTTCATATTTTACTTTCTATAATCATGTCATCCCTTCAGGATTTTAAAGAATATCTAGAAAAAACATGCCTATGATTCAAATTCATGTTTTGAGGTTGTTTCTGATTATATCGAGCAATCTTCAACATTAAATCCTTTGAAGGTTTGTAATACGATTTTTAAGTAAAGTAGCGGATATATGTTAATTGGGATATCAAAAAATGAAATTGGGATTATAAGAGTCTTTTTTCTTTTAATTGATTTAGACATTTGTTTCATCAAAATTTAATTTTATGAAAAATCTATTATTAATTGGAGGTTTATTACTGAATAGCATATTAGTTCATTCTCAAGAGCTACCTAATGCTTGGCAAAAAGGCGGTAGTTGGGCCGGCAATTACAAAATGGTAATTGAAAAAACAGATAGTAAAGTTGGGAAAAACTGCTTACAAATTCATTCAAAAATAGATGAGGTATATGGAAGTGGGACCATTGAACAATCGTTTTCTGCAATAGATTACAGAGGTAAAAATCTAAAACTTAGTGCTTGGGTTAAAACTGAAGATGTTAAGTATTGGACAGCTTTGTTTATTGGTTTTGATGATGAGAACTTAGAAAACACATTTACCACTGAAGGTAATACCATTATTAAAGAAGAAAAAGTTAGAGGTTATCATGATTGGGTTCAAATAAGCACAGAAAGAGTTATTCCATGGAATGCAAACAAAATTAGAATTGGCTTAGCAATTTTTGGAAAAGGTAAGGTAAAAGTTGATGGTTTTGAAACTGAATTTACTGATGCAAATCTGGCTAAACCAGCAGGAATGAATACGAGTGCAGTAAACTTAGGATTTGAAGAAACAACTTTAATTCTACCATCAGACATTCATGGATATTCGATAGTTGAAGATAAAATTCTATTTAGCTTCGAACCTGAGAAATATAAATACCTAACAGGAATGAGTGTTTGGTCGAAAGAAATTGATGATATAACAATTAAGGAAGTTTATTTGGCATCAGAAATGAATGAATGGAAACCAAAAGACAAAAAATTCTTGATGAAAAAAGTTGGCAACAAATGGGAAATCAGTTTACCTCTTTCTGAATTACCAAAAGATAAAACCATGGAATTCAAATTTGTTATAAATGGAAAATATTGGGTTGAACCTCAAGAATACATGAGAAACACAACACAAGCTGGTAATTGGGAATATTCGAAAAATCTGGTGGTTTACAAATAGTTCATTTAAAAAGAAATACGAATATCAGTATAGATAGCAGAAGTATTTTTTTATAAATCCAGTTTATGTATTGAGAATTATTTTCAAAAAGTAGTTTGGAATTAAAATGCAATATTCAATGAAATTTAAGACCCCGAAGGCGGTCACATGTTTATAGAAAAATGCTGTAAACGAATTCCCCCAAACTTTCAACAACGCGGACCTTTGGTCCGCGTTGTTGAAAGTTTGGGGTGGTGTTTCTTCATATTTTATTTTCTATAATCATGTCATCCCTTCAGGATTTTAAGAACTTGTTAAAAGAAAGATAACTCTATTAACAATTCATTTTTTGTGTTTTTTTTTGATTTTAACGAGAAATAATCAGCTATAAAGTTTCGATAAATTTATTTTTAGGTAAAGAAGCTGATAATCGTAAAAAGAAAAGCCATTGCTAATTAAAACAATGGCTTTTCTTTTAAAATGATATGAAATTAAGCTTCATTCATAAATTCGTATCTATAATCGGTTGGTGGAACAAAAGTTTCTTTGATTGTTCTTAAACTCACCCAACGTAACAAATTAATCATAGCACCAGCTTTATCGTTTGTACCGGAACCTCTTGCACCACCAAATGGTTGTTGACCTACAACAGCACCAGTTGGTTTATCGTTGATATAAAAATTACCTGCTGCATTTCTTAACTTCCAAGTAGCCAATTCAACAGCATATCTATCTTGAGCAATAATTGAACCTGTTAAAGCATAATCAGATGTAGTATTCACTATATCCAAAGTTTCTTCAAACTTTTCTGCATCGTAAACGTAAATTGTTAAAACTGGACCAAATAACTCTTCACACATGGTAGTGTATTTAGGGTCGTTTGTTACAATAACTGTGGGTTCAATAAACCATCCTTTAGATTTATCATAATTACCACCAGCAACAATTTCGCAACGTTCATCTTTTTTAGCAGCATCGATATAAGAAGCTAATTTATCAAATGATTTTTCATCAATTACGGCATTGATAAAATTAGAAAAATCTTCTGTAGGACCCATTTTCAAAGTCTTCATCATTGCCACCATTTTCTCTTTTACTACAGGCCACAAATTACTTGGCACATAAACACGTGAAGCAGCAGAACATTTTTGTCCTTGGTATTCAAAAGCACCTCTTACCATAGCAACAACACTTTCTTCAACCAATGCCGATTTATGCATCACTATAAAATCCTTACCACCTGTTTCACCAACAATTCTTGGGTAAGTTTTGAATCTGTGAATATTGTTTCCAATGTTTTTCCAGATATCTTGGAATACCGCAGTAGAACCCGTGAAGTGAATTCCAGCAAAATCAGGATGTTTAAAAATAACATCTGCAGCGACTGGTCCACTTGGGTAAATTAAATTGATAACACCATCAGGAACACCAGCCATTTTGAATATTTCCATCAACACATTAGCTGAATAAACCTGTGTATTTGAAGGCTTCCAAACTACAACATTACCCATCATAGCCGCACTACTAGGTAAGTTACCAGCAATTGCAGTAAAGTTGAATGGAGTTAAAGCATAAATAAATCCTTCTAGTGGTCTGTATTCAATTCTGTTCCAAATACCTTTTGCAGATTGAGGCTGCTCATGGTAAATCTGGCTCATGAAATATACATTGAAACGTAAAAAATCTATGATTTCGCAAGCACTATCTATTTCAGCTTGAAAAGCACTTTTACTTTGACCCAACATGGTAGCAGCATTTAATTTAGCACGGTAAGGACCTGCAATTAAATCGGCAGCACGTAAGAAAATAGCAGCTCTTTGTTCCCAAGCCAAAGCTTCCCATTTTGGTTTAGCAGCCAAAGCAGCATTAATAGCAGCATCAACATGAGAAGCATCACTTACATGAAAATGCCCTAGTTTATGCTGATGATCGTGAGGAGGACGAAGGTCGATAGTTTTTCCACTTCTTACTTCCTCAGAGCCGATATACATAGGAATATCTAAAACTTTGCTTCTTCCTTCAGCCAATGCAGCTTTTAGTTCAGCTCTGGCAGCAGTTCCAGGAGCATAAGTTAAAATTGGTTCATTAACCGGGACAGGTACTTTAAAAAATCCGTTCATATTGGGTATTTTTATTTATTGAGAGCGCAAAGGTAAAAGTTTTTTTGAGACCTTCATTAAAATAGCTTTATAACAAAAATGCACTTTGTTGAATTGGTTGTATACAATTATTTTGCAGCATGAATAAAACTTACCGTTTTAAAGGCATTTTAAAAATATTAGACTCAAATCCTTCTTATACAATGGTTTCCATTCCATCTGAAATCATTTCAGAATTACCAGAATCAGGAAGATTAAGAACGATTGGTAAAATGAATGCTGCCGATTTTTCTTTGGCAATTCAAGGAAGAAAAAACGGAAATGGATTTTTTATGGTAGGTTCTGCACTTAGAAAAGCTGCAAAAATTACAAATGGTGATTATGTGGATGTTGAATTTAATTTAACAGACCTAGATTATCTTGAGCTTCCAGAAGAATTAAAAGAAGTAATGGAGCAAGATGAGGAAGCTGGCAAAATCTTTTTTGGTATGACAATTGGAATGCAAAGAAGTTTAGCTCATTATGTAAGCAGCGTAAAAAATACAGATAGCAGAATAAAAAGAGCTATGGAATTAGCCTACAAAATGAAAACTGAAACTTTATACATTCAAAAAGCCAAAAAGAATCAAAACTAAAGTTTTAGTAAATTCTTAGATTTCAACAAACTAATTTCAATAGGAATATCTTGAACGGGGTGATTAAAGCTAAGAAAATAAGCCTGCAAAGCAATAGATTGATCTTTTAAAGGTTTAGAAGCACCATATTTTACATCACCAAAAATTGGGCAACCCATTGCCGAAAGTTGAGCTCTGATTTGATGTTTACGTCCAGTTTCTAAATCGATTTCCAATAAGGATTTGTCTTTTGCCGATTTAAGAACTTTGTATTTTAATCGAGCTTCTTGAGCGTTATTTACTGGACTTTCAAAAGCCTTCGTAAAGTTTTTCTTTTCGTCAGATTTTAACCAATGTTGTAAAGAATCTGCGGCTTGTGGCGGCCTACCTTCAACCAAACAAAGGTATTTTTTAGTAATTTCCCTTTTCTGAAAACTTTCATTCATTCGCACCAAAGCCTTACTTGTTCTTGCAAACAAAACAATACCATTTACAGGCATATCTAAACGATGAATTACTCCTAAAAAAACAGAACCCGGTTTATTGTATTTAACACGAATATATTCTTTCACTTCATCTTCTAAAGAAATTGGCTTTCCTGGTTCAGGTTGAACTGTTTGTCCTGATAATTTAAAAGCAGCTATCAGATGATTGTCTTCAAATAATATTTCCAAAATTGAACCTTGTTTTAATATTGTTCCTTTTCATTCGGAAAATCAACACTTTTTACATCTTCAACATATCTTTCAACAGCCGATTGTATTTCATCGTATAAATTCAAATACCTGCGAAGAAATTTTGGTGAAAAATCTTTATTGATACCAAGCATATCATGGCTTACTAAAACTTGACCATCTACATCCGGACCAGCACCAATTCCAATCACCGGAATTTTTACAGCTAAAGCAACTTCTTTGGCCAATTTTGAAGGAATTTTTTCCAAAACCAAAGCAAAACAGCCGGCCTCTTCTAACAATTTAGCATCCTCCATTAGTTTAGCAGCCTCAGCATCTTCCTTTGCTCGAACTTCATAAGTTCCAAATTTATAGATACTTTGAGGGGTTAAACCCAAATGACCCATAACTGGAATTCCGGCAGTTAAAATTCTTTTGATAGATTCAACAACTTCCGAACCACCTTCCAGTTTTACGGCATGAGCTTCGGCCTCTTTCATAATTCTAATTGAAGAAACCAAAGCTTCTTTAGAATTTCCTTGATAAGAACCAAAAGGCAAATCAACAACAACTAAAGCTCTATTTACAGCTTTTATTACAGCAGCAGCATGAGAAATCATCTCATCTAAAGTAATTGGAAGCGTTGTTTCGTGTCCATGCATGACATTTGAAGCAGAATCACCAACTAATAATACATCAATTTTTGCAGCATCAAAAATCTTCGCCATGCTATAATCGTACGCAGTTAACATACTGATTTTCTCACCTCTAAGTTTCATTTCTTGAACTGTATGGGTGGTCACTTTTTTTACTTCTTTATAGGTACTCATAAAAAATCTTGAAATTCAAAGGTATAAATAAAACCTTTCTAAGCGAATCTTTGACTATGTTTTGAATCAGCAATAAAATAGTTTTACTTCGCAACAAATGAAATTACATAAATTAATCATCCTTATATTACTTGGAATTACTTTTAATTCTTGTAAAAACGACCTTGAAATCAATGCTCCTTACGAAGATACCGCAATTGTTTATGGATTTTTAGACCAAAACCAGCCAGTTCAATATATTAGAATTCAAAAATTATATCAGAATGATGCAAATTTAACTACATCTGCAGGAGCTAAAATTGCTGATTCTTTATACTTCGATTCACTTGTTGTTACTTTAACCGAAGGTTCAAAAAGTTATCCTTGTCATAAAATCGACACAATTTTTAAAGATTCAGGCTTTTTTGGAAATCAGAAACACTATTTGTATGCTGTCTCAATTCCTAAAAATAATGAAATAGATGAAAGGTATCAATTGCTTATTTTCCATCCAAAATCTGGAAGAACTTTTAGGTCGAGCACTGCAATTGTAAAAGATGCTGCAATTGAAGCCAGAACAATTCCTATAAGACCAAATATTAATAATCATGCATTTCCTTTTAGATATACCGCCGGAAAAAACTCCTTTTTATATGACTTAGTTATTCGTCTTAATTACAGAGAAATGGATAAAAATGACACCAATATATCTCAAGTTAAATATTATGATTATTATGTTAAAAGATCATCTGTTTATTCTGATAGAGAAACTGTTTCTTCAATAACATTTATAAATTCACTAAAGGCAAGTATTCCTTTAGACAATACTAAAATTCGTCGTGTAATTGGAATTCATTTTATCGCATTTGGAGGTTCAAAAGAATTCAAAGAACTTTTAGACTTAAGTAAACCGAATACTTCAATTGTTCAGAAAAAAACTGAATATACAAATATTGAAAATGGCTTAGGTATTTTTACAAGTAGAAATTATACGATTCAAACGAATATGACTCTTGATAATGAATCGAGAACTGTTTTGGCTGATAATCTTCCAAACTTTGTTAGATAAACTTATTACAGCGCTAATAAGCTAATTCTGTTCATTTTGATAGTATTTTCTAATAAGAGAATACTAAATTATCATGTTGAATTCTAGAAATTGAGTTTCGACATCTTTAAATGGGATTTTAACTACTATTTAAAAATCCTGCTTGTTGCGCATATTGATTCTTTTACAAAGTCTTATTCAAATAAAATCTTAGCTCACAAGAAGATAAAGGAGGTTTAAGATTTCTGCCATAAAACTGACATTTTGCCGTAATTTTTCTCAATAAATTGAACATATTTGTAAATGATTCTGTCAGATTGCTCTAAAAACTGACAATTATTATCATTGGTATAGAGATTGATAAAAATTGGGAAAGAACATTAAACTTATGAGCAAAATAATAGGAATCGACTTAGGAACAACCAACTCATGCGTTGCCGTTATGGAAGGTAATGAACCGGTTGTAATTGCAAACAGTGAAGGTAAAAGAACAACTCCTTCTATTGTTGCATTTTTAAAAGATGGTGAAAGAAAGATTGGAGATCCTGCAAAACGTCAGGCAGTAACAAATCCAGTAAATACCATTTTCTCAATTAAAAGATTTATGGGTCATACTCATGCTGAGGTAAGCACAGAAATTAGCAGAGTTCCATACAAAGTAGCAAAAGGTGATAACAATACACCAAGAGTTGATATTGATGGTAGATTGTATACAGCTCAAGAATTATCAGCAATCATTCTTCAAAAGATGAAGAAAACTGCTGAAGATTATTTGGGAACAGAAGTAAAAGAAGCAGTTATTACAGTACCAGCTTACTTTAACGATGCACAACGTCAGGCTACAAAAGAAGCTGGTGAAATTGCTGGTTTAAATGTAAGACGTATTATCAACGAACCTACTGCAGCAGCATTAGCTTATGGTTTAGACAAAGCTAATAAAGATATGAAAATTGTTGTTTTCGACTGCGGTGGTGGAACACATGACGTATCTGTATTAGAATTAGGTGATGGAATTTTTGAAGTTAAATCAACCGATGGAGATACACATTTAGGTGGTGATGATTTCGACCAAAAAATTATAGATTGGTTAGCTGATGATTTTAAATCAGAAGAAGGAATTGATTTAAGAACTGATGCTATGGCTTTACAACGTTTGAAAGAATCAGCAGAAAAAGCAAAAATTGAATTATCTAGCTCAGCACAAACTGAAATCAATTTGCCATATATTACTGCAACTCAAAGTGGACCTAAACACTTAGTTAAAACTTTAACCAAAGCAAAATTTGAGCAATTGGTTGATGATTTAATCAAAAGAACAATCGCACCTTGTCAATCTGCTTTGAAAAATGCAGGTTTAACAACAAAAGATATTGATGAAGTTATTTTAGTTGGAGGTTCAACACGTATACCTGCTATTCAAAAAGCAGTAGAAGAGTTCTTCGGTAAAGCCCCATCAAAAGGAGTAAATCCTGATGAAGTTGTAGCTTTAGGAGCAGCAATTCAAGGTGGAGTATTAACTGGTGAAGTAAAAGATGTATTGTTATTAGACGTAACTCCTTTAAGTTTAGGAATTGAAACAATGGGTGGTGTGATGACCAAATTAATTGAATCAAATACTACCATTCCAACAAAAAGAAGTGAAGTGTTTAGCACAGCATCAGACAATCAACCTACAGTAGAAATTCATGTTTTACAAGGTGAACGTCCGATGGCTAACCAGAACCGTTCAATTGGAAGATTCCATTTAAGTGATATTCCACCAGCACCAAGAGGAGTTCCTCAAGTTGAAGTAACATTTGATATTGATGCAAATGGTATCTTACATGTTAGTGCTAAAGACAAAGGAACAGGTAAAGAGCAAAAAATCAGAATTGAAGCAAGCAGTGGTTTGAGTGATGCTGAAATCGAGAAAATGAAACGTGAAGCTGAAGCAAATGCAGAAGCTGATAAAAAGGCAAAAGAAGAAGTTGAAAAACTAAATACCGCTGATAGTTTGATTTTCCAAACAGAAAAACAAATTAAAGAATACGGAGATAAAATTCCTGCCGATAAAAAATCAGTAATCGAAAGCAGCTTAGCTACATTAAAAACAGCTCATGCAGCAAAAGATTTAGCTGGTATTGAATCAGCAATGGAAGCATTAAACAACGCATGGCAAGCTGCAAGTCAGGATATCTATGCTGCTGAGCAAGCTGCAGGAGCCAATGCCCAAGGTGCACCAAACGATAACCAAGCAGGTGGCGCATCAGCAGGAGCAGATAACGTTCAAGATGTTGAATTCGAAGAAGTGAAGTAGCACCGCGATTCATCGCGGTACCGCTGCTGCCTGCAGTAGCGATAAATCGTTGATGTGATTACAAAAAGCGCATCAACAAAAAATATAACAATAAAGTGTTTAAGGAAGTACCTTGGTTTTTGAACCAAGGTACTTTTTTTATGGAAACGTGAGTGGGAGGTTGAGTGTGAGTTTGAGTTTGAGTGTGGGTGTGGAGGTTGGGTGGGAGTGTGAGTTTGAGTGTGAGTGTGGGTGTGGAGTGAGTGTGAGGTTAGGAAACAAACAAAAAGGCCGACTCAAGAATTTGAGTAGGCCTTTTTGTTTGAACGATTTTTCATCGAATCAATAATTTCGATTATTGATGTTGGAATCTGAAATGTTTTATTGATTTGGAAGTTGCAATTTCTAACAAATAAATCCCTTTTGAAATAGAATCTAGGTTTAGTTGATCTTCGAAAAATCCTGAACCATCTAAGCTCATTCCTGATTTGATTATTTTTCCATTTAAATCCAAAATTCGCAGTTGAATACTTTCTTCTCCATCAGTATTAAACGATACATTTAAAACATCACTTGCAGGATTTGGATAAATCTTCAGATTATTTATTCCAAGTAATTCATTTAAAGAAGTAGCTGTCGCTACAACACTTTTTGAAGCAGTATCAGCACATGAAAAATTATCTTTTAATATTAGTTTAACTAAGTAAGTACCAGATGCAGCATAAGTGTAATTGCCAATTATATTTCTAACTGTATCAATTTTACCATCCCCAAATTCCCATCTTAATTTATCAAATGGATTTGTAGTGGTATTTATAAAACTAAATGATTTGCCATCTACTTGAGATGTTGTAAAAGTTGGGTTAATTTTATCTAAAACTTTGAAAACTCCAGGTTTGGATTTTGTAGAACAACCGGTATTTGTATTCCATTGCTTTACATTAAATGCGTAAAAACCACCAACAGGTTTAAATGCGCTGTAATTAAACACAAAACTAGTATCGTTTAATGAATTTTGAACTACTGAATCTGTTTGAGTTTCGGTATTTAAATAATAGAATATAATTGAATCGGCGCTTGGCGATAAATTAGAACGGATTTCAAAACTCTTATCATAAGAACACAAATAATTGATTTTGCTTTCAATATTAGTGCTTATTGGATTTAATCCGGCTTTTGCTTCAACAAAAACAAACGTATCAATTGGGCAAAATAAATTAGCTGAATCGTAACAAATAATTTCTATACCATTGTTACCTAAACTCATTGGAACATTTACTGATTCACCTGCCTTTGCCCAAGCGATAAAGTTTGTAATTGTTCTAAATCTAACACTATAATTTCCATTTGGTGTAGGTTTAGGCACAGTTACAGTAACAGAGCCGGTATCTGGATTTAAACAAATGCTTTTAGGTGCATTAATTGTAATAGGCACATACGGACAAGGTGCATTACTACAAGCTAAAACGGAAGTCTCCCCTACTTCACAAATGCCATTTGATAAGGCTCTTATCCAAAGTTTTTTTGTTTGATTTGGAGCAGTTGCTTGCACAGAAAGTGAATTTACTGTTGATGAAACTGTATTCCAAGTCTCTCCAGAATCAAGGCTATATTGGTAACCCGTTGCATTGGGAACAAATGTCCATGAATAATTAATGAAAGATTGAGAACTATTACCACATGTTAATTGAGGAGCAGGAAGTTTTTGCTCTACAGAAATAAATTTACTTTGATAAGGACTATAACAAAATCCATTAAAAGCCCTGTATTTATATGTAGCAGAAACAAGGTTTTTAGCATTAAAAATAGAATCGGGACCCGATTTCAAAAGCACAGTATCTCTATAAAACAAATAGTTTGAAAAAGTTCCTGAACCCGAAAATAAAATAGAATCAGTAGAACAAATTGTATCTTTTGATACATTTAAATTTGATAAAGGCAAAGTTCTTTTGGTTATTAGAGTTGCCGCTGAAGTATTAAAACAGTTGTTTGCATTTGTAACCCTAACAGTATAAGAACCTCCATTTGTTACTTTTATACTTGAACCTGTTAATGCACCTGGCTGCCATAAATAACTTAATCCAGTACCTGTATTTGCTGTTAAAGTAACAGTATCTAAATCACCACAAATACTAGTTGAACTTGCTGTGAAATTTGCGGTTGGTTTTGCAACAACAGTAATAATTACTGATGCAGGTGCAGATGATCCACTAGAATTTGATGTGGTTAATCTAATTTGTTTTGAACCTGCAGTTGTATAAACCAATTTTGGGTTTTGCAAATTTGAAGTTCCAGGAACATTTCCAAGAAACTGCCAAGAATAAGAAGTTGGATTATTGCTTCCACTTCCTTGCAGAAATAAAGTATCTCCCAAACAAATCGTATTTGCAGAAGGAGTTATTACAGCAGTAGGTTGATTACCTTGAATAACAGAAAATGATTTTACATAAACATTATCACCACTGTTATTATTATTAGAATTAGTCCCCATAAATGAGGTATAAAATGTAACTGTACCTACTCCTGTAGTTGGAGCTGTCCAGCTAAATGAAAATGATGATTGAGAAGTACCAGAACCATTATGACTCATATAACTCTTTCCACCACCTAATAAAATAGAATTTCCAGTACCGGCAGTAAAAGAACCAGCCATTGCATTTGTAGGACTTAAAGCAGTTAAAGAAACGCCATTTTTTGCAGTAGCAGCTGAGGAACCGCTTAAAGTTAAAGAATAAGTAGTTCCAGGAATATAACCACTGGCTGGCAATCCTGTAATATTAATAGCATCCCAAGCAGAACCAGAAGTAATAGCTGAACCTGAATGGCAGTTTGTACAACTACCTTCTCCAGGCGCGCCTGTCAAACCTGTTGGTGGACTGCTAGCATTGTTATAACTACTATAGCTAATAAACAACAATGCAATAAATAAAAAGCCCTTACTCCAATTTTTCGATAGTAGATTTTTCTTCATAAAAAATGATTTTGAGCAAATTATTATAATTTTTTAATAATTAGCTCAAGCTCAGATTTAAGAATCGAATAATTAAGTATTTTAACAAAAAATTCACATCTACAAAATAGACCTCCAAATGATATCTCCAGACTCTTTCCCCCAATTTTTGGTAGCCAATTTTAATTCATCTAAAAATGATTTAATTGTATTTATTTTCTTTTTAGCTTTTGGATAAAACAGTAAACTCTCATCGTTTACAGTAACATGATCAACTCTAGTAGCAAACCAAGTTGTATTTAAACGAGGAACAACCATACCTAAAATCATTCCAGGTAAGCCATTCATAGATTCTGGACCTGCACTTACTGGAATTTCATCAGTAAAAAAAGCTATTATATAAACTGAATCTAAAACGATGGTGCTTGCTTTTCTACAAGTAAAACCTGCAATTGTTCTGTATTCATTGTGAAGTTTCCAAGTTATTTGAGGCAGTGAATCGTTGATTTGATAGGTATTTTCATACACAACTTTTTGAGCCTGTACTTTTTGATTTTCAAAATTTTGAGCAACTATATTCGATTTTGAAACATTAAACCAATCGAGAATATTAGAATTACCCTCAAATTCTTGTTCCATTTTATACAAACTTCTTTTTGAGTTAAACGAAAGTTCAAAAATATCTACTCGATATTTGGGTAATTGCTTTTTAAACTCATTTGTCCATTCATTTTCTTCTGTAAAAAGTTTATGAAGATTTTCTTTTCGTTCATAATGAATTTTACCTTGAAGAATTAATTGTTGTGCCTCTGTTACGAAAGAAGCGCTTAATAGTATAATTAAGTATAATATTTTTTTCATGAGTGTAGTATTAATAATCAGAACCTGGAGCTTGGTTGATATTATAAGTTAAACTAAACATTACAAATCGTTGTAGTGTGCTGTAAACATTTTGACTTACAAAATTTGAGTTGGCTGTACGGTTGAATCCTAAATTTTGGTTCAACAAATCGTATGCACTTACAGAAGCTTTTAGTCTTTTACTTTTAAGCATTTTATATCCAATAGAAGCATTCCAAATTACTGTATTTAAATTGGTTTCGCTTTCATAAGCTTGTTGACGTTTATTAAATTCTACATCAGTATTAAAGCTTAAACCAAAAGGGAAATCTAAATTTAGGTAAGGACTATAAGTTTGAATCCAAAATTCTGTAATAATATCAGGTCTTAAACTCGATTTACTTCTGTTATAACTCCAATTACAATTTAGTCCCAATTCTAGCCATTCATCAAGAGAATAATTAGGAGAAAAACCAAAACCAGTTCTATTGTTATTATTGATATTGTCTTGAAAATTAACTCTATTTTTATTTTGGCTGATGTTTGCATTTAAATTAGCATTCATGTTTAAGTTTAACTTTTTAATAGAGAAGTAATAATAGATATAAGAATACAATGACTTATTTCCATCCACATTAATTGTTTGGTAAACCCTCCTACCTTTTTCATCTACAAAATTATTGCTGGCAAAATCATTATCCGTAAAATTAAAACCAAGGTTTGCAAAAACGCCTCTACCTGTAATTGGCTTATAAGCATTGTATCTTATTCCGATTTGATGCTCGAAACTTTGTTTTAATGCTGTATTACCTATTGATATATTTAAAGGATTACTATTGTCTCTTAAGGGCTGCAATTGTTGTATTGAAGGCTGTTCTGTTCTACCATTATAATTAAAGCCAAATGAAGTTGTTGTATTTAGTTTATAATTAAAACTAGCTGATGGAAAAAAATTAGTAAAGGTTCTGTTAAACGAAGAGTCAAGTAACAAATCAGATTGCTTTAAAATGGTATGTGCGGTTCTTGCACCAAAAGAAAAATTGATTTTTTTAGTAACTCTTCTTAAAGTTAAACCACCCGCATGGGCCCAAATATCGTATTTAAAATCACTACTTAATGAATCTACAAAACTTGTATAAGTTTCAGCCGATTTACCGAAAGTACTTCTTTTAGCAGCACTGTTTGTATTGTTTAAATTATAATCTGTAACCAAAAACCAAATTTTTGATAATGGTTCAGTATAAGCAATTTTTCCACCCCAAGTTGATGAAGAAGAATTATTTATTTTTTGCTGATCAATTGTATCGGTTGAAAGTAAGGTATTATTAGCTTGATAGAAATTACTTACTGACCTTAAAAATCCGTCACCATCATTGGCATTATAAGTTTGATTAATGGATGCATTTAAACTTCGACCCAAAGTTTTAAACTTTCTATTGTAGGAGATATTTGATTCTATTTTGGCATTATTATTTTCTGAAGTTTGGGTTCTTATATTGCTATTTACCCTTTGTTCATTTTCATTTAAGTTTTCTGAGATATAGTCTGAAAAACCAGTAGACCTTCCTTGACGAACATTAAATTTGGCTTTAATGGTTGTTAAAGAATCGGGTTTGGCTTCGAATGTAGCAGAGCCTTTAGTAGCATTTCTATAATTTCTGAAATAATCTTTTTGGTTATCGAAATAAGTAGTATCAGGTAAAATGTATTGGGTATATGTATTATTGTTTCCATCCACATTCATTTCTCTATGAGTGATATTTATGTTGAGGGAGTTTTTATTTTCCTTGTATTTATCTGAATAATGTCCACCTACATACCAAGTTCTAGGAACACCTCTGCCGTCAAAATCAACATCGCCCTCATCGCTATAATAATATGAGTACATATTACCCGACTCTTCATCATAAGTAACATTATCATCACCACCGGTATAAGAGTTCTGGTCGCGCCAATTCATATTGGTTTTATTGGTATTACTTGCAGCACCAAAAACAGCTAATTTTCTTTTGTTTTTAAAAGAATTAAACATGGCCTCACCTTCATACCTGTTCTTATTTTCAACTTTGGTACCTAAACCGGCATTCACTTTTCCGAAGTAACCCTTCTTTGCATCATCTTTTAATTTTAGGTTGATGGTTTTATTTTTCTCACCATCATCAACTCCGGTTTGAATAGCAGTTTCACTTTTTTTATCAAAAACCTGAACGCTTTCAACACTTTCTGCTTTTATATTTCTAGTAGCAACTGTAGGATCATCGCCAAAAAACTCTTCACCATCAACCAAAACCTTATTTACAGTTTCACCTTGAGCAGTGATTTTTCCACTTTTATCAACCTGAATACCTGGAAGTTTTTTCAATAAATCTTCAACTGAAGCATCTTTTTTCACAGCAAAACTATCGGCTAAAAACTCAGTAGTATCGCCTTTAATTCTAATTGCATCTAATTTTTCTCTGATGATTACTTCTCTTAATAAATTAGCTTTTGCAATCATAGGAATGTTACCTAGGTCTTTAGATTCATTTTCTTGAAGAAGAATTTTATCTTCATAATCAGCAAAACCAGGACGCGTAATTCTTATAAAATAAGTGTCTGGTTTTAATTGTAAAAAGCTGAATTGATTTTGTTGATTAGCCCATTTGTGTTGAATTAAAATTGAATCTTTTAATCGAACCAAAGAAACAGAAGAATAAGCTAAAGGTTTAAAATTGGTTGTATCACTTAAAACACCCTTGATGGAGGATTGTGAAAAGGATTGAAAAGAAACTAACAGAAACAGAATAAAAAAGGCCTTTTGTAAATGATGGGTCATAGGTTTTTTTTGGTTTACAGGGATACACCTAAATATCGTCAGGGTTTAAAAACGGAACTAAATTGTTTTAATTATTCAATAATGACAAAAAAATTACATCAACGGCAATTTTGGATGTAAAGGACATAAAAAAAGGGAGCAGACAAACATCTACTCCCTTATTTTATGAAATTATTAGGATTATCCAACCACCCAAGTTTCTTTACCTGCAATTAGTTTATCTAAATCAGGAGTAGGATTTTTTTCTTTTATTTGATTGATTTGTTCGTTGAACAAATCTTCAAAAGCACGTCTAGCTGAATTCACATAAAACACACCAAAAGGTCTAGGGAAATGGCCTTCAACAGATGGATCATCATAAAATCTAGAAATGATGGTTGCCTTAACTAAATCGGTTTCATCATGAATCCATAAATCGTTAACAGAAGCATCATTTAAATCTACGATTACTGGTTTGAAGCCATCAAGTTTAATCCCTTTATCGGCATTTTCACCAAACACCAAAGGCTTACCATGTTCCATCATTAATGTTTGTTGTTTTTTAGAAGATTTTTCAGTGAAAATCTCAAAAGCACCATCATTAAAAACGTTACAATTTTGGTATATCTCTAACAGTGAAGTTCCTTTATGTTCGAATGATCTTTTAATCATTGCTTGCATGTGTTTTGGGTCACGATCCATACTTCTTGCAACAAAAGTAGCATCAGCACCCAGACATAAAGCTATAGGATTGAATGCATAATCTACACTTCCATAAGGAGAAGATTTAGTAACCTTACCTTGTTCAGAAGTTGGTGAATATTGACCTTTAGTTAAACCATAAATTTGGTTATTAAAGAGCATTACATTCAAATCTGGATTTCTTCTTAAAGTATGTATGAAGTGATTACCACCAATTGACATTGAATCACCATCACCAGTTACAACCCAAACACTTAATTCTGGTCTTGTTGCCTTTAAACCAGTAGCAATAGCCATAGCACGCCCATGAATTGAGTGCATGCCAAAAGTATCCATATAATAAGGGAATCGAGAAGAACAACCAATACCTGAAATAAAAGCATAATCCTCTTTCTTAACACCTAAATCAGGCAAAACAGTTTGAACTTGTTTCAGAATAGAGTAATCACCACAACCTGGACACCATCTTACTTCTTGGTCTGATGAGAAGTCTTTTGACGTCAATTTATTTTCTACCATTTCCATTTTCTTTTTTGATTAATAATTGAATAAACGTGATGATTTTATTAAGAAAGAATTTCTTTGATTTTACTTACAACTTCGTTTGCCATAAAAGGTTGACCTTGTATTTTATTGTAAGGAATAGCATCAACAAAATATTTATCTCTGATGATTTTCACCAATTGGCCATTGTTTAATTCGGGAACAACAACCGTTTTATAATTGGCTAAAATTTCACCCAAATTTTTAGGGAACGGACTCAAATATCTTACATGTGCATGAGCCACTTTGTAACCTTCACCTAAAAGTTTAGCAGTAGCAGTTTTTAAAGCACCATAAGTACCACCCCAACCTAAAATAAGTAAATCACCTTTTTCCACACCGCTATCGATGGTTTGGTCTGGAATATAATTAGCAACTAAATCTACACGTTCTTGACGAAGTTTAATCATTAATTCGTGGTTTGCAGGATCGTAAGAAATATTACCAGTAATATTCTGTTTCTCTAAACCACCAATTCTATGTTCTAAGCCCTTTGTACCAGGAATAGCCCAAGGACGTGTTAATTTTTCATCCCTTTGGTAAGGCATAAATTTATCATCACCTTCAGCTTTTTCTTTTGCAAATGAAACATTGATTTCTTTTAAATCGGCCATACTAGGAAACTTCCAAGGTTCAGAACCATTAGCAATATAACCATCACTTAAGAAAAACACAGGAATCATATGATTTAAGGCCAAACGGCAAGCTTCATAAGCTAAGTTAAAACAATCTGATGGAGACTGGGCTGCAACAACAATAAGAGGACATTCTCCATTTCTACCATAAATAGCTTGAAGTAAGTCTGCTTGTTCTGTTTTAGTAGGCAAACCAGTACTAGGACCGGCACGTTGAACATTCACAATAACCAATGGCATTTCGAGCATTGTTGCTAAACCAATAGCTTCTGTTTTTAAAGCAATACCAGGACCAGAAGAACCAGTTACAGCTAAGCTTCCACCAAAAGCAGCACCAATAGCAGAGCAAATACCTGCGATTTCATCTTCAGCTTGATAAGTTTTGATATCAAAATGTTTGTGTTTTGATAATTCATGAAGAATATCTGTTGCAGGAGTAATTGGGTATGTACCATAAAACAAAGACAAACCAGATTTTTGAGCAGCAGCAACTAAGCCTAAAGCAGTAGCCTCATTACCCATTACACTTCTATAAATTCCTGGTTCCATTTTAGCAGGAGCTACTTTGAAACGATTTGCAAACATTTCAGTAGTATCACCATAACTCCAACCGGCTTGAAGAACTTTTAGATTTGCATTCATTACAGCTTCATTCTTTTTAAATTTCGACTTAATAAATGCAATTGAACTTTCCATGGAGCGGTGGTACATAAAATAAATCAAACCTAATACAAACATATTTTTGCAACGGTCGATTTCTTTTACACCCAAACCACTGTCTTGTAAAGCAGCTCTAGTAATTTTAGTAACATCAATAGTTTTTAAATCGTATGAACTTAAAGAACCATCTGTTAAAGGATTTTGGTCGTCGGGCACATTAGCCAAACGCATATTTTTAGAATCAAAACCATCTGAATTGGCGATAATAACACCACCCTTTTTTAGGTTTTTGATATTAGCTTTTAAAGCAGCCACATTCATAGCAACTAATACATCGCTTTGATCGCCGGGCGTATGAATAGCAGTTGAACCAAAGTGAATCTGGAAACCGGAAACACCGGCCAGAGTTCCTTGTGGGGCGCGAATTTCGGCTGGGAAATCCGGAAAGGTAGCGAGGTCGTTACCAAATAAGGCCGCAGCATTTGTGAATTGCGTACCTGTTAATTGCATTCCATCACCGCTATCTCCGGCGAAACGAATAACAACTGATTCTAATTCTGTATCTAAAACTTGACTCATATAAGGTGATTCATTTATAGGAATGTATTTCCTAACACTTGTACGAATTTAAGTTTTCGGAGCTAAAAACCTCATGATGATTTTTGTCAGAAAAAATGATGACACAAGTAAATCTTTATTTTTACGAAATTTCCAGAAACCCTTAAAAATCAAACAACTGATTTTAAAAATCGAAATTTTGCTTTGTTTAGAATGTGGGATTGAATTACTTCGCAACAAAATATACTGATATGAGTGTACGCATTTTTGTTACTGGAGGAACTTTTGATAAAGAATACAATGAGTTAAATGGTCAATTGTTTTTCAAAGACACCCATATTCAAGAAATATTAAAACTTGGTCGTTCCAAATTAAATCTTGAAATAAGAACATTGATGCTTATTGATAGTTTAGAAATGACAGATGCCGATAGAGATTTAATAGCTGACAATTGTAACAGATGTGACGAAGATAGAATTGTTATAACACACGGTACAGATACAATGACAGAAACTGCAAAGGTTTTAGCCGAAAAAGTAAAAGGAAAAACAATTGTAATTACTGGAGCTATGATTCCTTATAAATTTGGTTCAAGTGATGGATTATTTAATTTAGGAGGAGCCTTGGCCTTTGCCCAAACTTTACCTGAAGGAGTTTATATTGCTATGAATGGTAGGTATTTCGACTGGAATAACTGCAGAAAAGATAAGCAAAACGGAATATTTGAAGAGCTTTAATCCCAAGCAGATTTAGGATTTTCATCCCAAGAACTTTTTAATCCCTCAGCTGGTGGAACTGTAAACCTATATTCCCTATGGTATTCGAAATTTGTAATCAATAAATAGGGATATAATAAATCTACAACCGTCCAAAGATTAAAAACAAATCTTCTTTTAATTGTTTCAGTGAAAAGTACTTTATCATTCGGTGTTTTTACCTGAATTAGTGCTTTTTGAGGAAAACCTCTTTTCACTAAAGTAGCATGTGTAGTACCTTTTTCTTTACCATCCACATAAATTCTGTATTGTGATTTTTGTGGTCCATCAACATAAATATTTGTTGTACCACATGATGTTAAAATCAACAATAAAAAAGAAAATAAAATTACTCTCATTATCTGTTAAATAAAATTTCCATTTTAACTTGAGCACCTGTAAAAGGACCATTGTATTTATTTAGCGCTCCAATTAACAAATCACCTGAAAATCTAAGTTGGGCGCTTGAAGTTCTTCCTACTAAATATCCACCACCAAGGTTAAAAACCATACCTGAATAATTAATGTCTCTGGTTCCATAATTAAATGGACCATTGTAATAACTTTCTATCCAATCGTAACCAGCAATTTGTAATCCACCAGTTAAAAATACAGTATTTGCATCCTTTTTTAAAGGTTTTAAAACTTCTAAACCAAAACTATAAAAGGCAGAATTTTCACTACCAAAGCCATAATATGAGCCTCTAAAATCTAAAATTAGATTTCTATTATCATATGAACCAACAAAACTTCCACCAGCCATCAATTCAGAATTGGCACGAAAACCAATCATCGAACCTATAGAAGTTCCAAATGAATAAGTAGCTTGTTGTTTCTTTAATTCTTTCGACTCATAAGTACTCACATTATAAATATCACCTTCTTTTGTTGAAGTGTTTTCAGTTCCAATTGCCAATGCAACTCTTTGCATAATTGGGTCTAAATCATCGGGACCATTTGCTCTAAGTTTATCAGACCAAATTCTTTTTCCAGTTGATGTTTCATTTAAATTGATATCAACAATTACAGTTTCACCTAAACGTGTTAATGTACCTAATACAAAATATGCAGCATTTTTTTCTTTAGCAAGATTTTGAATTAGAGACATTTCCAACCAACTTCCACTAACAGAATCTCCATAAGCAGGAGTAACAGCCTCATATCTTGAACCTTGATTCAAATATCCTTTTAATAATTTAGGAGTTATGAATTGAAAATCTTTTTTGAGATTATTAGTTTCAAACCAAGCCAAATAAACTGTTTTGTTTGATTGGGCAAAAGAAGAAAAACCTATTGCTATAAATGCGAAGATTAGTGTTACACTTCTGAAGGAGAAATTAAGTTTATTCATGTGATTGATTTCTAAAACAAAAATACCATTAGAAGTATATATTCTAATGGCATTTTAAACAAATCGAATCAAATAATATATTGATTCGTGCATATTTTAGAAATTTGTTTGTATAAATCAATTATACATTCAATTTTCTAAAAGTTACTTCAGTTTTATTCTTCATTAATAATATCCCAAAGTTTGTCTTTGAGTTTATCAATACCCAATCCAGTTGCGGAGCTAATGAAAACGTGAGGAATTCTTGGAATATTTTTCTTAAGTTCTTTTAATGTATCCTCATCAACCAAATCACATTTGGTTATAGCAAGAATTCTTGTTTTCTGGGTGAGTTCTTTGTTATACAATTTCAACTCCTTCAACAAAATATTGTATTCTTTTTTGATATCTTCTGAAGTAGCAGGAACCATAAATAACAATGTAGCATTTCTTTCAATATGCCTTAAAAACCTAGTTCCTAAACCTTTACCTTCATGTGCACCTTCAATAATTCCTGGAATATCAGCCATTACAAAAGAGCGAAAATCGCGGTATTGTACAATGCCCAAATTAGGAACTAAAGTTGTAAACGGATATGCTGCAATTTCGGGTTTAGCAGCTGAAACAACAGATAATAAAGTTGATTTACCAGCATTTGGAAATCCAACTAAACCAACATCAGCAAGGATTTTTAGTTCTAAAATTTTCCATTCTTCCTTACCCTCTTCACCAGCTTGAGCATGACGAGGAGCCTGATTCGTAGATGTTTTAAAATGATGATTACCTAAACCACCTCTTCCACCTGCCAATAAAACCTCTTGTTGTCCATGTTCGGTGATTTCAAAAAGAATTTCACCAGTTTCTGCATCTTTTGCAACAGTGCCTAGTGGAACATCTAAAACATCATTTTTACCGTCTTTACCATGTCGAAGTCCACTTTCGCCACCATTACCAGGCGATGCAATCACATGTTTACGGTATTTAAGATGAAGTAAAGTCCAAGTTTGACTATTCCCTCTAAGAATAATACTACCGCCATGACCACCATCACCACCATCAGGCCCACCTTTAGCCGTGTGTTTATCACGGTGAAAGTGCATACAACCTGCTCCACCCTTGCCACTGCGGCAACAGATTTTCACATAATCAACAAAATTTGAATCTGCCATAAGCGGCAAAGGTAGGTAAATGCGGCTGAGCCACCAAAAAGGAAATGAACTAGAGTGAATCTATTTCAGTGCACAATTGGTTAAAGATGGTTTCAATCTCGCCAATTCCATCAACACCTTTGTATTTATTTTGAGCTTGATAATAGTCTCTAACAGGGAAAGTTTCGGCATTATAAACGTCAATACGTTTTTGAATAACAGCTGGGTCTTGGTCATCTGCGCGACCACTATCTTTACCTCTGATTAATAGTCTTCTCTTTAATTCAGCTTCTTCAACTTCTAAAGCCAACATTAAAGATATAGTAGTATTCATTGATTTTAACAAATCATCTAAAGCTGAAGCCTGAGCAGAAGTTCTAGGAAAACCATCAAAAATAAAACCTTTAGCATCTGGATTTTTCTTCACCTCAGCCGAAAGCATATTGATTGTCACCTCATCCGGAACTAATTGCCCCTTGTCCATGAAACTTTTAGCAAGTAAACCCAATTCAGTTTCACCTTTAATGTTTGCTCTAAAAATATCACCTGTAGAAAGGTGTACCAAAGAATAGCGGTCGATTAATTTTGCAGATTGAGTTCCTTTTCCTGCTCCCGGAGGGCCAAATAATACTAAATTCAACATGGTGGTTTTATTATGATGCGAATAAAAAAGAAAGTTTCGGATAAGACAAACTGATGTATATCAATTTGGCAATTTTTTTTAGATTAATCGAGTTCAACATAAATTTCTGGTAAATTTCGTCCATAGCCATCGTAATCGAGACCATATCCCAGAAGAAATTTATTTTCAGTTTCAAAACCAATATAATCTGATTTAATTGGAGCTTTAAGTGCCTCTGGTTTAAACAATAAGGTGCAAATTTTTATAGAAGCTGGCTCCTCTTTTGAAAGTTCATTTAAGATGAATTCCATAGTAAAACCTGTATCAATAATATCTTCAATAAGAACTATATGACGATTTTTGATATCCTGATTCAATCCAAACAATTGTTTAATAACACCTGTGCTGGTAGTACCAGCATAAGAACTGCATTTCATAAAAGAAATTTCACAAGGTATATTCACCAATCTCATTAAATCGGAACAAAACATAAAAGAACCATTTAGAATCCCGATGAAAACAGGATTTTTCCCTTCATAATCTAAAGTTATTTGATGAGCTAAATCCTTGATTCTTGCAGAAATAACTGCTTCTGAAATAAACGGGACAAAAAATCTATCTAAAATTTGCAGCGGCTTCATTGCTCAAAAATAGAGGAATTCAGAACAATCCTGCATATTTGTTGAGATATGAGTTCATCAAAAAACATTTTTGCCATCATCTCCTACCCTTTTTTGCCTGCTACAACTGGTGGCGAAATCTCTACCATGAATATTTTAAATTTTATGGGAAGAAAAAATAAACTGAGTGTTTTTACTGTTGAACCTTATCGTGAAGTAGATTCTAAAAGTTTTGATTTTGAATTGATAATTGGAATGCCTTTTAAAGCGAGTAGATACTTGAATTTCTTTTTGCTTTTTAAGGTTTTTAAATTGATGAAAGAAAGGAATTCGGAAATAGTTTTTTTCGATCAACCTTGGATGGCTTGGATGATTCCCTTTATTCAATTGTTTGGAAAGAAAAAAGTATTTATTAGAAGTAACAATATTGAATACCTCAGGTTTAAAAGCATGGGTAAAACTTGGTGGTCGCTGATTTATATGTATGAAAAATTTGCTTACAAAATAGCAGATTTGGTAATTTTTGTAAGTGATATTGACCAAGCAAAAGCAATCAATGAATTTGATTTAAATGAGAATAAAACCTTGTTAACACCTTATGGTGTTCCATTTGAGAGTGTGCCAACAAAAAGAGAAAATGCAAAAGCTAGGCTTCATGAACTATATAAATTGCCAAATGAAACCCCAGTTTTCCTCTTTTTTGCTACCATGAGTTATGGACCCAATTATGAAGCTGTTGAATTAATTGCTGGACCTATTTATGAGGAGTTAAAGAAGAAGATTCAATTATTTCATATTTTAATTTGTGGTAAAAATCTACCAAAACCAATAGAAGAGAAACTAAATCCTATTAAAGAAATTACTTATTGTGGTTTTGTTGATGATATAGAATTATATATTGATGGGGCAGATTTGATGTTAAATCCAATTATTAGTGGCGGTGGAATTAAAACAAAAGCTGTTGATACCTTATCGAGAAGTCAGCTTGTAATCTCTAGTAAAACCGGGGCTGAAGGTATTAATCCTGCGGTTTGTGGAGATTTTCTAAAAATAGTTGATGATAACAATTGGAATTTATTTGCAGAAGAAATAGTTATTCAATTAAAAAAAGGGAAAGTCGGTGAAATACCAAGTTCATTTTTTGAAACCTATAGTTGGCCTGGGATTATTGAAAACATCAACAAAAAGATAAAAGAATTAAACTTTTGATGGAATTTAACTTAAAAGATGAATTCTGCTTTCATCTAACAAAGGAAGATTTCTGAATTTAAGTAAAATCTGGGCGACAGTAATCACATCTTTTTGGCAATAAACCTTGATTCGTTCAGCATCTTTATCTTTCCAATAAACCATCCAAACCATTGAGCCATCGATATCATCTTTTGGGGTTGGAATTCCAAAAGCAGAAGCTAAAAGAACTAAAGAAGTAAAGCTTTTATAATCTCCGAATTTCCATAACTCCATAGTATCTAATAAATTTACTTCCCAAGGTTTTTTGCCTGCAATATTTAAAATTGAAGGGATAGGTAAACCATTTAGCAAACACCTTCTTGCTATAAAAGGATAATCGAATTCTTTGCCATTATGGGCACAAAGGGTGTTTCCTGGACCAGAAAAATGTTTGTTTAATAAATCACTAAAATCTTTAAGGATTTTCACTTCATCATCTCCAAAAAATGATTTAACTCGAAATTCATATTCAGCACCTTTCAGAGAAAAATAGCCTACAGAAATACAAACTATCTTACCAAATTCTGCATAAATACCTGCACGCGGATACAAATCTAAATCTGTTTGTCCCTCTTCCCTTCTGAGTGTTTGAGCCTTTTTGAGCCATAGGTCTTTCCATGTATCATTTAAATCATCAAATGAAGGAGCCAAAGGAACGGTTTCTATATCAAGAACCAAAATTTTAGTTAAGTCGAGGTTTTCTAACATAATGCAAGCAAAATAAGGTAAAAAAACATTAAGGTTTTCCTTGAAAATTGGGCTAAAAACTAAGGCAAAAAAAATGGCTGCAAGTTTTAATTGCAGCCATTTGGGGTTATTTATTATTAATATTACCTAACTCCATGCATCATTTTAAGAAGCTTTCTCGATAAGAAGAATAAAATAACAGAAGCAATTCCCGCCATTACTACAAATAGCATGAAGAAGGAATATAAACTATTAATAGTAAATCCTAAAAAGCCTTTTTCTTTTACTAAAGAATCTTTAAAAATCTTGCTTACAATTTCTGCCTTTTGTTCTTTTGATGTTACTTGTTCAAAAGAAATTAAATCAATGCTAATATATTTTGAACCTGCAATTTCTTCTGCTTTATCAAGTTTCTGACAAAGTACAATATTATTTGAAGTTTGTTGTTCTTGAACATTTTCAATTTTAAGCATAGTTTCAGGATACAAAGAACTTAATGTTCCTGCAAATTTATTTGCAGAGGCAGTAGAAAGAAACCATACACCCATTAATAATGAAGCAAACTTCACAGGAGCTAATTTATTCACCATTGATAATCCAATTGGAGATAAACATAATTCACCAAATGTATGAATCAAATAAAGACTCACAAGCCACATCATGCTTACTTTGGTTTCAGGAGCTATACCTTTAACACCGAAAGCGATAACAACATAACCTAAAGCCAATAATAATAATCCAATAGATTGTTTGTAAGGAGAAGCAGGTTCAATATTACGTTCACCTAAAACAGTCCATAAAATTGAAAATATTGGTGCAAAAATTACAATTGAAACTGCATTAATTGATTGGAAGAAACTTGCAGGAATAGAACTTATTTCTTGACCTTCAGGACTTAAATTACTTATTAAATAAACTAAACCTAAAATACTTGAAATTAATAATAACAAAATTAGTTCTTTAACTCCTTTTTGCTCATTCTTCAAACCTGAAAATACTTTATAAGCAAAGAACCCTAAAACAGCAATAATAGAGCCATAAATAGACATTAAAACACCTTTAGACAAATGAAGACCAACTTCACGATCAGTTTGTTCTTCAGCAAAAAAGGTTAATGAAGCACCAGCTTGTTCAAAAGCAGCCCAGAAGAAAATTACAAAGAATGCAACAATATAAATTACCCAAATTCTTTCGCGTTCATCTTTTGGAAGACTTTTATCGGAAATAATTAAACCGGGAGCACTAATAGATAAAGAAAAAATGAATGAACCAATTACACCTTGATTCAAATAATAAAATAAGCTAAACAGTACAACTTCAACTCCCAACCAAAAGAAAATTTGTCCCTTTGTAAAATCAGACTTGGTAGTTGCTTCAACTTCTACATTTCTTGCGCTATTAGGTTTTGCTCCTACTGGCTCACCTTCAGGTGTTACAATATAATGATTTTTCAGCCATGTAAATAGTAGAGTACTTATTACCATTCCAATTGAAGCTGCTAGAAATCCATATTTAAAATCAGCTGGATTACCTGTATCTCCCAATCCACCACAAATTAATGGAGATAAGAAAGCTCCCAAGTTAATTCCCATGTAAAAAATTGTGAATGCAGAGTCAATTCTTTTATCACCTTTTGGATAAAGTTGGCCAACCATTGTTGAAATATTTGGTTTAAAAAATCCATTTCCAAAAATCAACATTCCTAATCCACCCATCATCAAAGCCCTTGCTAATTCAGTTTCAGCATAAAAAGAGCCACTTAAAAACATAAAAAACTGGCCAATAGCCATCATGATTCCACCAATAATGATGGACTTTCTATTTCCCCAATACCTGTCGGCCATATAACCACCTAATAATGGAGTTAAATAAACCAAGCCGGTATAGCTTCCATAAATATCAGAACCAATTGATTTGTCGAATAAAAGTGCTTTTGTTAAAAAAAGCACAAAAATTGCTCTCATACCATAATAACTGAATCTCTCAAACATTTCAGTTATAAATAATACATAGAGGCCTTTTGGATGTCCGGTTTTACTCATATATTTAGATTTTGTTTCGTTTTAGTAAAATGCAATATAAAGACCTTTGTCACATTTGCAAAATCCAATTCTTTAAAGCAGATTTGCTATATGAATATGAAAACAATAAAAATTACCTGCATGGTAATCTTAAGTAGTTTATTATTAAGTTCTTGTGAAAAAGTTGATGAAATTTTAAAATCAGTTGGACTCAGTAATGAAGAAGTAATTACAGGACTTAAACAAGCCTTGAATGTAGGCTCTGACACCAGTGTAACAACACTTTCTAAGGTTGATGGCTATTACCAAGATTTGGCTGTAAAAATTTTATTGCCAGAAGAAGCTCAACCTGTTTATAACACAATTAGTTCATTACCTGGAGGAAATTTGTTATTAGAAAATGCAATTTTATCTATTAACAGAGCCGCAGAAGATGCTGCTCCACAAGCAAAAAGTATTTTCACGAATGCCATTACTGATATTACTATTGCAGATGGATTTACAATTTTAAATGGAGGCGATACTGCTGCAACAGTTTATTTGAAAGAAAAAACCTATGATTCATTAACAATGGCTTTTGCTCCAAAAATAAATACCAGTTTAACTAAACCAGTAATAGGAAGTATTTCTGCACAATCTGCCTATAAAGATTTAATTGATGCTTATAATACTGCTAGTTTAGGAGGAATTTTATATCCAAAAATAACAACCAATTCTTTATCGGAACATGTTACCAGACGCGCTTTAGATGGTTTGTTTTTAAAAGTTGCTAATGAAGAAAAACTAATTAGAACCGATCCTTTACATAGGGTTAGTGATATTTTGAAAAAGGTTTTTACTAAATCATAAACTTACTAAGAAACACAAAAAAAGCGAATCGATTGGTTCGCTTTTTTTGTGTTTTAAACCCAGATTATGCATTGGAATTCGTAACGAGGGGCAAAAGACCAAAGAAATTGGCAGTTTCGTGAGTAAAGCATACTGAACTAGTATGGTGCATGCGGGAAACTG